>NZ_JBIVFF010000005.1:0-48290 GCF_044748025.1 Streptomyces sp. NPDC090032 | reverse complement strand
GGTCCGCACCATGGGTGCGGACCCGCCCGGCTCGATTTGTCGCTTCCTTTCCTCGGCTTCTCACCCCATGGATCAGCCGGCGTTCTTGCGGTAGGCGCGCATGGCCAGTGGGAAGAAGACCACGATCACGCCGACCATCCAGGCGAAGGTGCCGGTCAGCGAGTCGGCGACCGGGCCGCCGTTGAGCAGACCACGGACCGATTCGGCCACCAGGGAGACGGGGTTGACGTCGGACCAGGCCTGGAGCCAGCCGGCCATGCCGTCCCGGGGGATGAAGACGTTGCTGGCGAAGGTGAGCGGCAGGATCAGGATCGTCATCAGGCCCTGCACGGAGGCGGGGTTCTTGATCAGCATGCCGAGGTACACCGAGATCCAGGAGAAGCTGAGGGCGAAGCCGATGAGCAGGGCGAGCGCGCCGAGTGTGGCGAGCGGGCCGGTCTCGATGCGGTAGCCCATGACCAGGGCGAGGACGACCAGGGTCGCCAGGCAGATGACGTAGCGGACGATGTCGGCGAGGACGGCACCGATCAGGGGGCTGGAGCGCGCGATCGGCATGCTGCGGAACCGGTCGAAGATCCCGGTACTGGCGTCCGCGCTGAGCGAGGCGCCGATGCCGATGCTGGCCTGGAAGACGGCCATGACCATGACGCCGGGGGTGACGAGCCGCAGATAGCCGTCGGTGTCGCCACCGGACATGGCGTCCCCGAACAGATAGATGAACATCAGCAGGCTGATGATCGGGGTGAGGACCACATCGACCAGCTGCATCGGCGACTTCATGAACTTGGCGACGCCGCGGCCCGCGAGGGCGAAGCTGTGCCGGGCGGTCTGCGCGAGACCGATACGGCCGGAGAGCTCGGCGGGGGCGCTGAGGGGCTGGGCGCTGAGGGTCTGGGTACTCATGGCGGGGTCCTCTCGGGAAAGTCTGCGCGGAACGTACGGAATGGGCAGGACGGCAGGACGGCAGGACGGGTGGAACGGGGTGGTGGCTCGGGGGCCGAGGTCTCAGACGGCCGAGGTCCTGGACGGCCCCTGGACGGCCGAGGTCTCAGACGGCGAGCGGCTGGTCGTCGGTGACGGGCTGGTCGTCACCGGCGGCGGGCGCGTTTCCGGTCAGGGCGAGGAAGACCTCGTCCAGGCTGGGCAGCCGCAGGCCGAGCTCGTCGGCGGTGATGCCGGCGCCGTCCAGGCGCCGGGCGACCGCGGCGACGACCAGCGGGTCGTCAGCGGGCACGGTGAGCACCCCGGAGTCCTGGGCGGGGGCGTGCCCGGTCAGCTCGGCGAGCATCCCGGCCACCTGCGGCACATCGGCGGCCACGGTGGGCCGGACCTGGAGGATCTGCCCGCCGACGCGGCGCTTGAGCTCACCGGGCCGGCCCTCGGCGACCTTGCGGCCCTTGTCGAAGACGGTGATGGAGTCGGCGAGCTGGTCGGCCTCTTCGAGGTACTGCGTGGTCAGCAGCACCGTGGAGCCGTCCGCGACCAACTGCCGTACGACATCCCAGACTTCCTGCCGGGCGTGCGGGTCCAGGCCGGTGGTGGGCTCGTCCAGGAAGAGCACCTGGGGCCGGCCGACCAGGGAGGCGGCCAGGTCCAGACGCCGTCGCATACCGCCGGAGAAGGTGGAGATCGGCTTGCGGGCCGCCTCGGCGAGGGAGAAGTTCTCCAGGAGCTCGGCGGCCCGCCCCTTCGCGTCGCGCCGGGACAGGCCGAGCAGCCGCGCGATGAGCACCAGGTTCTCGGTGCCGGACAGCGTCTCGTCCACCGAGGCGAACTGCCCGGTCAGCCCGATCAGTTGCCGCACCCTGACCGGGTCCTCGGCGATGTCGTACCCACCGATGGTGGCGTGCCCGGCGTCGGGCCGCAGCAGCGTGGCCAGGATGCGCACGGTGGTGGTCTTCCCGGCGCCGTTGGGCCCCAGGACGCCGACGACCTTGCCGGCCGGCACCTCCAGGTCGACGCCGTCCAGTGCGGTGAAATCGCCGTACTTCTTGACCAGTCCCTCGGCCCGGATCGCGTACGCCATGTTCAACAACTCCTCGTCAGGTCTTCGTCGTTCTCGATGACCAGGACGATTCCGCACCTCGCTGACAGCCCACGGCCAGCGCGCTGACAGCGGCCGCCGACGGCTGTCAGGCGGTATCAGGGCACGGGCCATGCCCTGCTCAGGGGCCGGGAACAGCGCGTGTGGGGAGGAGGGGAAGGCGGTGCCACCCAGGCTGCTCAGGCGCGTTCAGCGGCTCTGGGTGTGGTCCGTGGGTGCGGATGCGTCCTCGGTGGCTGCCCAGGTGGCGAGGATCCGGAGTGCGTCGTGTGCCGGGGTGTGGGGCGCGGCGCTGTAGGCGGTCAGGGTGAGGCCGGGCTGGGCGGGCAGCTCCATGGCGTCGAAGTCGAGGGTGATCTCGCCGACGGCGGGGTGGCGGAAGGATTTGCGGCCGGTGTGGTGCAGACGCACGTTGTGTTTGGCCCAGGCGGTGCGGAACTCGTCGCTGAGGGTGACGAGTTCGCCGATCAGGCCGGTCAGGTCGCTGTCTCCGGGAGCCCGGCCGGCCTCGGTGCGCAACAGGGAGACAGTCGTGTTCACGGACTGATCCCAGTCGGGGTAGAAGTCGGGGCCGGCCGGGTTCAGGAACTGGAAGCGGGCCAGATTGACCGGGCGCGGGGCGTCGTCCGTGAACAGTGGCGCGTACAGGGCGCGGCCGAGGCGGTTCACGGCGAGGACGTCGAGACGGCCGTTGCGGATGAAGGCCGGTACGTCGGTCATGGAGTCCAGGACGCGCAGCACGCTGTCCGGCAGGGGGCCGCGGGCGCGCTTGGCGCGGCGGGCGGGACGTTTGGCCGCGGCGCGGGCCAGGTCGTAGAGGTGGGCGCGTTCGGCGTCGTCGAGCTGCAGCGCGTTCGCGACGGAGTCCAGGACCTCCTCCGAGGCGCCGGCGAGGTGGCCGCGCTCCAGACGGACGTAGTAGTCGATGCTGACACCGGCGAGCAGGGCGACTTCCTCGCGGCGCAGGCCCGGCACGCGCCGGTTGCCGCCGTACGCGGGCAGCCCGGCCTGCTGCGGTGTGATCTTGGCGCGGCGGGAGGCCAGGAAGGCGCGGATGTCGCTCTCGGTACTCACGCATTCCAGGCTAAGCCGGACGGCGCACGGGTGGGGGGCCCTGTCAGTACCTGGCGGCCCAGGCCCTCCCCGGCCGCTTTGAGCTGCGGTTTCATCGATATCAGCAGCGGCTGCGCAACGCCGTCCGAACACCTCCCCCACCCATCCGCACACACGGAAGCAGCACCCCTCATGAGCAAGGTTTTCCTCATCACCGGCGCCGGGCGCGGCCTGGGCACCGACCTCGCCCGCCAGGCCCTGGCCGCCGGTCACCAGGTCGTGGCCACCGCCCGTAACCCGCAGAAGGTCCTCGACGCCCTCGGCGGCGAGCGGGACAACCTGCTGGCCCTCTCGCTGGACATCACCAGCCCGGACGCAGCCGCCGCCGCGGTTCAGGCGACCACCGACCGGTTCGGCCGGATCGACGTACTGATCAACAACGCGGCCGCCTTCCAGGCCGGGTACTTCGAAGAGATCTCCGACGCCCAGATGCGCGCGCAGATGGAGACGAACCTGTTCGGGCCGATGAACGTCACCCGCGCCGTCCTGCCCGTCATGCGCGCCCAGCGCGCGGGCCATGTCGTCACGATCTCCTCGCTGGCCGGTGTGATCGGCCAGGAATTCTGCGTCGCCTACGCCGCCGCCAAGTTCGGCGTCGAGGGCTGGATGGAATCCCTGCGCCACGACGTCGAGCCGTACGGCATCCGCACCACGATCGTCGAGCCCGGCTTCTTCCGCACCGAGCTGCTCGTGGACTCCTCCACCACCTGGGCGGAGCTGTCCCTCGACGACTACGCGGAGCGCACCGCCGAGACCAAGAAGATGTGGCAGTCGATGAACGGCCAGCAGGCCGGCGACCCCGCCAAACTCGCCGACGCCCTGCTCAAGGTCATCGACCTGGACGAGCCGCCGCTGCGGTTCGTCGCCGGTGACGACGCCGTGCCCGCCATCGAGGCCAAGGGCAAGGAGATCACCGACCAGGCCCGGGCCTCACGTGCCCTGGGCACCGGCCTGTCCCACGAAGACGCGGCCTGAGACCCCGAAGCACACCCCCACCCCCCTACGTTCGCAGGAGCCCGCATGGAATTCGTCAAGCCCCAGGCCACCGGCAAGGGACCCCAGGACTGGTTCTACGGAGACGTCTGGTTCGACGTCATTCACGCAGGCCAGGAACCCTCCCGTATCCGCGCCAACATGGTGCGCTTCGCCCCCGGCGCCCGCACCGCCTGGCACCTCCACGCCGTCGGTCAGACGCTCCACGTCATCGCCGGTACCGCCCTGATCGGCACCCGCGACGGCACCGTGTACGAGGCCCGGCCCGGCGAGACGGTCACCTGCCCGCCCGGCGAGGAGCACTGGCACGGCGCCACCGAGGACCGCTTCATGCAGCACCTCGCCCTGTGGGAGGGCACCGCCCCCGACGACGACCGGCCCGAGACCACCTGGCTGGAGCACGTCACCGACGAGCAGTACAACGCCGGCCGCACCCGCAGCCACTGACCACCGGCCCTCACCTGGTGACCACTGACTCTCACCTGGTGACTCCTGCCCTCACCTGGTCGGCGCGGAAGTGGGCGCCGGCCGGGGTGCGGTCATGTCGAGGAGGAGCAGCGCGTCGTGGTCGGGGCTGCCGGGTTCGGCGGTGTAGACGCCGATGCGCTGACCGGGCGTGCCTTCCACGTGCAGGGACTGGGACGTGAGGGTGAGCGTGCCGACCTGCGGGTGGTGGAAGGTCTTCTGCGCGGGCTTGCGTCCGGTCACCTCGTAGCGTTCCCACAGGCCCGCGAAGTCGGGGCTCTTCAGGAGGAGTTCGCCGACGAGGTGGGTGAGGTCGGGTGCGTCGGGGGCGGTGCCGGCGATGGCGCGCAGGCGGGCGACGCAGGCGGTGATCTGCCGGTCCCAGTCGGTGAAGAGGTCGCGGGCCGCGGGATGCAGGAACAGGTAGCGCGCGAGGTTGCGGTGCTTGGCCGGCCAGCCGTCCAGGCCCGCGTACAGGGCCAGGCCGCCGGGGTTCCAGGCCAGCATGTCCATGCTGCGGCTGATCACGTACGCCGGATTCGGACGCAGGGACTCGAGCAGCAGTTTGATGTGGGGGCGCACCGTTCGGCTGGGCGCGGGCGGCGGTTCGGGGGCGTATCGGGCGGCGCGGGCGGCGAGCTCGCGCAGGTGCTGGTGTTCCTGGTCGTCCATCTGCAGGGCGCGGGCGAGCGAGTCGAGGACGGCGGGGCTGGGGCGGGTCTCCTTGCCGCGTTCGAGCCGTACGTAGTAGTCGATGCTGATGCCGGCGAGGGTGGCCAGCTCCTCACGGCGCAGGCCGGGGGTGCGGTGGATGCCGGTGCCGACGGTGAGACCGGCCTGTTCGGGGCTGGTCTGGGTGCGGCGGGCGCGCAGGTAGCGGCCCAGCTCGGCGCCTTCACTGTGCGCGCTCTCCGTTGCCATGGCTCCGGTCTCGCCTGCACACGATCTGGTCGGCAGGTGCGAGGGGGCCCTGTCATTGCCCCCGAAGAACTCGCCCTGCCACACCCGCGCAATCCGGGTGAAGCTGAATGAGCAAGACGCCGAGACACCGCAAGACGCCGAGACACCACATGACGCCGAGACACCACATGACGCCTGTGGCCACCGCCATAACGCCGGCGGGCCGCAGGCACGACCTGCGGCCCGCACGACGCTGAGGGTGTCGGGCGACCCCACGATGTGAAGAGGTCGAGATGCACTACATCAAGCTGCGTGACCTGGAGGTTTCCCGGATCGGGCTGGGTACGATGGGCATGTCCCATGGCTACACCGGCGCCGGCAGCGACGACGCGGAGTCGATCAGGACCGTGCACCGTGCGCTGGAGCTGGGCGTCACGCTCATCGACACCGCCGAGATCTACGGCCCCTACACCAACGAGAAGCTGCTCGGAACGGCGCTGAAGGGCCGCCGGGACCAGGTGGTGCTGGCCACGAAGTTCGGCCTGATCTCCCACGGCGGTGACGGCGCCTGGAACCTGGACTCCAGCCCGGCCAACATCCGCACGGCCGTCGAGGGCTCCCTGAAGCGACTGGGCACCGACCACATCGACCTGTACTACCAGCACCGGGTGGACCCGAACACCCCCATCGAGGAGACCGCGGGAGCCGTCGCCGAGCTGATCGCCGAGGGCAAGGTGCGCGCCTTCGGACTCTCGGAGGCAGGACCGGACACGATCCGCCGCGCCCACGCCGTCCAGCCCGTCACCGCAGTGCAGTCGGAGTACTCCCTGTTCACCCGGGGCATCGAGGACCGCGTCCTGCCCGTCCTGCGGGAGCTGAACATAGGCCTGGTGCCGTTCTCCCCACTGGGACGCGGCTTCCTGACGGGCACCGTCCGCTCCATCGACCAGTTCGACGAGAGCGACGCCCGGCGCGACAACCCGCGCTTCACGGGCGAGAACTTCCAGCGCAACCTCGCACTCGCCGACGAGGTCAAGGCCCTGGCCGCCCAGGTCGGCGCCACTCCCGCACAGGTGGCCCTGGCCTGGCTGCTCGCCCAGGGCGACGACATCGCCCCGATCCCCGGCACCAAGCGGGTCAGCCGCGTCGAGGAGAACACCGCCGCCGACGCCGTCACGCTGACCGCCGAACAGCTCGACCAGCTCAGCAGCCTGCCTCCCGCCGCCGGTGCCACCCACACCGAGGCCCAGGCACGGATGCTCGAACGCTGACCTCCCGCCCCCCAGCGCTCTCCCTTTGGAGTAGTACCCCTTGATAAGCAACCGGCGGGTCGGATGGTCCGGGGGCTCGTACTCGGCTAAGCACCCCCACGGAGCGGGATTTCCATGATCCACTCCCCGCTCACTCCCGAGAGGTCCCCAGACAACAGATCAGGCCCGGTTTCCTCGGAAGGAAACCGGGCCTGATCTGTTATTTCAGCTGTCGGGGTGGCGGGATTTGAACCCACGACCTCTTCGTCCCGAACGAAGCGCGCTGCCAAGCTGCGCTACACCCCGATGTCGTTGCTCCACCGGCCCGCAGTTCTGCAGGTCGTGGCGACATCGATTACTTTAGCGGACCGGCGGCCGGAGACGAAATCCGGTTTTCTCAGGAGCCGGGGGTCAGCGTCAGGAGGGTCGCCTCCGGGGGGCAGGCGAAGCGGACCGGGGTGTAGCGGTTCGCGCCGCAGCCGGCCGAGACGTGCAGGTAGGAGCGGCGTCCTTCGGCCTCGTGGGACGACAGGCCCTTCACGCGGTCCGTGTCCAGGTCGCAGTTGGTGACCAGCGCCCCGTAGAAGGGGATGCACAGCTGGCCGCCGTGGGTGTGGCCGGCCAGCACCAGCGGGTAGCCGTCCGCCGTGAACGCGTCCAGGGTCCGCAGGTACGGGGCGTGCACGATGCCCATCGAGAAGTCGGCGCCCGCCTCCGGGCCGCCCGCCACGCGCGCGTACCGGTCGCGCTTGATGTGCGGGTCGTCCAGGCCCGTGAACCCGATCTCCATGCCTTCGATCTTGAGGGCGCCCCGCGCGTTCGTCAGGTTCAGCCAGCCCGCCCCGTCGAAGCCGTCCCGAAGGTCCTCCCACGGGTTGTGGATTGCGCCGACCGCGGGGGCGTTGCCGTTGAGGCCGTGGGCGCCGCGGGCCTTCTCGACGAGGTAGCGGGCGGGGTTGCGGAGCTTGGGGCCGTAGTAGTCGTTCGAGCCGAAGACGTACGCCCCCGGGAACTCCATCAGGGGGCCCAGCGCGTCCAGGACCTCCGGCACGCCCTCCGGGTCGGACAGGTTGTCGCCCGTGTTGATCACGAAGTCGGGGCGCAGTCCGGCCAGGGAGCGCAGCCAGCGCTGCTTCTTGCGCTGGCCGCCGACCATGTGGATGTCGGACACCTGGAGGACGCGCAGTGGGCGCATCCCCGCGGGCAGAACGGGGACCGTGACCCGTCGGAGGCGGAACGAGCGGGTTTCGAACCCCGCCGCGTAGATCAGTCCGGCGGCGCCCGCCGCCGTGATGCCTGCTGTCACTTTCAGGGGAATCCCGTATCGCGCGCGCATACGCCCATCGTGTCAGACCCGGCAGGTCCCGGAAATCAAGGGGCGTAGGGCATTGCATACCTGCGACAATCGCTGCATGACCACGCTCAAGTCGAAGCTGCAGGAAGACCTCACCGCCGCGATCCGGGGGCGTGACGAGCTGCGCTCCTCGACGCTCCGGCTCACCCTCTCCGCCATCACGAAGGAGGAGGTCGCGGGCAAGACGGCACGCGAGCTGTCCGACGACGAGGTGCAGAAGGTGATCACCCGCGAGGCGAAGAAGCGCCGCGAGGCGGCCGAGGCGTTCGCGCAGGGCGGCCGCGCCGAGCAGGCCGAGCGGGAGAAGGCGGAGGGTGTGGTGCTCGCCGAGTACCTGCCGAAGCAGCTCTCCGACGACGAGCTGCACCAGATCGTCTCCCAGGCGGTCGAGGAGGCGAAGGCGGCCGGCGCCGAGGGGCCGCGTGCCATGGGCCAGGTCATGAAGATCGTGAACCCGAAGGTCGCGGGGCTCGCCGAGGGCGGGCGCGTGGCCGCCGTCGTGAAGCAGCTGCTCGCCGGCTGAGCGGGCCGGCCGGCTCAGCCGGCCCGGTGGGAGAGTCGGGCTGAGCCACGCGTCTCGCCCTCACCCCTCATCACCACACATACGCCGATGGGGCGCCCCCGAGTAAAGGGGGTGCCCCATCGGCGTACCGTCACCGTCCGGTCCGAGCGGTGGCCGCCTCAGCGGCGCCCGCCCCCGTGTCCGTTCCCGCCACCCAGCAGGCCCGTCGGGAGGCCAGGCCACGGGGTGTTGCCGGTTCCGCCGCTGCTCGGCTTCGAGCCGCCCTGGCCCGGGTCCTCGCCCCTGTCACGGTCCCTGCCGTGGTCCCTGCCATGGTCCCGGTCATGGTCTGTCTCGGGGTCGGGGATGTCGATCAGGTTGAAGTCGGGGGACGGCTTGCCCGAGAGGGCGCCGACCATGGCGTCCTTCCAGATCGGCCCGGGGACCTGGCCGCCGAAGACCTTCGCCTGGTACACGCCGCCGATGACGATGTTCGTCATCGGGACGTCCTGCCCGGCGCTGCCGACCCAGACCGCGCCCGACAGGTTCGGCGTGTACCCCACGAACCAGGCGTTCTTACGGCTGTCGGTGGTACCCGTCTTGCCCGCGTTCGCCCGGTCGGTCAGACCGGCCTCCTGGCCCGTACCGGAGTCGATCACGCCGCTCAGCAGGGTGTTGATGCTGTCGGCGGTCTTCGTGGTCATCGCGCGCGAGCACGACGACTTCGGCACCGGCAGCGACTTGCCGCCGGGGGCCGTGATCGACTCGATGGCGATCGGGGTGCAGTACGTGCCGCGGTTGGCGAAGGCGGCGTACGCGCTCGCCATGGTCAGCGGCGAGATGCCCTTGGAGCCGAGGACGATGGCCGGGACCTGGGGGAGCTTGTCGCCGTTGCCCTGGACGACGCCCAGCTTGTCGGCCATGTCCATCACCGGGCACATGCCCGTGTCGCCGATCATCTGCACGAAGTAGGTGTTGATGGACTTGGCCATCGCCTCCTCTAGTGCGTACGGACCGACCTCGGACTCGTTCTCGTTCTCCACGGTGAAGCCGCCGCTGTTCACCCACGGCTTGCCGCTGCACGTCTGGACCGACTTCGGATACGGCATCCGGTACGGCGCCGGGTACGACTTCGTCACCGGGGTGCCGTGCTCCAGGGCGGCCGCGGCGAGGAACGGCTTGAACGTCGAACCCGTCGGGAAGCCGTAGTTGGACCCGCTCATCTTGCGGTCGACCGAGTAGTTGATCTGCGTCTCGTTCTTGCCGAAGCCGTACGGCTTCGACTGCCCCATGCCGAGGATCTTGCCGGTGCCCGGCTCGACGAACGTGGCCGCCGACGCGACCTTGTCCGTCTGGTAGACGTGATCCTTTATCGACGTCTGCACCGATTCCTGCGTCTGCGGATCGAGGGTGGTCTGCACCTGGAGACCGCCCCGGTTCCAGAGCTTCGCCCGCGCTTCCTTCGTCTTGCCGAAGACGGGGTCGGTGAGGAACACCTCGCGCACGTAGTCGCAGAAGAAGCCCGCGCCCTTGACCGCCGTGATGCAGCCGTTCTGCGGCTTGCTGACCTTCAGGCCGAGCGGCTTCTCCTTCGCGCGGTCCGCCTCGGCCTGGGAGATGTCGTGCGTCTCGGCCATCCGCTGGAGCACGACGTTCCGTCGCTTGGTCGCCTCCGCCTCGTCGTTGACGGGGTCGTAGCGGCTCGGGGACTGGACGATGCCGGCCAGCATCGCGGACTCCTCCAGCGTCAGGTCCTTGGCCGACTTGGAGAAGTACCGCTGCGATGCGGCCTCGACGCCGTACGCCTGCTCACCGAAGTACGTGATGTTCAGGTAGTTGGCGAGGATGCGCTTCTTGCCGAGCTTGTCCTCGAGCTGGATCGCGTACTTCAGCTCGCGGACCTTGCGGCCGATCGTCTGCTGGGTGGCCTGGGCGAGCTTCGTCGGGTCGTCGCCGGCCTCCTCCATGAAGACGTTCTTCACGTACTGCTGGGTGAGGGTGGACGCGCCCTGCGCGACGCCCCCGCTCTGCGCGTTCTCGTTGATCGCGCGCAGGATGCCCTTCATGTCGATGGCGCCGTGCTCGTAGAAGCGCGAGTCCTCGATCGCGACGAGCGCCTTCTGCATGTACGGCGAGATGCTCTTGAGGGGCACCACGGTGCGGTCGCGCGAGTAGACCGTCGCGATCGTGCTGCCCTTGTTGTCCAGGATCGTGGTGCGCTGACTGAGTGGCGGCTGCTTGAGATTGGCCGGGATCTCGTCGAACCCCTCGACCGAGCCCTTCGCCGCGAGGCCGAGCGCACCCGCTGCGGGCAGCGCGATTCCGGCGAGGACGGCTCCCGCGAGGACACTGACACCAAGGAACTTGGCGGCCTGCTGAGTCGGTGACAGTCCACCGCCCGAGCGCTTCTTTCCCATGAGGGCAGCCTACGTTCTGATTCTCCGGACAGGCGTATATGCCTTGGCCTAAGCTGCACTCAACTGTCACAGCAGTGCGGTCACGTATCAAGACGTCCGGCGAACCCGAATCGTTCCGGTAGTCATCTCACCACTCCGCCGCGGTCGTTCCGTGGTTGGTGAGGGCGTGTCCGAAACCGCCTTGAGTGTCACCCGGTGTCCGCTGTGACTCAACTGAAATGCCCCGGTTTGCCGGGTTGGTCGCACATGCCCTCGGCTCACTCCGTCGGGTGATCTGCCGCTTACGCATAGTCCGTTCGGGCCATTCAAGATTGGGCCCGAAGGGGGTGTTGCGCTGTGCCCACCTTCCGTAACGTCCTCAACTGGCGGCGGTGAATATGCCGCTGCCGCCGTGGGGGAGCCTCGATTCGGGAGAGGACGGCGCCGGTATGGGCTGGGTAACCGACTGGAGTGCGCAGGCGGCCTGCCGCACTACCGATCCAGATGAACTGTTCGTTCAAGGAGCAGCGCAGAACCGGGCGAAGGCGGTGTGCACCGGATGTCCGGTGCGGACCGAGTGCCTGGCCGACGCGCTGGACAACCGCGTCGAGTTCGGCGTGTGGGGTGGCATGACCGAGCGGGAACGCCGTGCGCTGCTGCGCAGGCGCCCCACCGTCACCTCGTGGCGCCGACTGCTCGAGACGGCTCGTACGGAGTACGAGCGCGGAGCGGGCCTGCTGCCCGTGGACATCGATGACGACGAGACGTACGAGAGGTACGCCGCCGTGGGGTGAGGGAGCCGAGCTGGTTGAGCTCCCTCAAGGCGTCCGAGGGGTGTTCGAGGGCGTCCGAAGGGTATTCAAGGGTGTCCGAGGGGTGCGAGCCGTGTGGTGTGGCCCGCGCCTCAGGGGGTGTCCGTACGGCTCACGCAGCTCCGGTCGGGTACGGGTTCGTGCCGGCCGCGAGCCGGTCCCCGATGCTCCTCAGGCCTGCCAGGTCGTGCACATCGCCGGGCAGGGCGCCGACCTCGGTGACCGCCACCTCCGGGTGGAGCGCGGCGAAGCGGTCGCGTGTGCGCTGTTCGCGTGCCAGCAACTGCATGCGTTCCGCGTGCAATCGCAGTAGGCCTGCTGTGAGTTGGTCTGTCGCTGTGTGGTCTGTGGCGGCCGAGCGGTCTGTCGTGGCGCGGTCTGTGGTCGCGGTGGCAGGCGTGCCTGTGGCAGGCGAGTTGGGCTCGTGTGCGTGCACAGGTGCGCTATGTGGGGTTTTGTCCGGCGTCTGGGCGTGCTCGTCGGTCGTGTCCCTTGCTGGGGCGGGGGAGCCTGCTTCGGGAGCGGTACGCAGCTCTACATTCCCGTCCCCCTGATCCACAATGCCGCGCTCGTCAAGATTTTCTGCGGCCGCCAGCGCCCGCTCGGCCGACAGCTGCGCGGCACCACTGCCGTGCACCCGGTTCAGTACGAGGCCGGCCAGCGGCATGTCCTCCGCGGCGAGGCGCTCCACGAAGTACGCCGCCTCGCGCAGCGCGTCCCGCTCCGGAGCCGCCACCACCAGGAACGCCGTACCGGGGGCCTGGAGCAGCTTGTACGTCGCGTCGGCGCGGGTGCGGAACCCGCCGAACATCGTGTCCATCGCCGCCACGAACGTCTGCACGTCGCGCAGGAGTTGACCGCCGAGCAGCTTTCCGAGCACGCCCGTCATCAGCGACATCCCGGCGTTCAGGAACTTCATGCCGGCCCGGCCGCCGACCTTCGCCGGAGTCATCAGGACCCGGATCAGCTTGCCGTCCAGGAACGAGCCGAGACGTTTCGGCGCGTCCAGGAAGTCGAGCGCCGAGCGGGACGGCGGCGTGTCGACGACGATCAGATCCCACTCGCCCTGGGCCCGCAGCTGGCCCAGCTTCTCCATCGCCATGTACTCCTGCGTGCCCGCGAAGCCCGCCGAGAGCGACTGGTAGAACGGGTTGCCCAGAATCGCCTCGGCCCGCTGGCCGTCCGCGTGCGCCTCGACGATCTCGTCGAACGTCCGCTTCATGTCGAGCATCATCGCGTGCAGTTCGCCGCCCTCTGCTCCTTCGGCGGTGGCGATCCCCTTCACGCGGCGCGGTGTGTTGTCCAGGCTGTCGATGCCCATGGACTGGGCCAGCCTGCGTGCCGGGTCGATCGTCAGCACGACGACCTTGCGCCCGCGCTCGGCCGCGCGCAGGCCGAGTGCCGCCGCCGTCGTCGTCTTGCCGACGCCGCCGGAACCGCAGCACACCACGATGCGTGTCCCGGGGTCGTCGATGAGCGGGTCCACGTCGAGTACGCGGGTGTCCGCCGGATTCAGGCTCAGGGACGACGTCATGTGTCTCTAGATCCCTTGCTTCCGCAGTTCCGTGGCCAGCCGGTACAGGCCCGCCAGGTCCATCCCCTCGGTCAGCAGCGGCAGTTCGTGCAGGGGCAGGCCCGAATCGGCCAGCACCGCCCGCTGGCTGCGCTCCAGCTCGTGCCGTTCCGCGTATTCCGCCGCCTGGTCGAGGAGCGGGGTCACCAGGCGTTCGGCGCCGCCGCCTCTGCGGGCGCCGCCCAGGCCCGCCGCCGACAGGGACTTGGCGATGGCCGCCCGGGGTACGCCGCCCTGCGCCAGGGCCAGTTCGGCCTCGTCCAGGACCGCCGGGCGCACCATGTTCACGATGACCCTGCCCACCGGGAGGTTCGCCGCCCGCAGCTCCGCGATGCCGTCCGACGTCTCCTGGACCGGCATCTCCTCCAGCAGCGTCACCAAGTGCACCGCCGTCTCCGGTGACTTGAGGACCCGCATGACCGCCTGCGCCTGGTTGTGTATCGGGCCGATCTTGGCCAGGCCCGCGACCTCGTCGTTCACATTCAGGAAGCGTGTGATGCGGCCCGTCGGCGGGGCGTCCATCACCACGTAGTCGTAGGCGTATTTGTCTTGCTTGGCATTGGTGGTCTGTTTTGTTTTGCGGCGTACCGCCTCGCAGGCCTTGCCTGTCAGGAGTACGTCCCTCAGTCCCGGCGCCACCGTCGTCGCGAAGTCGATCGCGCCCAGCTTTTTGAGCGCCCTGCCCGCGCCGCCCAGCTTGTAGAACATCTGGAGGTAGTCCAGCAGCGCCAGCTCCGGGTCGATGGCGAGTGCGAACACCTCGCCGCCCCCCGGGGCTACCGCGATCTTCCGTTCCTCGTACGGCAGCGCTTCCGTCTCGAAGAGCTGTGCGATGCCCTGGCGTCCTTCCACCTCCACCAGGAGAGTGCGCTTGCCCTCGGTCGCGAGGGCGAGCGCCAGTGCGGCGGCGACCGTGGTCTTTCCGGTACCGCCCTTGCCGCTGACGACCTGGAGCCTGCTCACGTCTTCGAGCCTAACCAGTCCGGGCGCGGGCTACGCAGGAGGCTGTCGGTCATCGCCGGTCCAGCGGCTACAGTCGGCCGTATGACCAAGTGGGAATACGCGACCGTGCCCCTTCTCGTGCACGCGACCAAGCAGATTCTGGACACCTGGGGCGAGGACGGCTGGGAGCTCGTCCAGGTCGTGCCCGGGCCGAACAACCCCGAACAGCTCGTGGCCTACCTGAAGCGGGAGAGGGCATGAGCGGGATCGTCGACGCGCGCCTCGCCGAGCTCGGGCTGACCCTGCCCGAGGTCGTGCCGCCGCTCGCCTCTTACCAGCCGGCCGTGCAGTCCGGTGTGTACGTGTACACGGCCGGTCAGCTGCCGATGGTGGACGGGAAGCTTCCGCTCACCGGGAAGGTGGGGGCCGAGGTCACCGCCGAGCAGGCCAAGGAGCTGGCCCGGACATGCGCGCTGAACGCGCTCGCCGCGGTGAAGTCCGTCGCCGGTGATCTCGACCGGGTCGCTCGTGTGGTGAAGGTTGTCGGGTTCGTCGCCTCCGCACCTGACTTCACGGGGCAGCCGGGTGTGGTGAACGGGGCCAGTGAGCTCTTCGCCGAGGTTCTCGGTGAGAAGGGTGTGCACGCTCGGTCCGCCGTGGGTGTGGCCGTTCTGCCGCTGGACGCGCCTGTTGAGGTCGAGGTTCAGGTCGAGCTCGTTTCGGCCTGACCGGGCGACCGGGCGCTTCCGCCGAGGGGTTCGTTCGGCCGAGGTCTGTGGTTCGGCTCTCTGTCCTACTTGATCGTCTGTGGCTCTCGAACATCCGCTTGGTAGCGGATAGCCTCCGGCCATGGCGAATGGGCAGTGGTATCCCCCGGAGTGGCCCGAGCGGATTCGTGCGCTCGCGGCGGGTGAGCTGACGGCCGCCGTGCCGCGGCGGGCCGCGACCGTGCTGCTTCTGCGGGACGCGGCCGCCGGTCCCGAGGTGCACATGTTGCGTCGACGCGCCTCCATGGCTTTCGCCGGGGGCGCGTACGCGTATCCGGGCGGGGGTGTCGATCCCCGTGACGACGAGTCGGTCGTGCGGTGGGGCGGGCCCTCACGTGCGGCGTGGGCGGCGCGGCTCGGCGTGGACGAGAAGTCGGCGCAGGCGATCGTGTGCGCCGCCGTGCGGGAGACGTACGAGGAGGCGGGCGTGCTGCTCGCCGGGCCCGACGCGGCGTCCGTGGTGGGGGATACGACCGGTGAGTCCTGGGAGGCCGACCGGGAGGCGCTCGTCCAGCGGGAGTTGTCCTTCGGGGAGTTCCTCGGGCGGCGCGGGCTGGTCCTGCGGTCCGATCTGCTGGGGGCCTGGGCGCGGTGGATCACGCCCGAGTTCGAGCCCCGGCGGTACGACACATGGTTCTTCGTCGCCGCGTTGCCTGAGGGGCAGCGCACCCGTAACGCTTCCACCGAAGCCGATCGGACCGTGTGGATCCGGCCCGAGCAGGCTGCCGAGGGGTACGACAAGGGCGAGCTCATGATGATGCCGCCCACGATCGCGACGCTGCGGGCGCTGGCCGGCTTCGACAGCGCCGAGGGGGCCCTCGTGGGGGCCGCGGCGCAGGATCTCTCCCCTGTGCTCGCGCGGGCCCGGCTGGAGGGTGGGGAGATTGTTCTGTCCTGGCCCGGTCATGATGAGTTCACCAAGCACATTCCGACCGGGGGAGCCTCCGCATGACCGAAGCCGCCGCCCTTCCCGGACAGCCCCGCGGCGGGGTGTTGTCGGGGCCCGCCACCGCGCGCGCGGTCAACGTGCTGGCTCCGAACGCCTCCGCGATGACCCTGGACGGGACCAATACGTGGATCGTTTCCGAGCCTGATTCCGAACTGGCCGTCGTGATCGATCCCGGGCCGCTCGACGACGTGCATCTGCGGCATGTCGTCGCGGTCGCCGAGGCTGCTGGTAAGCGTGTGGCTCTGACCCTTCTTACGCACGGGCATCCCGATCATGCGGAGGGCGCCGGCCGGTTCGCCGAGCTGACCCGGACCAAGGTGCGGGCCCTCGATCCCGCGCTGCGTCTGGGGGACGAGGGGCTGGGCGGTGGGGATGTCGTGGCTGTCGGCGGGCTTGAGCTGCGTGTTGTCGCCGCGCCCGGGCACACCGCTGATTCGCTCTGTTTCCATCTGCCCGCCGACCGGGCCGTGCTGACCGGTGACACCGTGCTCGGGCGCGGGACCACCGTCGTCGCCCATCCCGACGGGCGGCTCGGCGACTATCTCGACTCGCTGCGGCGGCTGCGGTCCCTGACCGTCGACGACGGGGTCGACACCGTGCTGCCGGGGCACGGGCCCGTACTCGAAGACGCCCAGGGCGCCGTCGAGTTCTACCTCGCCCACCGCGCCAACCGGCTCGCCCAGGTCGAGACCGCCGTCGAGAGCGGTTATGTCACGGCGTCAGAAATCGTTGCCCACGTGTACGCGGGTGTGGATCGGTCTCTGTGGCCCGCCGCCGAGTTGTCCGTGCTGGCTCAGCTCGATTATCTGACGGAGCACGGGCTCATTTAGAGCGCCTCGCGGGTCAGGCCTCGCGGATCAGGCCCTGCAGGCGGGCCTCGTCCGCCAGGACGTTCAGTTCGGTGATTTTGGCGCCGGTGATCGTGAACGACATCAGCGATGCCGGGCGGCCTGCTGGGAGTGCCAGGAGGCCGATCGTGCCGTTGACCAGCACGATGCGTACATGCGGTGCCATGCGCTGGAACGTGATCGCCCCGGACGCCACCGCGTGAGCGCCACGGACCAGGCGCGAGAGGTCTGTTGCCCCGGCGTCCGCCCGCAGCAGTACGTCCGGGTCCAGGACCGCGACCAGCCGTTCGAAGTCGCCGTCGCGGGACGCCGAGAGGAACGCCTCCACGATCTCGCGCTGGAGTACTCGATCCGTTTCCGGCGGCGGGGCTCCCTGGACGCGGCGGCGCGCGCGGCTCGCCAGCTGCCGGGTCGCCGCCGGCGTGCGCTCCACGATCGGCGCGATGTCCTCGAACGGCACCGTGAACATGTCGTGCAGCACGAACGCCAGCCGCTCCGCCGGCGCCAGCGAGTCGAGGACCACGAGCAGTGCCAGGCCCACCGAGTCGGCCTGGAGCGCCTGTTGTTCGGGGTCCGGGGTGTCGAGGCTCGTGATCAGGGGGTCGGGTACGTGGGTTTCCAGGGGCTCTTCGCCCCTCGCCCTGCGCGAGCGCAGCAGATCCAGGCAGATCCGGCCCGTGACGGTGGTGAGCCAGCCGCCCAGGTTCTCGACGGCCGCCGTGTCGGACCGCTGGAGTCGCAGCCACGTCTCCTGTACGGCGTCCTCCGCCTCGCTGAGCGAGCCGAGCATCCGGTAGGCCACGGCACGCAAGTGGCCCCGTGACTCCTCGAACCGCTCGGCCAGGGTGTCCGTCGACGCTGAGCTCATCGGTGTCCTGCTTCCCGGGTCAGGGGCGGGGGGCCTTCACCCCGTGTACCGCTTCGTATTCTGCCGCCAGCCACGGGCCCAGGTCCTCGGTGTACGTGCGGAGGGTGTGCGGTGCGCCCACCGGGTCGTACGCCGCCTCGGCCGCCTGTCGCATCGCGTCTGCCCGCTGCGGGTAGTACGTGCCGAACACCTCGGCCATCTGCGTCAGATCACTGGTCCAGCCGTTCCACCGGGGCATCACGAGCGTGAAGCCGGTGCGGACCAGGTGACGGGAGATCTGACGGTCCAGGGTGCGCGGGTCGTCGCCTCGCGCGATGCGTTCGCGCCAGCGGGTCAGGAGCAGGGGCAGGTCGCCGTTGGTCTCCCGGGCCAGGAGGGAATCGGGGCGGTAGCGCGGCAGGTGTTCGGCCAGGTCCTCGCCCAGGAGCGGCGTGCAGAGGCAGGCCACGAACCAGCCCAGGTCGTGTCGTTCGAGGTCGCTGAGGACTTGGGCCCGGCTGAGCACGATCATGCCTACGCCGTCGATCTGGGCGAAGTCCTCGTCCAGCCTGTCGCCCAGGGCTTCGGCTTCCGCCCTGTCCTCGTCCGCCGGCTCCTCGCGCAGTGCGAGAAGGAGGTCAAGGTCGCTGCGGCCGGGGCGTGCCGTGCCGCGCGGCACGGAGCCGTAGAGGTACGCGCTCGTCATCCGCGGCCCGAAGGCGGCGAGCAGACCGTCGCGCGCCGCGGACACCACGGGGCGGAAGTCCGGCTGGATCCGGCCCAGGGAGCCTTCGCGCTCGATGAATCCGTGGTCGTCGAGGCCACGTGCGGTGATCGCCATGGGTCCACTGTGCCGTGTAGGGCGGGTGTGGGCGCGGCATTTTCCGCGGCGTCGAACGGGCGATCCCGCCTCCCCAGGGGGAGACGGGACCCGTTGCGTCGCCTTGTACGAAGGTGTCAGCGCGAGCGCTTCGCGAGGCGCTCCACGTCGAGCAGGATCACGGCGCGGGCCTCCAGACGGAGCCAGCCGCGGCCCGCGAAGTCCGCGAGGGCCTTGTTCACCGTCTCGCGCGAGGCGCCGACCAGCTGGGCCAGCTCCTCCTGCGTCAGGTCGTGCACGACGTGGATGCCCTCCTCCGACTGCACGCCGAAGCGGCGGGAGAGGTCCAGGAGCGCGCGGGCCACGCGGCCCGGCACATCCGAGAAGACCAGGTCGGACATCTGGTCGTTGGTCTTGCGCAGGCGCCGGGCGACGGCGCGCAGCAGGGCGGAGGCCACCTCGGGGCGCGCGTTCAGCCAGGGCAGGAGGTCGCCGTGGCCGAGGCCGAGGAGCTTGACCTCGGTGAGCGCGGAGGCGGTCGCCGTGCGCGGGCCCGGGTCGAACAGCGACAGCTCGCCGATCAGCTCGCCGGGGCCGAGCACCGCGAGCATGTTCTCGCGGCCGTCGGGGGAGGTGCGGTGGAGCTTCACCTTGCCCTCGGTGACCACGTACAGGCGGTCTCCGGGGTCGCCCTCGTGGAAGAGGGCGTCGCCGCGCGCGAGGGTCACCTCACTCATGGAGGCGCGGAGCTCCGCGGCCTGCTCATCATCGAGCGCCGCGAAAAGCGGGGCGCGCCGCAGAACGTCGTCCACGAGTTTCTCTCCTATGTCGACCTGCATCCGGGGACCGGGTTCCCGCTCCCCATTTTGCCGGACGGTCCAAACAGTGTGATCAGTCACTCAGGCACAAGTCTGCCGCACGGGCGTCGCAAGCTGTGGGGGAGGGGGCCAATCGAGGACTGATCTGCGGGGTCAACGGCGGATGTCAGCGACTGCCTTTACGCTGGCCGAGTGTCCAAAACGCCGGTGAGAGCACAGGCCAAGGGGGCTGGGACGGTGACCGCAGGACGTAATTCCGCTGTGGGCGAACAGGCCTCGGCCGCGCCCAAGAAAGCGGCAAAAGGGGTAAAGCGGACTCGGGGTGCCGGGGATGGCGCCGGGGGTGCTGAGGCTTCCGCGGGGAAGGGCGCTGGTGGCGGCGTGGGTTCCGGTGGTGCCGCGGGTTCCGGTGGCGCCACGAGTTCCGGAGGGAAGCGTGCTGCCGTGAAGAGGACTGTTCCCGCCAAGCCGGCGAAGAAGGCAGTCGCCGCCAAGTCGGACAAGTCCCCGAAGAAGGCCGCTGTTGCGAAGTCGGACAAGGCCGTGAAGAAGGCCGCCGCCGAGCCCGAGTCCCGGACCGCCCTCGTCCGGCGTGCCCGGCGCATCAACCGCGAGCTCGCCGAGGTGTACCCGTACGCCCACCCCGAGCTGGACTTCGAGAACCCCTTCCAGCTGCTCGTCGCCACGGTGTTGTCCGCCCAGACCACCGACCTGCGGGTGAACCAGACGACGCCGGCCCTCTTCTCCGCGTACCCGACCCCTGAGGACCTCGCCGCCGCGAACCCCGAGGCCGTCGAGGAGCTGATCCGGCCCACCGGGTTCTTCCGCGCCAAGACGAAGTCGATCATCGGGCTGGCGGCGGCCCTGCGGGACGAGTTCGGCGGCGAGGTCCCGGGGCGTCTCGAAGACCTCGTCAAGCTGCCCGGCGTCGGCCGCAAGACCGCCTTCGTCGTGATGGGCAACGCTTTCGGGCGGCCGGGAATCACCGTGGACACGCACTTCGGGCGGCTCGTGCGGCGCTGGAAGTGGACACCGGAGACCGACCCGGACAAGGTCGAGAAGGCCGTCGGCGAGCTCTTCCCGAAGAGCGACTGGACGATGCTCTCGCACCGCGTGATCTTCCACGGCCGCCGTATCTGCCACGCCCGGAAGCCCGCCTGCGGCGCCTGTCCGATCGCCCCGCTCTGTCCGGCGTACGGGGAAGGCGAGACCGACCCGGAGAAGGCGAAGAAGCTCCTGAAGTACGAGAAGGGCGGCTTCCCCGGCCAGCGCCTGAAGCCCCCGCAGTCGTACCTGGACGCCGGCGGCATTCCGGCGCCCCCGCTCGGCGCCACCGCGCCGCCCGCCACGGGGGAGTGACGCATCGCGGAACGAACGGTGGGGACGCAAGCGTTGTGTTCAGTTGGACGGGGGTGCCTATGACGCATGCACACAGTGAGGCGCAGGAAGAGCGCGTGACGAAGGACGAGCCTGTGCGGCTGAGCCGAGAGGGGCTGCCCGAGTGGCTCGACCCGGTCGTGAAGGCCGCCGACACGGTCGAGCCGCTCCAGCTGAGCCGTTTCCTGCCGCCCGAGAGCGGCGACGGGCGCCAGTCCGCCGTCCTGATCCTCTTCGGGGAGGGCGAGCGCGGCCCCGAGCTGCTGCTCATGGAGCGGGCCACATCGCTGCGCTCGCACGCGGGCCAACCGTCCTTCCCCGGCGGTGCCCTCGACCCGGAGGACGGCGATCCGCGTACGGACGGGCCGCTGCGCGCCGCCCTGCGCGAGGCGGAGGAGGAGACCGGGCTCGATCCGCGGGGCGTCCAGCTCTTCGGTGTCCTGCCGAAGCTGTACATCCCGGTGAGCAGCTTCGTGGTGACGCCGGTCCTCGGCTGGTGGCGCACACCGACGCCCGTACAGGCGGTCGATCCGGCGGAGACGGCCCGCGTCTTCACGGTCCCCGTGGCGGATCTCACGGATCCGCGCCACCGTGCGACGACGGTCCACCCGAGCGGCCACCAGGGCCCGGCATTCCTCGTAGAATCAGCGCTGGTCTGGGGCTTTACGGCCGGAGTGATCGATCGGATCCTGCACTACGCGGGATGGGAGCGCCCCTGGGACCGCAGTAAGCAGGTCCCACTCGACTGGCGCTCATGACAGGGTGGCCCACGTGAATGTGCTGGACATCCTGCTGCTCGTAGCCGCCGTGTGGTTCGCGATCGTGGGCTACCGCCAGGGCTTCGTCGTCGGCATCCTGTCGGTGATCGGCTTCCTGGGCGGCGGCCTCGTCGCGGTCTACGTCCTGCCCGCCATCTGGAGCGCGGTGACCGACGAGGCCAAGGTGACTACGACCGCGGCCGTCGTCGCCGTCATCGTGGTCATCGTCTGTGCCTCCGTGGGACAGGCGTTCACCACGCACCTGGGGAACAAGCTGCGCCGGTACATCACCTGGTCCCCGGCCCGCGCCCTGGACGCCACGGGCGGCGCCCTGGTGAACGTGGTGGCGATGCTCCTGGTCGCGTGGCTCATCGGCTCGGCCCTGGCCGGCACGACGCTGCCCACGCTCGGCAAGGAAGTCCGCAACTCCAAGGTCCTGCTCGGCGTGTCCAGAGCCCTGCCCACGCAGGCCAACACGTGGTTCGCGGACTTCTCCTCCGCGCTCGCGCAGAACGGTTTCCCACAGGTCTTCAGCCCGTTCTCGAACGAGCCGATCACCGAGGTCCAGCCCCCCGACCCGAAGCTGGCGAACAGCCCGGTCGTGACGACGGCCAAGCGCTCCATCGTCAAGGTGACGGGCCAGGCGCCCAGTTGCGGCAAGGTCCTCGAAGGCAGCGGATTCGTCTTCGCCGACCGCCGCGTCATGACGAACGCGCACGTGGTCGGCGGAGTGGACGAGCCGAACGTGCAGATCGGCGGCGAGGGCCGGATGTACGCGGCGAAGGTCGTCCTCTACGACTGGAAGCGCGACATCGCCGTACTCGACGTGCCCACCCTGAAGGCGCCTCCGCTCCAGTTCACGTCCACGGACGCCGAGCGCGGCGCCAGCGCGATCGTCGCCGGCTTCCCGGAGAACGGCGCGTACGACGTCCGTCCCGCGCGCGTGCGCGGCCGCATCACGGCCAACGGCCCGGACATCTACCACCGCGGCACCGTGCAACGCGATGTGTACTCGCTCTACGCGACGGTCCGTCAGGGCAACTCCGGCGGCCCGCTGCTCACGCCCGAGGGCAAGGTGTACGGCGTGGTCTTCGCGAAGTCACTCGACAGCGCCCAGACCGGGTACGCGCTCACCCGCGACGAGATCAGCCAGGACATCGAACGCGGCCGCACGGCCAACCAGCAGGTGGACAGCGACAGCTGCGCCCTGTGAGGTTCTGGAGGCGGTGAAGGCCGGGCCGGTGACGCGTCAGTCGCGCGTGTGCCGCAGCCGGGCCGAGACCCAGCGGGCCCGGCGGCGCAGGAGGCGGGGAATGTTGATCCCCGGAGGGGTTCGGCCATGGCCCGCTTCCCGCGGGCCACCCCCCGGGTGACGGCTCAGCACCGTGGCTGAGCGGCGGTTGCGTGCTGCGTCACTGTAGTCGTGCGTCCAGCCCATACCCCGACCTGTGCCCGTGCCCCAAGGTCGGTAATCGCCCGCACGCCCCCCAATTGGCCTATGCGCCAGGCAATTGGCAGTTCGAAGGACAGTTGTTCCCGGACATGGCTCGAACGCGTCACCTGATCGTGGGAGGGGTGGCCGCACAGCCGTCACCGGTCGGGCTCGGGGTCCTTCAGCCAGTTCACGAGTTCGTTCGAGAACGCGACCGGGTCCTCCTCGTGCGGGAAGTGGCCCAGACCGTCGAACAGCCGCCAGCGGTACGGCGCTTCGACGTACTCGCCGGAGCCCGCCGCGCTGCGCGTACGCATCACGGGGTCGAGCGAGCCGTGCAGATGCAGCGTCGGCACCCGCACCGGACGCTTCATGCGCCGGTTGAACTGGATGCCGTCCGGACGGGCCATCGACCGCACCATCCACCGGTACGGCTCGACCGAGCAGTGCGCCGTGGACGGGATACACATCGCGCGCCGGTAGACGTCCACGGCCTCGTCGTCGGGGAGGCGCGGTCCCGACCAGTCCCGGATCAGCCGCCCGACCAACGCGCCGTCGTCCGCGGCGAGCTGACGCTCCGGAATCCACGGCCGCTGGAAGCCCCAGACGTACGAGCCCGCGGCGGTCTGCTTGGGGTCGGACAGCATGGCCGAGCGCCAGCGCCGGGGGTGCGGCATCGAGGAGACGACGAGCCGGCGCACCAGCTTGGGCCGCATCACGGCCGCGGTCCACGCGAGATAGCCGCCCAGGTCGTGCCCCACGAGCGCCGCGTCGGGCTCGCCGAGGGAGCGGACGACGCCCGTGATGTCGAGGGCGAGGTTCGCCGGGTCGTAGCCGCGGGGGGTGCGGTCGCTGCCGCCGACGCCGCGCAGGTCCATGGCCACGGCCCGGAACCCGGCGTCGGCGAGCGCCACGAGCTGGTGCCGCCACGTCCACCAGAACTGCGGGAAGCCGTGCAGGAGCAGGACCAGCGGCCCGTCGCCCATCTCGGCGATGTGGAAGCGCGCGCCGTTGGCGGCGACGTCCCGGTGGGTCAGCTCGCCGCCGCCCGGGATGCCGATGCGTACGACCGAGGCAGGTTGCGCCGAAGGTGTGGCGGGGTCCGTCATGAAGACGAGCGTGCCACAGCCTCGACCGTGTCGCCGACTCGGTTCGCCGGGGTCGCCTGACGGGGGTGCGGTTTGGCGTTCCCCAGGACGCCGGCCGTCTCCTTGACCGAGGCGGCGACCTTCTGCGGGCCCTTGCCCTTTTTGGCCTTCTTGAAGAAGACGAGGCCGATCAGGCCGAGCAGGACGGCCACCAGCACGTTCGCCACGAAGGACAGCAGGAAGCACCAGGCGAGGTTCCAGCCGCCCTCGCCGTTGTGTCCGCCGGTCCACGCATGGATCCCGTACGCGAGTGCGAAGCTCAGCATCGGCAGCGAGAAGATCAGGATCGCGCCGGCCACCGCGAAGACGACACTGCCGATCGCGCCGCGCGTCACGTCCTGCTTGAGCTGGGCCTTCGCCAGGGCGATCTCGTCGTGCACCAGCGCGGACATCTCGGTCGTGGCCGTGGCGACCAGCTGGCCGATGCTGCGCTCGGCGCCGACCGGTGTCCCGTCGGGTGCGCTCATCGCGTACTCCCTCGTCTCTTCGCGGGCTTGTGAAGCGGGTGGTGTATCGGGCGTGTCGTCCGCCGCGGGCCGCGCTCCTGCGCGGACCTGCTGTCAGATCATGCCGGACGACTGCTTCCGTCGCTTGCCCCGCCCGTCACTTCGGCAAGCCTGCGGTGTTCGGCGGCCTTCTTCTCGTAGATCTCCGCCATCCGCAAGTGGTACTCCGGCTTGTCCTCCTCGTAGATGTCGGGGATGCCGTCGAGGTCCTCGTCGCGCTCCTCCTCCGCGCACATCGCGCGGTACTTGGCGTTACGGAGCTTGAGGAGGACGCCCGACAGAACCGCCGCGATGAGGGAGCCCATCAGGACGGCGGCCTTGATCTCGTCGGTCAGCAAGGGGTTCTCGGCGAAGGCGAGTTCGCCGATGAGGAGCGAGACGGTGAAGCCGATGCCGGCGAGGGAGGCGACCGCGAACACGTCGGGCCAGGCCAGTTCGTCGGAGAGCGAGGCGCGGGTGAAGCGGGCCGTCAACCAGGTACCGCCGAAGATGCCGACGGCCTTGCCGACGACGAGCCCGAGCACCACGCCGAGCGTCTCCGGCTTGGTGAACACGTCGGTCAGGGCGCTGCCCGACACGGCGACGCCCGCGCTGAGCAGGGCGAACATCGGGACGGCGAAGCCTGCGGAGAAGGGCCGCACGAGGTGCTCGATGTGCTCGCCGGGCGAGTGCTCCTCGCCTTCCTGCCGGGTGCAGCGCAGCATCAGGCCCATGGCGACACCGGCGATGGTGGCGTGGATGCCGCTGTTGTACATCAGGCCCCAGATGACGAGGGCCAGCGGCACGTAGATGTACCAGCCGCGCACGCCCTTCCGCAGGAGCAGCCAGAAGACGGCGAGGCCGACGACGGCGCCGGCGAGGGCCGCGAAGTTGATGTCGCTGGTGAAGAACACGGCGATGATCAGGATCGCGAAGAGATCATCGACGACGGCGAGCGTGAGCAGGAACGCGCGCAGCGAGGACGGCAGCGAGGTGCCGATGACGGCGAGGACGGCCAGTGCGAAGGCGATGTCGGTGGCGGTCGGCACGGCCCAGCCGTCGAGCGAGCCGCCACCCGTGACGTTGACCAGGAAGTAGACGAGCGCGGGGACCGCCATTCCGCAGAGCGCGGCGGCGACCGGCAGCATGGCGGCCTTGGGGTCGCGCAGGTCGCCCGCCACCAGTTCTCGCTTGAGCTCGATGCCGGCGACGAAGAAGAACACCGCGAGCAGTCCGTCGGCGGCCCAGTGCTCGAGGGACAGATCGAGGCCGAGTGCCGCGGGCCCGATGTGGAAGTCGCTCACGGCCTCGTAGCTGTGGCTGAGCGGGGTGTTGGCCCAGATGATCGCGGCGATCGCGGCGACGAGGAGCAGGACTCCGCCCACGGTCTCGGTACGCAGGGCGTCCGCCACGAACGTACGCTCGGGCAGAGAGAGCCGGCCGAGTGCCTTGCGGCTGTTCTTGCTGGGGGCGGGCGTCTTGCTGGGCGCGGCCACGGGTGAAGACCTCCGGCGGATTCGGCTTTCGCGAACGCGCCGACGAGGGGTCGCCGACGGCGTTGCCGACCAGACTTCCCGGCACACCAGTTGAGCTTTCACCCTACCGGGTGTACGCGGGCCGTAGCTGGTGATCATCACTTTACGCACGAAATGGGCACCCGGCGCGTTCTGCGCCGGGTGCCCATCGTGGTGTGCGTGCGGTCAGTCCTCGCTCGACGCGGCCGGGAGCTTGGTCTGGATGAGGTCCATGACGGACGAGTCCGTCAGGGTCGTGACGTCTCCCAGTTCCCTGTTCTCCGCGACGTCACGCAGCAGGCGCCGCATGATCTTTCCGGAGCGGGTCTTGGGCAGCTCGGCCACGGGCAGGACCCGCTTCGGCTTGGCGATGGGGCCGAGCGTCGCGCCCACGTGGTTGCGCAGGTCGGCGACGAGACCCTCGTCGTCGGCGGACGCCGTGCCGCGCAGGATGACGAAGGCGACGATGGCCTGGCCGGTCGTCTCGTCGGCCGCGCCCACGACCGCCGCCTCGGCGACCGAGGGGTGCGAGACGAGCGCCGACTCGACCTCGGTGGTCGAGATGTTGTGGCCGGAGACCAGCATCACGTCGTCCACCCGGCCGAGCAGCCAGATGTCACCGTCCTCGTCCTTCTTGGCGCCGTCGCCGGCGAAGTACTTGCCCTCGAAGCGCGACCAGTACGTGTCGATGAACCGCTGGTCGTCGCCCCAGATGGTGCGCAGCATCGACGGCCACGGCTCGGTCAGGACGAGGTAACCGCCGCCCCCGTCGGGCACTTCCCTGGCCTCGTCGTCCACGACCGTCGCCGAGATGCCGGGCAGGGCGCGCTGGGCGGAGCCCGGCTTGGTCTCGGTGACGCCCGGCAGCGGCGAGATCATCATCGCGCCGGTCTCGGTCTGCCACCAGGTGTCCACGATGGGGCACTTGTCGGCGCCGATGTTCTTCCGGTACCACATCCAGGCCTCGGGGTTGATCGGCTCACCGACCGAGCCGAGGACCCGCAGACTGCTCAGGTCGAACTTGGCGGGGATGTCGTCCCCCCACTTCATGAACGTGCGGATCGCCGTCGGCGCCGTGTACAGGATCGTCACCCCGTACTTCTGCACGATCTCCCAGAAGCGGCCCTGGTGCGGGGTGTCCGGGGTGCCCTCGTAGATGACCTGCGTCGCGCCGTTCGAGAGCGGGCCGTAGGTGATGTACGAGTGTCCGGTGACCCAGCCGATGTCGGCCGTGCACCAGTAGACGTCGGTCTCCGGCTTGAGGTCGAACACCGCGTGGTGGGTGTACGAGGCCTGGGTGAGGTAACCGCCGGAGGTGTGCAGGATGCCCTTGGGCTTACCCGTCGTGCCGGACGTGTAGAGGATGAACAGCGGCTGCTCGGCGTCGAACGCCTCGGGCGTGTGCTCCGCCGACTGCCTCTGCGTGATCTCGTGCCACCACACGTCGCGGCCCTCGGTCCAGGCCACGTCCTGCTTGGTGCGCTGGACGACGAGGACCTTCTCGACTCCGTCGACGCGGCTGACGGCATCGTCGACGGCGGGCTTGAGCGCGGACGGCTTGCCGCGCCGGTAGCCGCCGTCGGCCGTGATGACGACCTTGGCGTCGGCGTCCTGGATACGGGCCGCGATGGCGTCGGCCGAGAATCCGCCGAAGACGACCGAGTGCGCGGCGCCGATGCGCGCGCACGCCAGCATCGCGATGACGGCCTCGGGGATCATCGGCAGGTAGACGGCGACGCGGTCGCCCTTGTGCACACCCAGCTCGGTCAGCGCGTTGGCCGCGCGGCTGACCTCGTCCTTGAGTTCCGCGTAGGTGATGGCCCGGCTGTCGCCCGGCTCACCCTCGAAGTGGATGGCGACCCGGTCGCCGTTCCCGGCCTCGACGTGGCGGTCGACGCAGTTGTACGCGACGTTCAGCTTCCCGTCGGCGAACCACTTGGCGAACGGCGGGTTCGACCAGTCGAGGGTCTCGGTCGGTTCGGTGGCCCAGGTCAGCCGGCGGGCCTGCTCGGCCCAGAAGCCGAGCCTGTCAGCCTTGGCCTGTTCGTACGCCTCCGCGGTGACGTTGGCGGCGGCCGCCAGGTCGGCCGGCGGCGCAAACCTTCTTTCTTCCTTGAGAAGGTTGGCCAGGCTTTCGTTGCTCACGACATCTCCCTTACGGTGCTTTGCCGGGGCGCGACCGTTGTGTCCCAGGCCACAGCTCATCAGACGGCCCCCCTCGATGACAAGGGGGGTCCGAATATTGGTGTAGACCTGTTGGGTTTGAGGCGCGCGTGCCGAGGGGTCACTCACCGGCACGCACGCCGTCACGTAAGGGTTCAAGCAGCTTCATGCGCGGTGCAGTTCACCCTCCGGCTCCACTTGGTCGAACACCTCGTCGGGCTCCTCGGTGAGCAGATAGGCCTGCGCCTCGCCCACGTGGAAGTACATCCCGTGCAGTTCGAGCGAGCCCTCCTCGAGGCGGCGGGTCACCGACTCGTGCGCCCGCAGATGCTCCAACTGCTGGACGACATTGGTCAGGCAGAGCTGCTCGACCGCGTCGGCGGGGGCGCGCCCGGCGAGCCGCGCCCATGGCTGGTTCGCGGCCTCCATGCGGGCCAGGCTGGGCAGGCCGTGCCGCAGCCATCGCTTCAGGGGTGTCTGCGCGCCGCCCTCGGGCGGGCTGTTGAGCAGCGCCTGCATCGCCCCGCAGCCGGAGTGCCCGCACACGGTGATCGACTGCACCTTCAGTACGTCGACGGCGTACTCGATGGCCGCGGCGACCGAGTCGTCACCACTCTCGGCGCCCGGCAGCGGCACCAGATTCCCCACGTTCCTGACGACGAAGAGGTCGCCGGGACCGCTGGAGGTGATCATCGACGTCACGAGCCGGGAGTCGGCGCAGGTCAGGAACAGCTGGGTGGGCCGCTGTCCCTCGCGGGCGAGCCGGGCCAGCTCGTCCCGCACATGCGGAGCGGTGTTCCGCTGGAAAGCGCTGATCCCACTGGCCAGTTGATACCCGCCACCGCCCGCGGGGGGAGCGGCGGTCTCGCTCTGCGGGCGGTCGCAGTGATGGTTGCGCCAGGGTGTCCACGGCCGGCAGCAGGAGTTCGACGCCGAGGCGGGCTCGGCGATACGGGTCCCCGCCCGCCCGGTCACCTCGACCTTGCCGCCCTGCGCGACATACGACTTCTGCCAGTCCTGGAGGGACTCGAACGCTGCGTGGTCCATGAAGGACCCGTCCAACTCCACTACGCAGCGGGATCCTTGGGGCACCTGGTGCAGTACGCGGCTGAGCCGGGGCACGGCGAGGAACGTCAGCTGCCCGCGTACCCGCACGTGATGCGTCCCGCCTTGGCCTTCGGCACCCGCCTCGTCCACGGAGTGGGTGATCCGCGTGCGGGCGAGCCGGTGCAGGGCGACCCCGACGGCGACCGCGATGCCGAGGGCCACGCCCTCGAGTACGCCGAGGACGACCACGCCGAGCGTCGTCACGACGTAGACGAGGATCTCGCGGTGGCGGGTGACCGTCCGAATGTGGTGCAGGGACACCATCTGGATGCCGACGGCCATCACCAGGGCGGCGAGTGAGGCGAGGGGGATCAGCTCAAGCGTCGGGACCATCAGGAGCGCGGCCACTACTACCCAAACGCCGTGCAGCATCGTGGAGTTCCTGCTTTCAGCGCCCGCGTTCACATTCGCGGCGCTGCGGACCGCGACCCCGGCGACGGGGAGTCCGCCGAGGGTGCCGGAGACAATGTTGGCCGCGCCTTGGCCGAGCAGCTCGCGGTCGAGGTCGGAGCGGCGCGCCTCCGGCCGCAGGGCGGGCTTCGAGGACGCGAGCTTGTCCACGGCGACGGCGCCGAGCAGCGACTGCACGCTGCACACGAGCGTCACGGTCAGGACGGCCGCCGCGAGGCCCAGTACGGGCCCTTCGGGCATTCCCGCCAGGGCGTGGCTGCTCCAGGACGGCAGGTCGACCTTGGTCACGGAGATCCCGGCGAACGCGGCCGTCGCGGTGGCGCAGGCAACGGCGACGAGCGCGGCGGGCACCCGGCGCAGGGCCCGGCCGGCGCGCCCGGGGATCCGGGGCCAGGTGAGCAGGACCGTGAGTGTCAGCAGGCTCAGGAGCAGCGCGGCCAGGTCGGCGTTGGTCAACTGGGCGGGCAGCGCACGGAGATTGTCCAGAACCGCGCTCTGAGGGGTGCCGCCGAGCACGATGTGCAGCTGGGCGACGGCGATGGTGACGCCGATTCCGGCGAGCATGCCGTGGACGACGGCGGGGGACACGGCGAGTGCGGTGCGGGCCACGCGCAGGCAGCCGAGGCCGATTTGGGCGAGTCCGGCGATGACGGTGATCGCGCAGGTCGTCCGCCAGCCGTAGCGGTGGATGAGGTCGGCGGTGACAACGGTGAGGCCGGCGGCAGGGCCGCTGACCTGGAGGGGTGAGCCGCCGAGGCGGCCGGCCACCAGTCCGCCGACGGCGGCGGCGACGAGTCCTGCTTGGAGTGGGGCCCCGGTGGCGAGGGCGATTCCGAGGGAAAGCGGCAGGGCGATCAGGAAGACCGCCCCGGACGCGGACAGGTCGGCGCCCGAGATGCGGAAGCGGCGGGGCGGCTTCGGCGGCGGGCTGTGGGGTGGGTGGGTACGGCTGGATTCGTCGGTCCGTGTCGGATCGGCGGGGCGTGTGGGGACGCAGGCTGACATATTTCCCGTCTCCTCCGGGGCAGCGCGGTCGCGGAATGAGGGGCCCCGTCTGTGGCGGGGCAGGGTCGCGGCCGTGGATCACGGCATGCAGCGGCGGGATGAATCAACTCTCGGTAAATGGATCGTAATGCAGAGTAAAGGTTGTGGACGTATTTTCGGAGCAAATGGGGCAATGATTCACCTCAGTGGGTGAATGGGGGTCTTTCTTCAGCTTGTCGTATTAATTCTTCCTCGGGACTCGTGCGACGTTGGCGGCACCGTCGGCAAATGCGTCATTTCACCGCATTGCCCCCGCCCCGGACGTGAAGAGATCCAAGCCGAAGAGACCCAAGGAAGAAGGTGGGCGGACATGGCCGCCACCAAGAAGCTCGCCGCGAGCTTCGCCGCCGCCGCGGTGTGTGCCGCAGTCCTGTCCGGTTGCGCGACCGGTGCCCACCAGACGACCGGACCCCAGAAGGGCGCTCCGGGTCCGAAGGAGGCGCTCCCCGCCCCCGCGCCGGGAAGCGCGATGCGACTGATCGGGGACGGCTCGACCGCTTTCACGGGACATCAGCCGCATCTGCCGAGGGCCGAGCGCCTGAAGGCCGGTCAGAAGCCGCCGCAGTTCGTGGTGTTCTCCTGGGACGGCGCAGGGGAGGACAGCCAGAAGCTGTTCTCGCACTTCCGCAAGGTCGCCAAGCAGAACAACGCGACGATGACGTACTTCCTCAGCGGCGTGTACCTGCTCCCGGAGGAGAAGCGTGACCTCTACCGGCCCCCGCAGCACTCACCGGGCAGTTCGGACATCGGATTCAATGACGAGCAGGGAATCAAGGACACCGTGGCCCAGCTCCGCGATGCCTGGCTCGAGGGCAACGAGATCGGCACGCACTTCAACGGTCACTTCTGCGGCAAGGACGGCGGCGTCGGCGAGTGGTCGGTGGCCGACTGGAAGAACGAGATCGGCCAGGCCAAGTCCTTCGTGAAGTCCTGGAAGACGAACTCGGGCATGAAGAACGCGGCCCCGCTCCCCTTCGACTACGACAAGGAGCTCATCGGCGCCCGCACCCCGTGCCTGGAGGGTAAGGAGAACTTCAGGCGAGCGGCCCACGACCTCGGCTTCCGCTACGACACCAGCGGCATCAACGACCAGGTCTGGCCCAGGAAGAAGGACGGCCTGTGGGACCTTTCGATGCAGCTTGTGCCCTTCCCGGGGCACTCGTACGAGCAGCTCACCATGGACTACAACTTCATGATCAAGCAGTCGGGCACCGCGACCCAGGGCGACCCCGACAAGCAGGAACTCTGGGGTGACCAGATGCGGGACGGCCTCCTCCAGGGCTTCGACCGCGCCTACAAGGGCAACCGCGCGCCGCTGATCATCGGCAATCACTTCGAATCCTGGAACGGCGGCAACTACATGCGCGCCGTCGGCGAGACAGTCCACGCCGTGTGCAACAAGCCCGAGGTGCGCTGCGTATCCTTCCGCCAGCTCGCCGACTGGCTGGACGCCCAGGACCCGCAGACCCTGGACCGGCTCGCCAGTCTGGGCGTCGGCGATGCCCCGAAGCGGGGCTGGGCGTCTTTCCTGTCGACCAGCCCGGCCCCGGCGCCCAAGGGGGTCCCGGGCGCGCCGGCGGTCAAGCAGTGACCGAGTCTCTCGGGCCTGGCCGCGCCGGTCAGGCCGGTGCGGCCACGCTCTCCCGCAGGACGAAACCGGGGTCGACCTGGGCGGCCAGGTCGGCGTCCGTTTTCGCATTGCCCCAGCTCTGGGCGTTCTTCAGGTGGAAGTGGACCATCTGGCGTGTGTAGCGCTCCCAGTCACGGCCCGCGTATGCCGCGTCCGCGGTGGAGCGGAGCGTGCGCAGGGCGGCCGCGTTGGGCTCCTCCAGGAGGTCGAACCGGGGCGGGCGGCCCTTCTCCATGGCCCGCACCCAGTCGGAGTGCCCGACGGTGACGAGCAGGTCGTCCCCCACCTCTGCGCGGAGGAAGTCGAGGTCGTCCTGCCCCTGCACCTTGTTGCCCACGACCTTCAGCGTGACGCCGAAGTCCCGTGCGTACTCCTTGTACTGGCGATAGACCGAGACCCCCTTACGCGTCGGCTCGGCGACGAGGAACGTCATGTCGAAGCGGGTGAACATGCCGGAGGCGAAGGAGTCCGAACCGGCGGTCATGTCGACGACCACGTACTCGTCGCGGCCGTCGACGAGATGGTTCAGACACAGCTCCACCGCTCCGGTCTTGGAGTGGTAGCAGGAGACACCGAGGTCGGCTTCGGTGAAGGGGCCCGTGACCATCAAACGCACGGCCCCGCCGTCGAGTTCCACCGGTCGGGCACACGCGTCGTACACCGGATTGTTCTCGCGCACCCGCAGGAGGCGTGAGCCCTCGCCGGGCGGGGTCGTCTTGATCATCGTGTCCGCGGAGGCGATCCGTGGATTCGAGCCACGCAGGTAGTCCTTGATGAGCGGGAGGCGTGCGCCCATGGCGGGCAGGTCGGCAGCCTGCTCGTCGTCGAGGCCGAGCGCGGGCCCCAGGTGCTGGTTGATGTCGGCGTCGACGGCGATGACCGGGGCGCCCATGGCGGCGAGGTGGCGGATGAAGAGCGAGGACAGCGTGGTCTTCCCGCTGCCGCCCTTCCCCACGAAAGCGATCTTCATGTTCACCAAGCGTAGCGGGATAGTCGCTGTTCGTGTCCGGGAAGCGTGAAGAAGACCACTCCTTCGTGGAGGGGGCTTCTGAACTGCGTAGTGTCGTACTCATGAGTACGACAGCCGATCCGCTCGCCGCCCTCGGGGCCCTGCCGGGCGTGGCCGAATCCGTGGATTCCGTACGCAAGGCGGTGGACCGCGTCTACGGCCACCGGGTCATGCGACGTCGCAGCAATGCGGTCACCTCCGAGGCCGCTCTGCGTGGCGCACGCGGCAGCGCGGCGCTGTCCGGCGCCGACTGGCCGCTCGAAGAGGTGCGCAGGCGCTCCGACTTCAGCGGCGCCGGCGGGGACGAGGAGGCGCGCGCTGTCGGCGCCGCCCTGCGGCTGACCGCGGAGGCGGGCCAGCTCCTGTCGATCTGGCGGCAGTCCCCGCTCCGGGTGCTCGCCCGCCTGCACCTCGTGGCGGCAGCCGACAACGGCGACACCGTGGGGCGCCCCCGTCAGGGTGGCGAGCCGGTCGACGAGCCGCTGGTCGAGCTGCCACTGCCGGACGCGCAGGAAGTGGCGGGCCGCCTTGAAGGGCTCTCGGGGCTGATCATCGCGGGCGGCTCGGCTCCGGCCCTGGTCACCGCCGCCGTCGTGCACGGTGAACTGCTCGCGCTGCGGCCTTTCGGGTCGCACAACGGGCTGGTCGCGCGCGCGGCCGAGCGCATCGTCCTGGTGGGCAGCGGTCTCGACCCGAAGTCGATCTGTCCGGCCGAGGTGGGGCACGCGGAACAAGGGCGCGCGGAGTATCTGGCCGCACTCGAGGGCTATGCGTCGGGCACTCCGGAGGGAGTGGCCGCATGGATCGCGCACTGCGGCCGGTCCGTGGAGCTGGGTGTCAGGGAGTCGACGGCGGTCTGTGAGGCGCTCCAGCGCGGAGCGGCGTAGGCGCCGTAACGGGTTTTGGAAAGTCCCTGAAAAGGGGTCCCTGTAAAGGGTTGCGGCGGTACGAGTCCTCGTACCGCCGCTGGCATGTTCACCTGGTTACCAAGCGTCCTCGAAAATTGCCCATCAGGTCGGGAACTTAGCCCGTGGCCTGGTGCGGCTGGCCCGTAATCGACGGGTCGACGTCGCGTGGGTGCCTGGTGTTCATGCTCGGTCCGTGGGGCCTGGTTGCGTTAAAAGGTGATCCTCTCGGATGTCCCTTGGTCTCGCGGGCCGTTGCCTCATTTGTACTCCAGGAGTGGAGGAAGCGAAACCCCTGGCCGGACTTCTTTACTTTTAGGTTCAATTAGGGATGAAACGGGCGCCCTGAATGTGGGACTGTCCAGTGGCCATGTGTGGCGGGCTTACCCAAAGGGGCCGGTCAGCCGGCTGTGGCGCGCCGGCGACTGGCATACCAGACCAGGCCGGCGGTGGCAGCCGCGGCGCCGACGGCGGCGGCCGCGACGAGAGCAGGCCGCGACGGCGCTGACAGAGTGGGAAGCCGCTGCTTAAGACGGACGGGCCGGTTGAAGTCGAGAATCGGCCACTCGCGCGCGAGAGCCTCACGGCGCAGCGCCCGGTCAGGATTGACCGCGTAGGGGTGGCCGACGGACTTCAGCATCGGCACATCGGTCACCGAGTCGCTGTACGCATAGCAGCGCGAGAGGTCGTACCCCTCGGACCGGGCGAGCTCCTCGACCGCCTCCGCCTTCGTCGGCCCGTACGCGTAATACTCCACCTCGCCCGTGAAGCAACCGTCGTCGCCCACGACCATGCGCGTGGCCACCACGCGGTCCGCGCCGAGGAGTTCACCGATCGGCTCGACGACCTCCGCGCCGGACGTGGAGACGATCACCACGTCGCGTCCCGCGGTGTGGTGCTCCTCGATGAGCGACGCGGCCTCGTCGTAGATGATCGGGTCGATCAGGTCGTGGAGCGTCTCGGCGACGATCTCCTTCACCTGCTGCACGTTCCACCCGCGGCAGAGTGCCGAGAGGTACTCGCGCATCCGCTCCATCTGGTCGTGGTCGGCGCCGCCGGCGAGGAACACGAACTGCGCGTACGCGGTCCGCAGCACCGCCCTGCGGTTGATCAGCCCGCCTTGGTAGAACGACTTGCTGAAGGTGAGCGTGCTCGACTTCGCAATGACCGTCTTGTCCAGGTCGAAGAACGCGGCTGTGCGGGGCAGCGAGTGGGTCAAGGAGTGGTTTTCCACGAGCCCGAGCATAGGCGCCCACCATTCGGCGTAAGCTCTGGCGCGTGGGTTTGCCTGAGAAGGCTCTCGGGTACACCATGGAAGTCACGGATCGTTCGCGACCGTGCTAACCCGGTCTGGCTCCTCCCCCCCCGAGTCGGACCGTGGGGACGACCCCCGCTCTCCCCCCCGGCGGGGGTCGTCGCATGTCCGGACCCACTTTGGGTCCGGACTTTTGCGTTCTCCACCCCTGTTTCGCCCCGTGTCGCGCTTCCGGCGCCGGGCTCCTCACTGCCCCACGTCGTCACCGTGTGTAGCCGTGGGGCTGCTCTACGGAAGGCGTGGAGAGGATAGTTGAGGGGTCGCCCTTGACGGCACAAGTGATGTCACCGGTATGGGTGATGGGGATATTCACAAGCACTCTCTTGTCCACAGTAATTGACCAAGATCCACACGATTTCCGGGATCGCTGCACGGTGATTCCACTCGCGAAGTCGGGACCGGTGTTCATTACCGGTTCGGTTCGCCGGCCGGGCAGCCGCTAGGGCTGTCGGCCGAGCCTGGCTGCGCGAGGGGAGTGCCCGGCTCGCAGGTGCGAGCGGGACAGCGAGCAAGGGGGCGGAAATCGTGGCGGGAGCCATCACATGCGACCGGGCGCCGGTCGCCGACGGGCGGCGGCGCACACCGCTGATCGTGACCGAGGATGTGGATCTGCTGGACGACCTGCTGCGGCTGTGCGCCGCCGCCGGCGCGCGGCCCGAGGTCCATCACGGGGTGCCGGAGCACAGAGGAAGCTGGGAATCCGCACCGCTGGTGCTCATCGGGGACGACGCGGTCGAGCGGGTACGGGGTGTGGCGCGGCGGCGCTGCGTCGTACTGGTGGGGCGCGATCAGGACGACTCGGGCGTGTGGCAGCGGGCTGTCGAGATCGGCGCCGACCATGTGCTGATGCTGCCGGACGGCGAGCAGTGGCTGATGGACCGGATCGCCGATGTTGCTGAAGGCGTGGGACGGCCCGCACTCACCGTCGGGGTGATCGGTGGGCGGGGCGGTGCCGGGGCGTCGTCGCTGGCGTGCGCGCTCGCCGTGACCTCGGCGAAGGCCGGGCGGCGCACCCTCCTCGTCGACGCGGATCCGCTCGGCGGCGGGCTCGACGTGCTGCTCGGCGGGGAGGTCGCCGAAGGGATGCGGTGGCCCGCGTTCGCCGAGTCGCGGGGGCGGGTCGCGGGTGGCGCACTGGAGGAGTCGCTCCCCGAGCTGCATGCCTTGCGGGTGCTCAGCTGGGACCGGGGCGACACGGTGTCGGTCCCGCCTGAGGCCGTACGCGCGGTGCTGGCCGCGGCGCGGCGGCGGGGCGGCGCGGTCGTGGTGGATCTGCCGCGCCGGGTCGACGAGGGGGCGGCCGAGGCGCTGGCCCAGCTGGATCTGGGGCTCCTGGTGGTGCCGCCGGAGCTGAGGGCCGTCGCGGCGGCGAAACGGGTCGCCTCCGGCGTGGGGATGGTGCTGCGGGATTTGCGCGTCGTAGTGGGGCCCGCGCGCGGAGGCTCTGCCGGCGCGCTCGACCCGGAGGAAGTGGCTCGGCTTCTCGGGCTTCCCCTGGCCGGTGAACTTCCGGTCGACCGCGCGCTGTTGGCGGGCCAGGACGGCGGATTGCCGCCGGGTGGCGCGGCGCGGGGGCCGCTCTCGCGGTTCTGCGCGGCCTTTTGGGAGCGGGTGCCGGTTGTGGCGGCTGAAGGGGGTGGGGCGTAAGGGCGGGGCGTGGCGGTCGGTATGCGGGGTGTGACAGCGGGGGTGTGGGGGTCGGTGTGTGGGCGTGCGGCGTAGGGGTCGCTATGCGGGTGCGGGTGCGGGTGCGGCGAGTCGACGGGGGTGGGCTGTGAGTACGGGTGTGGTGGGTGATGACGGTGTGCGGCGCGTGAGTGGGGTTGTGGGCGTGCGCATGTTGGACGGGGTGCGGCAGTGGCTCGCGGAGAACGGCGCGGAGGCGACGCCGGCGCGGGTCGCGGAAGCGCTCAGGGCCCAGGGAAAGCTTCTCGGGGACGCCGAAGTGCTGGGCGCGGCAGGCCAGTTGCGCTCCGAACTCGTGGGCACGGGCCCGCTTGAGCCTTTGCTCGCCGACCCCTCGGTGACCGACGTGCTGGTGTCCGCGCCCGACCGGGTGTGGGTGGACCGGGGCGGTGGCCTGGAGCTGACAGGCGTGTCGTTCGAGAGCGCCTCGTCCGTGCGCAGGCTCGCGCAGCGGCTCGCCGCGGTGGCAGGGCGACGATTGGACGACGCGAGGCCGTGGGTGGACGCTCGGCTGCCGGACGGGACCCGGCTGCACGCCGTGCTGCCGCCCGTCGCCGTCGGCTGCGCCTGCCTGTCGCTGAGGGTGGTGCGGCCGCGTGCCTTCACGCTGGAGGAACTCGTGACGGCGGGGACGGTGCCGCCGGGCGGGGACCGGGTGCTTCGGGCCCTTCTCGACGCCCGGCTGTCGTTCCTGATCAGCGGCGGTACGGGATCTGGGAAGACGACGCTCCTGAGCGCGTTGCTCGGCCTGGTGGGGCCGGGGGAGCGCGTGGTGCTCGCCGAGGACTCCGCCGAGCTGCGGCCCGACCATCCGCATGTGGTGCGACTCGAGGCGCGGCCCGCCAATCAGGAAGGGGCGGGGCTCGTGGCCCTGGACGACCTGGTGCGTCAGGCGTTGCGCATGCGGCCGGACCGCCTGGTGGTGGGCGAGGTGCGGGGCCCGGAGGTCGTGGCGCTCCTCGCCGCTCTGAACACAGGACACGAAGGTGGCTCCGGCACGGTCCACGCGAACGCTGCTCACGATGTGCCCGCCCGCCTGGAGGCCCTGGGGACGGCGGCCGGCCTCGATCGCGGCGCCCTGCACAGCCAGTTGGCGGCGGCCCTGTCGGTGGTTCTTCACCTCGTACGGGACCGGAGGGGGCGGCGTCGCATCGCCGAGGTGCATGTCCTGGAGCGTGACGCGGCCGGCTGGGTGGTCACGGTGCCGGCGCTGCGGTGGGGCGAGGGGGAGTTCGTGCGGGAGCGGGGGTGGGGGCGGTTGCGGGGGCTGCTCGGGGAGTTCGTGTAGGTCGTGGAGGGGGTTAGGCGTGTGGGGACTGGAGTGGGGCGGGACTGGAGTGGGGGCGCGGGTCGGGCGGGGCGTGGGGCGGTGTGAGGGGTGATGTCCGTGGAGGGGGCGGTTGTTGTGGGTGTGGTTGGGGCTGGGCCGGTGGGGGTCGGGGTGGGTCCGGGCTGTGCGGCTCTGGTGTGTGTCGGGGCCGCGGCCTGGGTTGCCGGCGGTGGGCGCGGGCGTGAGGTGCGGCGGGCGAGGGAGTTGCTGGGTGCCGGCGGTGGTGTGCCGTGGGGCTCGCGGGCGTGGCGGGTGGGCTGGGCGCGGTGGCGGGAGCGGTGGGAGTGGTGGGTGCTGGTCGTAGGGGGCGTGCTCGCGGTCCTCGGGGCCTCCGTGGTGCCGCTGGTGGTGGGTGCGGCCGGGGTGCCTCTGGCGGCGCGGGTGCGGGGTGACCGCGAGGAGCGGCGGGTGCGGGAGCGTCGGGCGGGCGCGGCGATCTCGCTGTGCGGCGTGCTGGCGGGGGAGGTGCGGGCGGGGCGGCAGCCGGGGGAGGCGCTGGTCGTGGCTGTGCGCGAGGAGGGAGGGCTGAGAGAGGGCGACGGCTCGGGTGTCGGCGATGGGGCGGTGGTGGCTGCTGCCCGGTTCGGAGGGGATGTGCCGGGGGCGTTGCGGGAGGCGGCACGGGACCCGGGGGCCGAGGGGCTGTTGGGGCTGGCGGCGTGCTGGCGGGTGGCGGTGGACCGGGGCGCCGGACTCGCATCCGGGCTGGAGCGCCTTGCCGACGCGCTCCGGGCCGAGCGGGACCAAAAGGCCGATCTGCGCGCCCAGTTGGCCGGGTCGAGATCGACAGCGGTGATGCTCGCGGGGCTTCCCGTCCTGGGCCTGTTGCTAGGGAGCGTGCTCGGGGCCCGGCCGCTGAGGGTGCTGCTGCACACCGGTGCGGGGTTCGGGTGCCTGTTGGTGGGTGGGGCGTTGGAAGGTGCGGGGCTGTGGTGGGCGCTGCGGATCGTACGGGGGGCGGAGGAGCGATGAACGTTGTCCACAGGCTGGGGCTCGTGCTGTGTGCCGTGGCGGCCTTGGGGTGGGTCGTGCACGAGGTGGCGGTACGGCGCAGGGAACGGGCGCTGCTGCGGAGGCTGAACGCCCTGCTGGAGGCGGTGGCCGAGAAGCCGTCGGGGCGGGGGGTGGATGTGCGGGGCGCCGTGGGCCGGTGGGGGCCGTCAGCGGGGGCGGTCTGTGCCGGATACGTGCTGGTGGGTGGGGTGGTCGGGCTGCTGTTGGGGCTGGTCGCGGCGTTCGCGGTGTGGCGGTGGCGGCGAAGGGCCCGTGCGGTGGCCGACGCTACGTCGTCCTCGGAGGCCGCGCACGCAGAGGCACGTCGGCAACTGCCGCTGGCCGCTGACCTGCTCGCCGCTTGCATTGCCGCCGGGGCGGATCCCGTGAGGGCGGCGAGGGCTGTGGGGGAGTCGCTGGGCGGCCCGGTCGGGGAGGTCTTGGCGCGGGGTGCGGCCCAGGTGCGGCTCGGCGGTGAACCACGTGCTGCGTGGCGGCAGTTGGCGTCGATACCGGGGGCCGGTGCGCTGGCCGGGCTCCTTGAGCGGGCCGGCGATTCGGGCGCCCCGGCCGCGGAGCCGGTGGCGCGGCTGGCCGCGGAGGCCCGGGCCGAGCGGGGGCGTGCGACCGCCGCGGTGGCGCGCCGGGCGGCCGTGCTGATCACGGCGCCGGTGGGCCTGTGCTTCCTGCCCGCGTTCGTGGCCATCGGAGTGCTGCCCGTGGTGATCGGTGTGGCCGGCGGGCTGTTGGGAGGTCGATGAGAGGCCGCGGGGGCGGCCCGGGCCGTTGCATGGCTCGGGCCGAGTTCGGTGGACGTCATGGGGGCGTCGGCCGGTGAGGAACTTCAGAGGGACTTCAGTCGGGACTACATGGGGGTTGAGATGTACGGAGTGATGCGGGCGCGTGCGGGGATGTGGGTGCGTCGGATGCGTGCGGCGAGGCGGGACGCGGGGATGGTCACGTCGGAGTACGCGATGGGGCTGATCGCGGCGGTCGGGTTCGCCGGGCTGCTGCTGAAGGTGCTGACCAGCGGACAGGTGCAGGCCGCGCTTCAGGGGATCGTCGAGAGGGCGCTCAATGAGTAGGGCCGACCAGCGTAGGCGGCGGGCTGATGAGCGGCGGGCCGGTATGCGGCGGGCCGGGGACCGGGGGTTCGTGACGGCGGAGGCGGCCGTGGTGCTGCCGGTGCTCGTGACCTTTACCGTGGCGCTGGTCTGGGCACTGATGGCTGCGTCCGCGCAGATTCAGTGCGTGGACGCGGCCAGGGCGGGCGCCCGGGCGATCGCCCGCCAGGACCCGCAGGCATCGGCCGTGGAGACGGCGAAGAGGGTCGCGCCACGTGGCGCGAAGGTCGCCGTGAGCCGGGAGGGCGATCTGGTCCGAGTCGCGGTCGTGGCCGCAGCGCCGGGCCCTGGAGTGCTGAACGTCCACCTGCGGGCCGACGCGGTGGCGTTGGCGGAGGAGACGGTGGGGACGGCGGGGACGGCGGGGACGGCCGAGACAGCCATGGTGGCCGGGACCGTGGGGACGGTGGGGGCGTCATGAAGCGGCGAAGGGCGGCCGGGGACCGGGGTTCCGCGACCGTGTGGGCCGTGATGGCGATGGCCGCGCTCGGACTGGTCTTCGGATGCGTACTGACCATGGGGCAGGCCGTCGTAGTACGTCACCGGGCAGGCGGGGCCGCCGACTTGGCCGCTCTCGCGGCCGCCGATCACTGGATGGAGGGCCGGAAGGAGGCCTGCGCCCACGCGGGCCGGGTGGCGGCCGCACAGGGCACGCGGCTCGTGCGCTGCGCGGTGTACGGAGAGGTCTCGGATGTCACCGCGGCGGCCGGTGCGGCGCCGCTGACCACGGAGGTCAGGGCCCGGGCGGGCCCTGCGGGGCCGGTAGCGCCTGAGGTCCCGACCGACCCGGCTGGTGCCGATCCAGCCGGACCTGAGGTCCCCCCAGCAGACCTCACAGGTTCTGTCGGTCCGGCCGGCTCCGGGGTCCTGGTCGACCCAACAGGTCCTGCCGATCCGGCAAGTTCCTGGGCCCAGCCCGACCTCACAGGTCCTGCCGATCAGCCCGGCTCCGGGGTTCTGGTCGACCCGGCGCCTGCCGATCCGGCCGGCCCCGCTGATCCCGGGTGAGGGGCTGCACGGGGCCGGTCAGTCAGCCGTCTGGCTGGGTTCCTGATCCTGCGGTGTCGGGCGGCCCTCGGACGAGGGCTCAGGCGGAGACGCCGCCGTAGCCGTCGAGGCCGGTGTCGGGGCCGCAGGAGCCGTCGGAGTCGCACCCGGTGGTGCGTCCTTGAGCAGGACCTTCAGCAGCCGTACCGCGCCACGCTTGTGGAGAGGGTCGTTGCCGTTGCCGCACTTGGGGGACTGGATGCAGGACGGGCAGCCCGCCTCGCACTCGCAGGACGCGATCGCTTCGAGGGTGGCCGTGAGCCACTCGCGGGCCGTGTGGAACGCCCGTTCCGCGAATCCCGCCCCGCCAGGATGGCCGTCGTACACGAAGACCGTGGGCAGCAGGGTGTCCGGGTGGAGGGGGATGGAGACGCCGCCGATGTCCCAGCGGTCGCAGGTGGCGAAGAGCGGCAGCATGCCGATGGAGGCGTGCTCGGCGGCGTGCAGCGCGCCGCCGAGGATCTCCGGGTTCACACGGGCCGCGTCGAGTTGGTCCTCCGTCACCGTCCACCACACGGCGCGGGTGCGGAGGGTGCGCGGAGGGAGGTCGAGTTTGGTCTCTCCTAGGACTTCGCCGGTGATGAGGCGACGACGCAGGAAGGAGACGACCTGGTTGGTGACTTCGACGGAGCCGTAGCACAACCTGCCGTCGCCCCAAGGGACTTCGACGTCCGTCTCCAGTACGGAGATGGCCGTGGTGTCGCGGGCGGTCGTCGAGTAGGTCGGGTTGGCCTCCTCGACGAGGGCGACCGAGTCCTCCAGGTCCAGGTGCTTCACGAGGTAGGTGCGGCCCTGGTGGAGGTGGACCGCGCCGTCGTGGACGGTTGTGTGCGCCGAGCCGGCGTCCACGGTGCCCAGGAGGCGTCCCGTGCCCGCCTCGACGATCTGTACGGGGCTGCCGCCGTCGCCGCGGATGTCCGTCAGATCGGCGGCGCGTTCGCGGCGGGTCCAGTGCCAGGCCTTGGTGCGACGGCGCAGCAGCTTCGCGTCCTCCAGCTGAGGGAGCAGCTCGGCGGTCGTCGGGCCGAACAGAGGCAAGTCGTCGTCGGTGAGGGGGAGTTCGGCGGCGGCCGCGCACAGATGGGGGGCGAGGACGTACGGGTTGTCAGGGTCCAGGACCGTGGACTCCACCGGCTGGTCGAAGAGGGCTTCGGGGTGGTGGACGAGGTAGGTGTCCAGTGGGTCGTCGCGGGCGACGAGGACGGCGAGCGCGCCCTGCCCGGACCGTCCCGCGCGGCCCGCCTGCTGCCACAGTGACGCCCGGGTGCCCGGATACCCGGCGATGACGACGGCGTCCAACCCCGAGACGTCGATGCCGAGTTCGAGGGCGGTGGTGGCGGCGAGGCCGAGGAGTTCGCCGGAGTGCAGGGCGCGTTCGAGGGCGCGGCGTTCCTCGGGCAGGTAGCCGCCGCGGTAAGCGGCGACGCGGCGGGCGAGGGAGCGGTCGATCTCGGCGAGGCGTTCCTGGGCGATCACCGAGATCAGCTCGGCGCCGCGCCGGGAGCGTACGAAGGCGACGGAGTGGACGCCCTGCACGGTCAGGTCGGTCAGCAGGTCCGCCGTCTCGGCGGTTGCGGTGCGGCGGACGGGCGCGCCCTTCTCGCCGTGGAGCTCGGTGAGAGGGGGTTCCCAGAGGGCGAAGACGAGCTCTCCGCGGGGCGAGGCGTCGTCGGCGATCTCGAGGACGGGGAGGCCCGTCAGACGCTCGGCGGCGACGGCCGGGTCGGCGGCGGTGGCGGACGCCAGGAGGAACACGGGTTCCGAGCCGTAGCGGGCGCACAGGCGGCGTAGCCGGCGCAGTACCTGGGCGACGTGGGACCCGAAGACACCGCGGTAGGTGTGGCACTCGTCGATGACGACGTACTTGAGCGACTTGAGGAAGGAGGACCAGCGGGGGTGTGAGGGCAATATCCCGCGGTGCAGCATGTCGGGGTTGGTCAGGACGTAGTTGGCGTACTGCCGCACCCACTCGCGTTCCTCGACGGGGGTGTCGCCGTCGTAGACCGCCGGGCGGATCGCCGTGCCGAGCGGTTGTGAAAGTTCCTTCACCGATCGGCACTGGTCCGCGGCGAGCGCTTTCGTCGGCGCGAGGTAGAGCGCGGTGGCGCCGCGGCCGTTCGGCGCCTCGGAGCCGTCGAGGAGCCGGGAGAGGACCGGGACGAGGTACGCGAGGGACTTTCCGGAGGCCGTTCCGGTGGAGACGACGACCGACTCGCCGTCCATCGCGTGCTCGGCCGCGAGTGCCTGGTGGGCCCAGGGGTGCTCGATTCCGGCCGACTGTACGGCGGCGATGACCTCGGATCGGATGCGGTCGGGCCATACGGCATGACGACCCGGTCGCGGGGGCAAGTGCTCCGTATGAGTGATGCGCGAAGCCCGGCCCGGACCCGAGACGAGCCGGTCGAGAATCGCCCCTGGAGAGGGGCGGGAAGCGGTGTCCGCCGAGGGTTGTCCGCGACGGTGATTCTTGGCCATCGGCACCGAGTGTGTCACTGGCGTGACGGACAATGCTCCTAAGGCGTCGTGCACGCCTGCCGGTAAGTGATTGAATGCCATCGCGGCTGGCGATCCGTCCCGGGGGCTCTGCCGAGGTGTCCCGAGGGACGACCGCTCGATAGCAAGGTGCTGGAGGATCCGTGGACCTGTCCCTGTCGACCCGTACCGTCGGCGATCGTACGGTCGTCGAGGTCGGTGGCGAAATCGATGTATATACCGCGCCCAAGCTGCGTGAGCAGCTGGTCGAGCTGGTGAACGACGGCAGTTTCCACCTTGTCGTCGACATGGAGGGAGTCGATTTCCTCGACTCCACCGGGCTCGGCGTACTGGTGGGCGGTCTGAAGCGAGTGCGGGCCCATGAGGGCTCGCTGCGACTGGTCTGCAACCAGGAGCGCATTCTCAAGATCTTCCGTATCACCGGCCTGACCAAGGTGTTCCCCATCCACACCTCGGTCGAGGAAGCCGTAGCGGCTACCGACTGATCGGTCACCGGCCCACAGGCCGGTGGCTGAGCGGAAGTGGGGGCCGGGCCGATGGCCCGGTCCCTTCCGAGCACGCCCGTACATCCGAGGGGGATGCATGGCCACCGTCGAACTCCGATTCAGCGCGCAGCCCGAGCACGTCAGAACCGCCCGTCTGGTGGCGGCCGCGGTGGCGCGCAGGGCCGGAGTGGACGAGGCCGTGCTCGACGAGGTCAGGCTCGCCGTCGGCGAGGCCTGCAGCCGCGCCGTCGGCCTTCACCGCAGTGGCGGTATCGCTGCACCCGTTCGGGTCCTTCTCACCGAGGAGGAGAAGCAGTTCTCCATCGAGGTCGGGGACGAGGCTTCGCGGAGCGTTCCCGGCGAACAGTCGTCCGACGCGCCCGGCGGGTCGGACGATCTGGACGCGGAGGGCGAGGACGACATGGGTCTCGCCGTCATCAGTGGCCTCGTCGACGATGTGGAGGTCACCGCGGACGAGTCCGGTGGACTCATTCGGATGACTTGGCCGACCACGTCGGCGGCTCTTCCGTCCTGACGCGGTCCACCCGGCGTCCACACAACGCCCCCTGAACCACCCGCCCGTGGCCCCGCCCGGCGGCGCCCCCATGTGATCGTTTCTGGTTCGAGGCCCTGCACTCACCCCGGTGAGCAGGGCCCTTTTGCGTTTCCTAGATCGTCGATCATAATTGGATCACGCCTCAATGCTTTCAGGGCATTACCGCTTCTTATGCGCCCATCGTGTTGGACGATCATTTGCCGGGTAGTAACGGATGGCAAATTCCGTTTCTCGCGCACTGTTTTGATCAGGCGCCGCTCCCTACAATCCGTCCACATCTTGAGCTCAGCCCAAGCGTCAAGGAGGACGAATGGCGGGGCTTTCTACCCCTCAAGCGTTTGACCACCCCTCAACCTTCGCAGCCGCGGTCCTGACCGACGACAACCGGCTCATCGTCATGGTGATCGGCATCGTCGCGCTCGCCGCCCTCGTGGTGGCCGCAGTGCTCGTACGCCAGGTACTGGCGGCAGGCGAGGGCACCGACAGCATGAAGAAGATCGCGGCAGCGGTCCAGGAAGGCGCGAATGCCTATCTCGGGCGGCAGCTGCGGACCCTCGCGGTATTCGCCGTGGTGGTGTTCTTCCTGCTCATGCTGCTGCCCGCGGACGATTGGAATCAGCGAGCCGGGCGTTCGATCTTCTTCCTGATCGGCGCCGTGTTCTCGGCGACCACCGGATACATCGGAATGTGGCTCGCGGTGCGCAGCAATGTGCGCGTCGCCGCCGCCGCCAGGGAAGCCACCCCGGCGGAAGGCGAGCCGGAAAAGGATCTCACCGCTGTCTCGCACAAGGCGATGAAGATCGCTTTTCGCACGGGCGGCGTAGTCGGCATGTTCACGGTGGGGCTGGGTCTGCTCGGCGCCTCCTGTGTCGTGCTGGTCTACGCGGCCGACGCGCCCAAGGTCCTCGAAGGATTTGGCCTCGGCGCGGCGCTCATCGCGATGTTCATGCGTGTCGGAGGCGGCATCTTCACCAAGGCCGCCGACGTCGGCGCCGACCTGGTCGGCAAGGTCGAACAGGGCATTCCGGAGGATGATCCGCGTAATGCCGCGACCATCGCCGACAACGTGGGCGACAACGTCGGCGACTGTGCCGGTATGGCCGCCGACCTGTTCGAGTCGTACGCCGTCACGCTGGTCGCCGCGCTGATCCTCGGCAAGGTGGCCTTCGGCGACTCCGGGCTCGCCTTTCCGCTGATCGTTCCCGCGATCGGCGTAGTGACGGCGATGATCGGGATTTTCGCCGTGGCGCCGCGCCGGTCCGACCGCAGCGGGATGAGTGCCATCAACCGCGGGTTCTTCATCTCCGCGGTCATCTCGCTCGCCCTGGTGGCCGTAGCGGTCTACACCTATCTGCCGGCCACGTATGCCGAGCTCAACGGCATCACCGACGCGGCGATCAAGGTGAAGGACGGCGATCCGCGGATCCTCGCCCTCGTCGCCGTAGCCATCGGCATCGTGCTCGCCGCGCTGATCCAGCAGCTGACGGGCTACTTCACCGAGACCAGCCGGCGCCCGGTGCGCGACATCGGCAAGTCGTCGCTCACCGGACCCGCGACCGTCGTGCTCGCCGGAATCTCCGTCGGCCTCGAATCGGCCGTCTACACCGGCCTGTTGATCGGCCTCGGTGTGTACGGAGCGTTTCTGCTCGGCGGCACGTCGATCATGCTGGCGCTGTTCGCGGTCGCCCTCGCGGGCACCGGCCTGCTGACCACGGTCGGCGTCATCGTCGCCATGGACACCTTCGGGCCCGTCTCCGACAACGCGCAGGGCATCGCCGAGATGTCCGGCGACGTGACGGGATCGGGCGCGCAGGTCCTCACCGACCTGGACGCCGTGGGCAACACGACCAAGGCCATCACCAAGGGAATCGCCATCGCCACGGCCGTACTCGCGGCCTCGGCGCTCTTCGGGTCCTATAGGGACGCGATCGTCTCCGCCGCCAAGGATGTCGGCGAGAAGGTCGGCGACAGCGGCCCGATGAACCTCGTGATGGACATCTCGCAGCCCAACAACCTGGTGGGCCTGATCGCCGGCGCGGCGGTCGTCTTCCTCTTCTCCGGACTCGCGATCAACGCGGTGTCGCGGTCCGCGGGCGCCGTGGTCTACGAGGTGCGGCGGCAGTTCCGCGAGCACCCCGGGATCATGGACTACACGGAGAAGCCGGAGTACGGGCGCGTCGTCGACATCTGTACGAAGGACGCGCTGCGGGAGTTGGCCACGCCGGGTCTGCTCGCCGTTCTCGCGCCCATCGCGATCGGGTTCACGCTCGGTGTCGGGCCCCTCGGGGCGTTCCTCGCCGGCGCGATCGGCACCGGAACCCTGATGGCGGTCTTCCTCGCCAACTCCGGTGGCGCGTGGGACAACGCGAAGAAACTCGTCGAGGACGGGCACCACGGCGGCAAGGGCAGCGAGGCCCATGCCGCGACCGTCATCGGCGACACGGTCGGAGACCCGTTCAAGGACACGGCCGGGCCCGCGATCAACCCGCTTCTGAAGGTGATGAACCTGGTGGCGCTCCTCATCGCGCCCGCGGTCGTCAAGTTCAGCTACGGGGCGGACGCGAGCGTGGGCGTACGGATCGGGATCGCCGTGGTGTCGATCGCCGTGATCGTCGGTTCCGTTTATGTCTCCAAGAGGCGCGGCATCACGGTCGGCGACGACGACGACAACTCCGACCACGTACCGAAGCAGCCGGCGGATCCGGCGGTGGTTTCCTGACCCCGGGTTTCACCTGGTCAGGGACGGCCGCAAGCTCAACGGGCGGGGGGGGGGGGGGGCGGGGGGGGGGGCCCCCCCCCCCCCCGGCCGGGGGCGCCCCGGGGGGGGGGGGGGGTGGGGGGGGGGGGAACGGTTGGAAAAAAACCAAAAAAAAACCAAAACCGCC
>NZ_JBIVFF010000004.1:0-632672 GCF_044748025.1 Streptomyces sp. NPDC090032 | reverse complement strand
AATCCACCCCGAAGGGCTTCATCGTTCGACTTGCATGTGTTAAGCACGCCGCCAGCGTTCGTCCTGAGCCAGGATCAAACTCTCCGTGAATGTTTCCGGGATATCCCGGTGAACACCACGAGAGCGGAACCGTCGGGAGGAATAATCCCCACGATTCACTGCGTCCTCGCTAGTGCGCCTCACCCCGGTGTGGGAGTGAGGACTTTTTCAAAGGAACCTCCAACCCACCAAAGGTGGGCCGGGGTTGTCAATCTGGCGTTGACTTTTGGCACGCTGTTGAGTTCTCAAGGAACGGACGCTTCCTTTGTACTCACCCGAGAGACTCTCTCAGGCTTTCCTCCGGGCAGTTTCCCTTCGGTCTTGCGTTTCCGACTCTATCAGATCTTTCCGATCCGATTTCCTCGGTGCCTTTCAGGCTTCTGCTCCAGCCTTTCGGCTTTCCGCGTTTCCCTTTCCGGCGGCTCCGACTCTATCAGATCCTTTCGGGCCTGATTCCCAGTCAGCGGGTTCGTCTTCCCGGCTGTTGGGCCGTTCCGACGTCCCAAACTTTAGCGGATTCCCCCGGCGGCTCCTAATCGGGCCACCGAGTCCACCGTGAATTGAATTCGGGCGTGCCGAATTCACTCCCGGTGGGAGATCGTGCTGCTTGTTTGGGTGCCGCTTGAGCGGCGGAGGTGCTGCCACGGGGCCGACTGGCCGGGTGACAACTCGGAGGACTCTAGAGATCTCCCGGCCCCGTGTCAATTCGGTCCTACTGAGGCCCCTGGGCCGAGGGGTCCACGGTCGCCTGGTGCTCCTGGGCGAGGTGCTCCTCGGCCTTGAGCCAGGGCAGGAACTGGGCGGGTTTTCGCCAGCCGCAGGTGTCGCATCTGATGGTGCGGCGCGGCCCCGAGCGCTGTACCCGCACCGTGTGCTCCCGGCCGTGCTGGTCCCAGCGACTGACCTTGCTCGTGGTGGTGTTCGGCAGCATGACGCCTCCTCCGCGGCCCCTGTGGGCGCGCGTTCCGCAAGGAGTGTGCAGCAAGAGCAATATCAACAGGGGGGTTTTCGTGGTGCGTTGTGTGTCTCGCCGGCGTCGCGCCGCCCGGGAACGACGGAAGCGGCCCGGGAGCGCGATGTGCACGCTCCCGGGCCGCTTCTGTGGTGCGGGACCCCTTAGGGGTCCAGGCCTGGGTTCAGGCCAGGCTTCAGACCTGGGTTCAGCAGCCGACGAGGCGCGTCGCCAGGTAGCCCTCGATCTGGTCGAGCGAGACGCGCTCCTGCTTCATGGTGTCGCGCTCGCGGACCGTGACGGCGTTGTCGTCGAGGGTGTCGAAGTCGACGGTGACGCAGTACGGCGTACCGATCTCGTCCTGACGGCGGTAGCGGCGGCCGATGGCGCCCGCGTCGTCGAAGTCGATGTTCCAGTTCTGGCGCAGCGCGGTGGCGAGTCCCTTGGCCTTCGGGGACAGCTCCGGGTTGCGGGACAGCGGGAGGACCGCGACCTTGACCGGGGCGAGGCGGTGGTCGAAGCGCATGACGGTGCGCTTCTCCATCTTGCCCTTGGCGTTGGGCGCCTCGTCCTCGACGTAGGCATCGAGCATGAAGGCGAGCATCGAGCGGCCGACACCGGCGGCGGGCTCGATGACGTACGGGGTGTAGCGCTCGCCGGCCTCCTGGTCGAAGTAGGAGAGGTCCTGGCCGGAGGCCTTGGAGTGCGCGGAGAGGTCGTAGTCCGTGCGGTTGGCGACGCCCTCGAGCTCGCCCCACTCGTTTCCGCCGAAGCGGAAGCGGTACTCGATGTCAGCGGTGCGCTTGGAGTAGTGGGAGAGCTTCTCCGCCGGGTGCTCGAACCAGCGCATGTTCTCCTCGCGCATGCCGAGGCCGGTGTACCAGTTCCAGCGCTGCTCCATCCAGTACTCCTGCCACTTCTCGTCCTCGCCCGGCTTGACGAAGAATTCCATCTCCATCTGCTCGAACTCGCGGGTGCGGAAGATGAAGTTGCCGGGCGTGATCTCGTTGCGGAAGCTCTTGCCCATCTGGGCGATGCCGAACGGCGGCTTGCGGCGCGAGGTCTGCTGGACGCTGGCGAAGTTGGTGAAGATGCCCTGGGCGGTCTCGGGGCGCAGGTAGGCGACGGAGCCGCTGTCCTGCGTGGGGCCGAGGTGCGTGGAGAGCAGGCCCGAGAACTGCTTGGGCTCGGTGAAGGTGCCCTTGTTGCCGCAGTTGGGGCAGTTCAGGTCGGTGAGGCCGTTCTCCGGCTGCTTGCCGTGCTTGGCCTCGTACGCCTCCTCCAGGTGGTCCGCGCGGAACCGCTTGTGGCAGGAGGTGCACTCGGTGAGCGGGTCGGTGAACGTGGCGACGTGGCCGGAGGCCTGCCAGACCTCGGTCGCCAGGATCACGGACGAGTCGATACCGACGACGTCCTCGCGCGAGGTGACCATGTAGCGCCACCACTGGCGCTTGAGGTTTTCCTTCAGCTCGACGCCCAGCGGCCCGTAGTCCCAGGCGGCGCGCTGGCCGCCGTAGATCTCGCTGCACGGGTAGACGAAGCCACGGCGCTTGCTGAGGCTGACGATGGTGTCGATCTTGTCGGCGGCCACGGTGCTCTCTTCATTACGACGACGACGAAGCGATTGCTGCTTCAGAGCGAATGCGAATGCTTCAGGTTACCGGCGGCCTGGGGCTCCGGATCAAATCGGTTGGGGGTCCGTAGCCCGGGCTGGGGTGGGATGCCCGTTTCGGTGTGATCACGGAGACAGCTTGTTGACAATCGTTTCCAGATTTGTTGAAAATGAGTGTCATGAACGTACGCCGCCTCATACCCACCGCCGCCGTCGCCTCCGTCACCGTGCTCGGCCTCACGGCCCTGTCGGCCTGCTCCGCCTCCTCGGGTGACGGCAGGAACAGTGACGGCAAGCTCGAGGTGGTGGCGTCGTTCTATCCGATGCAGTACCTGGCGGAGCAGATCGGCGGGGACCATGTCGCCGTCACCAACCTGACCAAGCCCGGCCAGGAGCCGCACGACCTGGAGATCAGCGCCAAGCAGACCGCGGACCTCCAGGACGCGGGTGTCGCCCTCTACATCAAGGGCCTCCAGCCGGCGGTCGACGACGCGATCCAGCAGTCCGGGATCAAGACCAAGGTCGATGCCGCCTCCCTGACGCATCTGGAGAAGCACGGCACCGAGGTCGGCGGACACGCCGAGGAGCACGACCACGAGCACGGCGGCGAAGGCGGCCGGGATCCGCACATCTGGCTGGACCCTGTGAAGTACGCCGAGGTCGCCGAGGGTGTGGGCAAGGCCTTCGAGAAGGCCGACCCGGATCACGCGGCGGCGTACAAGAAGAACACCGCGGCGCTCGTCGGCAAGCTCGGCGGGCTGGACACGCGGTTCGAGGACGGGCTGAAGAACACCGACTCGAAGGTGTTCATCACGACCCATGCGGCCTTCGGCTATCTGGCGGAGCGGTACGGGCTCACCGAGGAGGCCATCAGCGGCCTCGACCCGGAGAGCGAGCCCAGCGCGGCCCGCGTGAAGGACCTCCAGAACATGGCGAGGGCCGACGGGGTGACCACGGTCTTCTACGAGACGCTCGTCAGCGACAGGACGGCGAAGACCCTCGCGGGCGACGCGCACCTCAAGACCGATGTGCTCGACCCGCTCGAAGGCATCACGGACAACTCCAAGGGCGACGACTACATCCAGGTGATGGATTCGAATCTGAAGGCCCTGCAGAAGGCGCTCGGCGCCAAGTGACCACGGAGGACAGCGGTATGGACGCAGCGGTGAAGGCCGGCGAGCCCGTCATAGCCCTGCGCAGCGTGACGGCCGAGCTCGGCTCGCGTCCGGTGCTGCGCGGCATCGATCTGACCGTGCGTCGCGGTGAGGTCGTGGCCCTGCTCGGCGCCAACGGTTCGGGCAAGTCGACGGCCGTTCGCACGGTGATCGGTCAGGTGCCCGTCAGCGGCGGCGAGGTCGAGATCTTCGGTACGCCGCGGCGGCGGTTCCGGGACTGGGCGCGGGTCGGGTACGTGCCTCAGCGCACGACCGCCGCGGGCGGCGTGCCCGCCACGGTCACCGAGGTCGTGTCCTCGGGGCGGCTGTCGCGGGCCCGGTTCGGGCTGCTGCGCAAGGCGGACCGTGAGGCGGTGCGCCGGGCGCTGGAGCTGGTCGGGATGGCCGACCGCGCCAAGGACTCGGTGGACGCGCTCTCCGGCGGCCAGCACCAGCGCGTGCTGATCGCGCGGGCGCTGGCCTCCGAGCCCGAGCTGCTGATCATGGACGAGCCGATGGCGGGCGTCGACCTGGCGAGCCAGGAGATTCTGGCTCGGACGCTGCGGGCGCAGGTCGCGGCCGGTGCCTCCGTACTGCTCGTCCTGCACGAGCTGGGCCCTCTGGAGCCGCTGATCGACCGTGCGGTCGTGCTGCGTGACGGCTGCGTCCTGCACGACGGGCCGCCGCCGGAGGCGGTGGGCCAGCACGCGCTGCCGGGCCACGACCACGTCCACCCGCACACCTCGGATCTCACCCCCGTACGCACAGGACTGCTGAGCTGACATGGAATTCCTCGACTCCGCCTTCATGCAGCGGGCCCTGATCGCCGCGGTCCTGGTCGGCATCACCGCCCCCGCGATCGGCATCTATCTCGTCCAGCGCCGGCAGGCCCTGATGGGCGACGGCATCGGCCATGTCGCGATGACGGGCGTCGGCCTCGGCTTCCTGCTCTCCACCTCGCCCGTGTGGATGGCGATGGCCGTCTCCGTGGTCGGCGTGGTGATCATGGAGCTGATCCGCTGGTACGGGAAGACGCGCGGCGACATCGCGCTCGCGATGCTCTTCTACGGGGGTATGGCGGGCGGCGTGATGCTGATCAACCTCGCCCCCGGCGGCTCGACGGCGAACCTGCAGAGCTATCTCTTCGGCTCGCTGTCGACCGTCTCGCAGAGCGACCTCGTGTCGATCTGCGTCCTCGCCGGGTTCGTCGCCCTGGTCACGATCGGTCTGCGCAGGCAGCTGTTCGCGGTCAGCCAGGACGAGGAGTTCGCCCGGGTCACCGGCCTGCCGGTGCGCGTCCTGAACCTGCTCGTCGCGGTGACCGCGGCGGCCACCGTCACCGTCGCCATGCGGGTCGTGGGCCTGCTCCTGGTGTCCGCGCTGATGGTCGTCCCGGTGGCGGCCGCGCAGCAGCTCACGCGGAGCTTCGCGGCGACGTTCGCGATCGCCGTGGCCATCGGCGTCACCACGACGCTGGGCGGCACCATCACCAACTACTACGTCGAGATCCCGCCCGGCGCGACGATCGTGCTGCTGGCCATCGCCGCGTTCATCGTCTTCAGCCTGGTCGCCGCGCCGCTGGCCAGGCGCAGGGCGCGGGCTGCGGCGAGCGCGGCCGGTGACCCGGCGGAGTGCGCGATTCCAGGCCGGATCCCCGGTCAGGCCGGGGCCGAGGTCTGACCCGGGCACCCCGCGGCCTGGCACAATGGGCCGCCGGCAGCAAATCCGAGGAGGCAACAGTGGGAGCCCCGGTTCGAGGCAGGTCGACCCGCCAGCGTGCGGCCGTGGCGGCGGCGCTCGACGAGGTGGACGAGTTCCGCAGTGCCCAGGACCTCCACGACGTCCTCAAGCACAAGGGTGACTCGGTGGGTCTCACGACCGTCTACCGCACCCTGCAGTCCCTCGCCGACGCGGGCGAGGTCGATGTCCTGCGCACCTCGGACGGCGAGGCCGTCTACCGGCGCTGCTCCAGCGGCGAGCACCACCATCACCTGGTGTGCCGGGTGTGCGGCAAGGCGGTCGAGGTCGAGGGCCCGGCCGTGGAGAAGTGGGCCGAGGCGATCGCCGCGGAGCACGGGTATGTGAACGTGGCGCACACGGTGGAGATCTTCGGTACGTGCGCGGAGTGCGCGGGCGCCGCGGACGCTGCCGCGGAGAGCTGAGCCGCCGTCTCTTCCGTGTGCTGTGCGTGTGGGGGGTACTTCCGGGTACCCCCCACAGGCGTCTGATCAGCTGTTGGCGATCTGTTCCTCGTTCGGGATGGCGCCGCCGAAGCGGCGGTCCCGGGAGGCGTACTCGAGGCAGGCGCGCCACAGGTCGCGGCGGTCGAAGTCGGGCCACAGGACGTCCTGGAAGACCATTTCGGCGTAAGCGCTCTGCCACAGCAGGTAGTTGGAGGTGCGCTGCTCGCCGCTGGGGCGCAGGAAGAGGTCGACGTCCGGCATGTCCGGGTAGTAGAGGTACTTCGCGAAGGTCTTCTCGCTCACCTTCGACGGGTCGAGGCGGCCGGCCTTCACGTCCTCGGCGATGGCCTGCGCGGCGTCGGCGATCTCGGCGCGGCCGCCGTAGTTCATGCAGAAGTACAGGGTCAGCTTGTCGTTGCCCTTGGTCTGCTCCTGGGAGATCTCCAGCTCCTGGGCGACCGACTTCCACAGCTTGGGCATGCGGCCCACCCAGCGCACCCGTACGCCCAGCTCGTCGAGCTGGTCGCGGGTCTTGCGGATGAAGTCGCGGTTGAAGTTCATGAGGAAGCGGACCTCGTCGGGTGAGCGCTTCCAGTTCTCCGTGGAGAAGGCGTAGAGCGAGATCGCGCCGACGCCCATCTCGATCGCGCCCTGGAGCACGTCCATGACGCGCTCGGCGCCGACCTTGTGGCCCTCGGTGCGCGGCAGCCCGCGCTCCTTCGCCCACCGGCCGTTGCCGTCCATCACGATGGCGACGTGCTCCGGCACCAGCTCGCCGGGGATCTTCGGCGGCCGCGCGCCCGTCGGGTGCGGTTCGGGCGTCTTGTACTCACGGCGGGACCGTCCGAGGATTCCGCGACGTGCCATGTGGGCTCTCCCCTAGCTCAGTTCTAGCTTTTTGCTCAGTTCTAGCTTTTCTCTACGTAACGCAGCGAGCGCAGTCCGCGCTCCAGGTGCCAGTGGAGATACGCCGACACCAGTCCGCTGCCCTCTCTCACGAAGCGTGCCTCGCACGCGTCCGCCGTCTCCCAGTCGCCGGTCAGCAGCGCGCCGAGGAGGGTGAGGGCCTGCGGTGAGGGTACGACGCTGCCCGGTACACGGCAGTCGACGCAAACCGAGCCGCCCGCGCCGACGGAGAAGAACCGGTTGGGGCCCGGGAGGCCGCACTTCGCGCAGTCGCCGAAACTCGGGGCGTAGCCGTTCACGGCGAGGGAGCGCAACAGGAAGGCGTCGAGGACGAGATGGGGTTCGTGTTCGCCCCTGGAGAGGGTGCGCAGTCCGCCGACCAGGAGGAGGTACTGCTGGACGGCCGGCTCGCCCTCGTGGTCGGTGAAGCGCTCCGCGGTCTCCAGCATGGCCGTGCCGGCGGTGTAGCGGGCGTAGTCGCTGACGATGCCGCCGCCGTAGGGGGCGATGGTCTCGCTCTGGGTGCACAGGGGCAGCCCGCGCCCGATCAGTTCGCTGCCGCGCGCGAAGAACTGCACGTCGACGTGCGAGAAGGGTTCGAGCCGCGCCCCGAACTTGGACTTGGTCCGCCGCACACCACGTGCCACGGCGCGCACGCGCCCGTGATTGCGAGTGAGCAACGTGATGATGCGGTCCGCTTCACCGAGCTTCTGGGTGCGCAGCACGATGCCGTCGTCACGGAAGAGACTCATCGCGCACCGCCGCGGGTCTCCGGCTGGGGGTACGGGGGTCGTCCCCCGGGAGACAACAGCATGATGCGGTCCGCTTCACCCAGCTTCTGGGTGCGCAGCACGATGCCGTCGTCACGGAACAGGCTCATGGCCCCTATTCTCGCCTACGCCGAAAGGGTGGGGTCAGGGGACCTCTTCTCGCCTACGCCGACGCGGGTGGGGTCAGGGGACCTCGCCGCGGCTCCTGGCATTCGCATAGGCGGTGGCCGCCCGCAGCCGCTCGGAAGTCGTCGCCACCCGCACGGTGTCCGGGGCGCAGTCCCATTCGCGGCCGCCTCCGAAGGGCCGGAGCTGTACGTACGGACCCTCGTGCCCCATGACCCGGCCCACCTGTCCGGTGCTGATGTCGACGGCGTAAGAACCGATTGGCGGCTTCATCGGCGTTGGCTCCTGTCCATACGTTCCGTGCGTTTCCCGGCGGGCGGCAGCGTCAACCGAAACAACGGCCCCATTCCACGCGCAGACACGGGACGCGGCGCTGAATCGTCAGCGGGGTGACGCGAGAGGCAATTCCCGATCTCCGGTGCGGGTATTCGCCCAGCTCTTCCCGCACCCCCGATCGTGTGCCCGAGCCGCCGTTCCGCCCACGTCAGGTGGCTCCCCGCCGCCGTCGAATTTCACGCTTCCCACCCAGGGAGCGGCGCGCGCCAAATAGACTGCGAAGGACCTCTGGGTTCTATGCGGCGAGGGAAAATTCGAACACTAAATTCGCAAACAGGGATGCTCGATACTGTGCGAAGCCGGATGAATGTGCGCGCGTAACTCCACAGATATCCAGCGCACTCACTCGACGCCTCTCGTCTCCTGTTCCGCGCGCGCCTCTATGCCCCGGAAGTGGTGCGCCATGGCCCGCTGCGCGCCGACGGCGTCCTGGGCGCGCAGGGCCGTGACGATGTCGCGGTGGCGGCTGACGGTGACGTCGGGGGCGGGGTCGCTGGACCAGGAGCGCGCGCCGGCGACGCGGTCGAAGACGTTCCAGAACGCGCCGAGGAGCTGCGGGATCAGCTCGTTGCCCAGCGAGCGGTAGAGGGTCTCGTGGAAGTCCCGGTCGAGGTCGGCGAAGGGCACGTCGGCCTCGCCCGCCGTTGCCATCCTGCCGACGATGCCGTCGAGCCGGTCGAGGATCTCCGCCGGGAGCGGTGCCGCGGCGACCCTGCGGATCAGGCCTTCCTCGAGGATCTCGCGGACCTGGAGGATCTCGGCGAGGGCGTGCGCGTCGGCGGCGGGGCGCAGCAGGGTGCGGAAGGTGAGGCCGTCGGCGAGCGGGGTGAGGGAGGCCTGGCCGACGTAGGTGCCGTAGCCGTGTCTGATCTCGACGATGTCGAGTGCCTGGAGGGCCTTGAGGGACTCGCGTACGGAGTTTCTGCTGACGCCGAGTGATTCCATCAACTCGGCCTCGGTGGGCAGCAGTTCGCCGGGATGCAGCCCTCTGTCCAGGATCAGCTGGGTGACCGCGCGCTGGACCTGCTGACTGACGCGGCGGTGCCGTATCGCCGGGTTCCTGGGCTCCTCAGACATGCGGGGCATCGTAGGCGCAGCAGACGTCCCACGTCCCATGTCGGGACCAAACTTCTTCCCGCCCGGCGCCCGGAGCCTTCCGGACACCCTCCGGGCTCCCTCCGGGCTTCTCTGCGCGATCTCTTGACCGGCCCTCCCGGCGCTCTTATGGTCACGTCGCTACCAAGACGTAGGACGTTGGATCTCCCGCGCATCTCCCTCTCTGGAGGCACCATGAGCGACCACGAGACGACCGGCCGCCGATCTTTCCTCAAGTACACCGGCGCCCTCGGCGCGGCCGCTGCCATCTCCACCTCTCTGTCGGCCTGTTCGTCCGGGCCGAAGTCCACCAACGACACGGGCGGCGACAAGGGCGGCGGATCCTCGCTGACCGCGGTCATCGGGTACGGCAACGACGGAAGCTGGGACCCGACGCAGACCGCGTCGGCCTTCGCCATGGCCGGTAACCAGCACATCTACGAGGGGCTCCTCGACACCGACCCGATCACGCGCGAGCCGTACGCGGCGCTCGCCACGAAGGTGCCGACGGACGCCGAACTGGCCACCACCTCATGGAAGTTCACCCTGCGCGCGGGCGCCAAGTGGCACGACGGCAAGCCCGTCACGGCGGACGACGTCGTGTTCGTCTTCGACCGGATCCTCGACCCGGGCACGCAGTCGCTCGCCAAGGGCTTCTTCGAGAGCTGGCTCAAGGAGGTCAGGAAGACGGGCGACGACTCCGTCGAGCTCGTCCTCAAGTTCCCGTTCCCCGACGGGGCCGCGCGGCTGACCCTCGCCAAGATCATGCCGAAGCACGTGTTCTCGAAGCCGGGCGCGTGGGACGACGCGACCAAGGGCAAAGCCGTGGGCTCGGGCCCGTACCGGCAGACCTCGCACCAGCCGAAGACGAACACCACCTTCGAGGCGTATCCGGACTACAACGGGCCGCGCAAGGCGTCGTTCAAGAAGATGAACTGGCTGACCATCGTGGACGCGGCGCCCCGCGTCGCGAAGATCTCCGGTGGCAGCGCGGACGCGCAGATCGCGGACAACATCCCGTACGCGAACATCGCGCAGCTGAAGAAGGGCGGCCTCACCGTCGAGGGCGGGGCCGGGATGAACAACCTCTTCCTGATGTTCAACACCGCGCACAAGCCGTTCGACGACGTGCGGGTGCGCCAGGCGCTGCACTACGCCATCGACAAGCAGAAGATGATCGAGGTGGCGCTCAAGGGGCACGGGAAGGGCGCGAGTTCGTTCCTGAACGAGGGCAACCCCGACCACCGGCCGGCGAAGACGGTGTACGACTACGACCCCGAGAAGGCGAAGAAGCTCCTCAAGGACGCCGGGGTCAGCGGACTCTCGGTCTCCCTGATGTCCGTCAACGTGTCGTGGATCATGGACTGTCTGCCGACGATCAAGGCGTCGTGGGACGCGATCGGCGTGAAGACGACGCTCGACCCGCAGGAGACCACGGCCGTCTTCACGAAGATGGACCAGAAGAAGGACTACCAGATCGTGGCGGCCGCCTCGAACCCCAACCAGTTCGGTCTCGACGCCGACCTGATCATGCATTACAACTACGGCCCCTCGAACCTGTGGATGGGCTACGCGCGCTGGGCGGGCAGCTCCGACGCCAAGCACCTCTTCAAGCTGATGGACCAGGCGACGCGCGAGCCGGACCCGGCGAAGAAGAAGACGATGATCCAGGAGTACATCGACATCGTCGCCGAGCAGGCCGTGCTCTACCCGGTCGTGCACAACGAGCTGATGACGGCCTGGGACCCCAAGAAGATCACCGGTGTGCAGGCGCAGCCCTATCCCGGGATCAACGTGCTCAAGGCCAAGCCCGCGTAACGCGGCTTTCTCGCAAGGGAGTTCGTGCCCGTGGTCGTGATCGCCAGAATTCTGGCCCGCCGCCTGGTCCTGCTCGTGCCGCTGCTGCTCGGCATCGTCCTGTTCGTCTTTCTCGTGATGCGGTTCTCGGACAGCGATCCGGCGTCGGCGTTCTTCCAGGGCGCCAATCCGACGCCGCAGCAGCTGCACGACTTCCGGGAGCGCAACGGGCTGCTCGATCCGCTGCCCGTGCGTTACTTCCACTTCGTGGGCGATCTCGTCCGGGGCGACATGGGGGTCAGCGCCCTGACCCGGCAGCCGGTGGTCGAGCAGGTGACCACCGCGCTGCCGCTGACACTGCAGCTGACGTTCCTCGGCCTCGCGGTCGCGGTCGTCGTGTCCCTGGTGCTGGGTGTCACGGCGGCCATCCACCGCGACCGGCTCCTCGACCAGATCATCCGCGTGGTGTCCCTGACGGGGGTGGCGGCGCCCGGGTTCTGGCTGGCGCTGCTGATGATCCAGTATCTGGCGGTCGGGCAGGGCTGGTTCCCGACCGGCGGTTACATCAACCCGGCCGACTCCTTCACCGGCTGGCTCAAGTGCATGACACTCCCGGCGCTCTCGCTGTCCCTGCCGGTCGCGGCGCAGCTGACGCGCATCGTGCGCACGGCGGTGGTCGAGGAGCTGGACAAGGACTACGTCCGTACGGCGATCGGCAGCGGTCTTCCGCCGGTCGTCGTGGTGGGGCGCAACGTGCTGCGCAACGCCCTGATCAATCCGCTGACCGTGCTCGGACTGCGGGTCGGCTATCTGCTGGGCGGGGCGGTCGTCACGGAGACGATCTTCTCCCTGCCGGGGATGGGGAAGCTGATGATCGACGCGGTGAAGAACGGGGACCCGGCGGTCGTCCAGGGCGTCGTCCTGACGACGGCCGTCGGGTTCGTCGTCGTGAACCTCGCCATCGACATCCTGTATCTGATGGTCAACCCGAGGCTCAGGGGGGCGCAGAGCTAGATGGTCACCTCCCGAAAAGCGCTCGCCGAGGCGCTGTCCCGGCCGGGCATCCGGCTGCGGTCCCTGCGCCGGCTGCCCGTCCTGTCCCGGATCGCGGTCGCCGTCGTCGGCGTCGTCGTCCTCGTGGCACTGTTCGCTCCGCTGCTCGCACCCCACGACCCGCTCGACCAGCAGACGCAGACCGACGGCACCGGGCATCCCTCGGGCAGCCACTGGATGGGGCAGGACAGCCTGGGCCGCGACATCCTCAGCCGGCTGATGTACGGGGCCCGCTGGTCGCTCGCCATCGGGCTCGGCGCGACGCTGCTCGCGCTCGTGGTGGGCGCGGTCCTCGGCGCGATCGCGGCGACGTCACGCAAGGCGGTCGACGAGACGCTGATGCGCTGCCTCGATGTCGTGATGGCGTTCCCCGGGATCGCTCTCGCGGCGGTCCTCGTCGCCGTGTTCGGCGGCGGCATCCCCGTACTGATCTGCGCGATCGCGTTCCTGTTCACTCCACCGGTCGCCCGGGTCGTACGGGCCAACGTGCTCGACCAGTACGGCGAGGACTATGTGACGGCGGAGCGGGTGATCGGGGCGCGGACGCCGCACATCGTGCTGCGGCACGTCGCGGTCAACTGCGCGGCGCCGGTCCTGGTGTTCTGCACGGTGCAGGTCGCGGAGGCCATCGTCTTCGAGGCGTCCCTGTCGTTCATCGGGGCGGGGGTCCGGCCGCCCGACCCGTCGTGGGGCAGTGTCATCGCGGACGGCAAGAACATGGTCCTCATCGGAGGCTGGTGGGCGACCGTCTTTCCCGGTCTGCTGATGCTGCTCACGGTGCTGGCGCTCAACATCCTGTCCGAGGGCGTCTCCGACGCGTGGGCCGCGCCCGCCGCGCGTGACGTGTCCGGCGCGGAGGCGGACCGCCTCGAAGCGCCGAAGCCCGGCAGCGGCACCGTCCTCGAACTGCCCGGCCTCGCCGAGGCCGCCACCCGGCTGAGGTCCCGCGCCCGGCCCCTTCCCGAGGGCGAGCCCGTCCTCCAGGTCACCGATCTCGCCATCGGCTTCGACGCACGGCACGGCGGCGTGGACATCGTCGACGGCATCACCTTCGACGTATGCCCCGGTGAAGTGCTCGGCCTGGTCGGCGAGTCGGGGTGCGGCAAGTCACTGACCGCACTGACGGTGATGGGGCTCGAACCCAAGGGCGCGCGGATCCGCGGCCGGGTCACCTTCGACGGCCAGGAGCTGATCGGCCGCTCGATGGGTGCCAGGCGCCGGCTCCTCGGGCACGACATGGCGATGATCTACCAGGACGCCCTGTCCTCGCTGAACCCGGCGATGACCGTGCGCTCCCAGCTCAAGCAGGTCGTACGCCGAGGTGGCCGGCGCACCCCGGCCGAGCTGCTCTCCCTCGTCGGCCTCGACCCGGAGCGGACCCTGCGCAGCTATCCGCACGAGCTGTCGGGCGGCCAGCGCCAGCGCGTCCTGATCGCGATGGCTCTGTCGCGCAGCCCGAAGCTGATCGTCGCCGACGAGCCGACGACCGCACTCGACGTGACCGTGCAGGCGCAGGTCATCGAGTTGCTGCTGCGGCTGCGCGAGGAGCTGGGCTTCGCGCTGATCCTCGTCTCGCACGACCTGGCGCTCGTCGCCGACGTCACGGACCGGGTGGTCGTGATGTACGGCGGGCAGATCGTGGAGACGGGCGTGACGGCGGACCTCGTCGAGGCGCCCACCCACCACTACACGCGCGGGCTGCTCGGCTCGGTCCTCTCGCTGGAGACGGCGGCGGACCGGCTGACGCAGATCCGGGGCGTCGTGCCGTCGCCGGCCGACTTCCCGGCGGGCTGCCGGTTCGCCGACCGGTGCCCGATGGCGAGCGAGGTGTGCCGGACGACGGCGCCCGATCTGCTCGGCGGCCGGCGGCACGCGTCGGCCTGTCACCATCCGGCGGTGGTGCCGCCGCCCACGGTTCCGGCTCCCCGGGGAAGCGAGGCTCTCAAGTGACGGATCCCGTGGTCGAGTTGAGGGATGCCCACGTGGTGCACCGGGCCCGCTCCGGCGGTCTGTTCGCCCGTGACCGGGTGTACGCCCTCACCGGCGCCGACCTGTCCGTGGCCCCCGGCGAGACGGTCGGCGTGGTCGGCGAGTCCGGCTGCGGCAAGTCGACGCTCGCCAAGGTCCTCGTGGGGGTGCAGCGTCCGACGTCCGGCACGGTCGTCGTGGACGGCCGCGACCTGTGGACGATGAAGCCGGGCGAGCGGCGCGCGGCCGTCGGCGAGGGTGTCGGCATGATCTTCCAGGATCCGTCGACCGCCCTGAACCGGCGCCTGACCGTCCGCCAGATCCTGCGCGACCCTCTCGACGTCCACCGCCGTGGCACGCCCGCCGCGCGCGAGGAACGCGTAACGGAGCTGATGTCCCTGGTCGGCCTGCCGGGCGCACTCGCGGGAGCGCTGCCCGGGCAGTTGTCGGGCGGGCAGCGCCAGCGCGTGGCGATCGCCCGTGCCCTCGCGCTCGAACCCGCCCTGGTCGTGGCGGACGAGCCGACGAGCGCGCTCGACGTGTCGGTGCGGGCGCAGATCCTGAATCTGCTGCTCGACCTGAAGGAACGCCTCGGTCTCGCCCTCGTGTTCGTCTCGCACGACATCCAGACCGTGCGGCGCATGAGCGACCGCGTGATCACGATGTATCTGGGCCGGATCGTGGAGGAGTCGCCGTCCGACGACGTGCTCGACCGGGCCAGGCACCCGTACACCCGCGCGCTGTTCTCGGCGACACCCGGGCTGCTCGACCCGATCGACCCGATTCCGCTGGTCGGCCCGGTGCCGTCGGCGACGCATCCGCCGAGCGGCTGCCCGTTCCGTACGCGGTGCTGGAAGGCCGACGCGGCCTGCGCGGAGGCGATGCCGGGGTTCGAAACGAGCGGTGACGGGCACCGATTCCGCTGTCACCATCCCGTGCGCGAGGGCCAGTCGACGCACGAACTCGTCCAGGAGGTTTCATGACTCTGCCCGCCCACCTGTCTCCCACCTCCGCCCTTTCACGGCCGCGCTCCGCGCCTTTCCCTCTGCTGACCGGCGTCGTCCCGCCCGTCTGCACTCCCCTGACCCCGGACAACGAGGTGGACGTCGCTTCCCTCGTACGCCTTGTCGACCACCTCGTCGCGGGTGGCGTCGACGGCCTCTTCGTGCTCGGCTCCACCAGCGAGGCGGCCTTCCTGCCCGACGGGCACCGCGAAGTGGTCCTCGACACCGTCGTGGGCCATGTCGCCGGTCAGCTGCCCGTCCTGGCCGGGGCGATCGACATGGCGACCCTGCGCGTCCTCGACCACGCCCGTACGGCGGCGGAGGCCGGCGCGGACGGGATCGTCGCCACGGCGCCCTTCTACACGCGCACCCACCCGGCCGAGATCGCCCGCCACTTCCGGCTCCTGGCCCAGCTCTGCGGCCTGCCCGTCTTCGCCTACGACCTCCCGGTGTCGGTGCACTCCAAGCTGGGCGCGGACCTCGTCCTCGACCTGGCCGCCGACGGGACGCTGGCCGGCCTGAAGGACTCCAGCGGTGACGAGGGCGCCTTCCGCGAGGTCCTCATCGGCGCACGCTCCCGCGCCGACATCACGGGGTTCAGCGTCCTGACCGGGTCGGAGCTGACTGTGGACTCGGCGCTCGCGATGGGCGCGGACGGGGTGGTGCCGGGCCTCGGGAACGTCGACCCGGCCGGGTACGCGCGGCTGTACGCGTACTGCCGGGCCGGTGACCGGGAGCGGGCGCGGGTCGAGCAGGAGCGGCTGTGCGCGCTGTTCCGGATGGTGCGGGTGGGGGATCCGGCGCGGATGGGCGGGAGTTCGTCCGCCCTCGGGGCGTTCAAGGCGGCCCTGCATCTGCGGGGCGTGATCGACTGCCCGGTGACGGCTGCTCCGCAGGTTCCGCTGTCGGCGGGGGAGGTCGAGCAGGTGGGGAAGTTTCTGGCGGCGGCGGGGCTGTCGTAGCGCGCCGTGATGGTTCACGACGGGGTGCGGGCCGCTTCCAGGAGCTGGGACACCTCGTCCGTGCACATGGTGAGGGCGGCGCCCGCGGTGCTGAGGACGTCGCGTTCGGCGGGCGTGTAGGGCCCGTCGGCGAGCGCGATTCTCGCGCCCTGGAGGAGGATCGACTCGCGTCCGGCGGGGGCGAGGTGCGGGGCGAGCGGGTCGAGGGCCTCGTGGAGTTCGATGGCGAGTCCGGCGCCGGGCCCGCAGTGTTCGGGGACGCGGCCCGCGTCGGTGAGCAACGCCTCGACGAGCGCGGCGAGCCGGACGTCCGTGCAGTCGTCGAACCCGGCGCCGCGCAGCGTCCCGACAGCGGTCTCCAGGGCCGTACGGGAGGAGACGCCGCCCGCGGAGAGGACCGCGAGGACGACGGTGTGGACGGCGTCGCGGAGCATCGCGGAGAAGCGGTGCGTGGTGGGGTGGTCGAGGACGTCGGCGGCGAACCGGTCCTCGCAGGCCGCGCATTCGACGACGGGCCCGATGCCGCCGCGCGGGACGAGCGGGATGCCGAGGAGCACGAAGCGGCGACGGCCCGTGCGGCGACGGTAGTTACGGTCACCGCCACAGCCGGGGCAGAAGAACTCCCCGTCGCCGACGGTGGTCCACGCGGTGCGGACGCCGATGAGGCGCGACAGGGGGCGGGCCACTGGAAGCGAAGCTTGACCAGCAGGCCCGTTACGGTCGGTTCGTCCCCAAATCGGCAGCACGTCGCACACCTCCGTCGACCCCCAGGCCACATCGCCTGGTTGGGCGTGATGTTAGCCACATTGTTGATACGGCGTCATCACCTTGTACGGGACCATGGCCGGTATACGACGCGGCCCCGCCCGCCACGAGGGCGGACGGGGCCGGGGAACGTGCCGGTGACCTGGGTCAGCGTGCGGAGCGGTTGACCGCCGAGACCACGGCCTTCAGGGACGCTCGTGTCGTATTCGCGTCGATCCCGATGCCCCACAGGACCTTGTCGCCGATCGCGCACTCGATGTACGAGGCGGCCTGCGCGGAGGCACCCTCACTCATCGTGTGCTCCTGATAGTCCAGCAGGCGGGCGTCGATACCGACGGCCTGCAGGGCGTCGAAGAACGCCGAGATCGGGCCGTTGCCCGTACCGGTCAGGACGGTGGCCTCGCCGTCGACGTCGGCCGAGACGGTCAGCGTGTCGACGCCGTCCGTGTCGGTCGTGGTCTGCCCGGCCTTGACCTGGATGCGGCCCCACGGGTTCTCGGAGTTGGGCAGGTACTCGTCCTGGAAGACCGACCAGATCTCCTTCGGCGTGACCTCGCCGCCCTCGGCGTCCGTCTTCGCCTGGATGATCTTCGAGAACTCGATCTGCATGCGGCGCGGCAGGTCCAGCTTGTGGTCGTTCTTCAGGACGTACGCGATACCGCCCTTGCCGGACTGCGAGTTGACGCGGATGACGGCCTCGTAGGAGCGGCCGACGTCCTTCGGGTCGATGGGCAGGTACGGGACCGCCCACTCGATGTCGTCGACGGACTTGCCGGCGGCCTCGGCCCGCGCGTCCATCGCCTCGAAGCCCTTCTTGATGGCGTCCTGGTGGGAGCCGGAGAAGGACGTGTAGACCAGGTCGCCCGCGTAGGGGTGGCGCGGGTGGACCTCCATCTGGTTGCAGTACTCGGCGGTGCGGCGGATCTCGTCGATGTCCGAGAAGTCGATCTGCGGGTCGACACCCTGCGAGAACAGGTTCATGCCCAGCGTGACCAGGTCGACGTTGCCGGTGCGCTCGCCCTGGCCGAACAGGCAGCCCTCGATGCGGTCGGCGCCGGCCATCAGCGCCAGCTCGGCGGCGGCGACGGCCGTGCCGCGGTCGTTGTGCGGGTGCACGGACAGGCAGACGTACTCACGGTTCGACAGGTTGCGGTGCATCCACTCGAAGCGGTCCGCGTGCGTGGACGGGGTCGAACGCTCCACGGTGGCGGGCAGGTTGAGGATGATCTCGCGGCCGGGGCCCGGCTTGTAGACCTCCATGACCGCCTCGCAGACCTCCAGCGCGAAGTCCAGCTCGGTGTCGGTGAAGATCTCCGGGCTGTACTGGTAGCCGAAGGTCGTCTCCGGGCCGAGGATCTTCTCCGCGTAGTCCATGACGTGCTGCGTGCCGTCGATGGCGATCTGCTTGATCTGTTCCTTGGTGCCGCGGAAGACGATCTCGCGGAAGGTCGGCGCGGTCGCGTTGTACAGGTGCACCGTGGCGCGCTTGGCGCCCTTCAGGGACTCGACCGTGCGCTCGATGAGCTCCTCGCGCGCCTGCGTCAGCACGGAGATCGTCACGTCGTCCGGGATCGCGCCCTCTTCGATGATCGACCGTACGAACGCGAAGTCGGTCTCGCCGGAGGCGGGGAAGCCGACCTCGATCTCCTTGTAGCCCATGCGGACCAGGAGGTCGAACATCTCGCGCTTGCGAGCCGGGGACATCGGGTCGATCAGCGCCTGGTTGCCGTCGCGCAGGTCGGTGGAGAGCCAGCGGGGGGCGACGGTGACGCGCCTGCCGGGCCACGTGCGGTCGGGGATGTCGACCTGCTCGTACTGTCCGTACTTGTGGACCGGCATGGAAGTGGGGCGCTGGAAGTTCGGCATGTGCGGGGGCTCCTCGGGTGTGTCCGGAAGGACGGCCGACGGTCTGAGCGCAACACCGAACTCCGCGGGGAGGGGGTCGGCCTCGACTACAGGCCCTCGCCGCGGCAGCTAAGGAGAAGCAACCCGTAACGCATGATGTGTCGCAGCCTAGCCCAGCCGTGCGAGGGACGGGGGTGTGTATCAGTATGCGGGACTGACGTCAGGTAACGGGCAGGAGGTGACGAATACCTCTATTTCATTAATCTTGGCTGCGGGTAGTGACAGCTCGGTCACGCAATGCCACATTGCCGCCATGACCGCGAACCGTAAGGGCTTCGAGCCCGTCTTCTGCACCATCGTGCCGCCTCACATCCTCGACAAGGCCGCCCGGTCCGCCGACCCCGCCCTCTCCGCCCCGGCCCGCCGCACCCTGGAGCGCGACGCCCTGGAGCGCACGCGCCGCCGCCTGACCACCGTGATCGGCGCCCCCGCGGTGGCCGCGCCCGCGGACGCCGTCGAGCACAAGCCGCACCGCACGGTCTACGACGCGGGCCATCACACCGAGCTGCCGGGCGCGAAGGTCCGCGGCGAGGGGACCGAGCCGGGCAAGGACGCGACCGTCAACCGCGCGTACGCGGGCCTCGGCGCCACCTTCGAGCTGTACCTGGAGAAGTTCGCCCGCGACTCCATCGACGGCAGCGGCCTGCCGCTGACCGCGTCCGTGCACTTCGACAAGGACTACAACAACGCGTTCTGGAACGGCGAGCAGATGGTGTTCGGCGACGGGGACGGGGAGATCTTCCTCGACTTCACCATCCCCGTCGACGTGATCGGCCACGAGCTGACGCACGGCGTCACCCAGTACACGGCGAACCTCACCTACTTCGGGCAGCCGGGCGCCCTGAACGAGTCGGTCTCGGACGTCTTCGGCTCCCTGATCAAGCAGTACTCGCTCGGTCAGAGCGCGGCGGACGCCGACTGGCTGATCGGCGCGGGCCTGCTCGCGCCGCGCGTCACCGGCAAGGCCCTGCGCTCCATGAAGGCGCCCGGCACGGCGTACGACGACGACGTGCTCGGCAAGGATCCGCAGCCCGCCGACATGGACCACTTCGTGCAGACGAGCAGCGACAACGGCGGCGTGCACATCAACTCCGGCATCCCGAACCACGCCTTCTACCTGCTGGCCGTGGCGCTCGGCGGCAACGCGTGGGAGCGGGCCGGGCAGATCTGGTACGACGTGCTGACCGGCGGCGAGCTGGCGCAGGACGCGTCCTTCGCGGACTTCGCGAAGCTGACGGTGAAGGCGGCGCGCACCCGCTACAAGGACGGCGAGGAGCTGGAGTCCGTCACGAAGGCCTGGTCCCGGGTCGGCGTACCGACGGAGTAGGGGCCGCCTCAGGCGCAGGCTCGGTGGCCGCCCGGCTGGGCAGCGGGCGGCCACTGGAGTAGACAGGTCCCATGCGTATTCAGGTCGTCCGTACCGGAGGATTCGCCGGGATCGAGCGGCGGGCCGAGGTCGACACCTCGGGCCGCGCCGACGCCCACGAGTGGCATGCCCTGGCCGAGCGGGCGCTGGCCGCGGGCCGGGGCACGCCGCCGGTGGGGGTGCCGGACGGGTTCAGCTACACGATCACGGTGGACGGGAAGACCGTGTACTGCGCGGATCCGCGGCTCACGGACGAGCAGCGGGGGCTGATCTCGCGGGTGCTGAAGGAAGGGGCGTAGCGACCCCTCGGGGTGTGGCCGCCCTCCGGGATGTCATGACCCTTCGGGGGTGTAACGGCCTTTTCCTGCAAGGGCGTTGACTTCTATTACCGCCGGTACGGATGATCGCGCGCATGGCAGCGAGCGAACCGGTACCTCAGTTCCCGCACGACTTCCTGTGGGGCGTGTCCACCTCGGCCCACCAGATCGAGGGCGCCGTCGACGCGCGCCTGCCCTCGGTGTGGGACGCGTTCACGGCAGAGCCGGGGCGGGTGAAGGACGGCTCGACGGCCACCGTCGCCTGCGACCACTACCACCGCTACGGCGAGGACGTGGCACTGATCGCGGGGCTCGGGGTGGGGGCGTACCGCTTCTCCGTCTCCTGGCCGCGGGTCCTGTCGCCGGGCGGCCTCGACTTCTACGACCGGCTCGTCGACGCGCTGTGCGCGGCGGGCGTACAGCCCGTACCGACGCTCTTCCACTGGGACACCCCGCTGTCCGTGGAGAAGGCGGGTGGCTGGCTGAAGCGGGACACGGCCTCGCTCTTCGCTGACTACGCGGTCCAGGTCGCGGACCGGATCGGCGACCGCGTACAGAAGTGGATCACCCTCAACGAGCCCGCCGAGCACACCCTGCTCGGCCACGCGCTCGGCCAGCACGCGCCCGGCAAGCAGCTCCTGTTCGACGCGCTGCCGGTGGCCCACCACCAGCTCCTCGGCCACGGCCTCGCCGTACGGGCGCTGCGCGCGGCCGGCGCCACGGACATCGGGATCGCCAACTCGCACGGCCCGACCTGGCCCGCCTCCGACGACCCGGCCGACCGTGAGGCCGCGGACTTCTACGACGTGCTCCTCAACCGGCTCTTCGCCGATCCCCTGCTGCTCGGCGCCTACCCGGAGGGCATCGGGGAGCTGATGCCGGGCGACGTGGACGCGGATCTGAAGGTGATCGCGGAGCCCCTCGACTGGTACGGGATCAACTTCTACCAGCCGACCAAGGTGGGCGCGCCGCTCGCCTCGGGGGCGGCGACGGAGTTCTCCGGCCTCACCCTGCCGCCCGAACTCCCCTTCTCCCCGCGGGAGATCGAGGGCTATCCCGTCACGGACTTCGGCTGGCCGGTGGTCCCCGAAGCGCTCACCGAGCTCCTCCTCGCCTTCCGCGACCGCTACGGCGACCGGCTCCCGCCCCTCGTCATCACCGAGAACGGCTGCAGTTACGAGGGAGTCGACGACCAGGAGCGGATCGCCTACCTGGACGGGCATCTGCGGGCCCTGCACCGGGCGCTCGACGCCGGTGTCGACGTACGCGGCTACTTCGTGTGGTCGCTGATGGACAATTTCGAGTGGGCGGAGGGGTACGCGCGCCGCTTCGGCCTCGTCCATGTCGACTACGCGACCCAGGAGCGCACGCCGAAGGCGTCGTACCACTGGCTGCGGGACGTGCTGCGGGCGCAGCGCGCATGACGTCCGCCGTCGCGGCGCTCGACGAACCCGTCGAGCGGGTCGGGCGCGGCTGGACGGCCGCCCTGTCGCTGGCCAACGGGGCGATCTGGGTCGGCTGGTACGGGCCCCTGCAGATCCTGCTCGCCGTCCAGGCCGAGGACTTCGCGCCCGGCACCGGCATGTCCAAGGAGACGCTGCTCGCGTGGGTGACCGGGGTGGGCGCGGTGGTGTCGCTCGCCGCGAACCCGTTCTTCGGCGCGCTCTCGGACCGCACGGTGTCGCGGTTCGGGCGGCGTACGCCGTGGATCGTGGCGGGCGCGGGCGGCGGCGCGTGTGCGCTGCTCCTGCTGGCGGGCGCCGGGTCGGTGTGGACGATGGCGGCGGGCTGGTGCCTGGTGCAGCTGACGCTGAACGCGGCGTTCGCGGCGGTGACGGCGGCCGTGCCCGACCGGGTGCCGCGGCTCCAGCGGGGCGCGGTGGGCGGCTGGCTGGGGGCCGCGCAGATCCTGGGCGTGGTCGTCGGCACCGGGCTCGCGACCGTCGTGGGCGGGGTCGGCGCCGGGTACACGGCGTGCGCGGTGTTCGCCCTGGTGGGCGTCATGCCGTACGTGCTGCGCCATCCTGACCTGCGGCTCGCCCCGGCGGACCGGCCACCGTGGGCCTGGCGGACCTTCCTCGCCGGGTTCTGGCTGAGCCCCCGCCGCCACCCCGACCTCGGCTGGGCCTGGCTGACCCGTTTCCTGATCAACCTCAGCAACGCGCTGGTCCTCCTGTACCTCCTCTACTACCTGCGCGACCGCCTGCACTACGGCGACCCCGACCAGGGCGTGCTCATCCTGACGGCGGTCAACGGCGTGACCCTGCTGTGCACGGTCGTCGTGGCCGGGGCCGCCTCCGACCGGGTGGGGCGCCGCAAGCCCTTCGTGATCTGGTCGGGCGTCCTGATGGCGGTGGCGACGGCCGCGCTGGCCTGCTGGCAGACCTGGCCGGGCGCGATCGTCGCGGCGGCCGTCCTCGGCGTCGGCTTCGGCGTCTTCACCTCGGTCGACTTCGCGCTGATGACGGACGCCCTGCCCCAGGTGGCCGCGCCCGCGCTCGCCGCGCCGATCGTGACGTATCTCGGCGGCTACCGCGTCCTGTACCTGGTGGCGGCGGTGATCGGGCTCGCGGGCGCGCTCCTGGTGCGGCGGATCCGGTCGGTGGCCTGACGGGTGGGCTCCATCGGTGGGGCTCTACCGATGAGCTCTACCGGTGGGCTCTACAGCGCGCCGGCGTCCAGGGCCGTCCACACGGACGGGAAGAACGGGCGGAAGCCCAGTTCGCGGCGGATGCGGCCCGTCGACATCACGCCGGACCACGGGTCCGTGTCCACCTTGTCGTACGCCTCCTGCGGCACCGGTACGCCGTTGAGCTGGTACAGGTCGACCGTGGTGATCGGGGCGTCGTCGGCGATGTTGTAGACGCCGTGCGCTCCAGGCGCGAACAGGAGCCGCTGCAGGCCCTGGGCGACATCCGCGTGGTGGCCCATGTGCAGGCGCTGCAGCGCCGGCCAGTTCGGCGCGAACAGCATCGCGTCGGCCAGGTGCGGATCCCCGTCGCCGTACACGAACGGCAGCCGTGCGATGCGCAGGTCGTCGAGGCCGTCCATCGCCCGCAGCGCGCGCTCCGCCTCCCACTTGGACTCGGGGTAGGCGCCCCACATGTGGCCGCCCGGGACCGGCTCGTCGTCCTCGACCAGCGGCCTGCCGCGCCCCGTGCCGTACACCAGACCCGTGCTGACCTGCACGAACCGTCGCACCCCTGCGGACACGGCGGCCCGGCCCAGCTCGATGGCGGCGTCCCTGTTGACCGCCCGCGCCTCCTCGTCGGACACTCCGCGGAAGGCGGCGGCAACGTTCACCACGGCGTCCGCCCCGGCCGTCGCCTTGCCGAGCACGTCCGCGTCCCGCAGGTCTCCGACCACCACGTCCGCGCCCAGTGCGGCGAACCGCTCACCGCGCGCCGCGTCCCGTACGAGCACCCGCACCCGGTCGCCCGGCGCCGTGTTCTGCAGCAGCCGCGGCAAGAACCGCTGTCCGACCTTGCCCGTCGCGCCTGTCACCAGTGTCAGCATGGCTGCCTCCTCGTGTTCGTAGCCATGTCCGAAGCCTGCGCGAGTGGCGGGCGCGGCGGGAGAGACGCGGTTGTCCAGGGACCGGCGCTCCCTGGTTACGGGAGCGGTTCCGAGCGATCCTGAAGAGGTGAACCGACCCGAACTCGCCGACTTCCTGCGCCGCTCCCGCGCCCGCCTGGCGCCGTCCGACGTGGGCCTGAGCGCGGGCCCGCGGCGCCGCACGCCGGGGCTGCGCCGCGAGGAGGTGGCGCAGCTCGCCGGGATGTCCACGGACTACTACACGCGCCTGGAGCAGCGCCGCGGCTCCCATCCGTCGCGGCAGATGCTGACGGCGCTGGCCCGCGCGCTGCGGCTCGACGACGCCGAGCGCGACCATCTGTTCCATCTGGCGGGCGAGGAGCCGCCCCGGGCGGGCCGTTCCTCCGGGCACGTCCGGCCCGGACTGCTGCTGATCCTGGACCGGCTGCACAATCTGCCGGCGTCGGTGATCAGTGACTGGGGCGAGATGCTCGCCCAGAACACGATGTCGGTGGCCCTGACCGGCGACCACACCGGCAGGAACGTGATCCGCGACTGGTTCATGAACCCGGCGACCCGGCCCATGTTCCCGCCCGAGAACCACGAGGCGCACGCCCGCGCCCACGTGGCGAGCCTGCGGGCGGTCGCCGCGGCCCGCCCGGACGACCCGGGCCCGGCCGCACTCGTGGCCGAACTGCGCGCCGGATCACGGGAGTTCGAGGAGCTGTGGCGGTCGCACGACGTGGTGGTGCGCCGCCCGTCACCGAAGCGCTTCCTGCACCCCGTGGTCGGCGCCCTCGACCTCGACTGCGAGGTCCTGCTCAGCGACGGCCACGACCAGCAGCTCGTCGTGCACTCGGCGCGGCCGGGCACGGAGGCGTACGAACGCCTGGAACTGCTACGGGTCGTGGGCCTCCAGGACCTGGCCCCGAGCACGTACGAGAGCTAGCGCGAGAGCCGGAGCCCCGAGGCGCGAGGCGCGCGGGCCCGCCCCCGATGCACCCGCCTAGAACCCGAGCTTGCGCAGCTGCCGCGGGTCCCGCTGCCAGTCCTTGGCGACCTTCACATGCAGGTCCAGGAAGACGGGGGTGCCGAGGAGCGCCTCGATCTGCTTGCGGGATTTGATGCCGACGTCCTTGAGGCGCTTGCCCTTCGGGCCGATGATGATGCCCTTCTGGCTGGGGCGCTCGATGTAGACGAAGGCGTGGATGTCGAGGAGCGGCCGGTCCGCCGGGCGGTCCTCGCGCGGCAGCATCTCCTCGACGACGACGGCGATGGAGTGCGGCAGCTCGTCGCGCACACCCTCCAGCGCGGCCTCGCGGATCAGCTCCGCCACCATGACCTGCTCGGGCTCGTCCGTGAGGTCGCCCTCCGGGTAGAGCGCGGGGCCCTCGGGCAGCAGCGGGACGAGCAGGTCGGCGAGCAGGTCGACCTGCTGGTCGGCGACGGCCGAGACGGGCACGATCTCCGCCCACTCGAAGCCGAGCTCCTTGCCGAGCTGGTCGATGGCGATGAGCTGCTCGGCGAGCTGCTTGCTGTCGACGAGGTCGGTCTTGGTGACGATGGCGACCTTCGGCGTCCTCTTGATGGAGGCGAGCTCCTTGGCGATGAAGCGGTCGCCGGGGCCGAGCTTCTCGTTCGCGGGCAGGCAGAAGCCGATGACGTCGACCTCGGCCCACGTCGTGCGCACGACGTCGTTGAGCCGCTGGCCGAGCAGCGTGCGCGGCTTGTGCAGGCCCGGGGTGTCGACCAGGATCAGCTGGGCGTCGGGCCGGTGCACGATGCCGCGCACCGTGTGCCGCGTGGTCTGCGGCTGGTCCGCGGTGATCGCGACCTTCTTGCCGACCAGAGCATTCGTAAGGGTGGACTTGCCCGCGTTGGGGCGGCCGACGAAGCAGGCGAAGCCGGCCCGGTGGGACGCTTCCCCGGACGGCTCGGATGACTGGGTACGAACGCTCATGGCGCCCATTGTCCCTGATCCATCGCGTCCTGCCGCACCTGCGGTGCCGAGCCGGTCCACGGTGAGGCTCCGGAAACCCCGGCGCAACACGAAACACCGCGGAAACGCGCGGGTCAGCGAACGGAAACGCACGGCGGTGAGGCTCGTCGTCCGCCCCCCACGCCCGAGGAGACCCCCCGTGCAGAGCGAGAACGTGCCCCTGGCCGCCGCCACCGGCCTCGACACCGGCGACACCGCGTGGCTGCTGGCCGCGACCGCGCTGGTCCTCCTGATGACGCCGGGCCTGGCCCTCTTCTACGGCGGCATGGTCCGCACGAAGAGCGTCCTGAACATGCTGCTGATGTCGTTCGTGTCGATCGCGCTGGTCACCGTCGTCTGGCTGGTCGCGGGCTATTCGCTCGCGTTCGGCGACGACGCGTTCGCGGGCCTCATCGGCGGCCTGGAGCACGCGGGCATGGCGGGCATCAGCCCGGACAGCCTCACCGGAACGGTCCCCACGTTCCTGTTCTCCACCTTCCAGCTCACCTTCGCGTTCCTGACGGCGGCGCTGATCAGCGGCGCGGTCGCGGACCGCACGAAGTTCGCGGCCTGGCTGGTGTTCGTGCCGGTGTGGACGCTGCTCGTATACGTTCCCGTGGCGCACTGGGTGTGGGGGCCCGGCGGCTGGATCTCGCACTCCCTCGGCGGGCTCGACTTCGCGGGCGGACTCGTCGTGGAGATCGCCTCGGGCGCGTCCGGTCTGGCCCTGTGCCTGATCCTGGGCCCGCGTCTCGGCTTCAAGAAGGAATCGATGCGCCCGCACAACCTGCCGATGGTGATGACGGGCGCGGGTCTGCTCTGGTTCGGCTGGCTCGGCTTCAACGGCGGCTCGGCGCTCGCCGCGAACGGCCTGGCCGCCGCGTCCGTCCTCAACACGCTGATCGCGGGCTGCACCGGCCTTCTCGGCTGGCTCTTCGTGGAGCACAAGCGCGACGGTCACCCGACGACGTTCGGCGCGGCCTCCGGCGCCGTCGCCGGCCTGGTCGCGATCACTCCGGCGTGCGGCGTGGTCGGCGTGCTGGGGGCCTGCGTGGTGGGTCTGGTCGCGGGCGTCGTCTGCTCGTACGCCGTCGCGTGGAAGTTCCGCTTCGACTACGACGACTCGCTGGACGTCGTCGGTGTGCACTTCGTCGGCGGCGTCGTCGGCACCCTGCTGATCGGCCTGTTCGCGACGGCCACGATGACCGGCGCCAAGGAGGGTCTGTTCTACGGGGGCGGGTTCGGGCAGCTCGGCAGGCAGGCCGTCGCCGTGCTCACCGTGGCGGCGTACACGTTCCTGGTGACGTACGGGATCGGCACGACGATCGACCGGGCGATGGGCTTCCGGGCCTCCGCCGACGACGAGCTGACGGGTCTCGACCAGACGGTGCACGCGGAGACCGCCTACGATCACGGCGTCCACGCCGGACACACCGTCCCGCACACCCCCCACCACTCCGCCCCGCCCAAGGAGCCCTCCGCATGAAGCTCGTGACCGCGATCATCAAGCCGTTCCGCCTGGACGAGGTGAAGACCGCGCTCCAGGAGCTCGGCGTACTGGGCCTGACCGTCACGGAGGCCAGCGGGTACGGACGCCAGCGCGGCCACACCGAGGTCTACCGGGGGGCCGAGTACCGGATCGACCTCGTCCCCAAGGTCCGGATCGAGGTCGTCGTCGAGGACGCGGACCTCGACCCGGTCATCGACGCGATCGTGAGCGCGGCACAGACCGGGAAGATCGGCGACGGCAAGGTGTGGGCGGTCCCGGTGGAGACGGTCGTCCGTGTGCGGACGGGCGAGCGGGGACCGGACGCGGTGTAGCGCCGCCTCTGGGCCGGCTGTCTCAGCCCGCCGCCACGGCCCCGTGCACCACGCCGTCGGGCCCGGCGAGGAACACCGGCGTACCCACGCCGCCGAGATCCCGTACCGCCGCCAGGTCCTCCGCCCCGACCTCCGAACCGCCGGAGACGACGGCGGCGGCCTCCAGCGACTGGGCCCCCGAAGCCACCGCCATCGCGACAGCGGTCCGCAGCGCGGACAGCTTCAGGGAGTCCAGCGCGACGGTCCCCGCCACATACGTACGCCCCGTCTCGTCCCGCACGGCGGCCCCCTCGGGCACACCGTTGCGGGCCCGGGCGCTGCGCGCGAGCGTGACGATCTTGCGGTCCTCGGGGGTGAGGTCGTTGCTCTCAGTCATGGGGTGAGCATAAGGAACGCCGTCACGCCCACCCGGCAACGGGGTACGCGGCCCCAGCTCGCGGGCCGGTGGGCTACGGGCGGTCGAGCTTGAGCCGCTCCGCCCTCGGCAGGCCGGCCACCACGAGGTCGTACGAGTCCTCCACGAGCTCCCGGACCATCCTGGCCGGGAGCTCGGCGACGGTCACGGTGTTCCAGTGGCGCTTGTTCATGTGCCAGCCGGGCACGATCGCCTCGTGGTCGGCGCGCAGGCGCACCGCGTCCTCGGGATCGCACTTGAGGTTGACGGTGAGGGGCCGCGCGTCCAGGTTCGACAGGGCGAAGAGCTTGCCCAGGACCTTGAAGACGGACGTGTCGGGGTTGAACGGGAACTCCTCGACGGCCGCGTTGAACGACAGACACAAGGCGCGCAGCTCCTGCGGCGTCACGACGTCACTCCTCCTCTTCGCCCACCGGCTCCACGAGCACGGTCACGATCTTGTTGCGCCGGCCGGCGGCGGTCTCGGCGGTCAGCCGCAGCTCGCGCCCGTCGGGCAGTTCGACGACGGACGAGGCCCCCGCGATCGGCACCCGGCCGAGCGCCTTGGCGAGCAGCCCGCCGACGGTCTCCACGTCCTCGTCGTCGTACTCCTCGATGCCGTACAGCTCACCGAGGTCGCCGATGTCAAGGCGGGCGGTCACCCGGAAGCGTTCGTCGCCGAGGTCCTGCACGGGCGGGAGTTCACGGTCATACTCGTCGGTGATCTCGCCGACGATCTCCTCGAGGATGTCCTCGATGGTGACGATGCCCGCGGTGCCGCCGTACTCGTCGATCACGACGGCCACGTGGTTGCGCAGCTGCTGCATCTCGCGCAGCAGGTCGCCCGCGTTCTTCGTGTCGGGGACGAACGTGGCGGGCCGCATCGCGGTCGAGACGAGCTCGCTCTCGGCGTCCCGGCTGATGTGCGTCTTGCGGGCGAGGTCCTTGAGATACACGATGCCGACGACGTCGTCCTCGCTCTCGCCGGTGACCGGGATCCGGGAGAAACCGGACCGCAGGGCCAGCGTGAGGGCCTGCCGGATGGTCTTGTACCGCTCGATGGCGACCAAGTCGGTGCGGGGGACCATGACTTCGCGGACCAGGGTGTCGCCCAGCTCGAAGACGGAGTGCACCATGCGGCGCTCCTCGTCCTCGATGAGGGACTCCTTCTCGGCGAGGTCGACCATGGCGCGCAGCTCGGCCTCGGAGGCGAAGGGCCCGTGCCGGAACCCCTTGCCGGGGGTCAGGGCGTTGCCGATGAGGATGAGCAGCGGCGGAATGGGCCCCATGATCCGGGCCAGCGGCAGCAGCACGTACGCGGCGGCCGTGGCCGTGTTGAGGGGGTGCTGGCGCCCGATGGTCCGGGGCGAGACGCCGACCGCCACGTACGAGACGAGGACCATCACACCGATGGCGACGGCCAGCGCCTCCCAGGTCGCGTCGAACTCCTGGAGACAGGCGTACGTGACCAGCGCGGCGGCGGCCATCTCGCAGGCGACCCTGACCAGCAGGGCGACGTTGAGATAGCGCGTCGGGTCGGCGGCCACCTGGGCGAGCCGGTCGCTGCCACGGCGCCCGGACCGGACGGCCTCCTCGGCACGGAAGCTGGAGGTGCGGGCGATGCCGGCCTCGGCGCAGGCCGCCAGCCAGGCGACCACGACGAGGGCGACAGCACCCGCGACGAGTGAAGGACTCATGACACGGTGGGCGCGGGAGACGGACCGGTCAGACCCTTGTCACCCCGCCACCCGTCCACGATGGCCGCCTGAAGCCCGAACATCTCGGCCTTCTCGTCGGGCTCCTCGTGGTCATAACCGAGCAGGTGCAGCACCCCGTGCACGGTGAGCAGCTGGAGCTCCTCGTCCATGGAGTGCTGCGTGGCCGCGTCCTCGCCCTGCTTCTTCGCGACCTCCGGGCACAGCACGATGTCGCCGAGCAGGCCCTGCGGGGGCTCCTCGTCGTCCTTCGACGGCGGCCGCAGCTCGTCCATCGGGAACGACATGACATCCGTGGGCCCCGGCAGGTCCATCCACTGCACGTGCAACTGCTCCATGGCGTCGGCGTCCACGACGATCACCGAGAGCTCGGAGAGCGGGTGGATGCGCATCCGCGCGAGCGCGTAGCGGGCGATGTCGAGGATCGCCTGCTCGTCGACCTCGGTTCCGGACTCGTTGTTGACGTCGATCGACATGCGGTGCTTGCTACTTCCCTCTGCCGCGGCCCTTGTGCGAGCCGTTCTCGGTGCCGTGCTGGCTGTCGTACTTCTCGTACGCGTCGACGATACGGCCGACGAGCTTGTGCCGGACGACATCCTGGGACGTGAGCCGCGAGAAGTGGACGTCGTCGAGGCCCTCCAGGATGTCCTGGACCTGCCGCAGACCGCTCTTCGTGCCGCTCGGCAGGTCGACCTGCGTCACGTCACCCGTGACCACGATCTTCGAGTCGAAGCCGAGGCGGGTGAGGAACATCTTCATCTGCTCGGCGCTGGTGTTCTGGGCCTCGTCGAGGATGATGAAGGCGTCGTTCAGCGTGCGGCCTCGCATGTACGCCAGCGGCGCGACCTCGATCGTCCCCGCGGCCATGAGGCGCGGGATCGAGTCCGGGTCGAGCATGTCGTGCAGCGCGTCGTACAGGGGGCGCAGATACGGGTCGATCTTCTCGTAGAGCGTGCCCGGCAGGAATCCGAGCCGCTCCCCCGCCTCCACGGCCGGCCGGGTCAGGATGATGCGGTTGACCTGCTTGGACTGCAGGGCCTGTACGGCCTTGGCCATCGCGAGATAGGTCTTGCCCGTACCGGCGGGGCCGATCCCGAAGACGATGGTGTGCTTGTCGATCGCGTCGACGTAGCGCTTCTGGTTGAGGGTCTTCGGACGGATGGTCCGGCCCCGCGACGAGAGAATGTTCTGAGTGAGAACCTCGGCCGGGGTCTCCTGGCCGTCACCCTCCCCGTTCTCGCTCGCCTTGAGCATGGCGATCGAGCGTTCCACTGCGTCCTCCGTCATCGGCTGTCCGGTGCGGAGCACCAGCATCATCTCGTCGAACACGCGCTGGATGAGGGCGACTTCCTTCGCGTCGCCCACGGCGCTGATCTCGTTGCCCCGGACATGGATGTCGGCCGCCGGGAAGGCCTTCTCGATCACGCGAAGGAGCGCGTCGCCCGATCCGAGGACGGTCACCATGGGGTGGTTCGCCGGGACCGTGAAATGCGCTCGCGCCTGAGCGGTGGGTGTCTGAGTCATGGGCCGGCACTGAAGGCCTGCTCATCCTCCTCGTGCGGGGGCTCTCGCCCGCGTCGACAGCCTTGCACTGCAAGGGTACGACGGTGCACCGACAACGCCGTAGGCCTTTTCCGCGGGCCCGGCATGATCCGGACGCGAAGCCCTAGACGCCCCGCCCGAAGCCGATCGTCGGCACCGCCCGCCGCAGGGGCCACGGGCGGCTCACCTCGGGCAGCAGCGCCTCCAGGAAGGCGTACCGGCGCAGGGCCGCGGGCTCCTGGTCGTCGTACGCCTGCACGTGGCGCCACCAGGCGGCCACTTCCGACCAGCCGGGCGCGGACAGCGAGCCGCCGAACTCCTGCACGGACAGCGCGGCGGTGAGCCCGGCGAAGGCGAGCCGGTCGGCCAGGGGCCACCCCGCGAGCGTCCCGGTCACGAACCCGGCGACGAAGACGTCACCGGCCCCGGTGGGGTCGAGGGCGGCGACCTCGATGGCGGGTACGGAGGCGGTCTCCCCGCTGCGGGAGTCCACGGCGTAGGCGCCCTCGGCACCCAGGGTGACCACGGCGAGCGGCACGTATTCGGCCAGCGCGTGCGCGGCGGCCCGGGGGCAGGACGTACGGGTGTAGCGCATGGCCTCCTCGGCGTTCGGCAGGAAGGCCTCGCAGCGCGACAGGTCGTCGAGGGAGCTCAGGTCCCAGCGGCCCGTGTCGTCCCACCCCACGTCGCCGAAGATCCGTGTCCCGCGGCCGGCGGCCGTGGCGATCCAGGGCTCGCTCGTTCCGGGGGCCAGCGACGCGACGGCGGCGCTCGCCCGCGGAGGGCACTGGGGGGCGGGCTCCTCCGGCGGCGGCTCGTGGCCGTGGCTGACCATGGTCCGCTCGCCCTCGTAGGCCATGGAGACGGTGACGGGCGAGTGCCAGCCGGCGACGGTCCGCGACGACGTCAGGTCGATGCCCTCGCCCTGCTCCAGACTGTCCCAGCAGTACTCGCCGTAGTGGTCGTCGCCGAAAGCGGCGGCCAGCGACGTCCGCAGTCCGAGCCGCGCCAGGGCGGTGGCCATGTTGGCGACACCGCCGGGACTGGACCCCATGCCGCGCGCCCAGGACTCGGTCCCCCGTACGGGGGCGCTGTCCAGCCCCGTGAAGATGATGTCGAGGAAGACGGTCCCCGTCAGATAGACGTCGCAGGGCGGATCGTCGGGGGTGCGCAGCCGGGCGAGCGGGTCCACATGCGCCGGGTCGTTGGAGTTCACGGTGGGCTCCCCAGAGTCGTGAGGGTCCGCACAGTGTGCCTGATGCCCCACGGGCAACGCGCGTAGCACGGCGTGCGGGACGGGAGACGCCGCCCTCGCTCCGGGGCCGTGACCACCGCCCGGCCACCCGAAGAAACCGCCTCGTTTACCCGCCCTTTCACCCTCCAAACGATACGTGGCCCAGATCACACCGGCCCAGCTGTTTTCACCCTCCCCGCGCTTGATACAAATTGGCCGCGCCCCCTCGTATCGCGAGCCCCGGCGCACCCCCCAATCTCCTTGCCTGTTCAGGCAACCCCGCAATTCCGCATGCCCTGATCCCCGTACACCGCCACGCTTTGGAACGCCCGTGTCCCCCCGCACTCCCCGGCCCCTTGTCGCCCTCTTCACGGCCGGTTATCTGGCCCCGTATCTGCTGCCCACCGTCGTGGGCCGCCTCGGTGACAGCCTCCATCTCCCCCCGGCGCAGGCGGGCCTCATCGGCAGTGCGCTGCTCATGAGTTCGGCCGCGGCGGGCTTCACCTTCGCCGGCCGCGTGGACCGCCTCGGCCCCCGCACCCTCGCGAGAGCGGGCCTGCTGCTCGCGGCGCTGGGATTCGGCGCGGCGGCCGCGACGTCCTTCGTGCCGCTGGTCGTCGCCGGCGCGATGGCCGGAGGCTTCGGCTCGGGCACGGCGACGACGGTCGCCGCGACGGGCATCGCCGCCCAGCGCGACCCGCACCGGGCGTCGACGCTGGGCCTGCTCAGCGTCTCGGCGCTGGCGGGCGCGCTGTATCTGACGATGCCTCACCTGGGCACGGGGCACGCGCTGCCGTTCGCGGCGATCGCGCTGACGGCGCTGGCGACGTGGCCGGCGACCGCCGGCCTGGAGAGCGGCACCGCCCAACTCCCCACCCCGGCAGGGCAGCCCAAGGCCGCCAGCCCGCTCCCCTTCCGCCGCTCGGGCCTGGTCCTGGCCGCCGCGATGCTCTGCTGGTCCATGGCACAGAACTCCCTGTGGGGCGTCAGCAGCCGCATCGGGACGGACCAGGCGGGCCTGACGGAGATCACCGTCGGCGCGGTCTTCGCGGTGGCGCTCGGCACGGCGCTCGTGGGCGTGCTCGGCGCGGGAGCGCTCGGGTCCAGGCTCGGGCGCGCGCTCCCGATCGGCGCGGGCACGGCCTTGATCGCGGTCTGCATCGTGGTGAGCGCCCGCGCGGACGACCTCACCTCGTTCGCGACCGGTGAGATCGCGTGGAACACGCTGTACCCGGTGGTCCTGTCGTATCTGATCGGCCTGGCCGCGTCGCTGGACCCGCGCGGCCGCTGGGCGGTCCTCGTCGGCTCGGCGGCGTCGCTCGGCACGGCCTGCGGGCCGCTCACCGGCAGCGTCCTGTCGCAGACGGCGGGCTATCCGGCGATGGGCGCGACGCTCGCCGTGGCGCTGCTCGTCCTGGCGCTGCCGCTCACGGCGGTGGCGCTGCACACGGGCGGCAGCCCGCTGCTGCGGCCCGGCACGGTCCGCAGGAGGGGCGGCGCCCCCGCCGCTCTGGTGGCCGGTGTGACGGGCGCCCCGGCGGGCGCGGTCCCGCAGATGGGCGCCCCGGAGCAGGCGGTCGTGGAGATCACCGTGAGTACGCCCCAACCGGCCCCGACGCAGGAGGAGTTCTCCACGGCGGGACCGCGGGGCGGCTCGGCGGCGTTCGGTCAGTCGTCGAACGCGAACGCGTCGACCTCGGCGAGGTAGCGCGAGCGCAGCTCCTCGTCGTCGTCGAGGAACGACGCGACGAAGGAGTTGCGGGCCAGCTCGCGCAGCCGCTCGTGGTCGAGCGGGAGCGCCTCGTGGACGGCGTGGAAGGTGTCTCCGACGTACCCGCCGAAGTAGGACGGGTCGTCGGAGTTCACCGTGCAGAGCAGACCGGCGTCCATCATCCGCGGCAGCGGGTGGTCCTCGAGCACGTCGATGGTGCGCAGCCGCACGTTCGACAGCGGACACAGCGTCAGGGGCACCCGGTCCCGCACGAGCCGCTCTACGAGCGCGGGGTCCTCGACGCAGCGGAGCCCGTGGTCGATGCGTTCGACGCCGAGCACGTCGAGCGCTTCCCATACGTACGAGGGATCGCCCTCCTCGCCCGCGTGGGCGACCTTGCGCAGCCCGAGCGCGCCCGCGGCCTCGTACACCTCGCGGAACTTGGACGCGGGGTTGCCGACCTCGGCGGAGTCGAGGCCGACGCCGACGATCCGGTCGAGGTAGGGCTTCGCGGACTCCAGGGTCTGCATCGCGGACTCGGCGGACTGGTCGCGCAGGAAGCACATGATGAGCCGGGTGGAGACGCCGTGGCGCTCCACGCTCCTCGACAGGGCGGCGCTCAGGCCCTCGACGACGGTCCCGATCGGCACGCCCCGCGCGGTGTGGGCCTGCGGGTCGAAGAAGATCTCGGCGTGCCGCACGCCCTGCGCGGCGGCGCGCGCGAGGTAGGCCTCGGCGAGCTGCTCGAAGTCCTCCTCGGTGCGCAGGACGGCCATCAGGCCGTAGTACAGGTCGAGGAAGGATTGCAGGTCTTCGAAGAGGTAGGCCTTGCGGAGGGCCTCGGTGTCGGCGAAGGGCAGGTCGACGCCGTTGCGGGCCGCGAGTTCGAAGGCGAGCTCGGGTTCGAGGGTGCCTTCGATGTGCAGGTGGAGTTCGGCTTTGGGGAGCGAAGCGAGGGACATCAGAGCATGGTACGCCCCGGATTAGATGCGTTTGGGTACCTGTACGCGGTCCAGGTCACGTGCCACGGTGAGCTCTCCGGTGAAGCCCGCGGCGCGGGCCTGGCGCTCGAATTCGGCGGGGTCGGAGTAGCGCTGGCTGAAGTGGGTGAGCACGAGGTGCCGCACCCCGCCCTCGGCCGCGACGCGCGCGGCCTGCCCTGCGGTCAAGTGGCCGTGATCGGAGGCCAGTTGGTGGTCCCCGTCGAGAAACGTCGACTCGATGACGAGCATGTCGCACCCTTCGGCGAGCTCGTGCACCCCGTCGCAGAGCCGGGTGTCCATGACGAACGCGAACCGCTGGCCGCGCCGCACCTCGCTCACGTCGTCGAGAGTGACACCGCGCAGGGACCCGTCGCGCTGGAGGAGCCCCACGTCGGGCCCGGAGATGCCGTGTTCGGCGAGCAGTTCCGGCAGCATGCGGCGCCCGTCGGGCTCCACGAGGCGGTAGCCGTAGGACTCGACGGGGTGGGAGAGCCGGCGTGCGTCCAGCGTGTACGACGGCGTCTCGGCGAGGACGCCGCCCTCGCCTGACACCGGCTCCTCGGCGAGCGCGACGCTCTCGCGGTACGCGGTGGCGTACCGCAGCCGGTCGAAGAAGCGCTGCCCGGAGCGTGGGTAGTGCGCGGTGACGGGGTGCGGCACCCGGTCCAGGTTGATGCGCTGGATGACCCCGGCGAGGCCGAGGGAGTGGTCGCCGTGGAAGTGGGTGACGCACAGCCGGTTGAGGTCGTGCGCGGCGACGCCGGCCCGGAGCATCTGGCGCTGCGTGCCCTCGCCGGGATCGAAGAGGATGCCCTCGCCGTCCCAGCGCAGCAGGTAGCCGTTGTGGTTGCGGTGCCTTGTGGGCACCTGGCTCGCGGTGCCGAGCACCACCAATTCCCGTACGGACACGGCGCGTTACCCGACGCCCGCTAGCCGGGGGGCCACTGGAGGCCGCGGCCCCCGAGGACGTGGGCGTGGGCGTGGAAGACGGTCTGGCCCGCGCCGCTGCCGGTGTTGAACACGACGCGGTAGCTGTCGAGCTTCTCCTCGGCGGCGACCTCGCCCGTCTCACGCAGTATGTCGGCGGCGATCTGCGGCTCCGCGGCGGCCAGCGCCGCGGCGTCGGGGTGGTGGACGCGCGGGATGACGAGGACGTGGGTCGGCGCCTGCGGGTTGATGTCCCGGAAGGCGACGGTGGTCTCGGTCTCCCGTACCAGCGTGGCGGGGACCTCGCCCGCGGCGATCTTGCAGAACAGGCAGTCGGCCTGCGGCTCTCCGGCCACGATCACGTCTCCTCATACCGTCCGGTCACTACGCCGGAATGCTATCCGGCCCGCCGCCACCCGCGACGCCTGGCTCCTGCGACAGCCACGGGCGCGCAGCCTTACGCGCGCCCGTGGCCTCACGCGTTGCCTCACTCCCGTACGCGCGGCTCCGGGAGTCCGGGGGCCGTGCGCGCCGGGTTCTCCGCGAGCGCCGCCAGCGCGATGCGCACGGCCTCGTCGAGCTGCGGGTCGCGCCCGGCGGCGTAGTCCTGCGGGGCGGCGACCACTTCGACATCGGGGTCGACGCCGTGGTTCTCGAGCCCCCACTCGTAGCCGTCGAGCCAGGTCGCGTACTTCGGCTGGGTCACCAGCGTCCCGTCGACGAGGTGGTAGCGGCTGTCGATGCCGATGACGCCGCCCCAGGTGCGTACGCCGACCACGGGGCCGATGCCGAGCGCCTTGATCGCCGCGTTGACGATGTCGCCGTCGGAGCCGGAGAACTCGTTGGCGACGGCCACCACCGGGCCGCGCGGCGCGTCCGCCGGGTAGCTGAAGGGGCGGGAGCCGCGCGGCAGGTCCCAGCCGACGACCCGGCGGGCCAGTTTCTCGACGACGAGCTGCGAGGTGTGGCCGCCGCGGTTCTCGCGCACGTCGACGATGAGCCCGTCGCGCGCGACCTCGACCCGCAGATCGCGGTGGATCTGGGCCCAGCCGGGGGCCTGCATGTCCGGCACGTGGAGATAGCCGAGGCGGCCGCCCGACTGTTCGTGGACGTAGGCGCGCCGGTCGACGACCCAGGCGTGGTAGCGCAACGGCTCCTCGTCGGCGACGGGGACGACGACCGCGTGGCGCGGGTCGCCGCCGCCTGCCGGGGAGACGGTCAGCTCGATCGCCTTGCCCGCCGTCCCCATGAGGAGCGGTCCCGGGCCGGTGACCGGGTCGACGGGGCGTCCGGCCACCGCGACGATCGCGTCACCCGCGCGCACGGCGACCCCGGGCGCGGCGAGCGGCGCGTGCGCGCGCGGGTCGGACGTCTCGGTGGGCAGGACGCGGTCGATGCGCCAACTGCCGTCCTCGTGGCGGGAGATGTCCGCTCCGAGGAGGCCCTGGCGCCGGTCGCCGCCGCTCCAGGAGCCGCCCGGCGTGACGTAGGCGTGGGAGGTGCCGAGTTCACCCTGGACCTCCCACAGGAGGTCGACGAGGTCGTCGTGGGTGGCGACCCGGTCGAGGAGGGGCCGGTAGCGCGCGAGGACGCCGTCCCAGTCGACGCCGTCCATGTCCGCGCGCCAGAAGTTGTCCCGCATGAGGCGGCCGGCTTCTTCGTACATCTGCCGCCACTCGGCGACGGGGTCCACGTCCTGGCGGACCCGGCTCAGGTCGACCGTGATGTTGGTGTCGCTGTCGTCGTCGGAGGAGGCGCGCCGGTCGCTGGGGACGACCTTGAGCTTGCCGTCGGTCCACAGCAGGACGCGCTTGCCGTCACCGCTGACGGCCAGGTGGTCGGCGTCGGAGGCGAGATGCTCGATGCGCTGCTGTGCGAGGTCGTAGCGTTCGAGTTCGGTCTTGGGGTCGGGCTCGTCGGGGGTGGCCCGGGACGCGCCGAGTACGCCCTGGACCGGGTGCCGCAGCCACAGGACGCCGTCCTTGGCTGCCCGCAGGGTCGTGTAGCGGGCGGCCTCGACGGGGAACGCGACGATGCGGTCGGCGAGCCCTTCGAGGTCGATACGGGTGGTGGGGGTGCCCTCGCTGTCGGGGGTCTCGGCGGCGGGGCTGTCCGGGGTCTCGAAGGGCCGGCCGTGCCGCTGGGGGCCGAACGGGGACGGGGTGGTCGCGGCGAGCGTGATCAGGTGGGGCCGCGAGCCCCCGACGAACGCGAGGTCGAAGACGTGCTCGTCGTAGACCGGGTCGAAGGAGCGCGCGGAGAGGAACGCGAGGTGTTTGCCGTCGAGGGTGAACGCCGGCGCGTAGTCCCGGAACCGCAGCGGCGTCGCCTCCGTCACCGACAGGTCGGCGGTGTTGGCCAGCTTGAGGTGGCGCAAGGGCGAGGGGCCGGGGTGCGACCAGGCGAGCCACGCCGAGTCAGGCGAGAAGACGAGGCCGCTCACGTCGCCGTCCTCGCTGCGGTCGACCTCCCTGACCTCGCCGCTCTCACGCTCGACGAGGAGCACACGCCCGTCGTGCGAGGCGACGGCGGCCCGGCTGCCGTCGGGCGCCACCGTGAGGCCGAGTACGCGGCCCAGCTGACCGGCGGCGAGCCTGCGCGGGGTGGCGCCGGGCGCGACGCCGGTGGCGGGCGCGAACTCCAGGGCGTCGTCGCCCTCGGCGTCCGTCACCCACACCACGTGTTCCTCACCCTCGACGCGGAAGGTGCGCGGGAGGCGGGCCCGTACGCCGGGTTCGGCGGCCAGCGCGCGGGCGGGCCCGGAGCGGTGGGTGACCCAGTGGACGGCGCCGCGCACCGAGACGGCGCTGCCGCGCGCGGTGTGGTCGGGTGCCGCGGCGCCGAACCAGCGGGCGGCGCTGACGGGGTGGGGCTGGAGGTCGACGCGCTGCCCGCCGAGGCGGATGTCGAGGCGGCGCGGCGCGCCGGCCTCCGCGCCGGCCTCGCCGTCGAGGGAATCCACGATCCACAGCTCACCGGCCGACGCGTACACGACGCGGGTGCCGTCGCTCGACGCGTGCCGGGCGTAGAAGCCGTCGAGGGGGGTGTGCCGGCGCAGTGAACTGCCGTCCGCGAGGGACGAGTACAGGGCGCCGACGCCTTCGTGGTCGGACAGGAAGGCGACCCTTCCCCGAGCTCTCGGCTCCGCTTGAGCAGGGGAGGCCTCAATGCCGACCCACATCGGGTACTCGATGTTCCCGTCGAGCCCGTCGTGGAGGCGGACGAACTCGCCGTCGCCCGCCCGGTCGATCCACAGCTTCCCGGCCGTGCCGCCCCGGTAGCGCTTCCACCAGGCGGCCTCGCGGCCCATCGGCGCGGACAGCAGGACGACCTGCCCGCCCGGCCCGGTCACGACGTCGCCCACGGGCCCGTACGGCAGCGTGGTCGCGGGTCCGCCGTCGAGGGGGACAGCCCTCGCCCAGCTGCGGCGCAGGGACGCCTGGCCCTGGGTGCTGAGCGCGAGGACCTGCCCGTCGGGGGTCCAGCCGCGCACCGTCGTCCTCGAACTGCCCCAGTGCGTAAGGCGTTTGGAGGGCCCGCCGTCGACCGGCGCGATGTGCACCTCGGGGGCGCCGTCGCGGGTGGACGTCCAGGCGACGGTGGTGCCGTCGGGCGAGATCCGCGGGTGGCTGACGGGGACGTTGTCGGCGCTGACGCGCCAGGCGCGCCCGCCGTCGAGGGGGGCGACCCAGACGTCGTCCTCGGCGGTGAAGGCGGCCAACTCGCCGTGCAGGTGCGGGAACCGCAGATATCCAGAGTGCGCTGTCCGTGTCACCTGATCACCCTAGGCGCGCACGCACGGCCAGGTCAGGGGGTTTGGTCACTTGCCCCGGACCGCCGCCCGACGCCACCGCAGGCGAGGAGGGTCAGCCGCCCATCAGCAGCCACTCCTGGAGCTCCACGATGTTGTCCTCGGGGTCCTTGAGGTGGGCGACCCGCATCCGGTCGGTCATCGGCGCGGGCCCGTGGAGGATCTCGGCGCCGCGCGCGACGATCTGCTCGCAGAACTCGTCCAGGTCGTCGACCCGCAGCACGACGAGGGAGCGGTGCCCGTCCGGGGCGTCACTCAGATCGCCGATGATCTCCGCCATCATCGCCCGGTCCTCGAGCCCGATGCCCGCGGAGCCCGTCGTGAGGCCGAACTTCTCGTACGGGCCGTCCTGCGCGCCCGACTGCGGCTTGAGGCCGAGCACGTCCACGTAGAAGTGGTAACAGGCACGGAAGTCGGTGACGAGGAGTCTGACCTGGGCGAGTTCCACACGTCCCCCTGGGGGTCTGATCAGGACCAGCGGCCGGTGCGGCCGAGGAGCAGCGCCGTCGCGGCGGTCCCCGCGGTCGATGTACGCAAAACGCTACGCCCGAGCCGGTACGGGCGCGCGCCCGCCTCGGCGAACGCGGCGAGCTCGTCGGGCGAGACCCCGCCCTCCGGGCCGACCACGAGGACGATGTCCCCGGCCGTGGGCAGCTCGGCGGTCGCGAGGGCGCCGCTGTCGCAGTCGCGGTCCTCGTGCAGCACGGCCGCGAAGTCCGCCCCGGCGAGCAGTGCCGCGACCTGTTTGGTCGTCGCGGCGTCCGCGACGTCCGGGAAGCGCACCCGGCGGGACTGCTTGCCCGCCTCGCGCGCGGTGGCCCGCCACTTGGCGAGCGCCTTGGCCCCGCGGTCGCCCTTCCACTGCGTGATGCAGCGGGCGGCCTGCCACGGCACGACCGCGTCGACACCGGTCTCCGTCATGGTCTCGACGGCGAGCTCGCCCCGGTCGCCCTTGGGCAGGGCCTGGACGACGGTGATCCTGGGCGCCTGCGCGGGCTCCTCCTGGGCGGGGCCCGCCGTGACGACGAGCCGGTCCTTGCCCTCGGCGGCCGCCACGACCGCCTCGGTCCAGCGCCCGCGCCCGTCGGTCAGGACGACGTCCTCACCGGCGCGCAGCCGCTTCACGGAGACCGCGTGCCGTCCCTCGGGCCCGTCGAGCACGAACGTTCCGGCGGCGGGCACCTCGTCGACGACGAACACCGGCGCCGTCATGCGGCACCCTGCGCGCCCAACGCGTCCTTCGCCTGCGCGAGTTCCGCCGCGAGCACCTCGACGAGCTGACCGGCGGGCAGCTCACGGGCGAGCCGGTGGCCCTGCCCGGCCCACAGCGCCATCCCCTGCGGGTCCCCCGCCTTGGCGGCTGCCTTGCGCAGCGTCGACGTCATGTGGTGGATCTGGGGGTAGGCGGCGGGGGCGTACGGGCCGTGCTCGTGCATGAACCGGTTCACGAGGCCGCGCGCCGGGCGCCCGGAGAAGGCCCGGGTCAGCTCGGTCCGCACGAACAGCGGGTTGGTCATGGCCTGCTTGTGCAGGACGTTGGCGCCGGACTCGGGGCAGACCAGGAAGGCCGTGCCGAACTGTCCGGCGTCGGCGCCCGCGGCGAGCACGGCGGCGAGCTGCCCGCCGCGCATGAGGCCACCGGTGGCGATGATCGGGAGCTGTACGGCCTCGCGGACCTGGGCGATCAGCGCGATGAGTCCGATGCCGGAGCCGTCGGCCTCCGGGTTGTCCCGGTGGGTGCCCTGGTGGCCGCCCGCCTCGATGCCCTGGACGCACACGGCGTCGGCGCCGGCCTGCTGGGCGGCCTGGGCCTCCTCCGGGGTGGTCACGGTGACGGCGGTGAGGGTGCCGGCGCGGGCGAGGGAGTCGAGGACCTCGCGGCTCGGGCAGCCGAACGTGAAGGTGACGACCGGTACCGGGTCGTCGAGGAGGATCGCGAGCTTCGCGTCGAAGCCGTCGTCGCGCCCGCTGTCCGGGTCCCCGAGCTGTGTCTCGTACCAGGCGGCCTCACCGGCGAGCTGGCTGGCGTAGACGGCGACGGCCGCGGGGTCCGCGTACTCGGGCTGCGGCATGAAGAGATTGACGCCGAACGGCTGGTTGGTCAGCCCCCGTACCTGCTTGATCTCCTGGTACATCCCGTCGGCGGTCTTGTACCCGGCGGCGAGGAATCCGAGCCCGCCGGCCTCCGACACGGCGGCGGCGAGCTGCGGACAGGAGGCACCGCCCGCCATGGGTGCCTGCACGATCGGATAGTGACAGAGATCGGTCAGCGTGGGGGACATGACCGCATCGTGCCACGTCCCCCGGACAAGTCCGAATCCGCCTGCCGGCCGCTGAAGGCAATCCGCCTACCGGCCGTTGAACGCGTCCTTCGACCGCGAGAACAGCCCTTGCTGCCCCGGCTGACTGCGCCTGCCCGGGGGCAACCCCCGGACCCCCGGCCGCGCCCATCAGCGCCCGTTGAACGCATCCTTCAACCGCGAGAACAGCCCTTGCTGCCCCGGCTGGAACTGCCCCGTGGGCCGTTCCTCGCCGCGCAGCTTCGACAGCTCGCGCAGCACCCGCTCCTGCTCCGGGTCCAGCTTGGTCGGCGTCAGGACCTCGACGTGCACGATGAGGTCGCCGCGGCCGCCGCCGCGCAGGTGCGTGATGCCCCGCCCGTGCAGCGGGACCGACTGGCCGGACTGCGTGCCCGGCCGGATGTCGATCTCCTCCAGGCCGTCGAGTGTCTCCAGCGGCACCTTCGTGCCGAGCGCCGCGGCCGTCATCGGGATGGTGACGGTGCAGTGCAGATCGTCGCCGCGCCGCTGGAAGACCGGGTGCGGCAGCTCGTGGATCTCGACGTACAGGTCACCGGCGGGGCCGCCGCCGGGGCCGACCTCGCCCTCACCCGCGAGCTGGATCCGCGTGCCGTTGTCGACACCGGCCGGGATCTTCACCGTGAGCGTGCGCCGCGAGCGGATGCGGCCGTCACCGGCGCACTCCGGGCACGGCGTCGGCACGACGGTGCCGAAGCCCTGGCACTGCGGGCACGGCCGCGACGTCATGACCTGGCCGAGGAAGGACCGCGTGACCTGGGACACCTCGCCGCGACCGCGGCACATGTCACAGGTCTGCGCGGACGTCCCCGGTGCGGCACCCTCGCCGCTGCAGGTCGTACAGACGATGGCCGTGTCGACCTGGATGTCCTTGGTGGTCCCGAAGGCGGCCTCGTCCAGCTCGATCTCGAGCCGGATCATGGCGTCCTGGCCGCGGCGCGTGCGCGACCGGGGACCACGCTGGGACGCCGTTCCGAAGAACGCGTCCATGATGTCGGAGAAGTTCCCGAAGCCACCGGCGCCGAAACCGCCGGCCCCGCCTCCGCCCGCCTGCGAGAGGGGGTCGCCGCCGAGGTCGTAGACCTGCTTCTTCTGCGGGTCCGACAACACCTCGTAGGCGGCGTTGATCTCCTTGAACCGCTCCTGTGTCTTCGGGTCCGGATTCACATCCGGGTGAAGCTCACGGGCCAGCCTGCGGAAGGCCTTCTTGATCTCGTCCTGGGAGGCGTCGCGGCGCACGCCGAGTACGGCGTAGTAGTCCGTGGCCACTTACGACTCCGCCAGGATCTGTCCGACGTAACGTGCCACTGCGCGTACTGCTCCCATCGTTCCCGGATAGTCCATGCGGGTCGGTCCGACCACGCCGAGCTTGGCTACTGCCTCGCCGCCCGAACCGTAGCCCACCGACACCACGGACGTGGAGTTGAGTCCCTCATGGGCGTTCTCGTGACCGATGCGTACGGCCATGCCCGAATCGCCCACCTCACCAAGGAGCTTGAGGAGCACGACCTGCTCCTCGAGTGCCTCCAGCACGGGCCGGATGGTGAGGGGAAAGTCATGTCCGAAGCGGGTGAGATTGGCGGTGCCGCCGATCATCAGCCGCTCCTCGGTCTCCTCGACGAGCGTCTCCAGCAAGGTGGAGAGCACCGTCGCGACCGTGCCGCGGTCCTCCGTGTCGAAGGACTCCGGCAGGTCCTGCACCAGCTGCGGCACGTCCGCGAAGCGGCGTCCCGCGACCCTGCTGTTGAGCCGGGCCCGCAGATCCGCGAGCGAGGTCTCGCCGAACGGCGCCGGGCAGTCGATCATCCGCTGCTCGACGCGCCCCGTGTCCGTGATCAGTACGAGCATCACACGGGCGGCGGCGAGCGAGAGCAGCTCCACGTGGCGCACGGTGGACCGCGTCAGGGACGGGTACTGCACCACGGCGACCTGCCGCGTCAGCTGCGCGAGCAGCCGCACGGTCCGGCCGACGACGTCGTCGAGGTCGACGGCGCCGTCGAGGAAGTTCTGGATGGCGCGGCGCTCGGGCCCCGTCATCGGCTTGACCGCCGTCAGCTTGTCCACGAACAGGCGGTAGCCCTTGTCGGTCGGGATCCGCCCGGCACTCGTGTGAGGCTGGGCGATGAACCCCTCCTCCTCCAGCGCCGCCATGTCGTTGCGCACCGTCGCCGGTGAGACGCCGAGGCTGTGCCGCTCGGTGAGCGCCTTGGAGCCGACCGGCTCCTCGGTCCCCACGTAGTCCTGGACGATGGCGCGCAGCACTTCGAGCCTGCGTTCACTGAGCATTCGCGCACACCTCCAGCTGTGTCGTCCGCGGCTGGCACTCGGTGCGGCCGAGTGCCAATAGTCTCCGGGTCAGTGTACGGCCGGTGGGTACGGGCCCGGCAAGGGCGCTAGCGTCGGACCCATGGACGACCTGGACTGGAATGCGGTGGGCTGGGAGGAGCTGTCCGCCCGGGCGGGCCGGATCCGGCTGCCGGGCTGGGACTGCACGACCGGCCTTGTGGTGGGCGACGGGGCGGCGTTGCTCGTCGACACGGGTTCATCACTTCGTGAGGGCGCGGCGCTGCGGGCGGACACCCGGCGCCTCATCGGCCCGCACGCGCGCGTGACGCATATCGCTCTGACGCACCCCCATTTCGACCATGTTCTCGGCACGGCGGCGTTCGCCGGGGTCGAGGTGTACGGAGCCGCGGGCATCGACGCCGTGTTCACGCGGGACCGCGACGAACTGCGGGCGTCCGCGATCGCCCACGGCCTGCCGCACGACGAGGCGGCCGAGGCGGTGGACGTGCTCGTCGTGCCGCACCACCGGGTGTGCGGGGAGTGGACGCTCGATCTGGGCGGCGGGCTCCAGGTGCTGCTGGCGAACGTGGGCCCGGGGCACAGCGGGCACGACCTGGCCGTCCTGGTGCCGGGCACGCCCGAGATCGTCTTCTGCGGTGACCTGGTCGAGGAGTCGGGTGAACCGCAGGCGGGCCGCGACGCGGTGCCTAGCCGCTGGCCGGCCGCCCTCGACCGGCTGCTGGAACTGGGCGGTGAAGATGCCGTGTACGTCCCTGGGCACGGAGCCGTGGTGAATGCGGAGTTTGTCCGTGCGCAGCGTGCCGCGCTGGCGGCTCGTTTCGGCGTGTCGTAACCGCACGGCAGTTCGTACTCCTATCGTCTGGTCCATGCGCCAGTACTCCCCCGACTTCACCCCGCCCTGGAAGAAGCAGCAGGCCGCGCCCGAGGTGGCGGCGGACGTGGACCTCGTGGTCGAGGAGGTCACGACCGGGTTCTGCGGGGCGGTCGTCCGCTGCGAGAAGACGGCCCAGGGCCCGACGGTGACCCTGGAGGACCGCTTCGGCAAGCACCGGGTGTTCCCCATGGACCCGCGCGGCTTCCTGCTCGAAGGCCGGGTCGTCACCCTCGTACGTCCCGTGGCCGCGGCGCCCGTACGTCCCGCGCGCACGGCCTCCGGGTCCGTCGCGGTCCCCGGGGCGCGGGCGCGGGTCGCGCGGGCCGGGCGCATCTACGTGGAGGGCCGGCACGACGCGGAGCTCGTGGAGCGGGTCTGGGGCGACGACCTGCGCATCGAGGGCGTGGTCGTGGAGTACCTGGAGGGCGTCGACGACCTGCCCGCGATCGTCACCGAGTTCGCTCCGGGGCCCGACGCGCGGCTCGGCGTCCTCGTCGACCACCTGGTGCCCGGCTCGAAGGAGTCACGGATCGCGGCGCAGGTCACCGGCGAGCACGCGCTGGTCGTCGGCCACCCCTACATCGACGTGTGGGAGGCCGTGAAGCCGTCGTCCGTGGGCATCGCCGCGTGGCCCCGGGTGCCGCGCGGCCAGGACTGGAAGACGGGCGTGTGCCAGGCGCTCGGCTGGCCGGAGAACACCGGCGCGGCCTGGCAGCACATCCTGTCGCGGGTGCACAGCTACCGCGATCTGGAGCCCGAACTCCTGGGCAGGGTCGAGGAGTTGATCGATTTCGTGACACTGCCCGCGGACATCCGCCAGTGACCGTTGGCCCCCTCAGTCGACGAGGTCGCGGACGACCGCGTCGGCGAGGAGGCGGCCGCGCAGGGTGAGGACGGCGCGCCCGGACTCGTACGGGGCCGCTTCGAGCAGGCCGTCGGACAGGGCGCGGCCGGCGGCGGCGCGGCCCGCGGGCTTCAGGAGCGACAGCGGGCAGCCCTCCAGGAGCCGCAGCTCCAGCAGGATCCGCTCGACGCGCCGGTCCTCCTCCGTCAGGAGCTCGCGACCGGCGCCGGGCGAGCGCCCCTCCGCGAGGCGTCCGGCGTAGGCGCCCGGGTGTTTCACGTTCCACCAGCGCACCCCGCCGACGTGGCTGTGCGCGCCGGGGCCCGCGCCCCACCAGTCGGCGCCGCGCCAGTAGAGCTCGTTGTGCAGGCAGCGACCGGCGTCGGTGGTGGCCCAGTTCGACACCTCGTACCAGTCGAAGCCCGCCCCGCCGAGGACCTCGTCCGCGATCAGGTAGCGGTCCGCGTGGACGTCGTCGTCCGTCATCGGGACCTCGCCGCGGCGGATGCGCCGGGCCAGCTGGGTGCCCTCCTCGACGATCAGCGCGTACGCCGACACGTGGTCGGGCCCGGCGCCGACGGCCGCCTCCAGCGAGGCCCGCCAGTCGTCGTCGCTCTCGCCGGGGGTGCCGTAGATCAGGTCGAGGTTGACGTGGTCGAAGCCCGCGGCGCGCGCCTCGGCGACGCAGGCCTCGGGGCGACCGGGGGTGTGGGTGCGGTCGAGGATCTTCAGCACGTGCTGCCTGGCGCTCTGCATGCCGAAGGAGATCCGGTTGAAGCCGCCTTCGCGCAGGGTCTCCAGGTAGGCGGGGCCGACGGACTCGGGGTTGGCCTCCGTCGTCACCTCGGCGTCGGGCGCGAGCCCGAACTCGTCGCGGATCGCCCCGAGCATCCGTACGAGGTCGTCGGCCGCGAGCAGCGTCGGGGTGCCGCCGCCGACGAAGACGGTCCGCACCTGGCGCGGGTCGTCGCCGAGGACCTTGCGGGCGAGGCGCACCTCGTCGACGAGGGTGTCCGCGTAGTTGTCGCGGGAGGCGAGGACACCGCCGGAGCCGCGCAGCTCGGTCGCGGTGTACGTGTTGAAGTCGCAGTAGCCGCAGCGCGTGGCGCAGTACGGGACGTGCAGATAGAACCCGAGGGGCCGGTCCGCCGCCCCGGCCAGGGCGGAGGCGGGCAGCGCGCCGTCGTCGGGGACGGGCTCACCGTCAGGGAGTGCGGAAGGCATGGACCTATTGTCCCGCAGCCGCGAGGTCGCCCCGTCGGCCGTCGCCCAAGGGGGCTCGGCCCGTCCTGCCCGGGGGCTCAGCCGGCCTGGAGGACCAGGAGTGCGAGGTCGTCGTCCGGCGGGCTTTCGGAGAACTCGTGGACCAGACGTCTGATCCGCTCGGCGAGCAGCGGCGCCGTGAGGCCCTGGCAGCCGGCGAGGGCGTGGGAGAGGCCGTCGCCGTCGTCGAACTGGCGGTGCCCGTCCCGGCGCTCCGTCACCCCGTCCGTGACGCACAGCAGGGTGTCGCCGTCGTGGAGTACGAGGCTCTCGCTGGTGTAGCCGGGGTCGTCGACGACCCCGAGGAGCACCTGGGGCTCGGCGGCGGACGCGACCAGGCCGTCCGGCCGCAGCAGGAGCGGCAGCGGGTGTCCGGCGGAGGCCAGGGTGCAGCGCATCCCGTCCTCGGTGGGCACCAGCTCCCCGTAGAGGAGGGAGAGGAAGCGCGGTGCGCCCTCGGGGGTGAGCCCCTGGCCGCCCGCGGCGGCGAGCGCGCGGGCCGCCGCGTCGGCCGCCTCCGTGGCGTCGTCGAGGAGGAGCCGGTTGAGCCGGTCGAGGACCTCGGCGACCTGGTATCCCTCGCGGGCGAGCAGCCGCAGCCAGGGCCGGGCGAGGCCGATGACGACGGCCGCCTCCGGACCCTTTCCCTGCACGTCCCCGAGCGCGAAGCACCAGCGGCCGTCACCGGCGGGGAACACGTCGTAGAAGTCGCCGCCGGGGCCGCCCGCGTCCCGCGGCTCGTAGACGAGCGCGGACTCGATGCCGGGGATCTGCGCGACGGCGGAGGGCAGCAGGCCGCGCTGGAGGATGCGGCTGATGGTCGCCTGCCGGGTGTAGCGGCGGGCGGCGCTGACGGCGAGGGCGACCCGGCGGGCGAAGTCCTCGACGAGGCCGGTGACCTCGTCGGGGAAGCGCGTCAGGCCCGCCCGTCCGATGAGCAGGGTGCCGACGGCGCGGCCGCCCGCGCTGAGGCGGTAGGCGAGCGCGGCGCCGGCCGGGTCGCCGCCGAGGGACTCGAAGGGCCACGGCACGGGGACGGCCGCGCTGCGCGCCGCGTCGGTGGGCTGGGGCGGGTCCTTCTCCAGGATCTTGCGGAGCTCCTCCATACGGTTCTCGCTGGTGTGCCAGACGCGGGCGAGGCGGGGCGTGGCGAGGGCGCCGGTGCCGCGGCCCGCGCGGTCGGCGCTGCCCCGGTCCGGTCTGCCGTCCTCGTCGTCGAGCCAGACCGCGCACCAGTCGGCGAGGCGCGGCACGAGCATCTGTCCGGCGAGTGAGGCGACCTGGTCCTCGTCGAGCTGTCCGGCGAGCAGGTCGGAGGCCTCGGCGAGGAAGGAGAGGGCGCCGCGGTTGACCCAGTCCTGGTCGTGCGGGAAGCGGCGCGGCGCGGGACCCGGCAGGTCGGCGGCGCGCAGCCCGCGCTGAAAGGTTCTTGCACCGGGATACGCCTCGAGGTCGCCGCCGCGCAGGTCGGCGTCGTCGACGGGGAGGCGGGCCCAGACGGTCTTGGTGCCGGGCTGGTAGGTGATGCCCCAGGCATCGGAGAGGGAGGCCACGAGGCGCAGGCCGCGCCCGCACTCGGGGGTGTCGGGTCCCAGGTCGGTGCGGTCGCTGCGGACGGCGCGGGCGGGGTGGTGGTCGGCGACCTCGATGACGAGGGCGGCGGGCGTGCACCCGCCGTCCTGGTCGTCGAGGTCGGCGGTTTCGAGGCGGCACAGCAGCTCGACGTTCGTACCGGCGTGTACGACGGCGTTCGTGACGAGTTCGCTGAGTACGACCACGGCGTCGTCGGTGAGCCGGTCGCCGCCGGCCGCCGTGGCGGTCAGGCCGAGTTCCGCCCAGTCGGCCAGCGCGGCCCGTACGAAGCGGCGCGCCGCGGCCGGGGCCACCGGGTTTCCGGGCAACGAGGTCCGCACGACGGCCGGTGCTCCCGGGCGGCGGGAGGGCTCGTCGGTGGCGTAGGTGGTCTCCCGTTGCAGCGGAATGGACCCCACGGTGCGGCTCCTGAGCAGGTTCGGGCAAAGACGCCTCAGGCGACACGGACAGAGTGACAGACCGGCCCCGCCCATAAGCACGGAGTTACCGAAGTGGGTCACCAAGAGCGCGAACAGTGCTACACGTGTTCAGGATCCGGGCCGTGACCGATGAAAGGGCTGCAACGCGAGATGCGCCGCGGCCGGACACCGAAGTGCCGGACCGCGACGCATCTTTCAAGCGGTGACGTGGAACGTCCAAGCGGTGACGCCGGGCGTCACTTCTCGCGCGAGCCCGCGTACATCTCGTCGATCAGGTGCCCGTACTCGCGCTCGACGACCGGCCGCTTCAGCTTCAGGCTCGGGGTCAGCTCGCCGTGCTCGATGTCGAGGTCGCGCGGCAGGAGCTTGAACTTCTTGATGGTCTGCCACTTCTGGAGGCCCAGGTTGAGCTCCTTGACGTAGCCCTCGACCAGTTCGACCGTGGCGGGGGCGGCGACCACATCGGCGTACGACTTGCCCCCCAGGCCGTTGTCCTTGGCCCACTCCAGGATCGACGGCTCGTCCAGGGCGATGAGCGCCGTGCAGAAGTTCCGGTCGGCGCCGTGCACCAGGATGTTCGAGACGTACGGGCACACGGCCTTGAACTGGCCCTCGACCTCGGCGGGCGCGATGTACTTGCCGCCCGAGGTCTTGATGAGGTCCTTCTTGCGGTCCGTGATCTTGAGGTAGCCGTCGGGCGACAGCTCACCGATGTCGCCGGTGTGGAACCAGCCGTCGGACTCGAGGACCTCGGTCGTCTTCTCGGGCAGCCCGTGGTAGCCCTCCATGACGCCGGGGCCGCGCAGCAGGATCTCGCCGTCGTCCGCGATCCGCACCTCGGTGCCGGGCAGCGGCTTGCCGACCGTGCCGGTGCGGTACGCCTCGCCGGGGTTGACGAAGGACGCGGCGGAGGTCTCCGTGAGGCCGTACCCCTCCAGGATGTGCACGCCCGCGCCGGCGAAGAAGTAACCGATCTCGGGGGCGAGCGCGGCGGAGCCGGAGACACAGGCGCGCAGCCGGCCGCCGAACGCCTCGCGCAGCTTGGAGTACACGAGCGCGTCGGCGACCTTGTGCTTCGCACCGAGCGCGAACGGCACCGAGGCCGAACCGGTCCTGCGGAAGTTGTCCTGGCTGGCCTTCGCGTACTCGCGTGCGACCTCGGCCGCCCACTGGAAGATCTTGTACTTGGCGCCACCGCCGGCCCGCGCCTTGGCCGCGACCCCGTTGTAGACCTTCTCGAAGATGCGCGGGACGGCCGCCATGTACGTCGGCTGCACGATCGGCAGATTCTCGATGATCTTGTCGACGCGGCCGTCCACGGCGGTGACGTGTCCGACCTCGATCTGCCCGGAGGTGAGGACCTTGCCGAAGACGTGCGCGAGGGGCAGCCACAGGTACTGCACGTCGTCCGGGCCGACCAGGCCGGTCCCGGCGATGGCCTTCGCCATGTACGACCAGTTGTCCTGCGGGAGCCGCACGCCCTTGGGCCGGCCGGTGGTGCCGGAGGTGTAGATCAGCGTCGCGAGCTGGTCCGCGGTGATCGCGCCGACCTTCTCCTTGATCAGGTGCGGGTGCTTCTCCAGGTAAGCGGCGCCCCGCTTCTCCAGGTCGGCGAGCGTGAGCAGCCAGCCCTCGGGGTCCGCGGCGTCCGGCTCGACCCCGGCCTCGTCGATGACGACGACATGGGCGAGGTCGGGCAGTTCGGCCCGGCGCTCGCGGGCCTTGGCCAGCTGCGCGGCGTCCTCGGCGATCAGGACCTTGCTGTCCGAGTCCGCGAGGATGAACGCCGACTCCTCGGCGTTGGTCTGCGGGTACACGGTGGTCGTCGCGGCGCCCGCGCACAGGATGCCGAGGTCGGACAGGATCCACTCGACCCGTGTGGAGGAGGCGAGCGCGACGCGCTCCTCCGGCTGCACGCCGAGCTCGATCAGGCCGGCCGCGATGGCGTAGACCCGCGTCGAGGCCTGCGCCCAGCTCAGCGACTTCCACTCGTCGGGGCCCTCACCGGAGGCCGATGGCACCGGGTAGCGATAGGCCTCGGTATCGGGCGTGGCCGCCACGCGCTCCAGGAAGAGGGCCGCCACGGACGGCGGCCGGTTCTCGATCAGGGTCTGTGTGTCGCTCACGACGTCCTCCGGGGGCCCGCGGCAGCGCGGCGAGACTGGGCGCGGCTGGCTGTTGGCGGCTGTTGTTTAACTGGCGAGTAACTACCGAGCAGTGATCAGAGTAGAGCGCGGTCGCCCGGTGCGTAAGGGGCCGCAGCCTGTCACTTCTTGTCGACAGCCGCTGTACACACGGCCCCCACAAAAGGCCCGCACAACAATGCCGGGAAAACAAGAGGCCCGCCGCACTGACGCGCGACGGGCCCCGGACAGCTGTGACGACCGACCGGACTGCCGCGGCAACCGACCGGACTGCCGTGGCAACCGACCGGACTGCCGTGACGACCGGCCTACTTCTTCTTCGTACCGTTGTCGTCGCTGGAGAGCACGGCGATGAAGGCTTCCTGCGGCACCTCGACGGAGCCGACCATCTTCATGCGCTTCTTGCCCTCCTTCTGCTTCTCGAGCAGCTTGCGCTTACGGGAGATGTCACCGCCGTAGCACTTGGCGAGGACGTCCTTGCGGATGGCGCGGATCGTCTCGCGGGCGATGACCCGGGAGCCGATGGCGGCCTGGATCGGCACCTCGAAGGCCTGCCGCGGGATGAGCTCGCGCAGCTTGGCGACGAGCCGCACCCCGTACGCGTAGGCCGCGTCCTTGTGCGTGACGGCCGAGAAGGCGTCGACCTTGTCGCCGTGCAGCAGGATGTCGACCTTGACCAGGCTGGAGTCCTGCTCGCCGGTGGGCTCGTAGTCCAGGGACGCGTAGCCGCGCGTCTTGGACTTCAGCTGGTCGAAGAAGTCGAAGACGATCTCCGCGAGCGGCAGCGTGTAGCGGATCTCGACGCGGTCCTCGGAGAGGTAGTCCATGCCGAGCAGCGTGCCGCGGCGGGTCTGGCAGAGCTCCATGATCGAGCCGATGAACTCGCTGGGGGCGAGGATCGTGGCACGCACGACCGGCTCGAAGACCTTGTCGATCTTGCCTTCGGGGAACTCGCTCGGGTTGGTGACCGTGTGCTCGCTGCCGTCCTCCATCGCCACGCGGTATACCACGTTGGGCGCGGTGGCGATGAGGTCGAGCCCGAACTCGCGCTCCAGGCGCTCACGGATCACGTCGAGGTGGAGCAGGCCGAGGAAGCCGACGCGGAAGCCGAAGCCGAGGGCGGCCGAGGTCTCCGGCTCGTAGACGAGCGCGGCGTCGTTGAGCTGCAGCTTGTCGAGGGCCTCGCGCAGGTCCGGGTACTCCGAACCGTCCAGCGGATAGAGGCCCGAGAAGACCATCGGCTTCGGGTCCTTGTAGCCGCCGAGTGCCACGGTGGCGCCGTTGTGCAGGGACGTGATCGTGTCACCGACCTTGGACTGCCGCACGTCCTTCACGCCGGTGATGATGTAGCCCACCTCACCGACGCCGATGCCGTCGGCCGGGGTCATCTCCGGCGAGGAGACGCCGATCTCCAGCAGCTCGTGGGTGGCGCCGGTGGACATCATCCGGATCCGCTCACGCTTGTTGAGCTGGCCGTCGACGACTCGTACGTACGTCACGACGCCGCGGTAGGAGTCGTACACGGAGTCGAAGATCATCGCGCGGGCGGGCGCGTCGGCGACACCGACCGGGGCCGGGATCTCGGCGACGACCTTGTCGAGCAGCGCCTCGACGCCCATGCCGGTCTTCGCGGAGACCTTCAGCACGTCGTCGGGCTCGCAGCCGATGAGGTTCGCGAGCTCCTCGGAGAACTTCTCGGGCTGGGCGGCCGGCAGGTCGATCTTGTTGAGAACCGGGATGATCTTGAGGTCGTTCTCCATCGCCAGATAGAGGTTGGCGAGAGTCTGCGCCTCGATGCCCTGGGCCGCGTCGACGAGCAGGACCGTGCCCTCACAGGCCGCGAGGGACCGTGAAACCTCGTACGTGAAGTCCACGTGCCCCGGGGTGTCGATCATGTTGAGGATGTGGGTCTTGCCCGGGTCCTCGCTCGGGGCCCAGGGCAGACGCACCGCCTGGGACTTGATCGTGATGCCGCGCTCGCGCTCGATGTCCATCCGGTCGAGGTACTGAGCACGCATCTGCCGCTGCTCGACCACACCGGTCAGCTGGAGCATCCGGTCGGCGAGCGTGGACTTGCCGTGGTCGATGTGCGCGATGATGCAGAAATTGCGGATCAGAGCCGGGGCGGTACGGCTCGGCGCGGGCACATTGTTAGGGGTCGCGGGCACGCAGGGTCCTGTCTCTTGAGGCGCCTGTCGCCTCGGGTCGGATCGTTACGTAGGTTCCATGGTCCCACGGACGCGGGACTGCGCCCGGTTTGGGCCGCTCGGAGCGCGACTGGTACCGTTGACAGCTGTGCCTCATGCCCTCTCAGCACGAGGCGCCTCAAGAGAAATCACCGGCGCGTGGGCGTGAGCTCGCGTGCCTGAACCTGAAAAGGCTCATTTCGTGGCGAACATCAAGTCCCAGATCAAGCGGATCAAGACCAACGAGAAGGCTCGTCAGCGCAACAAGGCTGTCAAGTCCTCCCTGAAGACCGCGATCCGCAAGGCCCGCGAGGCCGTTGCCGCGGGTGACACCCAGAAGGCCGCGGAGCTCACGCGCGAGGCTTCGCGCCAGCTCGACAAGGCCGTCTCCAAGGGCGTCATCCACAAGAACCAGGCCGCCAACAAGAAGTCGGCGCTTGCTTCCAAGGCTTCTTCCCTCAACGGCTGAGTACCCACTCCCTCACGGGACGGGCACACTCCTTTGATGTGATCGCCGGACGGACCCGAGCGGGCCCTCTCTCTCCGCTCCCGACCGGCACCCCGGATCTGCACGCGACTGCGTTCGCCACGCGGGTGCGGATCCACCGAGCTTGAACCCAAGACCCCGCACAGCTGTCCTTCCCCAGGATGGCTGGGCGGGGTTTTTGGCGTGTGGGGGGTGCGGGGGCTTGTGCGGGGGGGCTCGTACTGGGGGGCGTGGCGGGAGGCTGGGGCTGGCCGTGGGCCTGGGCGGCCTGCACGTGCGCCGGGGCTATCGGGTCGGGCGTCGCCGGGAGCGGGGGAAGGGGCGGAGGCGTTGCGGGTGGTGGGCCGGAGGGCCTGGAGGTGGCGGGCCGGAGGGCCTGGAGGTGGCGGGCCGGAGGGCCTGGAGGTGGCGGGCCGGGGTCTTGCGGGTCGGCCGTCGCCGGGAGCGGGGATACGGGGGGCGCCCTGCGGGTCGGCCCGTCGCCGGGTGCGAGGGCTTGGGCGTGGTGCGGGGGCGCGTGAACCGAGGAGCCTGCACGTTGCCGGCGGGCTTGCGCGTCGGCCGTCGCCGGGAGCGGGGATACGGGGGGCGCCCTGCGGGTCGGCCCGTCGCCGGGTGCGAGTGCTTGGGCGTGGTGCGGGGACATGTGAGCCGAGGAGCCTGCACGTTGGCCGGCGGGCTTGCGCCTCGGCCGTCGCCGGGTGCGGGGGCCTGGGCCTGAGCGTGGCGACGGTGGCCTGCGGGTTTGGGTGGGGGCTCAGCCGCGGCGGGAGCGGGCGGCCCGGGCGATGGTGACCACGGCCTTCTCCAGGGCGTACTCGGGATCGTCCCCGCCACCCTTGACGCCCGCGTCGGCCTCGGCGACGGCCCGCAGCGCGACGGCCACGCCGTCCGGCGTCCAGCCGCGCATCTGCTGGCGCACCCGGTCGATCTTCCACGGCGGCATCCCCAGCTCGCGGGCGAGATCCGCGGGCCGGCCGCCGCGGGCCGACGACAGCTTGCCGATGGCACGGACCCCCTGCGCGAGCGCGCTGGTGATCAGCACGGGCGCCACCCCCGTCGACAACGACCAGCGCAGTGCCTCGAGCGCCTCCGCGGCGCGGCCCTCGACGGCCCGGTCGGCGACGGTGAAGCTGGAGGCCTCCGCCCGGCCCGTGTAGTACCGCGCGACGACCGCCTCGTCGATGGTGCCTTCGACGTCCGCGCCGAGCTGCGTCACGGCGGACGCCAGCTCACGCAGGTCACTGCCGATCGAGTCGACCAGGGCCTGGCACGCCTCCGGCGTCGCGGAACGGCCGGTCGCCCGGAACTCGCTGCGCACGAACGACAGCCGGTCCGCGGGCTTGGTCATCTTGGGGCAGGCGACCTCGCGGGCCCCCGCCTTGCGGGCCGCGTCGAGCAGCCCCTTGCCCTTGGCTCCGCCGGCGTGCAGCAGCACCAGCGTGATCTCCTCGGCGGGCGCCGCGAAGTAGCCCTTCACGTCCTTGATCGTGTCGGCCGAGAGGTCCTGCGCATTGCGCACGACCACGACCTTGCGCTCGGCGAAGAGCGACGGGCTGGTCAGCTCGGCGAGCGTGCCGGGCTGGAGCTGGTCGGACGTGAGGTCACGCACATCCGTGTCAGCGTCGGCGGCGCGGGCGGCCGCCACCACCTGCTGCACGGCGCGGTCGAGCAGCAGGTCCTCCTGCCCCACGGCGAGGGTGACAGGGGCGAGCACGTCGTCTGTTGCAGTCTTCCTGGCCATCGCGGTCAAGCATCCCACGCGGCACTGACATCCCCCTCCGTGCCGGAGAATGGCCGGGTGACCGATGCACGACATGTACTGGTGCTGCCCGACCGCGACGCCGCGGAGGAGGTGGCCGAGGAGCTTCCCGACCGGTTCGGCGTCACCGAGGAGCCCCAGCTCGTACGGGATGCGCTGGCCGGTGAGGACGACGCCGAGGACGCCCAGTGGCTGGTGGTGATCGAGGACCCCGCCGGCCGCCTCGACCCCGCCTCACTCGACGAATTCGCCTCGGAACACGAGGGCTGGCTCGAGGCGCCTTAGCGGCGGGGCCATCGGGGACCGGCCATTGAGGGAGCCGCAGTTGGGACACCGCAGTTGGGGCACCACAGTCGAGGCGCGCCTCGTTGGAAGCGCCACAGTTGGGGCGCCCTCGCTTGGAGCCCACAGTTGGGGCGCCCTCGCCGGGAGCCCACAGTTGGGGCGCCCTCGCCGGGAGCCCACAGTTGGGGCGCCGTCGCCGGGAGCGCCCAGCTGAGGGTGCCGCGGTTGAGCGCACCGCGGCGGCGTCAGCGCTTGGGGACGATCTGGATGTCGAGCTCGATCCTCACGCTGGAGTCGACCGCCGCGATCCCGCGCGCGGGCATCGTCTGCCAGTTGACCGTGAAGTCGTCGCGGTGCAACTCCGTAGTGGCGCGGCAGGCGGCACGGGTCTCCCCCTCCATGCCATTGCCCAGGCCGAGGCACTCCGCGTCGAGCGTGACCGTGCGGGTCACACCGTGCAGCGAGAGCGCGCCGGTGATCGCCCAGCGGCTGCCGCCCTTGTGCACGAACCGCTCGCTGTAGAACGCGAGCGTCGGGAAGTGGTCCACGTCGAGGAAGTCTGCCGACCTGAGATGGTCGTCGCGCATCTTCACGTTCGTGTCGGTGGAGGACGCGTCGATGACCACGTGCATCACGGACCGCTCGACCCGCTCGGCGATGCGCAGCGCGCAGCGCGCAGTGCGCAGTGCGCCCGCGAACGTGTTGAACCGTGTATGGATCCGGGCCAGTCCGCCGTGCCGCGCCGTGAACCCGACCGATGAGTGCATCGCCTCGTCGATCTCCCAGTCCCCGGCGACGGGCAGGGCCGGCGGCTGAGCGACCTGGAGCATCACGTCACCGAGCGAGGAGTGCGTGCTTTCGCCGACCGAGGCGTTCTCCCGGTACGGCGTGTAGCCCTCCGCCGTGACCGCGAGCCGGTAGTCGCCGGCGGGCACGGCCGCGACGAACGAACCGAACGGGTCCGCCCCGCCACTGACGACCGTTTAGCCACCTCAGAGGCATTTCAATCGCTCGGTAACCGTGCGCTCGGCTCCGGGACGTGCCTGAACGTGCCCCCATCACGACCCGCCCGCCACCACCCCGAGCCCCGCCCCCTCTCCCTGGCCCGAACGGTCCGCCCCGCGCCTGTCCCGCCCCGATCCGGTGACCGCCAACGCCCCGTCCCGGTCCGTCCGGAGGACCGCAGCTCCACCGGCCTGCAACTCCGCGACCGTGCGGGCCGACGGATGCCCGTACGGGTTGTCCTCGCCGCAGGAGATCAGGGCAAGGCGGGGCGCGACCCGGCGCAGGAGTACCGGATCCTGGTAGGCCGAGCCGTGGTGGGCGACCTTGAGAACGTCCACGGGTGGCAGCGCCGCCGCCATGGGGGATCTCAACAGGGCACGCTGCGCCGGTGGTTCGAGGTCGCCCAGAAGCAGCAGCGTGAGACCCGCGGTGCGGACCAGCAGGGTGACGCTCGCGTCGTTCGGACCGTCCGGGTCGGGGGCGGGTCGCGGCGGCGGCCACAGCACCTGCCATCCGAGCCGGCCCGTCCGCCGCTCCTCCCCCGCGACGGCTCGGGTCATCGTGATGTGCCGGGCAGCAGCCAACCCTCGTACGAAACGGACCTGTTCAGGCGGCTCGTCGAACCCCGTCGTCTCGATCGCCCCCACCTCGCGCCCCCGCAGCACCCCAGGCAGTCCCGCGACATGGTCCGCGTGAAAGTGGGTCAGCAGGACGAGCGGGACCCGGGTGATCCCGAGCGAGCGCAGACAACGGTCGACCAGCACCGGATCCGGCCCCGCATCCACCACCACCCCGGTCCCCGCACCCGCCGCGAGCACCAAGGCGTCGCCCTGCCCGACATCGCACATCACCATCCGCCAGTCCGGCGGCGGCCACCCCGTGATCACCCGGGTCAGGGGCCGCGGCTGAATGACCACGAGGATCAGGAGCAGCGCACACATCCCCATGGCCCACGGGGACTTGAGCACCTTGCGGCCCACGAGGACCACGCCCAGGGTGACCACGGCGAGCAGCAGCCCGCCTGACGGGCCACCGGGCCAGTCCACGCCTCCGCCGGGCAGTGCGGCACCCGCGCGCGCGATGTCCGCGATCCATCCGGCGGGCCAGCTCGCGCACCAGGCAAAGAACTTCGCGACCGGCATCGCCAGCGGGGCGATGGCCAGTGCGGCGAACCCCAGCACCGTGGCCGGCGCGACCGCGAACTCCGCGAGCAGATTGCAGGGCACCGCCACCAGACTCACCCGGGACGCGATGACCGCAACGACCGGCGCACACACGGCCTGCGCCGCGGCGGCCGCGGCGAGCGCCTCCGCCAGGCGCGGCGGACACCCCCGCCGACGCAGTGCCGCACTCCACCGCGGGGCGAGGGTCAGCAGCGCACCGGTGGCCAGGACAGACAGCAGGAACCCGTAACTCCGAGCCAGCCAGGGGTCGTACAGCACCAGTAGCAGTACGACCGTCGCCAGTGCCGGGATCAGGGACCTGCGCCGCCCGGTGGCGATGGCGAGCAGCGCGACGAGGCCGCAGGCCGCCGCCCTGAGCACGCTCGGCTCCGGCCTGCACACGATCACGAAGCCGAGCGTGAGCGCGCCGCCGAGCAGCGCGGTCGCCCGCAGCGGGACTCCGAGGCGCGGCGCGAGGCCACGGCGCTCGGACCGGTGCGCGGTGCCCGGCGGACCGATGAGCAGGGCGAGCAGGATCGTGAAGTTCGCCCCGCTGACCGCCGTCAGGTGCAACAGGTCGGTGGCCTCGAACGCCTCGTGCAGCTCGGGCGGAACCCGGGAGGTGTCCCCGACTACGAGCCCGGGAAGCAACGCGCGCGCGTCTGCCGGCAACTCCTCGGTCGCCTCCCGCAGCCCGCCCCTCAGCTTCCCCGCGAACCGCTGAGCCGCGGAGGGCGCGCCGACGACCCGCGGGCTCTCGTCCCGCCCGACACGGAGCACGGCGGCGACGCGGCCTCCACCGGCCGACGCGGGCGCCAGCCCTCCGTGCACGACCAGCCGCGTACTGGGCAGGAGCGACAGCCACGGCGTCGTCCCCGCGGCGGCTCGGTCCACGTCGACGAGGACCAGGACCGGCGTACGCACCCGCGTCCCGGCGCCCGAGGACCCGCCCCCCGCCGCCTCGCCGACTCTCAGCACGTCGGCGGCGATGACGACGGAGGAGGGAGCCGCGTGGTCCCCCTGCACCCGGGGACGCGTCAGCCTCGGATCCGCCGTCACCTCCAACTCGGCTGTCACCCGGGCGAATTGCCGGGCGAGCCCAGGAACGGGACCTCGCGTCAGATCCGCACCATGCAGGGCTGCGGAGGCCCCGGACGCGGCGACGCACAGCAGCACGGCGGCCACGGACATGCGAGGCCGGAGCGAGAACACTCCACGGGGAGGGCGGGGTGACGGTGACCGTACTTCCGGGGACGGGGACGGGGACGCAGGCGCAGGCGCGGGCGCAGGCGCAGGCGCAGGCGCAGGCGCAGGCGCGGGCGCAGGCGCAGGCGCAGGCAATAGCGACGCTTGGGGTAGTGACGCTGGGCATTGTGGCGCTGGGGACAGCGCCTGGGACCGTGGCTCCGTCCTTCCGTCCCGCCCCCGCGTCGCCCCTCCCAGTAACAACGCTCCGGCCACCGCCGCACAAGTCAGCGCCAGGGCCGTCACCCAGGCCGCCGGAGCGTCCAAGGTCACCGCCGCGGTGGCCCATGCCGCGAGTGCCGGAGGGACGAGCCGGAGGTCTGCCGGGCCCTCCTGCCTAGGGTTCGCGTCACCCAAGGAGGGGTCCGAGGCCGGTGCAACTCCCGTGCGGCTCATGGCCGTACGAGTTTCTGAAGGTCGGAGAAACGCCGGTCACCGATGCCGTTGACCTCACGCAGCTCGTCGACGGAACGGAAACCCCCGTGCTCGACGCGGTAGTCGATGATGTGCTGGGCCAGCACGGGTCCGACGCCCGGCAACGTGTCGAGCTGCTCGGCAGTAGCGGTGTTGAGACCGATCGGCCCCGCCGCCGGGGCCCCGGCGCCCGTGCCTGCAGACCCCACCGAGCCCGCCGAACCCGCCGAACCCCCTGAGCCGATCCCGCCCGGTGCCGCCGGCGCGCCCACGACCACCTGCTCGCCGTCCGCCAGCAGTCGCGCCCTGTTGATTCCCCCGGGGTCCACTCCCGGACGGATCCCACCCGCGGCGCGCAACGCGTCGGCAACCCTGGATCCGGCCGGCAGCCGATGAATCCCGGGACTCCGCACCTTCCCACTGACGTCCACGACGATCCCCGCCGCAGGCGCCCCGGCCGCCCCGTCCGTACCGCTCGCTGCCGACGCACCGCCCGACGACGGAGCCGACGGCCCGGCGTCCGCCGCCTGACCCGCGCCGGACGAACCAGCCGCCTCGTCGGGCACCGCCGGACGCACCACCTCGGGCGCGCCCACCGGCTGAGCCCGTCCGGCCCAGAAGTGCTGGACGGCGAAGCCCGCCGCGGCGACCAGAACCACGACCAGAGCGATCACGCTCCGCCGCTCCAGTCCACACCGTGTCTGCACCCACAGCGGCAGCCGCTCCCGCACGGCAAGCCCGGCCCGCTCCCGCCAGGAGGGCGTATTCCTCTCGGTCTCGCCCGCCGGTTCGTCCCGGTCCTCCGTGAACTCCCTCGGCGCCGCACCCACGACACGTACCCCGCCGTCGTCGGAATCGGCGTCGGTATCCGCCCGAGCCCACCGAGGAGGACGTGAAGACACCGTCCCGGCCCACCGTGGAAGAGGCGGCCGCACCCACTCAGGCGGATCCGGCGAACTCGGCACGGCCGGTGGACCGGGCGAAAGACTCGGCGCACCGGACCAACCCGGCGGCCCAACCCGTCCCTCCGCGAACAGCGCCTCCGCCCGCAGCCTCAACGCCTCGGCCGACGCCTGCCGATAGCGCCGCCGCACACGCCTGCGCCGCTGCCACGTCCCCGACGCTCCCCCCGGCGCCATGTCTCCGGCAGCCGCCTCGAGCGTCTCCGAACGTACTGCTGTCTCTGAAAGTGCTGATTCAAGTGCCATGCCACGAACGCTAGGCACCCCGCCGAATCCGCGGTGATCTTGCTCAATTCCCGGGGACAACCCGCCAGTTGTGGATAACTCCGTCACCCACAAGAGCGCCCAAGGTCACCGGCACCTCACCGAGGCGAGACAACCGCCCCCAGCAACCCCGGCCCCGTGTGCGCCCCGATCACCGCGCCGACCTCGCTGACATGCAGGTCCATGAGCCCCGGCACCCGCTCCCGCAGCCGTTCCGCGAAAGTCGCCGCCCTTTCCGGCGCGGCGAGATGGTGCACCGCGATGTCGACCTCGCTCGTTCCGGCGCGCTCGGCGACGATCTCCTGGAGACGGGCGATCGCCTTCGACGACGTGCGCACCTTCTCGAGCAACTCGATACGACCGCCTTCGAGCTGCAACAGCGGCTTCACCGCGAGCGCCGAGCCGAGGAGGGCCTGGGCGGCGCCGATACGGCCGCCGCGGCGGAGGTAGTCGAGAGTGTCGACGTAGAAGTACGCGGAGGTGGCGGCGGCCCGCTTCTCCGCCGCGGTCACGGCCTCGTCGACCGTGCCGCCGCCGTCGGCCACCTCGGCCGCGGTGAGAGCGCAGAAGCCGAGGGCCATCGCGACCATTCCGGTGTCGACGACTCTGACCGGCACGGGCGCCTCGCGCGCAGCCAGGACCGCGGCGTCATAGGTGCCGGAGAGTTCGGACGACAGATGGAGCGAGACGATGCTGGTCGCACCCTCTTCGGCCAGTTTGCGGTAGGTGGCGGCGAAGATCTCGGGGCTGGGCCGGGAGGTGGTCACCGGCCGGCGTTTCTGCAGGGCTTCGGCGAGTGAGCGGGTGGAGATCTCGGCGCCCTCTTCCAGGGCCCGGTCGCCAAGGACCACGGTCAGGGGGACCGCGATGATGCCGTGGCGCTCCATCGTCCGCTGCGGCAGGTAGGCCGTGGAATCCGTGACGATCGCGACATGGCGGGACATGAGCTGGAGATTACCTGGCCGGGCCGGTGGACGTCAGCCCGGCCCCGGTGGCCCGGGCACGCGTCAAGTCGTGCTCTCCGGACGGGCTTTCTTCTGCCAAGGATAGGCCGGGCGCGGATCGGTGGGCGAGAGCGCGGGCCGGTCGGCCTCGCCCTGTCCGCCCTGCGGAGTCCCTGGCCAGGTCTGATGCGCGGCAGGGCGCTCCGGGGCCGGGGCCTCGGGCCACGGGGGCGGCGTCTGCGCGGGCTCGGGCGAAGGTTCGGTCGTCCAGTGCCGCAGCGCCCCCGCCTCGATGTCGATCTGGGCGCTCAGGGAATCCAGGTCGTCGTCGGCGAGCCGGTGGGCGCGGTCCCTGGCCGCCCGGCGCAGGGAGTCGGCCGACGTGGTGATCTGCTCCGTCCGCTTGCGCAGATCGGGCAGGAGCTCGGCGAGGTGCGCCTTGTCCGGCTCGCTCTCAAGACGCTTGAGGTCGTCGTCCAGCTCATGCCCGTGCACGCTGAGCCGCCGGAAGAGGTCCAGCGACTCCTTGAGCGAGGCGTCCTCGGCCACACGCGCGTGGAGCGCGTCCTGCGTGGACTTCATCGACGTACGCAGCTTGAGCCGCAGTTGGGCGAGCTCACCGGCCGCGCCCGGCTGCACGAACGTCCGCGCCTTGAGCGTGGTGTCCTCGACGGACCGGCGGGCCTGCGCGACCGTGCGGTCCACTCCCCGCTTGGCTGCGCCGACGACCTTCACCGTCACGTACGCGCCCAGGGCCAGGAACAGTACGAACATGAGCGCCACGATCGCGATCACGGCCTCTCCCATGACGCTCCTCCCGACAAGGTCGGCGGTCCGTCCGCCTCTTCCACCGTAAACGGAAAAGGCAGGCCGGAGGTTCCAGCGGAACCCCCAACCTGCCCGTAGGGAACAACCCTGATCCGGCCGACCTGACGGCTAGGCGGAGTGGCTGTCGATCACGCGGGGACGATGTTCACCAGCTTCGGCGCCCGCACGATGACCTTGCGGATGCCGGCGCCGTCCAGCGCCGCGACGACCCGCTCGTCGGCCAGGGCGGCCTTCTCCAGCTCCTCGTCGGAGATCGACGGGGACACTTCCAGGCGCGCCTTGACCTTGCCCTTGATCTGCACGACGCAGGTCACGGACTCGTCCACGACGTACGCGGGGTCGGCGACAGGGAAGTCCTGGTGGACGACCGAGTCGGTGCGGCCCAGCTTGCGCCACAGCTCCTCCGCGACGTGCGGGGCCAGCGGCGCGACCAGCAGCACCAGGCGCTCGGCCACGCTGCGCGACAGCGGGCCGCCCACCTTGGTCAGGTGGTTGTTCAGCTCGGTGACCTTGGCGATGGCGGTGTTGAACCGCATGCCCTCCAGGTCCTGGCGGACGCCGTCGATCGCCTTGTGCAGGGCACGCAGCGTGGTCTCGTCGACGGCGGAGTCCTCGGTGTCGACGACGGTCACCTCGCCGCTCGTCTCATCGACGATGTTGCGCCACAGGCGCTGCAGCAGACGGAACTGGCCCACCACCGCGCGCGTGTCCCACGGCCGCGAGACGTCCAGGGGGCCCATCGCCATCTCGTACAGGCGCAGGGTGTCCGCGCCGTACTCGCCGCAGATCTCGTCCGGCGTGACGGCGTTCTTCAGGGACTTGCCCATCTTGCCCAGCAGGCGGGAGACCTTCTCGCCCTCGTAGTAGTACGCGCCGTCGCGCTCCTCGACCTCTGCGGCGGGCACCGCGATGCCGCGGCTGTCGCGGTACACATAGGCCTGGATCATGCCCTGGTTGTACAGCTTGTGGAACGGCTCGGCCGACGAGATGTGGCCCAGGTCGAACAGCATCTTCGACCAGAAGCGGGCGTACAGCAGGTGCAGCACGGCGTGTTCGGCGCCGCCCACGTACAGGTCGACGCCACCGGTGGGCTGGCCCTCGCGGGGGCCCATCCAGTACTGCTCGATGGCCGGGTCGACCAGCTTCTCGCTGTTGTTCGGGTCCAGGTAGCGCAGCTCGTACCAGCACGAACCCGCCCAGTTGGGCATGGTGTTGGTCTCGCGGCGGTACTTCTTGGGGCCGTCGCCCAGGTCCAGCGTGACGTGGACCCAGTCGTCGTTGCGCGACAGCGGGGTCTCGGGCCGGGTGTCGGCGTCGTCCGGGTCGAAGGTGCGGGGGCTGTAGTCGTCGACCTCCGGCAGCTCCAGCGGCAGCATCGACTCGGGCAGCGAGTGCGCGACACCGTCCTCGTCGTAGACGATCGGGAAGGGCTCGCCCCAGTAACGCTGACGGCTGAACAGCCAGTCACGCAGGCGGAAGTTGACGGTGCCGCGGCCGATGCCGGTGCGCTCCAGCCACTCCGTCATGCGCGCCTTGGCATCGGTGACGCCCAGGCCGTCCACGGAGATCTCGTCGCTCGCGGAGTTGACCAGTCGCGCCTCGTAGGAGGAGAACGCGTCGTCCCACGTGGAGGGGTCGGTGCCGCGGTCGTCCGAGGGCTCCACGACGCAGCGCATCGGCAGCTCGAAGGCGCGCGCGAACGCGAAGTCGCGGGCGTCGTGGGCGGGGACGGCCATGATCGCGCCGGTGCCGTAGCCCATCAGGACGTAGTCGGCGATGAAGACGGGGACCTTCTCGCCGCTGACCGGGTTGGTCGCGTACGCGCCGGTGAAGACGCCGGTCTTGTCCTTCGCCTCGGCCTGCCGCTCGACGTCGGACTTCGAGGCGGCCTGCTTGCGGTAGGCGGCGACGGCCTCGGCGGGGGTCGCGTGGCCACCTGTCCAGACGTCGTGCGTGCCCTCGGGCCAGGCGGCGGGGACGATCCGGTCGACCAGGTCGTGCTCGGGCGCCAGGACCATGTACGTGGCGCCGAACAGGGTGTCCTGACGGGTCGTGAAGACGGTGATGGCCTCGTCGCCGACGGGGAAGTCGACGCGGGCGCCTTCGGAGCGGCCGATCCAGTTCCGCTGCTGCAGCTTGATGGCCTCGGGCCAGTCCAGGGCGTCCAGGTCGTCCAGCAGGCGGTCCGCGTAGGCGGTGATGCGCATGTTCCACTGGCGCAGCTTGGCCTTGAAGACGGGGTAGTTGCCGCGCTCGGAACGGCCGTCGGCGGTGACTTCCTCGTTGGCCAGGACGGTGCCCAGACCGGGGCACCAGTTGACGGGCGCCTCGGAGGCGTACGCCAGCCGGTACTCGCTCAGTACGTCGGCCCGCTCGGCCGCGGTCAGCTCGTGCCACGCGCGCGTGGAGTCCGGTACGGCGCGCTCGCCGCTCTCGAACTGCGCGATCAGCTGGTCGATCGGACGGGCCTTCTTGGCCTCGTCGTCATACCAGGCGTTGAAGATCTGGACGAAGATCCACTGGGTCCACTTGTAGTACTCGGGGTCGATCGTGGCGAACGACCGGCGCTTGTCGTGGCCCAGACCCAGCCGGCGCAGCTGGGACTTCATGTTGACCATGTTGGCTTCGGTGGACGTGCGCGGGTGGGTGCCCGTCTGCACGGCGTACTGCTCGGCGGGCAGGCCGAAGGCGTCGAAGCCCAGGGTGTGCAGGACGTTGTGCCCGTTCATGCGCTGGAAGCGGGCGAAGACGTCCGTGGCGATGTAGCCCAGCGGGTGGCCGACGTGCAGGCCCGCACCCGAGGGGTACGGGAACATGTCCATGACGAACTTCTTGGGCTTCGCGGCCAGTGCCCTGTCCGCCTCGGTGTCGCCCGCCAGGTCACCGCTCGGGTTCGGCGCCTCGTACGTGCCGTCGGCGTCCCAGAAGTCCTGCCAGCGCGCCTCGATGTCGGCGGCCATCGCCGCCGTGTAGCGGTGCGGCGCGGCCACCTCGGAAGCGGCAGCGGAATTCGTCTCGCTCATGATCCTCAAAGCTCCATCGATCGTCTCTGCTTACGGAACTGACCGCGCTGGCCAAACAAAAATGCCCCTCGCACAGGAGGGGGCGCCGCGCCGATTCCGATCCGCGAATCCTCAGCGGTCGGGACTGATCAGCGCGGCTCACTAAGCAGAAGGCGTACGGCACGCATGGCGTCAGGGTACCGCAGGGCCCGCAGGGGCCGCGACGGGCTTCCCGGGGAGGGCCGCGGGACGGCTTCGGGAGGACCGAAGGAGGCCTTCGGAAGGTGCATGGGCCAAGGGTTACTCCGCGTACCGACCCCTATCGGGGCAACACAAAGTCCACACCTCCGATAGATAACAACGAGATAACTCAAACCTCGTACTGGCCGGTATGGGCGGACCTAGAGTGCGGCAGCGGGACCACTTTGCCGAACCATTCGGAGTCGCCCCCATGAACCCTCCACCGAACTCCCCGTTGAACTCCCCGTTCAACTCCCCGACGAACGGGCAGCCGCTGAATCCGTTCCCCCAGCTTCGAAACACCCGGCGCCCCCGCCGCAGGATCCGCCCGTCCCCCGCTCCCAGCCGGACGACCCGAGGGGCCCTGTGCGCGGCGGCACTGCTGCTGATACCCCTCGTGGTCCTCGTCGGGAGCGACGCATTCCGCGCCGCGCTCGACTTCACCACCGGGGTGCTGTCCCTGGTCTCCCTGACGGCGTCCGTCGTCTGGGGCCTGGTCGCCTCCGACCGGCTGTTCCTGACCTCGCGCCAGCGCCTGCTCTCCCAGGGCGTGCACCGGGCCACGGCGGTCGCCTCGATCGGCTTCCTGCTGCTGCACGTCACCGTCAAGCTGGCCCTCGACCACGTGTCCGTGGTCGGCGCGCTGATCCCCTTCGGTCTCGGCGTGACCGGCAGCGCGGGCCTGATCGGCCTCGGCTCGCTCGCCGGGCTCCTGATGGTGACCACCGGCGTCACCGGCGCCCTGCGCAAGGCCTTCGCGTCGCCCGCCCAGATCGCCTCCCGCTGGCGCGCCCTGCACACGCTGGCCTACCCCGCCTGGTGCTCCGCGCTGATCCACGGCCTGTACGCGGGCCGGCAGCCGAAGACCTACGTGGTCGTCCTCTACTGCCTGTGCCTGATCGCGGTGGGCGGTGCGGTCGCCCTGCGCGCGGCGCCCGGACCGGTCAAGCGCAAGGTCGCCGCCCGCGTCCTCGCGCTCCTCGACGGCGACGGCAGAACGCAGGGCACCCGCCGCAGGGACGTCACCCAGTCCCCGCTGCCCGGCGGCTCCGGCCGCCCCGCACCGTCCGACGCCCGCTTCGACGTGAACCGCGAGCCCCCGCCGCGACCGCGCGACAACCCGCTCCCGATGCCGTCCCCCGACATGCCACCGCTGTACGAGGCTCCGGCGCGCCCCGCGTTCGAGCCTCGCCCCTCCTTCGAGCCGCGCCCCGCCACCGCCGGCATCGGCTTCTCGGCCGCCTACCGCGCGGTCTCGGCCCCGGTGGATCCCCTCTTCGGCGACCCGCCCACAGGGGAGCGGCTGACCCTCCTGGACCTCCAGCCCACCGAGGCCCTCCCGTTCGTCGACCCCGAGCCCCCCGAGCGCTGGCCGGCCCCGTCCCCGCCGCCCCCCGCTCCGGCACCCCCCTCGGCGTACGACCCCACGCTCGACACCCCCTACGGCGGCATTCCGAGCTTCGAGGAAGAGTCCGCCACCGATACGCTGCCCGGCCCGTTCCAGGCCCCCGCCGCGGGTGAGCCCTGGAACACGCCGCCCGGAGGCATTCAGTGAACACCGCGCTGCCCGACGTCCCCGAAGTCCGCGTCGTCGGTCTCCCCCAGCTCACCTCGGGCTTCGACCTGGTCGAGCGACTCGACCTCGACATGCATCTGAAAGTGCACGGCCCGCTCGAACCGATGGGCGGCGAGCAACTGGCCGCGCTGGCCGGGCAGATATCCCTGCGCGGCCGCGGCGGCGCCGGCTTCCCCTTCGCCAAGAAGCTGCGCGCCGTCGCCCAGTCCGCGATACGCCGCGGGGTGCGCCCCGTCGTCGTGGTCAACGGCAGCGAGGACGAACCCGCCTGCCGCAAGGACACGGTGCTGATCAACCGCGCCCCGCACCTCATCCTCGACGGCGCGCTCCTGGTCGCCGAGGCGCTCGGCGCGCGCACCCTCGTGGTGGGCGTGACCCGCGACTCCACCGAGGCGTCCATGCAGGCCGCGCTCCTCGAAAGGGGCCTGTCCAACCGCCGTGGCGCCCCGCTACGCGCGCGCGTGCAGCGCAACCCCGTACGCATGGTCACCGGGGAGTCCTCCGCCCTGATCCGCTCGGCGGACGGCGGGCCCCCGGTGCCCCCGGGCCGCAAGGTGCGCGCCTCCGACTCCGGGGTGGGCGGCGCGCCCACGCTGCTGTCGAACGCCGAGACGTTCGCCCAGCTCGCCGTCGCCGCCCGCACGGGGCCCGAGCGCTACTGCCGCACGGGCCTGCGCGACGAGCCCGGCACGATCCTGCTGACCCTCTCCGGAGCCGTCGCCCGCCCGATGGTCCTCGAAGTACCGGCCGGGGTGCCCCTGCGGTACGTGCTCCAGCTCGCGGGCGCCCCGCCGATGCCCCAAGGCGTGCTCACGGGCGGCTACCACGGGAAGTGGCTCGACGCCTTCGCGGCGCAGGAGGCAGTGGTCTCCCGCGCCTCCCTGGATGCCGCCGGGGGCGCGCTCGGCGCGGGCGCGATCCTGCCGATCGGCCCGGACACCTGCCCGCTCGGCGAGGCGCTCCGGGTGGCGCAGTGGCTGGCCTCGGAGAGCGCGGGCCAGTGCGGGCCCTGCTATCTGGGTCTGCCGGCGGCGGCCCGCGGCCTGGAGGACGTCCTGAACGGCGGCGGCCCCACCGCCCTCGAAGCCCTCCAGCAGGTCACCAGGGCGGTGAAGCGGCGCGGCGCGTGCAAGCACCCGGACGGGTCGGCGGCGTTCCTGGAGTCGACGATCTCGGCGTTCACGGACGATCTCGCCGCGCACGTCCTGGGCGGCGGCTGCGGGCGTCCGGTGCAGGGCGTGCTGCCGCTGCACACTCAGGCACCGCAGGGCGAGTCCCCCAGCGGCCGGCGGCTCGCGGTGGACTGGACGCTGTGCGAGGGCCACGGCCTGTGTGCGGACATCATCCCGGAACTGATCCAGCTGGGCCCCGACGGCTATCCCTCGGTGGCGGAGGCCCCGGTGGCGCGCTATTCGGAGGCGCGCGCCGTACGGGCCGTGCGCCGGTGCCCCGCGCTGGCGCTGCGTATCGAGGAGGACCCGGCGGCGGCTCCGGCCCGCCCGGCCCTGCCGCCCGCGCTCCCGCCGGGCCGCGGGCGCCGAGCGCTGGGCAGCGGGCGCGGCTGACGGCATACGAAGACGGGCCACCCTGTTCGGGTGGCCCGTCTTCATGTCCATCTACTGTGGAGCTAAGGAGAATTGAACTCCTGACCTCCTGCATGCCATGCAGGCGCTCTACCAACTGAGCTATAGCCCCGCGCGTCCATGCGATCGATCCGCATGTTCACCGTGTCGCCCGGTTTCCCCGGCGGCGACGCCAACATTACCGGGCACCCGGTGCATCACCAAATCGTTTCCACCCTGGTCCGATTTGCCCGAATTCACGCCAGGCTCAGGCCGTGGCGAACGAATAGAACCGCTTGAGCGTGCAGTGCTCGTCGAGGAGCCGGCCGTAGATCGGCTCGCCCTCCAGCTCCCGATACGTCTCGATCGGATCGCCCTTTATGATCAGCGCCCGCGCGCACTCCTCGCACCAGTACTGGTAGTCGGGGTTGGCCGGCTCCATGTCCCTGACGATGGGCGTGCCGCTGCCGCACCAGTCGCACTTCCTCCTGTGTGCACCCATCGATCAGCTCCAGCTGTGGCCGCAGGCCGTGCACACGTACGAGATCCCGCCGTTGTCGCCGAGCATCTGCGCGACGTGGAAGGAGCCGCAGGACGGACAGTCGAGGAAAGAGAAAGAAGACGGAGAAGAGGAGGGGGAAGGAACGTGCTGCCCAAAATGGGCTGCTTCGGCCGGTCTCACTGTCACGCCGAGGGGGCGGTCGGCCGCCTCGGTGATGCGCGCGGGCATCGCGTTCTCCCTCCCGTCGGGCCGTCTTCGTCGATCGGACGCGACCCTCTACCGGCCGTCCGATTCTGCCACGGCCGGAGCGTCACGGTCAGCGACGCATGCGTACCGGTCCGGACACGGCGCCGAGTCCGCCCGCTCCGGCCAGCAGTTACGCACACACCCACACACGAGGACCACATCCGCAGACCTATACGCCCCGGGACACCAAGCGCCTCAAGGCAGTTGGAAAAAGTGTGCCGGGTAACAAAAAATCCCGCCCTTACCCGGACGGGATCTTTGTGAAGCGGACGCTTCGACTGTGGAGCTAAGGAGAATTGAACTCCTGACCTCCTGCATGCCATGCAGGCGCTCTACCAACTGAGCTATAGCCCCTTGCGTTCTCCCCGCTCTGCGCGGCTGCGAACAAGAAGAACTTTAGCCTGCGACCTGCCGGAAAGTGAAATCCGGCCGTCCGGCCCCTGTCGGGGGCTCAGTCGTCGTCGCCGAGCACCGGCTCCGGGAGCGTGCCCGCGTTGTGCTCCAGCAGCCGCCAGCCGCGTGCCCCCTGGCCGAGGACGGACCAGCAGCAGTTGGAGAGGCCGCCCAGACTTTCCCAGTGGTGGGACTCGAGACCGAGGAGGCGCCCGATGGTGGTGCGGATCGTGCCGCCGTGGCTGACCACGACGAGCGTGCCGTCCTGCGGCAGCTTCTCCGCATGGCCCAACACGACGGGAGCGGCCCGGTCGGCGACCTCCGTCTCGAGCTCGCCACCCCCGCGGCGCACCGGCTCGCCGCGCTTCCACGCGGCGTACTGGTCGCCGTAACGGGCGATGATCTCGTCGTGGGTGAGGCCCTGCCACTTCCCGGCGTACGTCTCGCGCAGGCCCTCGTCGTGCGTGACGTCGAGGCCCGTGAGCGCGGCCAGTTCGGCGGCCGTGGCGGCGGCCCTGCTGAGGTCGGACGCGACGATGGCGTCCGGCTTCAGCGAGGCGAGCAGCCGGGCGGCCCTGCGGGCCTGGGCGACGCCGGTCTCGGTCAGGCCGATGTCCGTGGAGCCCTGGAAGCGGCGCTCCAGGTTCCAGGCGGTCTGGCCGTGGCGCCACAGGATGACGCGCTGTCCGCGGGCCGGTCCCCCCGCCGGACCGGTGCCGGCGCCCGCGGCGGTCAACGCAGCTCTCCGCCCAGCTCGCGAAGCTCCACGGCCTCCTCCGCGGCCTGCGTCGCCTGGGCGTGCTCCGCCGCCTTGCCGCGGGTGGCCTTGGCGTCCGCGGGAAGCTCCAGCTCGGGGCAGTCCTTCCACAGGCGCTCAAGGGCGTAGAAGACCCGCTCCTCGCTGTGCTGGACGTGGACGACGATGTCGACGTAGTCGAGGAGGATCCAGCGGGCGTCGCGGTCGCCCTCGCGGCGGACCGGCTTGGCGCCGAGCTCCTTGTTCAGGCGCTCCTCGATCTCGTCGACGATCGACTTGACCTGGCGGTCGTTGGGCGCGGAGGCCAGCAGGAAGGCGTCGGTGATCGACAGCACATCGCTGACGTCGTACGCGATGATGTCGTGCGCGAGCTTGTCGGCAGCCGCCTGTGCGGCGGTGGTGATGAGCTCGATGGAGCGGTCAGTGGCGGTCACTACAAGGCTTTCCGTCGGCGGGCAGTAATCCCTTGAAGGGATACCCCAAGGGTCTCACGGACCGCCGACGGCCCTTACTGGATTGCCCGGCCGGGCAGGCGCGCCCCCACGGCCGGGCGTGCGCCTACTGTCCGCCCGTGTAGTTCTGACCGAGGACCACGGACACGTCCGCGTTCGCCACAGTCTTCCCCTTGCGCACGGCGCTCGTCGGCAGGCCCAGGGTCTTGGCGACCTCGACGGCGTCCGGCTTGCGGCCGTCGTCCTGGTACGTGACCTGCGACGCCGCCTGGACCGCGGTGCCCGTCCCGGCGTCGACGAAGGTGTAGCCGCCGTTGACCAGCGTGACCCTCGCCTTCTCCGTGCGGGCCTTCACGCCGGTGGCGTTCTGGATGCCGACGCGTACGGAGGCGTCCTTTCCGGCGTTCTTCACCGTGCCGCCGAGGACGTCCTTGACGACGCTGCCGGTGGCTTGTTCGGACAGCGTGCCGTCCCGCTGCACGGGCAGGAGCGCGGTCTTGTAGTCGCCGCCCTTGGCCCGGTCGGCGAGCTTGGCGAGGAACGCGCCGAGGTCCTTCTCGCCCAGCGAGGGGTCGAGGATCTGGGCGAGGGACTGGACGGTGACGGTGGCGGCGTGCGGGTCGGACGACAGCTTGCGCAGCACGCCCTGCATGACCTGTCCGAACCGCATGAGCTGCGCCGTGTCGGACTCGCCGGGCGCGCGGTAGGTGGCGTACGCGACGGCCATAGGGCCGCTCAGCGTCTGCTGCTTGCCCTTCTTGACCAGCGGGGACGTCGCCTTCTTCGCGTCCTTCCCGTTCTTCCCGGACTTGGCGGCCGGGTCGGGGACGTCGGCGTTGGTGTCGATGTCGATGTTGCCGACGAGTTCGACGAGGTTGTTGAGGTACGGGGTGTCGAGCCGCCACGTGCCCTCGACGTCCGTGCCGAGGACGGTGTCGATGGCGTCGCGCGTGCCGGAGGACCCGTCGTCGTCGACGGACTTGCCGAGCGTCGTCGTGCTGCCCTCGTCGTCCGTCAGGGCAAGGGAGTTGGGGAGCAGGACGGTGGTGCCCTGGTTGGTCGTGGTGTTGTTGACGAGCAGCGCGGTGGAGGTGCCGCCGCCCTTGGTGTTGTGCAGATGGACGACGATCACGTCGCGGTTCTGGGGGCCCGCGGTGTCGGCGGCGCCCTTTCCGGAGTCCGCGGGACCGAAGCCGGGCAGCTTGCCCGCGTACCAGAGGTAGCCGACGCCGCCGGTCACGCAGAGCACGAGGACGACGACGAGGGCGACGATGCGGCTGCGGCCGCGGCGGCGGGCCTCCTCGCGGCGCTCGGTGCGCGACTCGGTGAACTTCAGCCAGTCGATGACGTCTTCGGAGTTCTCGTCCGGCTCCTCGACGAAGGAGAACTGCTCGGTCCGGTACTCGGGCGCCCCGTCGCGCTCACGCGCCGCGGGCTCGGTGCGGGGGGCGGACTGCGCCGGGATGTGGGCGGTCGCGGTCTGCTCCTCGACCCGCTGCTGCTGCCCCGTTCCCGCGGCGGCCCCGTAGGGGTCGTAGGAGGTGGGCTGTCCCTGCTGGGGTCCCTGTTGCGCGGGCGCACCCGTCCCGTAGGGGTCGTACGTGTCGTACGAGGGCACCGGCGGCTGCTGGCCGGTGGCGTAAGGGTCGTAGCCCTGGCCCCCCTGGCCTCCGTGGACCGGGGTCTGCCGCGGGTACTCGTACTGCGCAGGCTGCTGGGGCACCTGCCGGTACACGGGCTGCCCGTACTCGTCGTAGCCGACGAGCTCGTACTGGTCGGACGTGTTGGACGCGTCCCCCGAGTAACTGCCCGAGTAACCGTCGTATCGGTCGTTCACCGGTGCCCCTCTCGGCTCACTCGCCGCGGTACAGCTCGCGCTTGTCGATGTAGCGCACCACACCGTCCGGGACCATGTACCAGACGGGGTCTCCCTTGGCGACCCTCGCACGGCAGTCCGTGGACGAGATGGCGAGGGCCGGAACCTCGACGAGCGAGACACCGCCCTCCGGCAGACCGGGGTCGGTCAGCGGGTGGCCCGGCCGGGTGACCCCGATGAAGTGCGCCAGGGAGAACAGTTCTTCCGTGTACCGCCAGGTGAGGATCTGGCCCAGGGCGTCGGCGCCCGTGATGAAGAAGAGGTCCGTGTCGGGATTGAGCGCGCGCAGATCGCGCAGCGTGTCCGTGGTGTACGTCGGCCCGCCGCGGTCGATGTCGATACGGCTCACCGAGAACTGCGGGTTCTCGGCGGTCGCGATGACCGTCATCAGATAGCGGTCCTCGGCCGGAGTGACCGTGCGGTCCGCCTTCTGCCACGGCTGCCCGGTGGGCACGAACACGACCTCGTCGAGGTGGAACTGCGCGGCGACCTCGCTGGCCGCCACCAGGTGTCCGTGATGGATCGGGTCGAACGTTCCGCCCATGACGCCGAGACGCCGCTTGGCGGTGCTGACCCGGGCCCGGTCCGGGCCGCCGGCCGGGCCGTTGACCGGGCCGGTAGGCATGTCCTGCTCTCCCATGCGTGCAGAGCCTACTGGCCCGGTCGGGGTGCCTTCGCCGTCAGGGGTCAGCGGTCCCGGTTGAAGCGGGTGACGACCCACAGCATCAGCAGCAGGAAGAACAGGGCGCCGCCGCCGGTGAGGTAGGGGCTGAGGCTCGGGTGGTTGCCGCCGTGCTCGCCGCCCTCGGCGGCGAGGGTGGCCAGCTGGGCAGCGGTGCTGTGGAGGCTCATCGTCAGCAGGACCTATCCGGGTGAGACGGGATGGGGAGTCGGGATCTGGGTGGTGACATGAGGTCTGGATAAAGACTTCCCGCTCATCGTATGCGGGGGTGTCCTCGGCGATCACGCCGACTCTGCCGTACGCGCGTCCGTCCCGCAGCCGCGTCAGTCGTCGCGCTTGTAGCCGCGCAGCAGGAACCAGCCGAGGAAGACGCTGCCGAGGACACCCACGACGATGACGGTGCGCAGCAGATTGCCCGCACCCTGCTGGTCGGAGGCGGCGGCGCTGACGACCTGGGTGAGCCAGGCGGCGTCGGGTGTGTGCTCCATGGCGTTTCGCTCCTTCAGTGTGCTGCCCCGCCACGGTATCTCCGCCTACTGTGGAGACCTCCTCGGGGGCACAACCGAACACGACGGCACACGAACATGGGGGACGCATGCCCGACGTCAACGATGGCAACGACGACCGGCGCGAGCACGTACCGAGCAGGCAGCGCAGGCGCTTCGAGGGGATCTCCTCGCGGGCGTACGAGCACCCGGCGGACCGCTCGGCGCTGGTCGCGCTGCGCAGGCTCACCGGTTTCGACACGGTGTTCAAGGCGCTCAGCGGTCTGCTGCCCGAGCGCAGCCTGCGCCTGCTGTTCCTGTCGGACTCGGTGCGGGTCTCCGACGACCAGTTCGCGCACCTCAACGACATGCTGCGGGACGCCTGTTACATCCTGGACCTGGAGAAGGTCCCGCCGATGTACGTCAACCAGGACCCCCAGCCGAACGCGATGTGCATCGGCCTGGACGAGCCCATCATCGTCGTCACGACGGGCCTGGTGGAGCTGCTCGACGAGGAGGAGATGCGGGCCGTCGTCGGCCACGAGGTGGGCCACGCGCTGTCCGGCCACTCGGTCTACCGGACGATACTGCTGTTCCTGACCAGCCTCGCGCTCCGCGTCGCGTGGATCCCGCTCGGCAACCTCGCGATCATGGCGATCGTCACGGCGCTGCGCGAGTGGTTCCGCAAGTCGGAGCTGTCGGCGGACCGCGCCGGCCTGCTGGTCGGCCAGGACCTCCAGGCGTCGATGCGCGGACTGATGAAGATCGCGGGCGGTAACCATCTGCACGAGATGAACGTGGACGCGTTCCTCAAGCAGGCCGACGAGTACGAGGCGGGGGGCGACCTGCGCGACTCCGTGCTGAAGATCCTCAACGTGATGCCGCGTACGCACCCCTTCACCACGGTCCGCGCGGCCGAGCTGAAGAAGTGGGCCGCGACCCGCGACTACCAGCGGATCATGGACGGCCACTTCCCGCGCCGCACCGAGGACAAGGACGCCTCGGTCACCGACTCGTTCCGCCAGTCGGCCTCGCACTATGCGGACAACATGCGCAACTCCAAGGACCCGCTGATGAAGCTGGTCACGGACATCGCGGGCGGCGCGGGCGACCTGGGCGGCAAGCTGCGCGGGAAGTTCGGCGGCGGCGGCAACGGCGGCGCGAACACCGGCAACCACGGGACGCCGGAGGACGGCGACCCGATCCCGTAAATCCGGTAGATCCCGCAGGACCCGTAGGTCCCGCGGGGCTCAGAGCGAAGGCTGGGCGCTCGGCGCGAGGGCACCGCACAGCGACGCGGTGCCGCCCGTGGCATACGGGTCGGTGCCGGCCGGGCCGCCCTCCTTCGGCGCCTGCCCCGCGAGCAGCGGGTGCAGATGGGCGGCCGAGTCGACGGAGCAGGACAGCGGACCGGCCTGCACATAGCTGACGAGCACCTCTGCCTGGTGCATGCGCAGGTCGTCCCGGTCGAAGCGGAAGTGCAGCTCGCGGCGGACGGTGAACAGGGACGCCTTCGCGTCGGAGCCGGCGCCGGCCGGGCGCAGCGCGTAGACGAAGGTGTGGTCGGAGACGACCTCCAAGGTGTCCGCGTCGGACTCCGTGGCGCGCAGGGTGCCCTGGACACGGATCCCGGTGTCGGCGAGCTCGGTCTGCTTCGGGTCGAAGCGGACGAGCCAGCCGGTGGCCTCGTGCCGTCCGTCGGCGGCGGGCCGGTCGAAGCTCCGGTCGAACTGGTCGAGCTGCTGCGGGTCGAGCAGGATCCGCACGGGCCGCACGGCCTTCCCGGTGAGCACGTCGGGGTCGAGCGAGGACTCGACGAGATAGTCCTTGGCGGTGGTCAGGGCGGCGTAGACCTGACTCTCGGAGAAGTGCGAAGTGTGCTGATCCGGGGGCAGGTTGATACCTCCGGCGGCCGTCCTGAACTCGGCGGCGGGGCTGTGTTCGTAGAGCTCGGACACCGAGGCGGCGCCTGGCACCTTGCCCTGCGGCGAGAGCGGGATGACGGTCATCCGCAGCGGTTCGGGCCGCCGGGCGGCGGTGGCGCCCTGGTACGGGTTGCGCACGCCCATGTAGATCGCGGTGCCGAACGCGACGACGATCAGAATGACGAGGATGACGGCCTGCCGGGTGAGGCCGCGGTGCAGACCGGGGCGTCGGCGCACGGCGGGCGCGTGGTCGGTGATGCGCTCCTGAGCGGAGAACTCCTGGAGCCGGGCAGCGCGGATGAACGACTCGTCGAAGACGACGGATCGGTACTCGTCCTCGCCACCACCGCCGGGAGCGCTCTCGGGGGTCCCCTCCGGTGGGTCTCCTGGCTCGCCCATACCTTCAGAGTAGGTCTGCTGGGGGTCCGGTAAACGCCCTGGTACACGACAAGTTCCGACAGGTTCTCAACCCTGTGCTCACGGGGTGTACCCGTCCGTGGTCAGGGGGTGCGGGGGGTCGCGGGGACCGGTGGCTGGGAGTAGTCGGCCGAGGCGCTGGGGGCGGTCGGGAAGCCCTTTTCCAGCTCGGTCGTCGCGGGCGGCGGAACCCGGTCCTGGCGGCCGCCGGACGCGGCGCCGCGGTAGACGGCGGTGAAGGCGAGCGCGACCATGCCGACGCCCATGACGAGGGCGAGCAGCCAGGCGACGGGGCGGCGCCAGCGCACCTTCGCGGCACCGGGGCGCGGGTAGCCGTCCTCGTCGACATCGGGGTCGTAGAGATCGTCGGCGTCCGGGCCGTGGCCGTAGCCGCCTCGCGGGTCGGGGCCGTACCCGTCGTCGTAGAGGTCGTCGTCCACCCCGGAGCCACGCGTGCGGGCCCTTCGTGCCTCGGCTTCCTGGGCCTCGGCGCGCGCCTGCGCCGCGGCGAGCAGCCGCTCGACCGCGGAGGGTTCATGGACCTCGGCGGCCTTCACGAAGTCCTCGTCGAAGACCACGGAGGCGAACTCTTCGTCCGCACTTCCGCGGTCGCGGTCGTCGTCGGGCTCCCAGCCGTCAGGGAACGGCGTGCCCCCCACGTCCTCCGGCACGCGTCCAGAGTAGACCTGGGGGGTCGTTTTGGGCAGTCGGTGGGGGATTTCCCTTTGTTCCCGTCCGCATACCCGCGGCTACCGGGTGTGGCCGTCGCCCGTGACGATGTACTTGGTGCTCGTCAGCTCCGGAAGCCCCATGGGGCCCCGGGCGTGCAGCTTCTGGGTGGAGATGCCGATCTCGGCGCCGAAGCCGAACTGGCCGCCGTCCGTGAAGCGCGTCGAGGCGTTCACGGCGACCGTCGTGGAGTCGACCAGTTGGGTGAAGCGGCGGGCCGCCTGCTGCGAGGTGGTGACGATGGCCTCGGTGTGGCCGGACGACCAGAGGCGGATGTGCTCCACGGCGGCGTCCAGGGAGTGCACGACGGCGGCCGCGATGTCGTACGAGAGGTACTCGGTCTCCCAGTCCTCCGCGGTCGCCTCGACGACGGTGGCCTTGGAGCCCTCGGCGTACGCGAGGACACGCTCGTCGGCGTGCACGGTGACGCCGGCCTCGGCGAGGGCCGCGAGGGCGCGGGGCACGAAGGCGTCGGCGATGTCCTGGTGGACGAGGAGGGTCTCGGCGGCGTTGCAGACGCTGGGGCGCTGCGCCTTGGAGTTGATCAGGATGTCGACGGCCATGTCGAGGTCCGCGTGGGCGTCGACGTAGACGTGGCAGTTGCCGGTGCCGGTCTCGATGACGGGGACGATCGAGTTCTCGACGACGTTCTTGATGAGCGAGGCGCCGCCGCGCGGGATGAGGACGTCGACGAGGCCGCGCGCCCGCATCAGCTCGGTGACGGAGTCGCGGCCCTCGCCCGGCACGAGCTGGATCGCGTCGGCGGGGAGCCCGGAGCCGCCGACCGCGTCGCGCAGCACCCGCACGAGGGCGGTGTTGGACTCGTACGCGGACGAACTGCCGCGCAGGAGAACGGCGTTGCCCGACTTGAGGCAGAGGGCGGCGGCGTCCACGGTCACGTTCGGGCGGGCCTCGTAGATGATGCCGACGACGCCGAGCGGGACGCGGACCTGGCGCAGGTCGATGCCGTTCGGGAGGGTGTTGCCGCGGACGACCGTGCCGACCGGGTCGGGCAGGGCGACGACGTCGCGCACGTCGGCGGCGATGGCGCGGACCCGCTCGGGCGTCAGCGTGAGGCGGTCGATGACCGACTCGCTGGTGCCGGCCTCACGGGCGCGGGCGACGTCCTTGGCGTTCGCCTCGACGATTTCGGCCGTGCGCACTTCGAGGGCGTCGGCGATCGCGGCGAGCGCGTCGTCCTTCGCGGCCCGCGGCAGCGGGGCGATCACACTGGCCGCGGACCTGGCGCGGTAGGCGGCCTGGGTGACGGGGGTCATCGAGTCGTACGGCGAGAGCGAGGTCATATCGGCAGGGTAATGGGCGCGCGCGGGCCGTCCGGCGGCTGTTCCGAACCCTGAGATGTGACCTAAAACGGGTGTACGCCGACCGGGGTGGCCGGCAGGGGCCCGTAGCCCTCGGCTATGCGCTGGTGGTACGTGTCGCGGTCGATGACCTCCAGGCCGACGATCTCCCACGGCGGGAGCTGGGAACTCTGGCGGTGCTCGCCCCACAGGCGCAGTGCCACGGCGGCCGCGTCGTGCAGGTCGCGGGCCTCTTCCCAGTAGCGGATCTCGGCGTGGTCGACGGCGTACCGGCTCGTCAGCAGAAAGGGGTGGTCGTGCGCCAGCTGTTCGAGTCCCCGCCGCACCTCGGCGAGGGGCGCGTCGGCGCCTGAGACGCTGAGAGTGACATGCCAGAGGCGGGGGCCTTCCTCCGTCACGACGCTCTCCTCCTGCCCGCTGCCCTGGTACGACTCGCCGGCCGCGACGCTGGTCAGTGCCCGCTCCGCCGACCCTCGGGACGTCGCCCCCGGGCGCGCTCGTCTCACGACGGCCTCCTTTGCGCAATGGTCGTGCGGAACTTCCTGAAACAAAGTTGAGCAGGCCAAGCGCCCTCGTGGGGCGGTTTTGGGGAAGGTCCTCCGGCGGAGGCCTGGCTTTCGGCCGTTTACACGGTTTACGACCGGTGCGGACGCTGGATCTTCACGAGTGCGCCGGGCGGTCAGCCGTGCAGCAGCACCAGATCGTCCCTGTGGACGACCTCTCGCTCGTACGCGGGTCCCAGCTCGCGGGCCAGCTCACGGGTGGAGCGGCCGATGAGCTGCGGGATCTCCTTGGCGTCGAAGTTCACCAGGCCGCGGGCGATCGCCCGCCCCGTGGTGTCGCGCAGTTCGACGGGGTCGCCCGCGCTGAACTCGCCCTCGACGGCCGCGATGCCCGCGGGAAGGAGCGACTTGCGGCCGTCGACGACCGCCTTCACCGCCCCGTCGTCCAGCGTGAGCGCACCCTGCGGCGTGGAGGCGTGCTGAAGCCACAGGAGGCGGTCGGCACTGCGCCGGCCCGTGCGGTGGAAGTACGTGCCCGTGTCGCGGGCGGCGAGCGCGTCGGTGGCGTGCACGGCGCTGGTGAGGACGACGGGGATGCCCGCGGCGGCGGCGATCCCGGCCGCCTCGACCTTGGTGACCATGCCGCCGGTGCCGACGCCCGCCTTGCCCGCGCTGCCGATCTTGACGTGCGCGATGTCGTCAGGGCCGCGGACCTCGGAGATCCGCGAGCTGCCGGGCTTGCTCGGGTCGCCGTCGTAGAGGCCGTCGACGTCGGAGAGGAGGACGAGGAGGTCGGCGTGGACGAGGTGGGCGACGAGGGCGGCGAGCCGGTCGTTGTCGCCGAAGCGGATCTCGTCCGTGGCCACGGTGTCGTTCTCGTTGACGACGGGCAGGGCGCCCATCGCGAGGAGCTGGTCGAGGGTGCGCGACGCGTTGCGGTGGTGGGCGCGGCGGGCCATGTCGTCGCTGGTGAGCAGGACCTGGCCGACGCGGACGCCGTAGCGCGCGAAGGAAGCGGTGTAGCGGGCCACCAGGAGGCCCTGGCCGACGCTGGCGGCCGCCTGCTGGCGGGCGAGGTCCTTGGGACGGCGGCGCAGGCCGAGCGGGGCGAGCCCGGCGGCGATGGCCCCGGACGAGACGAGCACGATCTCCTTCTCGCCGCCGCTGCGGACCTTGGCGAGTACGTCGACGAGGGCGTCGACCCGGTCGGCGTCGAGGCCGCCCTCGGCGGTGGTGAGCGAGGAGGAACCGACCTTGACCACGATCCTGCGGGCTTCCGCCACGCCCTGCCTCATGTCCTGCCCTGCCGCTGACACGTGCGTTCCCCATCAGTGCTGACCGGCCGCGGGCCTCGTTCCGGCCACGGCCCTGATCCTGCAATCTACGTGAGCGGCACGGCGCGGCGCCTCGGGGTTCCGAGGGGCGGACGGCAGGCTCGCGCGAGAGGGAATTCCACCCGAGACCACGAGAGGAATCCCCGCCCAGAGGTTGTGGGCCCTTTGCCCCTTTATCCGGTGATTGCCGTCACGAAGGATTGCTAGCGAGGGCGCGAAAGTCATACGGTCAGTGGTCGGCCTTCGTCGAAGAACGCCGACCACCCCCCGCAATTCTTTCCCCCCGCCATCCGACCCCCCTGCCAGGAGCCCCGCCCAGTGCCCTCCGCCGGCCTTGCCTCCCGCCGCGTCGTGCAGCTCTCCGCACTCGTCGCGATGTTCGCGCTCTACGCGGCCCAGCTCGTCAGCGCGCTGATTCCGTACGTCCCGGTATTCGTCGCCGCGAGCGCCGCGGGTCTCGCGCTCGACACGTATCTCCAGTACAAGCAGCCCGGCCTGCTCTCACTCCTCGGCAAGATCCGCTTCGATGTCACCGTCCGACAGCTGCTGCGCGACATGCTGATCCTGGTCGGTCTCCTGCGCATCGACGGCATCGAGCCGCTGGCCGAGCAGTCCCCCCTCACCATCGCGCTGCTCGCCTTCTATGCCCTGCACTTCGTGTGCCAGGCCGTGGCCGTCCTGGTGCGCCGCACGCGCGCGCTGCCCATCGTGACGCGGAACATCGACGCCTCCGAGCTGCGGCTCTCCGCGGCCCCGCCGCGCATCCTGGCCCGCCGCCAGGGTCACCGCCTGCTCACCTTCGCCGCCCCCGGCACCATCGGCCTGCTGATCACGGCGGCCACCACCGACGCGCTCTGGGGCGGCATCGGCCTCGGCGTCTCGCTCCTGCTGCTCGGCGGCGGCACGGGCTATCTCGCGACCTGGCTGCTCCCGAAGAAGCGCGCCCTCAGCGAGCAGAAGGTCATGGCCTGGCTCGACCGCTGGCTGGCCGACTACAAGCCGACCGTCGCGATGTACTTCTCGGGCGGCACGTCGTCCGCGTACCAGGCGAACATGTGGCTCTCCACGCTCTCCCAGGTCGACGGCAAGCCGCTGATCGTGCTGCGCGAGCGGTTCATGGTCCAGAAGATCGACGCGACCGACGTGCCGATCATCTGCTTCCCGAAGGTCGCCACGATGTTCTCCCTGGAGAACTCGACGCTGAAGATGGTGCTGCACCCGGCGAACGCCGCGAAGACCTCCCAGGTCCTGCGCATCCCGACGATCAAGCACGCCTTCATCAACCACGGCGAGAGCGACAAGCTGTCCTCCTGCAACCCGTACGCGAAGGCGTACGACGAGGTGTGGGTGGCCGGGCCCGCGGCCCGCGAGCGCTACCAGCTCGCCGACATCGGCGTCGAGGACAAGGACGTCGTGGAGGTGGGCCGCCCGCAGCTGTCGCCCATCAAGCGCTCCACCGGCGCGCCCGCGGGCAAGTACACGACCGTCCTGTACGCCCCCACGTGGGAGGGCTGGGACGGCAACCCGGGCAACACGTCGGTGCCGCTCGCCGGCGAGAACATCGTCAGGAACCTGCTCGCCGACGACTCCGTGCGCCTGCTCTACAAGCCGCACCCGATGACCGGCTCCGTCGACCCGCGCGCGGGCGCCGCGAACGAGCGCATCAAGGCGATGGTCCGCGAGGCGGCCGCGAAGCGCTCCGGCGCGCGGCCCGGCCCCGAGGCCGCCACCGAGCTGGCGCGCCGCGCCGCCGAGCTGGACCGGCTGACGTCCACCGCGTTCCGCTCCAGCGCGGACGAGATGGAGCGGATGCTGCTCCAGGGCATGCCCGACGGTGACCGGGAGGCCGCCGTCGCCGAGGCGACCGCCGCGTGGGAGGCCGCGTACTGGGCGTCCTTCCCGGAGTGGGAGCACCTGGTCGTCACGGACGCCCGCCCGGCGATCTTCACCTGCTTCAACCAGGCCGACGTCCTCATCAGCGACGTCTCCTCGGTCGTCTCGGACTGGCTGACGAGCGAGAAGCCGTACGCCGTCGCGAACACCTCCGGTATGTCCGAGGGCGATTTCCGCGCCGGGTTCCCGACGGTGAGCGCGGCGACGATCCTGACGCCCGAGGCAACGGAGGTACCCGCCCTTCTCGCGGCCGTACGCGCCCCGGAGACGGATTCCCACGCGGAGGCCCGCGCGGAGCTCAAGGAGCACCTCCTGGGCCCCTCCGACCCGCCGTCCCTGGACCGCTTCAACGGCGCGGTGCGCGCGCTGTGCGCCCGGGCCGACGAACGTCGCGTCCGCATGGAGTCCCGCCTCGCGGCGGAGATCCCCGGCCAGCGCGACACGGCCGACGAGTTCGCCGAAACGCTGGAATCCGAGCCGGAGCCGGGCGACACAGTCACGGCGTAGCGCTCCGCGCGCAGGCTGAACACGAGAAGGCCCCCGGGAGAATCTCCCGGGGGCCTTCTTCATCAGCTGGGGCGGGCCTCATGAGCGGGGCCAGAACTAGAACGGCTTGAAGTCGTCGTACTCCTGCTCCGCCTCGTCCCGCTCCGCCTGGCTGTCGCGGCGCCGCTGCGCGGCCGGGCGCGGGGCCTCGAAGCGGTGATCCTCGCCGCGGCGGCCGAGCATCTCGGCGCCTGCCTTGACCGTGGGCTCCCAGTCGAAGACGACCGCGTTGTCCTCGGGGCCGATGGCCACGCCGTCGCCCGTGACCGCGCCGGCCTTCATCAGGGCGTCCTCGATGCCGAGGCGGTTGAAGCGGTCGGCGAGGTAGCCGACGGCCTCGTCGTTGTTGAAGTCGGTCTGGCGCACCCAGCGCTCCGGCTTCTCGCCGCGCACGCGGAAGAGGCCGTCCGCCTCCTGCACGACCGTGAAGCCCGAGTCGTCGACCGCCTTCGGACGGATGACGATGCGGGTCGCCTCCTCCTTGGGCTTGGCGGCGCGCGCCGCGGCGATCATCTCGGCGAGGGCGAAGGACAGCTCCTTGAGGCCCTTGTGGGCCACGGCCGACACCTCGAAGACGCGGTAGCCGCGGGCCTCCAGGTCGGGGCGGACCAGGTCCGCGAGGTCCTGACCGTCCGGTACGTCGATCTTGTTGAGGACGACGAGCCGCGGCCGGTTGTCGAGGCCGCCGTACTGCTTGAGCTCCTCCTCGATGATGTCGAGGTCGGAGACCGGGTCGCGGTCCGATTCGAGGGTTGCCGTGTCGAGGACGTGGACCAGGACCGAGCAGCGCTCGACGTGGCGCAGGAACTCAAGGCCGAGGCCCTTGCCCTGGCTGGCGCCCGGGATGAGGCCCGGCACGTCGGCGATGGTGTAGACGGTCGAGCCGGCCGTCACGACGCCGAGGTTCGGGACGAGCGTCGTGAACGGGTAGTCGGCGATCTTCGGCTTCGCGGCCGACAGGACCGAGATGAGGGACGACTTCCCGGCGCTCGGGTAGCCGACGAGCGCGATGTCCGCGACCGTCTTGAGCTCGAGGACGATGTCCAGGACGTCACCGGGCACACCGAGGAGCGCGAAGCCGGGCGCCTTGCGGCGGGCCGAGGCCAGCGCCGCGTTGCCGAGGCCTCCGCGGCCGCCCTGGGCGGCGACGAACGTCGTGCCCTGGCCGACCAGGTCGGCCAGCACGTTGCCCGCCATGTCGAGGATGACGGTGCCGTCCGGCACGGGCAGGACGAGGTCCTGGCCTTCCTTGCCGGAGCGGTTCCCGCCCTCGCCCGGCTTGCCGTTCGTGGCCTTGCGGTGGGGCGAGTGGTGGTAGTCGAGGAGCGTCGTCACCGACTGGTCGACGACCAGGATGACGTCGCCGCCACGGCCGCCGTTGCCGCCGTCCGGGCCGCCGAGCGGCTTGAACTTCTCACGGTGAACGGAGGCACAGCCGTGGCCTCCGTTACCCGCGGCGACATGCAGTTCGACGCGGTCCACGAAGGTGGTCATGGTTCAGTGCCTCCTGGGGGTTCCCCCGGGGAAAGAGCCGGAGGAGTACGAAATGTCTTTGCTCTGCGTTTATTAGAAACACGCGAAGGGCGGACCTGCTTCCCGATCCGGAAGCCGAAGCTTCTGGCCGGGCAAGCAAGGTCCGCCCTCGCGAAAACGCTCTACGGAGCCTGAGTCCTAGGAACTAGGGGTTTCAGGCGACCGGAACGATGTTCACGACCTTGCGGCCGCGGTGCGTACCGAACTCCACCGCACCGGCGTTCAGCGCGAACAGGGTGTCGTCGCCACCGCGACCGACGCCCGTGCCGGGGTGGAAGTGGGTGCCGCGCTGGCGGACCAGGATCTCACCGGCGTTGACGGTCTGACCGCCGAAGCGCTTCACACCGAGCCGCTGAGCGTTGGAGTCGCGACCGTTCCGAGTGGACGATGCGCCCTTCTTGTGTGCCATCTTGTCTCAGTCCCTTACTTCGCAGCCGCGGGGATCTCAGTGACCTTGATCGCCGTGTACTGCTGGCGGTGGCCCTGACGACGGCGGTAGCCGGTCTTGTTCTTGTAGCGAAGGATGTCGATCTTCGCGCCCTTGTGGTGGTCCACGATCTCGGCCTGGACCTTGATGCCGGCCAGGACCCACGGGTCGCTGGTCACGGCTTCGCCGTCGACAACGAGCAGCGTAGAGAGCTCTACGGTGTCGCCAACCTTGGCGGTGGAAATCTTGTCAACCTCAACGATGTCGCCGACAGCAACCTTGTGCTGGCGACCACCGCTGCGCACGATGGCGTACACGCGGATCTCTCTTTCGCTCGGAACGAAACCCCTGAAGCCAGCCGTTCACACGCGCCCGAGGGCCCATGGTTTTCCGGAATGGACGAGCGGCCTCCCCCGGCGAACCGGGAGGTGAGGTGCTCAGGGGTGCGGCGCTCAACAGACGCCGACGGTCAAGGTTACGGGTCACCCGCCGAAAGGGTCAAACCAGCCCCCTTCCGCCGGGTGAACGCCGGCTACGCGGGCGGCTTCTCACCGTCCGGCGGCAGCGGCTTGACGCCCTTGCACAAGTCCGTGGAGTCGGCCGTGCCGGGCCAGGCGACGTTCCACACCCGGTTGAAGTGGTCGCGGTAGGCGTCGTGCACGGAGTCGTCGTCGACCTTGACGATCGCCTCGTCGTTCTCGCGCAGCGCGGGTCCCGTGTAGTTCTGCGACCCGGTGAAGGTGACCTTGTTCCGCTTGCCGTCGTACATGCCGTCCACCAGCAGGTACTTCGAGTGGATGATGTACGGCGTCGTGAGCTTCTTGCCGGGGTTCAGCGGGTCCCGGTCGTCGTTCAAGCAGCGCAGCGAGGGCCCGCCGGTGGAGTGCAGCCCCTCCCACGTCCCCTTGGTGCCGCCCAGGCTCTTGGCGCTGTCGGTCTCCGCGTACATGAGGCTGACGGAGCAGCCCTGCTTCTTCAGCGAGACCAGCTTGTCGGCGATCTGCTTGCGGGTGACCTTGAAGATCGCGGCCCGGATGACGGTCTTCTTCGCGGCGCCGGTCACCGGGTCCTTGTAGGAGCACGCGACGTTGTTGAGGACCGAGTACATCGTGTCGGACTCGTTGACCGTGCCGGCCCGCGGGAAGAAATACGCCTTGTACAGGCCGTTGCTGACGGTGCGGTAGTCCCACGTCGACCAGCTCTTGCCGGTCATGTCCGTGAAGTAGTCCGAGTACGCCTCGTACATGACGCCGTTGTTCGGCAGCAGCAGGGCGTCGTTGTAGAACTTCGTGTGCGCCGACGGCGTCGAGTTCGACGTGGTCTGCACGACGACGTTCGTGGCGCCCTCGACGGCGGAGAACAGCCAGAACTTGTTGTGCATGATCGACTGGCCGTACTTGGGGTCGCCCAGGCAGGACTTGTGCGCCGGACAGAGCGTCACGAAGGACGGGCTCGTCCTGCTGGTGCCGAGGGCGGTCTTCAGCGAGGCGTACGAGGTGTTGGTGGGGCGGTCGCTGACGCTGGACTCGTCGAGCAGTATCTGCACGTTCACGCCGCGGTTCTTGGCCGCGACGAGCGCGTCGACGACCGACTGCTCCCACACGTGGTAGACCGCGACCTTGATCACCGAACCGGGCAGCGCCGCGTTCGTCAGCTGGATCAGCCGGGTGCGGATCGCGTACTGCTGGTCCGTCGTGCCGTGCGGGTCGTTGAAGATCGGGCCCTCGGTCCACGTCGGGGTGTCCGCGGCGGCGGTCCCCGTGGACGCGGTGGCCTGGATCCCGGCCGCCGAGAGGACCGTGGCGAGGGCCACGGCCTGTCTGGCGCCCTTGACCGGCTTCACGGCACGGTGACGGCCCGTGCCTCTCAGGCGCGCGTGCGCCATTGTTACCCCTCCCCTGTTTCACGGGCCGCTTGTTCTCCCCAACGCGCGGCCGCGTGATCGTTCATGTTCACTCGTGCGACTCCATGAGTTTTACAGGTAGTTGGCCGGTCTCCAAGAGCAGGGTGCGGCTCGAGCGGCGCGACGTGACCTGTGACACGCCGACGCCCCCGTGCCGCACTGTGCGGCACGGGGGCGTCGGATCCGGATCTACCGCATCTGCGGCGTCACTCAGGCCTCGTCGGCCGCGGCGGAGACGGACGGCTGAGCCTGCTGCTCGGCCGCCACGGTCTTCTTCGCGGTCGCCTTCTTGGCGGCGGTCTTGGTCGCCGCCTTCTTGGCCGTCGTCTTCTTCGCGGCCGTCTTCTTGGCCGCGGTCTTCTTGGTGGCGGCCTTCTTCGCCGTCGCCTTCTTGGCCGTCTTACGGGCCGTCTTCTTGGCGGCGGGCGCCTCCTCGGCGGCCTCGGCCTCGGCCTGCTCCGGCTGGGACGGCTCGGGCTCGGCCTGTGCCTCCGTGGCCGACGGGACGACCATGACGGCCGCCTCCTCGGACGCGGTCGGCGCGGTGGCCTTGCGGACGGCGCGGCGGCGCGGGCGGGCCGGAGCCGCGCTCTCGACGGGCGCCTCGGCCTCAGCGGCCTTGGGCTCCTCGGCCACGACGGGCTCCGGCTCGAGCTTGGCGGGCGCCGTGACGGTCACCTCTGCCTCGGCGGCGGCCTTCGGCGAACCGGCCGGGGCCGTCGCCTTACGGGTCGCCCGACGGCGCGTACGTCCCTTGGGAGCGGCGTCGTCGACCGGGGCGGGCTCGGCCACGAGCTCCACCTCGGCCTGTGCAGTCTCAGCCTTGGGAGCCTCGACCTGCGGAGCCTCCGCCTCGGCGGTCTCCTTCGGAGCGGCCTCGCCCTTGGGCGCACCGGCCGGAGCCGATGCCCTGCGGGTCGCACGACGGCGCGAACGGCCACCACGTGCCGCGGCCTCTGCCTCGGCGGGGCTGCTGTACAGCTCCTCGTCGGGCACAAACTCCGGCTCGGCCAGCGCGACCGGCGCCGCGACCTCGGCAGCGACCTCTTCCTCGGTCTCCACCTCCGTCTCGAGCTCCGCCTGCTCGTGGTCGTGCTCGTGCGTGTGCTCCGCGCCGTTGCCGCCACGGCCGCGCTTCTTGCGCTTGCCGCCGCCACCGGCGGACGTGGGCTGCTCCATGTGGACGATGACGCCGCGGCCGTTGCAGTGGACGCAGGTCTCGGAGAAGGACTCCAGGAGGCCCTGGCCCACGCGCTTGCGGGTCATCTGGACCAGGCCGAGCGAGGTGACCTCGGCCACCTGGTGCTTCGTCCGGTCACGGCCCAGGCACTCCAGGAGCCGGCGCAGGACCAGGTCCCTGTTGGACTCCAGGACCATGTCGATGAAGTCGATGACGACGATGCCGCCCAGGTCGCGCAGCCGCAGCTGGCGCACGATCTCCTCGGCCGCTTCGAGGTTGTTCCTCGTCACGGTCTCTTCGAGGTTTCCGCCCTGGCCGGTGAACTTGCCGGTGTTGACGTCGACGACGATCATCGCCTCGGTCTTGTCGATCACCAGCGAGCCGCCGCTGGGCAGCCAGACCTTGCGGTCGAGCGCCTTGGCGAGCTGCTCGTCGATCCGGTACGTCGCGAAGACGTCGACCTCGGAGGTCCACCTCGAGAGGCGGTCGGCCAGGTCGGGCGCCACGTGGTTGACGTATCCGTGGATGGTCTCCCACGCGTCTTCACCGCTGACGATGACCTTGGAGAAGTCCTCGTTGAAGATGTCGCGCACGACGCGGACGGTCATGTCCGGCTCGCCGTACAGCAGGCTCGGCGAGCTCGTCGAGATCTGCTTCGACTTCTTCTGGATGTCCTCCCACTGGGCCTGCAGACGCTCGACGTCGCGGCTCAGCTCCTCCTCGCTCGCGCCCTCGGCGGCGGTGCGCACGATGACGCCCGCGTCCTCGGGGACGATCTTCTTGAGGATGGTCTTCAGGCGCGCGCGCTCGGTGTCGGGCAGCTTGCGGCTGATGCCGGTCATCGACCCCTCGGGGACGTAGACCAGGTAGCGGCCGGGCAGCGAGACCTGGCTGGTCAGGCGGGCGCCCTTGTGGCCGATCGGGTCCTTCGTGACCTGTACGAGGACGGACTGGCCGGACTTGAGGGCGGTCTCGATGCGGCGCGGCCCGTTGGCCATGCCGAGCGCCTCGAAGTTGACCTCACCGGCGTAGAGCACGGCGTTGCGGCCCTTGCCGATGTCGATGAAGGCAGCCTCCATGGACGGCAGCACGTTCTGGACCTTGCCCAGGTACACGTTGCCGACGTACGAGGTCGCCTGCTCCTTGTTGACGTAGTGCTCGACGAGGATGTCGTCCTCGAGCACGCCGATCTGGGTGCGCTCGCCGTTCTGGCGGACGACCATCACGCGCTCGACGGCCTCGCGGCGCGCCAGGAACTCGGCCTCGGTGATGATCGGCACACGGCGGCGGCCCTGCTCGCGGCCCTCGCGGCGGCGCTGCTTCTTGGCCTCCAGACGCGTCGAGCCCTTGATGGACTGCACCTCGTCGGCGCCGGTGCCCCGCTCCTCCTGCTTACGGGGTTCGCGGACCTTCACGACCGTGCGCTCGGGGTCGCTGGCGCCCGGCTCGCCGTCGGTGGACGAGTCGCCCGCGCGGCGGCGACGGCGACGGCGGCGACGGCTGCTGCTGGAGCCGGACGGGCCGGACTCCTCGCGCTCGTCGGCCTCGTCGTCCTCGTCGCTCTCGTCGGTGTGCTCGGCGCTCTCGTCGGTGGGCTCGGCCTCTTCGTCGGCCTGCTCGTCGGACTCGGCGTCCGCGGAGTCACCGCGACGGCGACGGCGGCCACCGCGACGCCGGCGGCGCGTGGGGCGGTCACCCTGCTCGTCGTGGTCCTCGTGGTCCTGGTCGCCCTCGTCGGTGCCCTCGGTGTCCTCGGCCTCGGCGGGCTCCTCGACGGCGGCCGGCCGCTGCGGCTCGGCGGCCGGGGCGGCGGGCTGCTCCTCGGCGGCGCGGCCACGGCGGCGGCGACGGCGCGGCGTCTCCTCCGCGACCACGTCGGCGACAGTCACGGGCTCGGTCGCGGCGGGGGCCTCGGCCTCGACCGGCTCCTCCTCCACCGCGGCCTCGGCGGCGGCCGCCGCGGCGGCGCGCTCCGGGGTCTGGAACATCGGCTCGGCGAAGACCGGCGCCTGGAAGACGGCGACGGACGGCCGCGCGGGACGGCGCGAGCCCTTCGTGCCCTTGGCCTCGTCGGCGGCGGGCTCGGCGGCGGCACGCGTGGCGGCCTTCCTGGCGGAGCGCTGCGCGGGCTCGGAGAAGCCGACCGCGGCCTTACGGGTGGCGCGGCGGCGGGGGCGGCGCCCACCTTCGGCGTCCTCGTCGGACGCGGCGGGGGCCTCGGCCTTGGCGGCCTCCGTCTTGGCGGCCTCCGTCTTGGAGGTCTCCGTCTTGGAGGTCTCCGCCTTCGGGGTCTCGGTCGCGGCGGGCGCGGCGGCGGCCACGGGTGCGGCCTGCTCCGTCTGCTCGGGCGCGCCGGCGGGGGCGGTGGAGCGGCGCGTGGCGCGGCGGCGCGGGCGCCCGGCGGGCGCGGCCTCCGGCTCGGCGGCGGGCTCTTCCGTGGTCACGGCGGGCGCGGCGGCGGGCTCGGTCTCCGCGGGGGCCTCTACCTGCTCGGGGGCGCCGGCGGGGGCGGAGGCGCGGCGCGTGGCGCGGCGGCGCGGGCGCCCGGCGGGCGCGGCCTCCGGCTCGGGCGCGGGCTCTTCCGCGACGACGGCGGGCACGGCGGCGGCAGCGGGCGCGGCCTCGGCGCTCTCGGCTGCGTCGGAAGTCTTGGGCGCGCCGGAGGGCGCGGAGGCGCGGCGGGTGGCGCGGCGGCGCGGGCGCCCGGCGGGTGCGGCGTCCTGCGCGGGGGCCTCGGCGGCCGTACTTGCCTCGGTCTCTTCGGCCTCGTCGGCGACGGGGGCGGCGGCCTTCACGGCCGGGGTGGTGTCAGCGGCGGCACCCGTGGGCGGGCCCGCGGGGCGCGAGGCCGCACGGCGCCGGCGGCGCGGCGGCAGGGTGTCGCTGGGGCTGTTGTTGTCGGTTCCCACGGACGACGACGTCTCGGTGGGTTCGGTCGGCTCAAGCATGCGGGTGGATCTCCCGTCAGGCTCCCGGGCGCCGCGCCTGGTCCGGTGACGTCCGCGGCTCGCGCGTTCATGCGCGGTGCCGCCGTCCGGGGCGCGGGCGCCGCACGGGAGCTCTCTGTCTGTTCTCGTCGGTTCCGTACGCCATGTGTGCGTACGGCCTGGCGAAAGTCCTTGGGTTCGTGCGCTGCCCGACCCAGGTGGCTCCCGAGTACAAGGGCGGCGCTTCGACGACCGTCCTTACGCGGAACCTGGCACCGGCGCCGTCGCGGTGGCAGCTGTGGCGCTCCCCCCGCTTGCGGGAGGTGCGGCCTCGACTGCCTCGCGGTCGGGCGCGAGCGGGTCGGTCACCGTGCCGGTCTCTTCATCGAAAAGCCCCTGCGCCAGCCTGGTCACCGCTGAGGGGACCGGCGGCGCCAGGTCGGCCACAGCTCGGAGACCGGACAGGACGTCGTCGGGTCGAACGGCAGGCGTCACGTGCCGAACAACCAGGCGCAGTATCGCACAGGCCTTGTCGGTCGGCCTATCAGCCCGGTCCTCGTGCACCTGCGGGGCCTCGGCGGCCTCGAGGCTCACGACGGCGGCGCGGGCGTCGAACGTCCGCATCCCGTTCTTCGTCCTTCGCTGGACCTCGACGGTCTCCGCCGCGACGAACGCGTCAGCGGCCGCCTTGGCAGCACTGGCCTCGACGCCGTCGAGCCGCAGCTCCCAGACGGATGCGGTGAGCCGGTCGGCGAGGCCCGAGGTGCGGGACTCGACGGCCTCGATGATGTCGAGCCCGGTGGGGAGCGACTCGTCGAGGAGCTCGCGCAGCGTTTCCGGATCGCGCGCTTCGGTGAGCGCGATCTCCAGATACTCGGCTTCGCTGCCCGTGCCGGTGGGTGCGGCATTGGCGTACGACACCTTCGGGTGCGGCGTGAACCCCGCCGAGTACGCCATGGGCACCTCGGCGCGGCGCAGCGCACGCTCGAAGGCGCGCTGGAAGTCACGGTGGCTGGTGAACCGGAGGCGGCCGCGCTTGGTGTAGCGCAGTCGGATGCGCTGCACCGCGGGTGCGGGCGGCGGGCCTTCGGGCTGTCGCTTGCCCAGTGTTCTAGTCCTTCGTGAGTGCGGTCGTACTGCTACCTACAGTACGTGCCTGAGGCGAGCCAGGTTCCCGCCGGTCCCTGACCAGCGGTTCGGGCTCCGCCCGTTTTGCTCCGAAGAGCGCCCTGCGGACGTCGGCCCTGGCCTGGCGCACGCTCTCGCGCGCCGCCGCGAGGGCCTGGCGCGCGGCGGCTCCCGCGTCCTTGACCGCGCGGGCCGCGGGCCGCCATACGGAGTCCCGCACGAGGTGCCCCAGCGGGGTGCACACGGATCTGTACGCCCAGCGCACCGGGTCCACGAAGATCCGCCGCAGGAGCCGGCCGAGGAAGCGTCCGACGGCGCGGGACACGTGTCCGGCGACACGCCACGCGTGCCCGAGCGCGTCACCGGTCTCCCGTACGAGGACGACGACCGCCCGCCCGACGGGCACGAGCACCCAGCGCCAGAGGGCGACGGCGGGCACCACGAAGATCCACCGTACGAGGGTGACGATGACGGTCCCGAGCCCGCGCCCGAACCACGCGAGTCCGGCCCACACGCCCCGGCCGCACCACGCCAGGCCTGCACCGACCGCTCGGCCGGCGAGGGCGAGACAGGCCCCAACCAGCTTGAGGAGAAGCACAGTTGCGCGTCCGACGGGTGCGAGTGCGTGGGTGTGGAGCCAGACCCAGGGCCAGACGAAGAGGGCCTTGGCCAGCCAGCTGACGGCGATCGCCGTACCGCGGCCGAGTGGGGCCAGGGCGTGTGCGTAGAGCCACACCGTGGGGACGACGACGAGGGCGCGCAGGAGCGCGGTGACGCCTGCCCCCAGGGCGCGGCCCGCCGCCGCGAGTCCCCGCGCCAGCCAGGCGATCCCGCCACCGAGAGGCGCGAGCACGCGCGCGTACAGCCACACCCACGGCCGGACGAACAACGCCCGCAGCAACCACCCGCCACCCACGCACAGGCCCCGCCCGGCCGCGGTGAGCCCGACACGGACGACAGAGGCGAGACGGGCGACACCTCGCCCCACGGAGGCGAGACCCGCCCCGATCTCCCGCGCCAACCACCCGATCCCTCGCCCCACCGCGACAACCCCGGACCACACGACGGAGGCGAGACGCCCCGCCCCTCGACCCGCAAAGGCGAGAGCCGCCCAAACCCCCCGAGCCAGCCACCCGATCCCGTGCCCGGCCGGTGTCATCACGCGCCGGTACCACCAGGCAACCGAGGCGACGACACCCTTCCACCACACCCAGAGGCCGACGGCCCGCACCCCGCGCCCGGCGGGCGCAAGAACATAGCGCCACAAAGCGACCATGGGCCAGACGAAGAGCGCCTTGCCGGACCACGTCAGCGCGACACCCAACACCCGCCCGACCGGGGCGAGTACGCGTCGCCACAACGCAACCCACGGCCACACGAACAACACCTTGCCGGACCACGTCAGCGCGACACCCAACACCCGCCCCACCGGAACCAGCACACGCCGCCACAACGCAACCCACGGCCACACGAACAACGCCTTGCCGAGCCACGTCAGCGCGACACCCAATGCCCGCCCGACCGGGGCGAGTACGCGTCGCCACAGCCACATCCACGGGACCACGAACAGCGCGCGGGCGAGCGGCACGAGGCCGCGGCGCCATACGACACGGCCGCCGGCGGCGAGGGCGTCCCAGGTCAGGCGGATCGGTACGACGAGGACCAGGACGACGATGCGCACCGGTATGCGGATCGCGGCCACGAGGCAGCCCTCGGGCTGCCGTTCAGCGGTCGCGGGCGCCGCGGGCGTCGGGTGCTTCTCCCAGTCCATGCCTCTTCAGACGCCCGAGCGCGGCATACGGATGCGCGTCATGGGAACTTCACGCACACCTCTGGCCACGGCCACTTCTGTCTCGTATTCATAACGGGTCTGGGCCAAACAGGCCGCTTGCAGAAGGACGTTGGAGGACACCCCCGATGAGCACGAGCTCACCGCACCCCGAGGACAGACCCGAACTCTCCCGCCGCACCCTCATCGGCGGCGCCGCTGCCGCAGGTGTGCTGGCCGCGCTGCCGCTGAGCCTGCGCACCGCGCTCGCCGCGCCGGGCAGGCCCGGCAAGCTGGAGGACATCCAGCACGTCGTGGTGTTCATGCAGGAGAACCGGTCGTTCGACCACTACTTCGGCACGATGCAGGGGATCCGGGGGTTCGGTGACCGCGCCGCCGTGCGCGGGATCAACGGCAAGCCCGTGTTCCACCAGCCCGACCCGTCGCGGGCGGAGGGCTGGCTCGCGCCGTTCGCGATGAACGCCGCGCACACCAGCGCGTACCAGCAGGGCGCCGCCGCCTTCGGGTTCGGCGACTCGATGAACGCACGCAACGACGGCATAGCCGACGGCTACGTCACCCGGCGCGGCAGCGGCTGGCTCGGCCAGGGCTACTACGAGCCCGCCGACATGCCCTTCTACAACGCGCTCGCCTCGGTCTTCACCATCTGCGACCACTACTACTGCTCGACCGAGACCAGCACCAACCCCAACCGCGAGCACCTCATGACCGGCACCAGCGGCGGTACGGTCCGCGACATCGCCGTCGTCGACAACCAGGAGCCCGGCTTCGAGTGGACGACCTACGCGGAGCGGCTGGAGGCGGCGGGGATCTCCTGGAAGACGTACCAGGCCCAGGAGAACTTCGACGACAACGCGCTCGCCTGGTTCAACACCTTCCGCGCCGCGAAGCCCGGTGAGGCGCTGTACGAGAAGGGCATGAAGAAGGTCGGCAACCCGGCGCAGACGAACGACCCGTGGGCGATGGGTGACGCACTGGTCGCCGCGTTCGCCGAGGACGTGAAGAACGACGCGCTGCCGCAGGTCTCCTGGCTCGTCGCGCCGGCCGCCCTGTCCGAGCACGCCAGCTACGCGCCGCCGCACGGGGAGGATCTGACGGCGCGTCTGCTGTCCGCGCTCGCCGACAACCCCGAGGTCTTCGCCAAGACCGCGTTCATCCTGAACTACGACGAGCACGGCGGCTTCTACGACCACCTGGTCGCGCCCGTGCCGCCGGTCGCCGAGGGCCGCGGCCGGTCGACCGTGACGCCCGACGGCGAGGTCGTGGTGCGGGTCAGCAAGGGCAGCTCGTCCTTCTACCGGCCCGTCAACCAGCAGGGCCAGTACCGCGTGAAGGGTGCCGACGGGTCGCTGACCTGGTCCGACACGCTGCCCGCCGGTGAGGCGAAGGTGGCGGGGCCCTTCCCGCTCGGCCTCGGCATGCGCGTACCGATGATCGTCGTGTCGCCGTGGACGCGCGGCGGCGCCGTGGCGTCGACGGTGTGCGACCACACCTCCGTCATCCAGTTCCTGGAGAAGCGCTTCGGGGTGCATGAACCCAACATCAGCCCCTGGCGCCGCGAGATCACCGGTGACCTGACCGACGTCTTCGACTTCTCCGGCAAGAACCCGTCGTGGCCGACGCTGCCCGACACCAGCGGCAACCGCCAGAAGGTCACCGACACCGGCAAGCTGCCCGCCCCCACCGTGCCCAAGCCGCAGCTCCTGCCCGAGCAGCAGCGCGGCAGCCGCACCGCCCGCCCCACCCCGTACGACCTGCGCGTCAGGCCCCGCGTGCGCGGCGGGAAGGTCACCCTCGACCTGGCCAACCGCGGCCGCCAAGGCGCCGTCCTCGCCGTGTACCCCGAGCCCGGCATCGCGCCCAAGCACTACACGCTGAGCCCCAAGTCGAAGCTGACCGACGTGTGGAGCCCCGGCGACAACGGCTACGACCTGCGCGTCCACGGGCCGAACGGCGCCCTGTGGGAGCTGCGCGGCGACGCGGCGGGCTCGTACGAGGCACACCTCGACCTCGCCGACGACGGCCGCGACGCCGACGTCGAGCTCACCAACCACACGCGCACCGCCCGCACGTTCCTCGTCGGCGACCTCGCCTACGGCGGCGGCACCCGCGAGTTCCGCGTCGGCGCGGGCGCGCACCGCACCGTCCGGATCCGCGTGCCGCGCGAGGGCTGGTACGACGTGGGCGTCACCGTCCGCGACGAGCCAGGCTTCCTGCGCCGGTACGCGGGCCGGGTCCCCGGCAAGCTCGAAGGCGTCACCGACCCCGCGATGGGTCTGGCCGACGCGCTCGGCGTCACGGTGTCCCTGGAGGCGGCGTCGACCACGATCGACGAGGCGATCCTGGTCCCCGGCAAGGCCGCCCGCGTGCGCGCACGGTTCGACGCGACGGCGGCAGTAGCCGCGATCGAGGCGCACCCGGTGGTGCCCAAGGGCTGGGCGGTGAAGGCGGTTTCGGCGCCGCCCGCCTCGCTCGCGGCGGGCGCGTCGGCGACCGCCGAGTGGGAGGTGCAGGTCCCGGAGGAACTGTCGGGCACGGCCGCGTACCGGCTGCTTGTGACGGCGCGGGGCCGGTCCGGCGAGCGGTTCGTCCTGGCCGACGGCGAGGTCTCGGCGCGTACCGCCCCGTCCATGGCGGGCCATCTGCTCGGCGAGGACTTCGAGTCGGTGGCGGATGCGCTGGAGCCGGTCTCGGGGGTCGTCGGCTGGACGGCGAAGGCCCCGAAGGGCTGGTCCGTGCTGAACGCGGCCGGTATGCCGCAGGGCACCGCCCGCCTCCAGGGCTGGACGTTCCACACCAAGCGGGCCTGGTCACCCGGGGGTCAGGACCGGGGCGGCTTCGGCCGTGCGCTCGGCGTCGTCGCGGTCGCCGACCCGGACGACTGGGACGACACGGGATCGCCGTCGACGAAGGGCAAGTTCGACTCGACGCTGGTCTCCCCCGCGGTCCCGGTCCCGTCCGGCACGTCGAAGCTGTACGTGGCCTTCGACTCGCACTACCGCCAGGAGGCCCCGCAGAAGGCCGCGGTGACGGCGGTCTTCGACACGGGCGAGGAGACGCGTCTCCTCTACTACAGCGCCGACGCGACGGGCAACGACAACGCGGGCCAGGACGCCGAGAACACCTTTGTGACGAAGGAACTCGCGGTGCCGGCGGGCGCGAAGACGGTCACCCTGAAGTTCCGCATGTACGACGCGGGCAACAACTGGTACTGGGCGATCGACCACGTCCGCGTGGACGACAAGCCGGTCACGGCGTGACATGAGCGAGGGGCCGGGACACCATCGGCGTCCCGGCCCCTCAACTCCCGCTGTTCGTAAGCTACTTGACGACCGTCAGCGGCAGCAGCTTCTGGCCCGTCGGGCCGACCTGGATGTGCGTGTCCATCTGCGGGCACACGCCACAGTCGAAGCACGGCGTCCAGCGGCAGTCCTCGACCTCGGTCTCGTCGAGCGAGTCCTGCCAGTCCTCCCAGAGCCAGTCCTTGTCGAGGCCCGAGTCCAGGTGGTCCCAGGGCAGGACCTCCTCGTACGTGCGCTCACGCGTCGTGTACCAGTCGACGTCCACGCCGAACTCGGGGAGCGTCTTCTCGGCGCAGGCCATCCAGCGGTCGTAGCTGAAGTGCTCGCGCCAGCCGTCGAAGCGGCCGCCGTCCTCGTAGACCGCGCGGATGACGGAGCCGAGGCGGCGGTCACCGCGGGAGAGCAGGCCCTCGACGATGCCGGGCTTGCCGTCGTGGTAGCGGAAGCCGATGGAGCGGCCGTACTTCTTGTCGCCGCGGATCTTGTCGCGGAGCTTCGCAAGGCGGGCGTCCGTCTCGGCGGACGACAGCTGCGGGGCCCACTGGAACGGCGTGTGCGGCTTGGGCACGAAACCGCCGATGGAGACCGTGCAGCGGATGTCGTTCTGGCCGGAGACCTCGCGGCCCTTCTGGATCACGTTCATCGCCATGTCGGCGATCTGGAGGACGTCCTCGTCGGTCTCGGTGGGCAGGCCGCACATGAAGTACAGCTTCACCTGGCGCCAGCCGTTGCCGTAGGCGGTGGCGACGGTCCGGATCAGGTCTTCTTCGCTCACCATCTTGTTGATGACCTTGCGCATGCGCTCGGAGCCGCCCTCGGGGGCGAAGGTCAGGCCGGAGCGGCGGCCGTTGCGCGTGAGCTCGTTCGCCAGGTCGACGTTGAACGCGTCGACGCGGGTGGAGGGGAGGGAGAGGCCGATCTTGTCGTCGGTGTACCGGTCGGCGAGGCCCTTCGCGATGTCACCGATCTCGGAGTGGTCCGCGGAGGAGAGCGAGAGGAGGCCGACCTCCTCGAAGCCCGTCGCCTTGAGACCCTTCTCGACCATGTCGCCGATGCCGGTGATGCTTCGCTCCCGCACGGGGCGCGTGATCATGCCGGCCTGGCAGAAACGGCAGCCGCGGGTGCAGCCGCGGAAGATCTCGACGGACATCCGCTCGTGGACGGTCTCGGCGAGGGGGACGAGGGGCTGCTTGGGGTAGGGCCACTCGTCGAGGTCCATGACGGTGTGCTTGCTGACGCGCCACGGCACGCCGGACCTGTTCGGCACGACGCGGCCGATGCGGCCGTCCGGCAGGTACTCGACGTCGTAGAACCCGGGGACGTAGACGCCGCCCGTCTTCGCGAGGCGGAACAGCACCTCCTCGCGGCCGCCGGGGCACCCCTCGGCCTTCCAGGCGCGGATGATCTCCGTCATGTCGAGGACGGCCTGCTCACCGTCGCCGATGACGGCGCAGTCGATGAACTCGGCGATCGGCTCGGGGTTGAAGGCCGCGTGGCCGCCCGCGAGGACGATCGGGTCGTCGATCGTGCGGTCCTTGGCCGCCAGCGGGATGCCGGCGAGGTCCAGGGCCGTGAGCATGTTCGTGTAGCCGAGCTCGGTGGAGAAGGAGAGCCCGAACACGTCGAACGCCTTGAGCGGCCGGTGCGAGTCCACGGTGAACTGCGGCACCTTGTGCTCGCGCATCAGCGCTTCCATGTCCGGCCACACGCTGTACGTGCGCTCGGCGAGGACGCCCTCGCGCTCGTTCAGCACCTCGTAGAGGATCATGACGCCCTGGTTCGGGAGCCCGACCTCGTAGGCGTCCGGGTACATCAGCGCCCAGCGGACGTCGGAACTCTCCCACGGCTTGACGGTGGAATTGAGCTCACCGCCCACGTACTGGATCGGCTTCTGCACATGCGGGAGCAAAGCTTCGAGCTGTGGAAAAACCGACTCTGCGGCTTCGGCAGGCATACCCGGGACCTTCGTGAGCTGACAGGGGGGACTGTCAAGCCTAACGCGGCCAGGAGACCGCCTTCGCCCACAGCGGCGGCAGCTCCGCCTCGGCCCCCTCGGCGCGGGCCTCCTCCCGCCCGTACAGCAGCCCGTACGTGAAGGCGCTCTCCCCCGCCGCATGGGCCTGCGCCGCCAGGTCGCGCAGCGCCTCGCGCGCCATCACGCTGTCCTGGTGCTCGCCGAGCAGGGACTGGATCGCCTTCGCGTGCTTGCCGACGTCCTTCGCCCGGTCGCCGAGCGCGGGCGCGGCGAGCTCGGCCGCGTACCGGGCGCGCTTGGCGGCCTTGCGGGCGTCGTGCAGGGCGTGGTCGCGCGCCGGGCCGGGATCCTCGGCGAGCGCCTCGTCGACACGCCCCGCGAGCCGCTTGTAGTCCCGCAGCACGGCCTTGGCCAGGGCGTTCTTCGACTGCTTGGCGCGCAGCGGAGGCTCGTCGACGAGTGCGTCGAGGGCGGCGAGGAGCGCGAGGTAGCGCTTGCCGTCGAGTACGGCGATCAGATGGCCGCGCGATCCGGAGCGCCGGGCCCGCGACCAGGTCCGCAGCCGGGCGCGGACGGGGCCCGTCGACAGCTCGCGGGGCAGCTCGTCGAGGGCCGCGGTCAGCCGCTCGGCCAGGACCTCCTGGTCGCGGTCGGCCCCGAGCTCCGCGGCGATCCACTTCAGCTCGTCGCCGATCGGGTCCGTCACGGCCCGGTCGAGGACCTTGCGGTACGAGCGCAGGGCGCTGCGCAGCCGGCGGGTGGCGACGCGCATCTGGTGCACCGAGTCGGGCAGGTCGCGCCGGACGGCGGGGTCGAGGTCGACGATCGCGTCGCGCTGGGCCCTGAGGTAGGCGAGGACGTGGTCGGCGGGGGTCTCGGGGTCGGCTGCGGGCCGGGGCGGGCGCGGGCCGATGCCGGTCTCCGTGAGCGCCCGCGCGAGCTTCGACGCGGAGGCCGAGCGGCTCACGCCCGCCTTGCGGAGCTTCTTCTCGACCTTGCCGAGGAACGCCGGGTCGCCGCCGTCCGCCAGCTCGACCTCGATCTCGGTCCAGGCGGTGGTGCCGGCCCCTCCGGTGAGTCGCTCGGCGCGTACGCCGTCGATGCTGACCTCGGCGAGGAGCGCGCCGTCGGCGCCGGTGAGATCGCGGACGTCACGCGAGGAGCGCAGCCGCATCAGGGGGACGAGATCGGCCTCGCGCACCCGGGAGCGCACGAGGCCGGTGAGGTCGGGGGGCACGTCGTCGGAGAGCGGGGCCCGGATCTCGTCCCGTACGCCCTCGGCGAGGGAGACGGGGAGCTTGAGGTGCCAGCCCGCGTCGACGCCGCCGGTGCGGCGCCGCAGTGTGATCGCGGCGGCCGCGAGGCGCTGGTCGGCCGTGTCGTAGTAGACGGCGTCGAGGTCGACGACGCCTTTGTCGATGACGGCGAAGACCCCGGCGACGCGGCTCAGATCCGGCAGCCCGAAGCCTTCGCCGACCACGGGCGCCTCGTACTTCCGCTCGATCTCCCGCTTCGTCTCCGCCATGAACCGAATTTAGTCGCGAATCCGGATTCTGGGCAGCCCCCGTGGCGGACCACCGGCAAACCGGGCCCTTCCCTACGCCGACATGGGCCTCTGCACACGGATCGACTGGAGCAGCCCGATCGCCACCCAGACGGCGAACATGGACGATCCTCCGTACGACACGAACGGCAGGGGCAGGCCCGCCACCGGCATGATGCCGAGCGTCATGCCGATGTTCTCGAAGGCCTGGAAGGCGAACCAGGCGATGATCCCGGCGGCGACGATCGTGCCGTAGAGCTCGGTCGTCTCGCGGGCGATGCGGCAGGCGCGCCACAGGACGACGGCGAGCAGGAACAGGATCAGGCCGGCTCCGGCGAAGCCGAGTTCCTCGCCGGCGACGGTGAAGACGAAGTCGGTCTGCTGCTCGGGGACGAACTGGCCGGTGGTCTGGGAGCCGTGGAAGAGGCCGGTGCCGGTCAGGCCGCCCGAGCCGATCGCGATGCGGGCCTGGTTGGTGTTGTAGCCGACGCCGGCCGGGTCGAGCGCCGGGTTGGCGAAGGCCGCGAAACGGGCGATCTGGTACTCGTCGAGGACGTGCAGCCGCCAGACGGAGATCGCGCCGAGCACACCCGCGCCGAGCAGGCCGAACACCCAGCGGTTGGGGGCGCCGGAGGCGAGCAGCACACCGAGCACGATGATGGCCGCGACCATGATCGTGCCGAGGTCGGGCATGAGCAGCACGACGAGCATCGGGACGGCAGCGAGGCCCAGCGCCTGCACCACCGTGCGGTGGTCGGGGTACTGCTTGTCGCCCGCGTCGACCCGTGAGGCCAGCAGCATCGCCATGCCCAGGATGATCGTGATCTTGGCGAACTCGGCGGGCTGGAGCGACACTCCGCCCGCGGACAGCCAGTTCCGCTGTCCGTTGATCGTGTCGCCGAGCGGGGTCAGCACCAGCAGCATCAGGAAGACCGAGGCGCCGTAGAGGATCGGCACGGCCGTGCGCAGGGTGCGGTGGCCGAGCCAGATCGTGCCGATCATCAGGGCAATGCCGATGCCGGTGTTCATGAGGTGCCGGAAGAGGAAGAAGTACGGGTCGCCCTGGTTGATCACGGTGCGGTTGCGGGTCGCCGAGTAGACGAGCGCCGAGCCGATGAGGGACAGGGCGAGCGACGACAGGAGGATCGGCCAGTCGAGGCGGCGCAGCACCGAGTCCCTGGCCATGAGCCGGGACAGCGTGGAGCGCTCGGGTCCGTACCCGGAGACGGAGAAACCGTTGGTACCGGCCATGGTGTCAGTGCCGCCTTCCGGTCACCGGGGTGCCGAGGACCGCCGCCAGTTGCTCCGTGGGGGACGGGCTCGGCTTGGCGGGCCTGTAGGGCTTGATGGTCGGCGCGTCGATCGAGCCGTCGCGCTGGATCTTCGGCAGGTTCTTCTCCGGCTCGGGCAGCAGGGCCTTCTTCTTGTCGATCTTGCCGTCGTCGGTGACGCCGTACAGCGCGTTGTAGATCTTGCGGACGGCCTCACCGGAGGCTCCCGAGCCCGTACCGGCCTGGGAGATCGTCATGATGACCGAGTAGTCCTTGGAGTACGTGGCCAGCCATGACGTGGTCTGCTTGCCGTAGACCTCGGCGGTGCCGGTCTTGGCGTGCAGCGGGATCTTGTCCTGGGGCCAGCCGCCGAACTTCCAGGCGGCGGTGCCGCGGGTGACGACGCCGGCGAGGGCGTCGTTCATGCCCTTGAGGGTCGCCTTGGTGATCGGGAGCTTGGCCTTGACCTGGGGCTTGATCTCCCTGACCTTCTTGCCGTCGGCGCTGATGATCGCCTTGCCGATGGTCGGGACGTACTCGGTGCCGCCGTTGGCGAGGGCCCCGTAGATCATGGCCTCCTGAATCGGCGTGAGGAGGGTGTCACCCTGGCCGATGGAGTAGTTGATCGAGTCGCCCTCGCGCATCTTGTTGCCCTCGAGGCAGTTCTCGTAGGCGATCTTCTCGACGTAGCTGCCGCCCTTCTTACCGGTCTTGCACCAGCTGTCCTTGTTGGCCTTCCAGAAGTCCTTCTTCCACTGGCGGTCGGGGACGCGGCCCGTGACCTCGTTGGGAAGGTCGATGCCGGTGGTCTTGCCGAGGCCGAACTGGTGGGCGGCCTTGTAGAAGTAGTCCTTCGGGGTCCCCTTCGGGTTGATGCCGCCGTCCTTCTTCCACTCCCGGTCGGCGAGGCCGTAGAAGACGGTGTCGCAGGAGACTTCCAGCGCGCGGCCGAGAGAGATGGGGCCGAAGTTCTCCCCCTCGAAGTTCTTGAAGACCTGGCCGCCCACCGAGTAGGAGCTGGTGCAGGGGTAGCCGCCGTTCCACTTGTAGCCGGCTTCGGCCGCGGCGGCCGTGGAGATCACCTTGAACGTCGAACCGGGCGCGGACTGACCCTGAATGGCCCTGTTGAGCAGCGGGTAGTCGGAGCCCTTGCCGGTGAGCTTCTTGTAGTCCTTGGCGGAGATGCCGCCGACCCAGGCGTTCGGGTCGTACGACGGTGCGGACGCCATGGAGACGATCCGGCCGGTCTTGGCCTCCATGACGATGACCGCGCCGGAGTCGGCCTTGTAGTTCTCGCCGGTGATCTTGTCGAACTGCTGGCGGGCCGCCTTCATCGCCTCGTTCAGCTCGTACTCGGCGACGCCCTGCACGCGCGAGTCGATCGAGGTGACGACGCTCGCCCCGGTCTCGGCCTTGTCGCTCTTCGCGCGTCCGATGACGCGGCCGAGGTTGTCGACCTCGTAACGGGTGACGCCGGCCTTGCCGCGCAGCTCCTTGTCGTAGGTGCGCTCGAGGCCGGAGCGGCCGACCTGGTCGGAGCGCAGATACGGCGACGCGGTGTCCTTGGCCTTCTCGATCTCGGCGTCGGTGACGGGCGAGAGGTACCCGAGGACCTGCGCGGTGTTGGAGCCGCCCGGTCCCGCGTAGCGGCGTACGGCCTCGGGCTCGGCGGTGATGCCGGGGAAGTCCTCGGAGCGCTCGCGGATCTGGAGGGCCTGCTTGGGCGTGGCCTCGTCCGTGATCGGGATGGGCTGGTAGGGCGAGCCGTTCCAGCAGGGCTGCGGCGTCTTGGCGTCGCAGAGCCGGACCTTCTCCGTGACGTCCGCGGGCTTCATCCCGAGGACGTCGGCGAGTCTGGCCAGTACGGCCTTGCCGTCGTCGGACATCTTCATCAGGTCCGTGCGGGACGCGGAGACGACGAGGCGGGTCTCGTTGTCGGCGATCGGCACACCGCGGGCGTCCAGGATCGAGCCGCGCACGGCGGGGCTGACGACCTGCTGGACGTGGTTGCCGGAGGCCTCCTTGGCGTACTCGGCACCGTTGCGGATCTGGAGATACCAGAGGCGGCCGCCGAGGGTGAGCAGGAGGGACAGGACCAGGATCTGGATGATGACGAGCCGGATCTGGACGCGTGGGGTCCGCCCGGTCTCGGGAATGTTGGTCATGCGGCCTCCCCCTCAGTGCGTGTACGCGGTGGTGTGCGCGGCGGTCACAGGCGCTTGACCCCCTTGATGCGGCCGGCCCGCGCGGAGCGCGACCTGGCGGCCTTCAGGCGGAGTCCGCTGCGCTGGTTGCCGATGCGCAGGCCGGTGCCGGAGGAGAGCCAGCCGGCGGTGACGTCGGTGGCCTTGCCGGAGCCGGGAGAGGACTCGGCGAGTGGATCAGGGTCGGCGCGTCTGGCCAGGGCGATGATGAACGGGACCGTGAACGGCGCGAGGAGGAGGTCGTAGAGCGCGGCCGTGAACAGCAGGCTGCCGATGCCCACATGGCGGGCGGCGGTGTCGCCGACGAGCGCGCCGACGCCCGCGTAGAGCAGGGTCGAGCCGATGGCCGCCGCGACGACCACGACCATCGGGCCGAAGGCGGACCTGAGCTGGCCGTTGTCCGGCTTGGCGAGGCCGACGAGGTAGCCGACGACGCACAGCACGAGGGCGTAGCGCCCGGCGGCGTGGTCGGCGGGCGGCGCGAGGTCGGCGAGCAGACCCGCGCCGAACCCGATGAACGCGCCGCCGACATGGCCGTACACGAGGGCGAGGCCGACGACGGTCAGGAGCACGAGGTCCGGCACGGCGCCGGGCAGTTGGAGACGGGCGAGTACGCACACCTGGACGACCAGGGCGACGACCACGAGGGTGGCGGAGAGCAGCAACCGGTTGAAGCGCATGGGATCCAGCTCCTACTGCTCGTAGCTGCCGTTGGCGTCGGCCGGGGGCCCGGACGGCGTGGCCGTGACGGTCACGGTGGGCGTCGGCTTGGGCTTGGCCGGCTTGGTCGGCAGCACCTCGTCGCGCGGATCGGTGCGCGGGGCCTGTACGACCACGCCGACGACGTCGAGCTTGGTGAATCCGACGTACGGCTTCACATAGATCGTCCGGGTCAGGTCACCGCCGGACGGATCGACGCGCACCACCTGCCCGACGGGCACCCCGGGCACGAACGGCTTGTCGGCCTGGGACCCGAAGGTCACCAGACGGTCGCCCTTCTTCACCTTGGCCTTGCCGTTGAGGAGCTGTACGCGCAGCGGCTGGTCGCCCTGTCCGGAGGCGAAGCCGAGCTCGTCGGTCCGCTCCATGCGGGTGCCGACGGTGAAGTCGGGGTCGTTGGCGAGCAGGACGGTCGCGGTGTTCGGTCCGACGGTGGTGACGCGCCCCACGAGTCCGTCCCCGTTCAGAACGGTCATGTCGCGCTTGAGACCGTCGCCGGCACCGGCGTCGATGGTGACGGTCCAGGAGAACCCCTGGGCTGCTCCTATGGCGATGACCTGGGCCCCCTTGATGCCGTACTGGCCTGCGCCGGCTGTCTTCAGCATGGAGTCGAGCTGGCGGATCTTGCTGCGGTTGCGGTCGTCGCTGCCGAGCTTCGCCTTCAAAGCGGCGTTCTCGCGCTCCAGTTCGCTGACGCGGCTGTGCCGCTCACCGGAGTCCTTGACGGCAGCTATGGCGTTGCCGATCGGGTCGACTGCGCTGGAGACGCCGTTCTCCACGGGGCCGAAGACCGTGGCGGCGGCCCGGCGGGCACCGTCGACCGGCGAGCCCTCCCCACCGCGGATGTCCACCGTGATCAGTGCGAACGCGATGGCGATCAGCAGCACCAGGAGCAGCCGGCTCTCTCGTGTGTCCCTCACGTGCGGCGGCCGTGCCTTCCTCAATCGGATTCTGCGGATACCCAGAGGTTCTGCAGGTTATGGGGAATTCTTACGCCTTGCCTATATATCAACGATCCGCCGTACGAAGTGGCAGGCACTCGTACGGCGGACGTTTCGCGTCAGGTCATCTGCGCGGCGATGCGTCCAGCACCTGCTGGAGCGCCTCGAACTCCTCGACGCACTTGCCGGAGCCGAGGGCCACGCTGTCGAGGGGGTCCTCGGCGATGTGGATCGGCATGCCCGTCTCACGGCGCAGCCGCTCGTCGAGACCCCGCAGCAGGGCGCCGCCACCGGTGAGGACGATGCCCCGGTCCATGACGTCGCCCGACAGCTCGGGCGGGCACTTGTCCAGCGTCGTCTTGACGGCGTCGACGATCGCGTTGACCGGTTCCTCGATCGCCTTGCGCACCTCGGCGGCCGAGATGACGACGGTCTTCGGAAGTCCGGACACGAGGTCGCGCCCACGGATTTCGGTGTGTTCGTCGGAGTCGAGGTCGTACGCGGAGCCAATCGTGATCTTGATCTGCTCGGCAGTCCGCTCACCGAGGAGGAGCGAGTACTCCTTCTTGATGTGCTGGATGATCGCGTTGTCCAGCTCGTCCCCGGCGACCCGGATGGACTGTGCTGTGACGATTCCGCCGAGCGAGATCACCGCGACCTCGGTGGTGCCGCCGCCGATGTCGACCACCATGTTCCCCGTGGCCTCGTGGACCGGGAGGCCGGATCCGATGGCCGCGGCCATGGGCTCCTCGATGATGTGCACCTGGCGGGCACCGGCCTGCGAGGAGGCCTCGATGACCGCGCGGCGCTCGACTCCGGTGATACCGGAGGGCACACACACCACGACACGGGGACGAGCGAGGTAGCGCCGCTTGTGGATCTTCAGGATGAAGTAGCGGAGCATGCGCTCGGTGATCTCGAAGTCGGCGATCACGCCGTCCTTCAGCGGTCGCACGGCGACGATGTTGCCCGGAGTGCGGCCGATCATCTTCTTGGCTTCGGCACCGACGGCGAGGATGCCGCCGGTGTTGGTGTTGATCGCGACGACGGACGGCTCGTTGAGTACGATCCCGCGACCCCTGACGTACACCAGCGTGTTGGCGGTCCCGAGGTCGACAGCCATGTCACGGCCGATGAACGACATTGAGTTCCCCATCAGGATTCGTCTGGCCTTCCCAAGTGGAGCGTTTGATGGCTTGTTAGGTAGGCGAGGTGGGTGCGAGTGGCGTGGAGGCTTACATCGTAGTCTCGCCTGCACGAACACGGCGCGAGGGTCTTCGCCATTGTCAGCAGATGAATCCCCGCCCCGCTATTGGGGACGTGCCGACGGAGTGTCGCGTTCCCCCAATGGGGGCGCATATGCCAAAAGGCGGCCGAATTTCTCCGGCCGCCCCTGCCCGGCAGCGCTCCGTGACTGACGCAGTGTCAGAAAAAGAACTTTCCGGTCTCACGGACCGGACTACACCTGTCCAGGGAAGAAGATCTTCAGCTCCCGCTCGGCCGATTCCTCCGAGTCCGAGGCGTGGATCAGGTTCTCGCGCACGATGGTGCCGAAGTCGCCGCGGATGGATCCGGGAGCGGCGGCGATCGGGTCGGTCGGGCCGGCCAGCTGACGCACACCCTCGATGACCCGCTCCCCCTCGACGACGAGAGCCACGACGGGCCCGGACGCCATGAAGGCGACCAGCGGCTCGTAGAAGGGCTTGCCCTTGTGCTCGCCGTAGTGCTGCTCCAGCGTGTCCTGGTCCAGGTTCCGCAGCTCCAGCGCGCTGATCGTCCAGCCGGCCTTGCGCTCGATCCGGCCGATGATCTCGCCGACGAGCCCGCGGCGGACGGCGTCGGGCTTGAGAAGGACAAGGGTGCGCTGAGTCATGGTGCGGCTCCAAAATCTTCGTGGGATGCCCGCACGATACCGGGCACGGCTACGCGGTGTTACCTCCGGCCTCGGCCTGGGCGGCCCACCGGGCCTTGGCCTCGTCGATCTTGCGCCCGAAGTGGACGGAGGCCCACCAGAGCCCGGCGAAGCAGAGTCCCAGGATGAACATCATCGGCACGACGAACCCGCTGGCGACGAGCGCCGCCTGAAGCACCCACCCCGCCTCGATGCCGCCGCGCCGCCCGAGCATCCCGCACAGCAGCACGGACAGCAGCATGGCGACACCGCACACGCCCCACACGACCCCGTCCGACAGATCGGGGTCCTTCATGGCGACGAGCCCGGCGAAGCCGATGATGAAGAACTCGCCGATCAGGGTCGACGAACACAGCATGCGCACAGCGGATCAGCCCTTCCCCAACAACAGCCGGGCCTCGCCGACCGTGATCACGGACCCGGTGACGAGCACACCGCCGCCGGAGAACTCGCCCTCTTCCTCGGCCAGCGTGATGGCGGCCTCGAGAGCGTCGTCGAGGCGGGGCTCGACCTGTACGCGCTCGTCACCGAAGACCTCGACCGCGATGGCGGCCAGCTCGTCGGCGTCCATGGCGCGGTGGCTGGAGTTCTGGGTGACGACGACCTCGGCGAAGATCGGCTCGAAGGCCTCGAGCACCCCGCGCACGTTCTTGTCGCCACTCGCCCCCACGACGCCCACCAGCCGGCTGAAGTCGAAGACCTCGCTGATGGCTTCGGCGGTGACGCGGGCGCCGGCGGGGTTGTGCGCGGCGTCGAGCACCACGGTGGGCGAACGCCGCACGACCTCCAGCCGGCCGGGGGACGTGGCACCGGCGAAGGCCTTGCGGACGGTGTCGATGTCGAGCAGCCGGGACTGCTCGGCGCCGATCCCGAAGAAGGCTTCCACGGCGGCCAGTGCGACAGCCGCGTTGTGCGCCTGGTGGGCACCGTGCAGCGGAAGGAAGATCCCGTCGTACTCCCCGCCGAGCCCGCGCAGGGTCAGCAGCTGACCGCCCACGGCGACCTGCCGGGAGACGACGCCGAACTCGAGCCCTTCGCGGGCCACCGTCGCGTCCGCTTCGACGGCCTTCTTCAGGAGCACCTGAGCGGCGTCGACCGGCTGCTGCGCCATGATCACCGTGGCACCCTGCTTGATGATCCCGGCCTTCTCCTGCGCGATCTCACCAGGAGTGGCGCCCAGCCGGTCCGTGTGATCGAGATCGATGGGCGTCACCACGGCCACCGAAGCGTCGATCACATTGGTGGCATCCCAGCTGCCGCCCATTCCGACCTCGACGACAGCGGCATCGACCGGTGCGTCGGCGAAGGCTGCGTACGCCATCCCCGTGAGCACCTCGAAAAAGGAAAGCCGGAATTCCTCTTTCTGGTCGACCATCTCCACATACGGCGCGATGTCCCGATAGGTCTCGATGAACCGCTCGTAGTCGATGGGCGCGCCGTCGAGACTGATGCGCTCGGTGATCGACTGAACGTGCGGCGACGTATAACGCCCGGTACGCAACTCGAATGCGCCGAGAAGGGCCTCGATCATGCGGGCCGTGGACGTCTTGCCGTTCGTCCCCGTGATGTGGATCGAGGGATAGGCGCGCTGCGGCTCGCCGAGCACGTCCATCAGAGCCGCGATACGCGAGACGGACGGCTCCAGCTTGGTCTCGCCCCACCGCCCCGCGAGCTCGGTCTCGACCTCTCGCAGGGCCTCGGCGACCTCAGGGTCCTGCGGCCGGGCGGGCACGCCGTCCCCCTGCGGAGCACCCCCCTGCGTGCGGAGGGTACGGCTGCCGGCCTCGATCAGTGCCAGATCGGGGTCACGCTCGGTCTCGGCGTCCACGATGTCGTCGAAGCCGTCGGATTCGCCGCTGTCGCGCGGGGGGAGCTCACTCACACCGGCCAGTCTACGGAGAACCACCGGCGTGGCCCGGCCCGCACCCCACTCGCCAGGTCAGGGACTTTCGGCCCGTCCGTTTCGGGACCTTGGTCCATCCGGACCGCAGCATCACCCTGCAAACTTGGCGATCATGGACATAGGGATCGATCTCGGCACCGCCAACACTCTTCTCTACGTACGCGGCAAGGGGATCGTGCTCAATGAGCCATCAGTGGTGGCGGTGAAACAGAACAGGACGACCGTCGCCGTGGGCACGGAAGCCAAGGAGACGATCGGCCGGACCCCCGGCTCCATCACTGCGATCCGCCCGCTGCGCGACGGCGTGATCAGCGACTACGAGGCGGCGGAGGAGATGCTCCGCCACTTCGTGCGCAAGGCGGTCCCGGGCCGCCGCCCCAGGACCCGCATGGTCATCTGCGTGCCCGGCGGAGTCACACCGGTGGAGCGCCGGGCGATCGTTCACGCGGCGCAACGAGCCGGAGCCCGGGCCGTCCACGTCATCGAAGAGCCCATGGCCGCGGCGATCGGCGCGGGCCTCCCGGTGGCCGAGGCGCGCGGCTCGATGGTGGTGGACATCGGCGGCGGCACCACGGAGGTGGCGGTGATCTCGCTGGGCGGCATCGTCACCGCGCAGTCCCTGCGCGTCGGGGGCGACCGCATGGACGAGGTGATCACGGACCACGTGCGCAAGGAACACGGCCTGCTGATCGGCGAACGCACCGCGGAGGCCGTCAAACTGGCCATCGGCTCCGCGGCCCCGGCCGAGGAACTCTCCGAGACAGGCACCTTCACGGTACGAGGCCGCCAAAGAATCGCAGGCCTCCCCCACACCGCCACCCTCACCACGCGCGAGATCCGAGAAGCCCTCAACTCCCCCGTCGAAGCGATCATTTCGGCGCTCAGGGCAACCCTCGAGGAGTGCCCGCCGGAGCTCTCCGGCGATGTCATGGAGCACGGCATCGTGCTGACGGGCGGCGGCGCGCTGCTTCCGGGCCTGGACGTACGCATGACGGAGGCGACCGGCATCCCGGTCTTCGCGGCAGAGGCCCCCCTGGACAGCGTGGCGCTGGGCTGCGGCAAGTGCGTGGAGGACTTCGACTCGCTCCAACGCCTGCTGAAGGCGGCGTAAGTGGCCTGAACGGAAAGGCGGGTGGGAACCGGAAAGGCTGACCCGAACCGGGGACGCGGGCAGACCTCCCGGCGCGGTGCGCCCCCACCCCCGTACGGAGAAGGTCCAATCGGACCATGTGGTACGCACACAACCCCGGCCGCCGCGCACGCCAACTCCTGGGCGACGGCGCCGCCCTGCTGTGGACGGCGCTGTGGGCAGCGGCGGCGCTGGCCGCGCACCAGCTGGTGCAGCCGGCCTCCCAGCCGGCCGCGCACCGTCCCCGTATCCCGCTCCTGGGCAGTTCGGTGGACGGAGCGCTGCGGGGCGTGGCCCACGCGGGCAACAGGATCGTGAACGCGGCGCCGGCCCCGCAGGGCCCCGCGGCCGCACAGGCCCTGGCGGTCCTGGGCGCGGTGGCGCTCTTCGTGATCCCGGTGGGCCTGATGCTCACGGTCTGGCTGCCCCGCCGCATCCGGTGGACGCGACAGGCGGCGGCAGCGCAGGACCTGGCGGCGACGGAGGACGGCCGCGAACTACTGGCGCTGAGGGCGCTGTTGCGCCCCTTGGACGAACTGGCGGCGACGGCGGAACTGCTCCCCACCCAACCCGACGGAACCCCGGATCATGACCAGGACGCGGACCAGGACCCGGACCCGGACCTTGACCTGGATCTTGACCTGGACGTACTCCCCATGCCTGGCCCGGGTTCCCTCGCGAAGGGCTGGCGAGAGGCGGACCCGGTGGTGCTGGACGCGTTGGCGGACGCGGAGCTGCAACGCCTGGGGCTGCGTGCGTAAGAGCCCCCCGAGAAGACCACGAACCGCGAAGGCCCCCCGGAACCCACAGGATTCCGGGGGGCCTTCAGGGCCTTCAGGGCCTTCACCAAGAACTCAGCCCTGAGGCAGCCGCTCCAGCTGCTGCTGAATGCGAGCGATGTCCTCGTCCGCCTTGGCGAGCCGGCCACGGATCTTGTCGACGACGGCGTCCGGCGCCTTCGCGAGGAAGCCCTCGTTGCCGAGCTTGCCCGTGGCCTGCGCCTTCTCCTTCTCGGCTGCGGCCAGATCCTTGGCGAGCCGCTTGCGCTCGGCCGCCACATCGATCGTGCCGGACAGGTCGAGCGCGACCTGCGCACCGGCGACCGGCAGCGTCGCGGTGGCCGAGAACGCGTCGCCTTCGGGCTGCAGCCGCAGAAGCTGCCGGATGGCGGCCTCGTGCGGGGCGAGCGCGGTCCCGTCGAGGTCGAGCCGGGCCGGCACGCGCTGACCGGGCTGCAGGCCCTGGTCGGCACGGAAGCGCCGGACCTCGGTGATGACCTGCTGGAGCGTCTCGATCTCGCTCTCGGCGGCGGCGTCACGGAAGCCGCTGTCCTTCGGCCAGTCGGCGATCACGAGCGTCTCGCCACCGGTCAGCGTCGTCCAGAGCGTCTCGGTGACGAACGGGACGATCGGGTGCAGCAGACGCAGCGTCACGTCGAGGACTTCACCGAGGACGCGGCCGGAGACCTTCGCCTGCTCGCCGCCCTCGAAGAACGTCGTCTTCGACAGCTCGACGTACCAGTCGAAGACCTCGTCCCACGCGAAGTGGTAGAGGGCGTCGGAGAGCTTGGCGAACTGGAAGTCGTCGTAGAAGGCGTCGACTTCGGCGACGGTCTTGTTCAGACGGGACAGGATCCAGCGGTCCGTCGCCGTCATCGCCTCGGGCGCGGGCAGCGGTCCCTCGACCGTCGCGCCGTTCATCAGCGCGAAGCGCGTCGCGTTCCAGATCTTGTTGGCGAAGTTACGGGAGGCCTTGACCCAGTCCTCGCCGATCGGCACGTCGGCACCCGGGTTGGCGCCGGTGGCCAGGGTGAAGCGAACGGCGTCGGAGCCGTACGCGTCCATCCACTCGATCGGGTCCACGGCGTTCGGGTTCGACTTCGACATCTTCTTGCCGAACTCGTCGCGGACCAGACCGGTGAGGGCGACGGTCTTGAACGGGACCTGGTCCTCCATCGCGTACAGGCCGAACATCATCATCCGGACGACCCAGAAGAAGATGATGTCGTGGCCGGTCAGCAGGACGTCGGTCGAGTAGAACTTCTCGAGGTCCGGGGTCTTCTCCGGCCAGCCGAGCGTGGAGAACGGCCACAGGCCGGACGAGAACCAGGTGTCGAGGACGTCCTCGTCCTGGGTCCAGCCCTCGGCCTCCGTGCCGGGGACCGCGTCGTCGGGGCCGACGCACACGACTTCGCCGTTCGGCCCGTACCAGACGGGGATCCGGTGACCCCACCACAACTGGCGTGAGATGCACCAGTCGTTGAGGTTGTCGACCCAGTCGAAGTACCGCTTCTCCATGTCCTTCGGGTGGAGCGCGACGCGCCCGTCGCGGACCGCGTCACCGGCGGCCTGGGCGAGGGTGTCGACCTTGACCCACCACTGGAGCGACAGGCGCGGCTCGACGGTGGTCTTGCAGCGCGAGCAGTGGCCCACGGAGTGGACGTACGGGCGCTTCTCGGCGACGACGCGGCCCTGCTCGCGCAGTGCGGCGACGATCGCTGAGCGCGCCTCGAAGCGGTCGAGGCCCTGGAAGGGGCCGTGCACGGTGATGACACCGCGCTCGTCCATGATCGTCATGGACTCCAGGCCGTGCCGCTGGCCGATCGCGAAGTCGTTCGGGTCGTGGGCGGGCGTCACCTTGACGGCGCCGGTGCCGAACTCGGGGTCGACGTGCGTGTCGGCGACGACCGGGATGGTCCGGTCGGTGAGCGGCAGCTTGATGCGCTTGCCGATCAGGTGCGCGTACCGCTCGTCGTCGGGGTGCACGGCGACGGCGGTGTCACCGAGCATGGTCTCGACGCGGGTCGTGGCGACGACCACGGTCTCGTCGCCCTCGCCGTACTTGAGCGAGACGAGCTCGCCGTCGTCGTCCTGGTAGTCGACCTCGATGTCCGAGATCGCGGTCAGGCAGCGCGGGCACCAGTTGATGATGCGCTCGGCGCGGTAGATGAGCCCGTCGTCGTACAGGTTCTTGAAGATGGTCTGGACGGCCTTCGACAGGCCCTCGTCCATCGTGAAGCGCTCACGCGACCAGTCGAGGCCCGCGCCGAGACGGCGCAGCTGGCCGAGGATCCGGCCGCCGTACTCGTCCTTCCACTGCCACACGCGGTCGGTGAACGCCTCACGGCCCAGGTCCTGGCGGGACTTGCCCTCCTCGGCGAGCTGCTGCTCGACCTTGTTCTGGGTCGCGATGCCCGCGTGGTCCATGCCGGGCAGCCACAGCGTCTCGTAGCCCTGCATGCGCTTGCGGCGCGTGAGGGCGTCCATGAGCGTGACCTGGAAGGCGTGGCCCAGGTGGAGCGCGCCCGTGACGTTCGGCGGGGGGATGACGATCGTGTACGGCTCCTTCTCGCTGTTCGCGTCAGCGGTGAAGTAACCCCGGTCCACCCAGCGCTCGTACAGCGCCCCCTCTACCTCGGCCGGCGCGTACTGGGTCGGCAGTTCGGTGGTGGGCGCTGGATTCTGCTGCTGAGTGTTCTCGGTCACGGGGCCAGTTTAGAGGCGCGTGAGGGGTGCCCCGAAACCGGATTCCCGCGCGACGGCGGTGCCGGCCCCGCTGTCTGGAACAACCTTTCAACAACATGGCACCGATCCGCCCTCGGGTTCCCCACACACGGCCGCCTTCCGCCAGGATGTTCGGAACGCATAAGCATCGGGAGGGAACCCCAGAAATGAGCTACAACCAGCCGGGCCCGTACGGCGGGCAGCAGCCTCAGCAGCCCGGACCCTACGGCCAGCAGCAGCCGGGCCCCTACGGCCAGCAGCCCCCGGCCGCGCCCCAGCCCGGCTACGGGTACCCACAGCAGGCCCCGCAGGGCGTGCCGCCGCAGCAGCCCCAGTACGGCCAGCCGGGCGGCTACAGCCAGCCCCAGCAGCCTGGCCCTTACGGGCAGCAGCCCCAGGCCCCCTACGGCCAGGTCCCCCCGCCCCCCGGCCCGCCCCAGGGCGGCAAGAAGAAGACGGGCCTGGTCATCGGCGCGGTGGCCGTGGTCGCGGCGCTCGGCGTGGCCGCGTACTTCGTGTTCGGCGGTGGCGGCTCCTCCGTCGCGGACGACGGCCCCCACAAGCTGACGACTCCGGCGACGGTGATGGGCGACTACAAGCGCATAACCGAGGACAAGGGCGCCCAGGACGCCACCTCGGGCGACGCCAAGGTCCTCGCGCAGAGCGGGGTCACGAACGCGAAGGCCGTCAGCGCCGTCTACTCGACGCTCGACGTCAGCGACCCTGCCGCGCAGCCGTCGGCGGCGGATGTCGCCACGTCGAAGGCGGTGTCCTTCATGGGCATCTACGGCACGGTGAAGGACCCCGAGGCGGCGATCGACTCCACCTTCGCCGGCATGAAGAAGGAGCAGGCGAAGAAGTCGAAGCCGACCATGACCTTCATCGGCGACGCGAAGACGGTCGAGCCGGACGGCCTCGACGGCGCAGTGATGAAGTGCCAGCAGGCGCAGGCCAAGAACATCGCGACAGGCAAGCTCGACACGCAGTACATGTGCCTGTGGGCGGACCACAGCACGATCGGCATGGGCGTCCCGGCGGCAGGCGGTAAGGGCGTCGGTCTCGAGGACTCCGCGAAGGTCACTGCCGACCTCCGCAAGGACGTCCGCGTCAAGTCCTGACCCCCTCGCCGGCCGCAAAAGCAGGCCCCGATCGAATGATTCGATCGGGGCCTCCCCTCATGCGTCTGTGAGCCCAATCCACTCCGGCAACGACGCCCGCCAGTAGCGGGAGCAGACAGCGATGACCTCATCCGCGGACGCCCCGCCCCAGCCAGGTTCGGGATGGATTACAACTGACCCTGGTCATACACGCAGTTGAGGCCCCGGCGAAGAGAAGTTCCCGCCGGGGCCTCAAGTGCGTACAGGCGTATGCGCTACGCCGACTTCTGCTCGCCGCTGCCCGAGCCGCGCGCGTCCCGCGGGATCAGCGTCGGGTTCACGTTCGAGAGGACGGCCTCTGCCGTGATGACGACCCGGGCCACGTCCTTGCGGGAGGGGACCTCGTACATCACGGACTGGAGGACTTCCTCCATGATCGCGCGCAGGCCGCGCGCGCCGGTGCGGCGCAGGATGGCCTGGTCCGCGATGGCCTCCAGGGCCTCGCGCTCGAAGTCCAGCTCCACGCCGTCGAGTTCGAAGAGGCGCTGGTACTGCTTCACCAGGGCGTTGCGCGGCTCCAGGAGGATCTGGAGGAGCGCCTCGCGGTCCAGGTTGTGGACCGAGGTGATGACGGGGAGACGGCCGATGAACTCGGGGATCATCCCGAACTTCACCAGGTCCTCCGGCATGACCTCCTGAAACTGGTCCTTCTCCTCCAGCTCGCGCTTGGAGTGGATCGTCGCGCCGAAGCCGATGCCCTTGGCACCCGCCCGCGACTCGATGATCTTCTCCAGGCCGGCGAACGCGCCGCCCACGATGAACAGCACGTTCGTCGTGTCGATCTGGATGAACTCCTGATGGGGGTGCTTGCGGCCGCCCTGGGGCGGGACGGAAGCCGTGGTCCCTTCGAGGATCTTGAGCAGAGCCTGCTGGACGCCCTCACCGGACACGTCGCGCGTGATCGACGGGTTCTCGCTCTTGCGGGCGACCTTGTCGATCTCGTCGATGTAGATGATCCCGGTCTCGGCCTTCTTGACGTCGTAGTCGGCCGCCTGGATCAGCTTCAGGAGGATGTTCTCGACGTCCTCACCCACATAGCCGGCCTCCGTGAGCGCCGTCGCGTCGGCGATGGCGAACGGAACGTTCAGCATACGGGCCAGGGTCTGGGCCAGGAGGGTCTTGCCCGAGCCCGTGGGGCCCAGGAGCAGGATGTTGGACTTCGACAGCTCGATCGCGTCGTCGCGTCCCTGGGCTCCGCCGTTCTCACCGGCCTGGACCCGCTTGTAATGGTTGTACACAGCGACCGAGAGGGCTTTCTTCGCAGCCTCCTGGCCGACGACATAGCCCTCGAGGAACTCGTAGATCTCGCGAGGCTTGGGAAGTTCTTCCCAGCGAACCTCGCTCGTCTCCGCGAGCTCTTCCTCGATGATCTCGTTGCAGAGGTCGATGCACTCGTCGCAGATGTACACACCGGGGCCTGCGATGAGCTTCTTGACCTGCTTCTGGCTCTTTCCGCAGAACGAGCACTTGAGCAGATCGCCGCCGTCACCGATGCGTGCCACGAGGTGCTTCCCCTTCGCCTGGGAGACGCTCGCGTAAGCGACTCCTGGTGCCTGTATCCGACGGTACCTTGCCGGGCCCCCCGTTCGGGCCCCCCTTGGCACGGTTCACTTTGACGTGAACCGTGCCAAGGAACGGCAGACGATACAGCGGTACGTCACGCGATAGCGTCGCTGTTCATCTTCCGGGTGGAGATGATCTGGTCGATCAGGCCGTACGCCAGGGCGTCCTCGGCCGTGAGGATCTTGTCGCGCTCGATGTCGTCGCGGATCTTCTCGATCGGCGTCGTGGAGTGCTTGGCCAGCATCTCCTCGAGCTGCTCACGCATCCGGAGGATCTCGTTGGCGGCGATCTCCAGGTCGGAGAGCTGCTCACGGCCGGTGCCACCGGAGGGCTGGTGGATCAGGACGCGGGCGTTCGGCAGCGCCATGCGCTTGCCCGGCGTACCGGCGGCGAGGAGCACGGCGGCCGCGGAGGACGCCTGGCCCATGCAGACCGTCTGGATGTCCGGCTTCACGAACTGCATCGTGTCGTAGATGGCCGTGAGGGCCGTGAACGAGCCGCCGGGGCTGTTGATGTAGATGGAGATGTCACGGTCCGGGTCCATCGACTCCAGGCACAGGAGCTGCGCCATGACGTCGTTGGCGGACGCGTCGTCGATCTGCACGCCGAGGAAGATCACGCGCTCCTCGAAGAGCTTCGCGTACGGGTCGTACTCACGCACGCCCTGCGAGGTGCGCTCGACGAAGCGCGGGATGACGTAGCGGTTGTCGACCTGCGGGCCGGTGTACAGACCGCTGCCGGGGATGTTGTTCATGGTCGGTGTTCCGTCCTGGTGAGGTGGGCTGGGTTGACCGCGTAACCGGGGATTCAGGCCCCGGTGCCGCCGCCGCCCGGAACACCCGTAGCGGCACTGATGATCTCGTCGATAAGGCCGTACTCCTTGGCCTCTTCGGCGGTGTACCAGCGGTCGCGGTCACCGTCACGGATGATCGTCTCGACGGTCTGCCCGGAGTGCCGGGCCGTGATCTCCGCCATGCGCTTCTTCGTACGCAGCAGGTACTCGGCCTGGATCTTGACGTCCGAAGCCGTACCGCCGATGCCGGCGGAGCCCTGGTGCATCAGGATGTCCGTGTTCGGCAGCGCGAAGCGCTTGCCCGGGGTGCCGCCGGTCAGCAGGAACTGGCCCATGGAGGCGGCCATGCCCATGCCGATGGTGACGACGTCGTTCTGGATGTACTGCATGGTGTCGTAGACCGCCATGCCTGCCGTCACAGAACCGCCGGGGCTGTTGATGTAGAGGTAGATGTCCTTGTCCTGGTCGGCAGCGGCCAGGAGGAGCATCTGGGCAGTGATCTTGTTGGCGATCTCGTCGTCGACCTGCTGGCCCAGGAAGATGATGCGGTCGTTGAGCAGTCGACTGTAGACCTGGTCACCGAGGCCACCACCGAGGGACGGCTCACCGGCGGCGGAAGGCATCAGATTCGTCACGTATCCACCTGCTCGTCTCTGACGGCAACGCGCCGTCTCGCGTCTTATCCGGAGGGCCGGGGAGCCGCACCTGCGCACCGCCGTTCGGCGGCGGCACGGGGACTCATCTGCCCTCGTATTCATGGACCCTAACGCGCGGGTCCCTTCGGTGAATCCCGCAAGGGGAACTGTTCGCTGTGAGCGCATGTCGCGCCCCGCCCCCACAGGTACGACTGGGCCCCGGGACGATGTCGTCCCGGGGCCCAGCTGCACAGATGAGATCAGACCGAGGCTCAGGCCTCGTTCTTCTCCTCGGCGTCGGCGGAGGCGTCCGCCTCGACGGCCTCGACGGTCTCGCCGGCGGCAGCCGACTCGTCCTCGTCGTCCTCGAGGTCGACGATCTCGCCGTTCGTGTCCTTGACCGTGGCGGCCTCGACGACGACCGCGAGGGCCTTGCCGCGGGCGACCTCGCCGACGAGCATCGGAACCTGGCCGCCTTCGACGACGGCCTGGGCGAACTGGTCGGGGGACATGCCGGAGGACTGCGCGCGCCGCATGAGGTGCTCGGTGAGCTCCTCCTGGTTGACGTTCAGCTTCTCCTTGTTGACGAGCTCGTCGAGGACGAACTGCGTCTTGATGCCCTTGACGGCCTGCTCGGCGGTCTCGGCATCGAACTCCTCGACCGTCTTGCCCTGGATCTCGAGGTACTTCTCGAGGTCGAGGCCCATCTGGCCGAGCTGGTGGTGCTCGAGGTTGTGCTTGCGGGTCTGGACCTCGTCCGCGAGCAGCTTCTCGGGAACGGGGACCTCGACCAGCTCGAGCAGCTTCTCCAGGACGCGCTCCTGGGCCTGCGTGGCCTGGTCGTACTGCTTCATGTTCTCGAGGCGCTTGCGGCTGTCGGCCTTGAGCTCGTCGAGGGTGTCGAACTCGGAGGCGAGCTGCGCGAACTCGTCGTCCAGGGACGGCAGTTCACGAGCGGCGACCTGGGTGACCTTGACGGAGACCTCGGCCTCCTTGCCCTCGGCGGAGCCGCCCTTGAGCTCGGAGGTGAAGGTGGCCTCGCCACCGGCCTCCAGGCCCTTCACGGCCTCGTCGATGCCTTCGAGGAGCTCGCCGGAGCCGATGGTGTACGAGACGCCGGACGCGATGCCGTCCTCGAGCACCTCGCCGTCGACCTTGGCCTCGAGGTCGATCGTGACGACGTCGCCGTCCTCGGCGGCCCGCTCGACGGGGGAGGTGGAGGCGAAGCGCTCACGGAGCTGCTCCACCGACTTGTCCACGTCCTCGTCGGAGACCTCGATGGCGTCGACCTCGACCTCGATGCCGGAGTAGTCCGGAATCACGATCTCGGGACGGATGTCGACCTCGGCGGTGAAGTTCAGCGTCTCGCCGTCCTTCAGCTCCGTGATGTCGACCTCGGGCTGGCCCAGCACGTTGAGCTCGGCCTCGTTGACCGCTTCGGTGTAGAACTTCGGGAGCGCGTCGTTGACCGCCTCCTCCAGAACCGCACCGCGGCCGAACCGCTGGTCGATGACTCGGGCCGGGATCTTGCCCTTGCGGAAGCCCTTCACCGTGACCTGCTGGTTGATCTTCTTGTACGCCGCGTCGAGGCTGTCCTTGAGCTCCTCGAAGGGCACCTCGATGCTGAGCCGAACCCGGGTCGGGTTCAGGGTCTCCACGGCGCTCTTCACGGTTCGGTCTCCTTGGGGGCTGACTTCTGGGTTCCTGCCCGGTTAAGAGACACACGGGCACGCAGCTTGCATAGTAACGGCAAGCCGGAGCCGACCCACAACGCGATCTTGAGGAGACGTTTAACTGCGAGACGCTGCTGTTGCGACGCTGGTCGGGGTGGCGGGATTTGAACCCACGGCCTTCCGCTCCCAAAGCGGACGCGCTACCAAGCTGCGCCACACCCCGTCGGTGCGACACGTAGGGTACATGCACGCGGCCGGTGCGGCTCCCGCATTACGAACGGTGTGAATGCGGTGTGCGGCGAGGGGCTCCGACCCGCTACGATGCTTCCCGTTGCCGTGGTCACCGACCTGCGGTGCGAACTGTGCGGGCGTAGCTCAATGGTAGAGCCCTAGTCTTCCAAACTAGCTACGCGGGTTCGATTCCCGTCGCCCGCTCTTGTGGCCCCGGGCCCGGTTCTCACGAACCGGGCCCGGGGTTTTTCACGTCCAGAGCCGGACAGTCTCTTGAGCGGTCAGAACTGGATCGAGTTGATCGTGTCCGCTATCGAGTTCAGGAACCTCTGGATGTCGTCGGCCATTCCGGTCGAGGCCAGGAAGAACCCGAACAGGACCGCCACTACGGCAGGCCCGGCCTTGATCGACCCTCCCCGGATCAGCACCACGAGAATGATCGCCAACAGCAGTACGACTGACAGCGAAATGGCCACACTGATCACACCCTAGGTCGGTCCGCTCTCCCGGCCCGGGGGGTACGACCCCGCACACCCCCGCCAGAACCATCGTGCCACCAACACGGCCCCCGTATGCGGCGGGTGACGCATCGTCGGCCACTCCGGTGCGGCGGCCCGTCGGCCGCGCAGCCTTGGGGCACATGATCGGCACGTGTTCCCCGGGCAATTTCACGGGCGACCGTGGCCAGTAATTCGGCCTGATCGTTTCCATGCACACACAGCATGTCCACATGGCGGGCACGCAGGTCACGCATGTGTTGTTCGCCGTGAATTCGAATTGTCGCGGGGGCCACATCCCGGGGTGGTCGAGTGCGGCCGATATGCACTATTTAATCCGGATGAGAGTGGTCATAACGGACTCATCTGGATGCCTCCCGAAGTCCCGCCGGAAGACCTGCGAAAACTTCGCCATCGCTATGCCGACTTCTCCGAATCGGGGGTACACGCGCGGTAAGGAGGATTTGACGTGAGGGTTTTACGAAATACAGCGGGCGCCGCTAAGGTGCCTCAGATGTTCCGCGCTGCCCCCACCCGAGCCCCGCTCCCTGCGGCACAGACGGCCCCCGCCCATCAGCCACCGAACACGGCAGCCGCTCCCCCCACACCGGCCGCCAAGCCCGCGAAACAGCGGGACGCGTTCTTCGACAACGCCAAGTACCTGGCCATTGTGCTCGTCGCGATGGGCCACTCCTGGGAACCGCTGACGGATCACAGCCGCGTCGCCGAGGCGCTCTACATGACCGTCTACACGTTCCACATGCCGGCGTTCATCGTCATCTCCGGCTACTTCTCCCGCAGTTTCGACATGCGGCCCGACCGGCTCCGGCGGCTCATCACCGGGGTCGCCGTGCCGTACGTGATCTTCGAGGTCGCGTACACCTTCTTCAAGCGCTGGGCGGACGACGACCCGACGCAGCCGTTCAGCCTGCTCGACCCCTGGTATCTGACCTGGTTCCTGGTCGCCCTGTTCGTGTGGCGGCTGACCACCCCGCTGTGGAAGATCGTCCGCTGGCCGGTGCCGCTCGCGGTCGCGATCGCCGTACTCGCCTCCGTCTCCCCCGACATCGGCGACGATCTCGACCTCCAGCGCGTGCTTCAGTTCCTCCCCTTCTTCGTGGTCGGCCTGTTCCTGAAGCCCGAGCACTTCCAGCTGGTGCGCCGGCGTGAGGTGCGGATCCTGTCCGTGCCGATCTTCGCGGCGGCCCTGGTGCTGGCCTACTGGGCCGCTCCGCGGATGACGTCGGCGTGGTTCTACCACCGCGACAGCGCGCAGGAGCTGGGTGCGCCGTGGTGGGCCGGTGCCGTGATGACGTTCGCGCTCTTCGGGTGCTCGGTCGTCCTCACCGCGTGCTTCTTCGCGTGGGTGCCGCGGCGGAAGATGTGGTTCACCGTGCTGGGCGCGGGGACGCTGTACGGCTACCTGCTGCACGGCTTCATCGCGAAGGGCTCGCGGTTCTGGGGCTGGTTCGACGACTACGCCTGGCTGCACAAGCCGCTGGGCGAGGTGTTCGTGACGGTCGTCGCGGCCTCCCTGATCACGGTCCTGTGCACTCCCCCGGTCCAGCGGATGTTCCGGTTCGCGATGGAGCCGAAGATGGGGTGGGCGTTCAAGAAGGACGCGGCCGAGGTGGCGCGGGACCGTGGGCGGGCCCGCGCCTGAGGGCGCGCCGTCGCGGTTCGTCGGGTGCGGGCGCGGGTGCGGCTGCGTGAGAGCTTGTCGCGCAGTTACCCCGCGCCCCTTGTCAGGGCGCGTCGCCTACGCGGTTTCGTCGATGCCCAGTAGCGATCTCATCCCCGCGTACTTCCTTGTCAGGCGCTCTCTCGTCGGTGTGTCCAGGACCGCCAGGCGGGTGGGGTCCGCGTTGTGGGCCAGGTCCGACTCCTTCACCAGCAGTGCGCCCGGAGTGGCCAGAATTCGTTGCGCGTAGGCCTCTTGAGGCTCTCCGGGGCGCTTGGTGAGGGCGAGGACGACGGCCTTCGTGCGGTCCGTGAGGTCCGCCGCGGCCAGCCACTGGGGCGAGAGCGCGTCGTCCTCGATCGCGTCGTGCAGCCAGGCCGCCGCGATCTGCTCGTCGTCGCCGCCCCGGGCGCGTACACCTTCGGCGACCGCCTCCAGGTGCTCCGCGTAGGGGCGTCCGGCCTTGTCCGTCTGGGTGGCGTGGGCCCTGCGCGCCAGGGCCTCCACCTCGGCGAGGGTCAGCATGCGGCCGACCCTACGGGCCACGCGGGGGCGCCGCGGTGTCCGGGTGTACGGGCGGGGGCCGTCAGGGTCGTCATGCGGGCGGCGATCGTCTGCGCGGGCGCGCCGTTCAGCTGGTCCACGATCCGGCCGTCGGCGAGGAACAGGACGCGGTCGGCGTAGGCCGCGGCGGCCGGGTCGTGGGTGACCATGACGACGGTGGCGCCCATGCGGTCGACGGCAGTGCGCAGAAGTCCCAGGATGTCGGCGGCCGTTGTCGTGTCGAGGGCTCCGGTCGGCTCGTCCGCGAAGACGACGTCGGGGCGGGTGATCAGGGCGCGGGCGATGGCAACGCTCCCCCAGTGCCTCAAGGGCCTGGGGGGACCCTCAGCTGCTGGCCGCCGGAGAGCTCGCCGGGGCGCCGCCCGCCCTTGTCGCCGAGGCCGACCCGGGCGAGGACCTCGGCGGTTCGGCGCCGGTCGGGGCGGTGTCCCGCGAGGCGCATGGGCAGGACGACGTTCTGCTCGACAGTGAGCGAGGGCAGCAGGTCGAACGCCTGCAAGACGAAGCCGAGTCGGGTGCGGCGCAGGGCGGTGAGCCTGTTCTCACCCATACCGGTGATGAGGGTGCCGCCGAGGTGGACGGTGCCGTCCGTGGGTCCGTCGAGGCCGGCCGCGCACTGGAGGAACGTGGACTTGCCGGAGCCGGAGGGGCCCATGACGGCGGTGAAGCTGCCGCGGGGCAGGGCGGGGTCGATGCCGCGCAGGGCGTGCACGGCGCCGCCGCCGCGACCGTACTGACGGCGCACTCCGCGCAGCTCGACGACCCACCTGTCGTCACGCGGTGCCACGTCGTGCCGCTTCCTGCCCAGGCCCATGCCGCCCTCTCGCACCCTGCCGGATCCGATGCCCCGAACGTACGGATCGAGGGCCCTGACCGGCCATGAAGGCCGCTGGCGAAACGGGGGTGGGGTTCTCCCCACCTCGACCTCAGAAATGATTTGGTAAGCTAACTATTGACGTGTTCTTGACCTTCTCTTGACCCGAGCGGGTCATCCGACCAAGCCAAGAAACGAAAGAGGAGCGGGCCCATCGGACACGCAGACACCTTGATAGCCATGGGCGGCGCCTTCCTCGCCGCCGCCGTCCTCGCCCGCCTCGGCGGACGCATCGGACTTCCCACCATCCCCCTGTTCATCCTGGCCGGGATCCTCCTCGGCCCGCACACACCCGGCATCGTGCTGGTCGCCGACCCGCACGACCTGGAGATGCTCTCCGCGCTCGGCCTGGTCCTGCTGCTCTTCTACCTCGGCCTCGAATTCCATCTGGACGACCTCAAGGCCGGCGGCCGCAAGATGGCCGCAGCCGGCGGGACGTACCTCGCACTGAACGTCGGCGCGGGCCTCGGTTTCGGATTCGCCCTCGGCTGGGGCACCTCCGAGGCTCTGGTCCTCGCCGGGGTACTGGGCATCTCCTCGTCGGCGATCGTCACAAAGGTGCTGGTCGACACCGGCCGCCTCGGCAATCCGGAAACCAGGCCGATCCTCGGGATCATCGTCGTCGAGGACATCTTCCTGGCCCTCTACCTGGCCGCGCTCCAGCCCATCCTGTCCGGCGCGGACAGCCTGGCGTCGGCGGTCATGGACGGCGGCAAGGCGTTCGGCTTCCTCCTGCTGCTCGCCCTCGCGGCACGCTTCGGCACCCGCGTCGTGGGCCACCTCTTCAACACCAAGGACGACGAACTCCTCGTCATCTCGTTCCTCGGCGCGGCCGTGTTCGTCGCCGGGGTATCCGAGTGGTTCGGGGTCGCGGACGCGATCGGCGCGTTCATGGTCGGCCTGATGCTCGGCTCCACCACGTCGGGCGAGCGCATCCGCAAGCTCGTGCACCCCCTGCGGGACGCGTTCGGCGCGATCTTCTTCTTCGCGTTCGGCCTCTCCATCGACCCGGGCGACCTGCCGACGGTGCTGTGGCCGGTCCTCGCGGCCGTCGCCGTGACGCTGGTGATGAACGTGCTGGCGGGGCTCGGCGCGGCGCGCGTGTACGGGTTCGGGCCCGGCCCCGCCGCGAACATCTCGACGACGCTGCTCGCCCGGGGCGAGTTCGCCCTGATCCTCGCGACGATGGCGGCGGGCGCGGGGCTCGACTCCCGCCTCTCCCCCTTCATCGCGGGGTATGTGCTGCTGCTCGCCGTGCTGGGACCGCTGGCGGCCGGGCAGTCGCGGTGGCTGGCTCGGATCCTGCCGGGCGGGCGGGCCCCGGATCGGGCTCCGGGGGAGGAACGGATCGGCGCGGGCGTGTGAGCGGTGAGCCGCGGTGCGGGGTCACTCCCCGGACCGCGGCCACCCGGCGGCCGGTCCGACGATCGGGGGCTCCTCGGGCGGCTCGGCACGGGGCGGGGCCACCGCGGCGGGCGCACCGTCCGGGAAGGCGGGCGCACCGTCCGGGAAACAGTGGGCCTGCGCCTCCCGCAGCACCGGGAAGTCCTCCAGCGCCCGCGCGAACAGCAGCGCGTACTCCTCGCCGTACGTCCCCGCTGCCGCCCAGAGGGAGTCCAGTGCCGCCCGCAGGGGATCCGGGTCGGCCGCGGCGTACAACGCCGGGGACGCCACCGCCTGTTGCAGCAGCCGCGGAACGCGGCCGTGCACCATCGCCGCGACCCGCACCGTGGTGTGCTCGATCGCGGGATCCCTCAACAGCCGTTCGACGACGTCCTGTCGAGGCGGGAGCGGAGCCTCGGCCTCCACCGCCCTCATCAGTTCCACGAGCCAGGCGACCCGGTCGAGGCCCGCCCGCGCGAAGGCACGGCGCATCGCCCAGTGCGCCACGCTCCGCTGCGTCGCCGCGTCCACCGCGTCGACCGCGTGCACGAGCGCGGGCGCGATTCGCCTGATCCCCGCGATGTCGCCGCCCACGGCGCGCAGCCGCGGGGTGGGCAGGCGGCCACCCCATTCCCGCTTCTCGTACGCGATCTCCCGGTCCCGCCGCTCGCGCTCCTCGCGCTCCCTGGCCTCCCGTTCAGCCGCGGCGCGCTCCTCGGGGGTCGGCGGCGGAGGCAGGCTTCGGGCGACGTCGTGCTGGTGGGCCGCGCTCCGGGACGTCTGCCTCAGGAGGCGGTCGGGGGCGTGCGGTGCCGGCCAGAACTGGAGCAGATGACGTTCGAGGGATCCCGCCAGGTCCAGGTCGACGGCCTCGGCGTTCCGGGACTCGTCGAGGCCGCTGCCGCAGTAGCGCACCCGGTGGCAGACCCGGTCGAGGCCGAGCGGAAAGTAACCGTCGCCTCCCCACAGGTCCAGGGACACGTCGTCGCCGGCGGGTGTGAAGGAGACTTCGACGATCTCCTCCCACGCGTCGTACGTCCCGTCGAGTGCCGGTGCCGACTCGTGGACCTCGACGGTGAACGGGATGCGGCCCGTGTGCAGGCCGGTGGACAGGTACAGGAACCCCGGCAGTGCGGCTCCGACGAGGCCCTGTGTCTGGCCCGCCATGGCCTCGTGCGGGCCGCCGCCGGAATCCGGGCCGGGGTCACTGGTGACGTACAACTGGCCGTAGCTGACCGAGAGACGCTCGCTCAGCACGGTCCGCACTGCTTACGCGTCCCGGCAGATCAGCAGGAGCGCCCGGTCGTCGTTCACGTCCTTGGCCACCGCTTCGATGAGGTGCCAGGCCGCGCCGTGGAACCCGCCGGAGACATAGCGGTCCGCCTCGCCGGTGAGGCGGTCGATGCCCTCGGTGATGTCGCGGTCGGACGTCTCGACCAGGCCGTCCGTGAAGAGCATCAGGACGTCGCCGGGGCGCAGGGAGCCCTTGGTGGAGTCGAACTGGGCGCCGTCGTAGACGCCGAGGAGCGGGCCCTCGGCGGCCTTCTCCTCCCAGCGGCCGCTGCCCGCGCTGAGCTGGAGGCCCGGCGGGTGCCCCGCGGAGAAGAGTTCGTAGTCGCCCGACTCCAGGTCGAGGACGAGGTGGATGGAGGTCGCGAAGCCCTCGTCCCAGTCCTGGCGGAGCAGGTAGCCGTTGGCTGCGGGCAGGAAGGCGTGCGGCGGCAGGGAGCCCAGGAGTCCGCCGAAGGCTCCGGACAGCAGCAGCGCCCTCGACCCCGCGTCCATGCCCTTGCCCGAGACGTCGGTGAGGACCGCCTCCAGCGTGCGGCCGCCGTTCGTGCGGGCCGCGACGACGAAGTCGCCGGAGAAGGACTGGCCGCCGGCCGGGCGCAGCGCCATCTCGCGGTGCCACCCCTGGGGCAGCTGCGGCAGCTTGCTCTGTACGCGGATGCGTTCGCGCAGGTCGAACAGCATCGTGCCGCCGCGCCGCCAGGGCACGCCGACCCGGCTGCGGAACTGGGCGATGAGCAGGCCGAAGAAACCGCAGGCGGCCACGACCAGGACGGTGCCGGGCGTGACCCGGGCGGCGCCCTCCGCGTACGGGCCGAGTCTGACCGACTCCACGATGAGCGCCGCCGCGGCGGCCGCGTACAGGCCGAGGAGGCTGGCCGGGCGCAGCAGCAGGCCGCCCGCCACGATCGGCAGGACGAGCGCCGTCGGGGAACACCAGACCGGGTTGAGGAGGGTGACGCAGGCGATGACCGGGACCGTGAGGAGCAGGCCCACCAGCGCGACCCAGTCGGAACCGTCGCCGCGAAAGTAGTCGACACCCGATTTGCGCAGGCCGATGCGGGCCCGGTGCAGTCTCATCTTCATCCGGGCCGGAAACGTCTCGGCTTGCGCGCGTCGTCCTGCCATTGCTCGTGGACCTTATCCATCGGGCCAGGGGCTTCGCACGGGAGGTCCCACTTGTCCCTCTTCCAGGCAGCCCCGGGCGCCTTCCGCGGCGGGGAAATTCTCTCGCTTCGCCCGCGGCGCCCTGGTAGGGATGGCTCATGACGATGGACGTACGGGTGCTGCGCCAGGACGAGTGGAACGAGTGGTACGGGAAGCTGGAGCTGGCCTTCGGCGGCGTCCCCGAAGCGCCCGAGGAGCGCGCGCTCTACAACGACCTCACCGAGTTCGACCGGTCCATCGGCGTGTGGGACGGCGACCGGTGCGTGGGGACGGCGGGGGCCTTCACGTTCGGGGTGACAGTGCCGGGCGGGGCCCAGGTGCCGGCGGCGGGCGTCACGATGGTGTCCGTCGCGGCGACGGACCGGCGGCGCGGGGTCCTGACGTCGATGATGCGCCGCCAGCTCGACGACGTGCGGTCATGGGGCGAGCCACTCGCCGTGCTCACCGCGTCCGAGCCCGCGATCTACGGCCGCTTCGGGTACGGGATCGCGACGCGGCAGGCAAGCGTGGAGATCGACTCGACGCGGGTGCGGATCAACGCACCGGCGGGCACGGACGACGTACGGCTGCGTTTCGTCGACGTCGCCGAGGCCGCCGCCCGGTGCGAGGCCGTGTACGTGCGGACGATCGGCACCCGGCCCGGCATGCTCGCCCGCAGGCCCGGCTGGGAGCGGCTGCCGCTGCTCGACCCGCCGTCGGAGCGTGAGGGCGCGTCGCCGATGCAGTGCGTGCTGGCCGAGCGGGACGGGGAGACGGTCGGCTACGTCCGGTTCCACAACAAGCCCGAGTGGGACGCGGCCGGACCCAAGGGCGGGATCACGCTGCGGCACATCGACGCGCTCGACCCGGCGGCGTACGCGGCACTGTGGCGCTTCCTCCTGGACATCGACCTGACGTCGACCGTCCAGGCACGCAACCGGCCGGTGGACGATCCGCTGTTCTCCCTGGTCAGCGACATCCGGCGGTGCCAGGTGCGGCTGCGGGACTCGATGCACGTACGGCTCGTGGACGTCGGTGCCGCACTGGAGGCCCGGACGTACCAGGCGCCGGTCGACGTCGTGCTGGACGTGACGGACGAGTTCTGTCCGTGGAACGCGGGGCGGTGGCGGCTGACCGGGGACGCGAAGGGGGCGTCCTGCAAGCGCACGGGAGACAGTGAGGAAGCCGCCGATCTCGCCCTGTCCGTAAGGGAGTTGGCGGCCGTCTATCTAGGCGACACGTCGCTGGCGGCGCTGGCGGCGGCCGGCCGGGTGCGGGAGCTGCGTCCTGGCGCGGTCGCCGAGGCGGCGCTCGCGTTCGGGTCCGTCGTGGCGCCCTGGCTGCCGCACGGATTCTGAGCGGGCGGGGTGTGGCGGGCCCCGGTCAGCGGGGCGGCTGGCACCTCGGGCACCAGAAGAGGTTGCGGGCCGCGAGGGACGCCGTGCGGATCTCCGTGCCGCACAGATGGCACGGCATCGTGGCCCGCCGGTAGACGTACACCTCGCCGCCGTGGTCGTCCACGCGCGGCGGGCGTCCCATCGCCTCGGGGGTGTGCTCCGGGCGGACGGTGTCGATGCGGTTGTGCCGGACGCCCTCGCGCATCAGGGCCACCAGGTCCGTCCAGATCGCCGTCCACTCGTCGGGCGTGAGGTCCTTGCCCGGGGTGTACGGATCGATGCCGTGCCGGAAGAGGACCTCGGCGCGGTAGACGTTGCCGACGCCCCCGATGACCTTCTGGTCCATGAGGAGCGCGGCGACGGTGGTGCGGCTGCGGGAGATACGGCGCCAGGCGCGGTCCGGGTCGTCGCCGTTCCTGAGCGGGTCGGGGCCGAGGCGGTCGTGTATCGCCTGCTTCTCGGCGTCCGTGATCAGGGCGCAGGTCGTGGGGCCGCGCAGGTCGGAGTAGTACGTGTCGCTCAGCAGCCGGAGCCGGACGGTGTCCGTGGGCGGCGGGGCGGGGGTCTCTCCGATGGCGTATTTGCCGAAGAGGCCCAGGTGGATGTGGATCCAGCCGGTTTCCGCGAAGCCGAGGAAGAGGTGTTTGCCGTGGGCCTCCGTGGTGTCCAGGACCTGGCCGTCCAGGAGGGCGGCGCTGTCGGAGAACTTGCCCTGGGGGCTTCTTACCGTTACCGGGTGGCCGGTGAAGCGGTTTGCGTGGTCCTGGGCCAGGCGGTGGATGGTGTGGCCCTCGGGCACGCGTCTTTTCTCCTCGGATGGGTGGGGGCGGGGCGTTGGGAGGTCTTCTCCCCCGGCCCGCCCCTTCCCGAAAGACCGGGGCTCCGCCCCGGACCCCGCTCCTCAAACTCCCCCGGACTCCGTCCGGGGGACCCAAGGGGCTGGGTCGAGGGGGTGAATGGCCTGCCCGGACGAGTAGGTCAGCCCTGCGGGTGGTGGGCGGGGATTGCGGGGAGTTCGCCCGTTTCCTCGTAGCGCGACAGCATCTCGATGCGGCGCGTGTGGCGCTCCTCGCCCGAGTACGGGGTGGAGAGGAAGATCTCGACGAACTTCGTCGCCTCTTCCTGCGTGTGCATGCGGCCGCCGATGGAGACCACGTTCGCGTCGTTGTGCTCACGGCCGAGGGCGGCGGTCTGCTCGCTCCAGGCGAGGGCCGCACGGACGCCCTTCACCTTGTTCGCGGCGATCTGCTCACCGTTGCCGGAGCCGCCGATCACGATGCCGAGGGCGTCCGGGTCCGCCGCCGTGCGCTCCGCGGCACGGAGGCAGAACGGAGGGTAGTCGTCCTGGGCGTCATAGATGTGGGGCCCGCAGTCGACGGGCTCGTGGCCGTGGGCCTTGAGCCATTCGACGAGGTGGTTCTTGAGTTCGTAGCCGGCATGATCCGAGCCGAGGTACACGCGCATGGGTCCGAGTGTGGCACGTCCCACCCCGGCACGGCGCGGTCGGGTCGTTGTCACCGTTCGTTTACGAGCAAACGTCTCGGAGTCGAAAATCACGATACGGAGTCAGGTCTTCCGTCCGGTACGTCCCTGGGTTTGAATGCGTGGGCTCGTGACCCGAGACTTAAGGATTCGTCCATGACCTCGCAACCCTCCCTTGCGAAGGCCGACCAGGCGCCCCACAATCCTGGAGATTCACAGCCCGAGAACGGTCAGACCGGCACCAACGGTTCCGACGGGCTCAAGGCCGGCCTCAAGAACCGGCACCTTTCGATGATCGCCATCGGCGGTGTCATCGGCGCCGGACTCTTCGTCGGCTCCGGTTCCGGCATCGCCGCCGCCGGCCCCGCCATCCTCATCTCGTACGCGCTCGTCGGCCTGATGGTCGTCCTCGTGATGCGGATGCTCGGCGAGATGGCCGCGGCCCGGCCGACCTCCGGCTCCTTCTCCGCCTACGCCGACCGCGCGCTCGGCCGCTGGGCGGGCTTCTCCATCGGCTGGCTCTACTGGTTCTTCTGGGTCGTGGTCCTCGCCGTCGAGGCCACGGCCGGTGCCAAGATCCTCAACGGCTGGGTGCCCGGTGTCCCGCAGTGGGGCTGGGCCCTGATCGTGATGATCGTGCTCACCGCGGCGAACCTGGTCTCGGTCGGCTCCTACGGCGAGTTCGAGTTCTGGTTCGCGGGCATCAAGGTCGTCGCGATCGGCGCGTTCGTCGCCATCGGCGTGCTCGCCGTGTTCGGGGTGCTGCCGGGCTCGGACAACCCGGGTGACGGGTTCGCGCATCTCACGGATTCCGGCGGGTTCATGCCCAACGGCGCCGGGTCGATCCTCACCGGCGTCCTCATGGTCGTCTTCTCCTTCATGGGCAGCGAGATCGTCACGCTGGCGGCCGGTGAGTCGGAGGACCCGCAGAAGGCCGTCACCAAGGCCACGAACAGCGTCATCTGGCGCATCGGCATCTTCTACCTGGGCTCGATATTCGTCGTTCTGACGCTGCTGCCCTGGAACGACAAGTCGATCGTCGAGGACGGCTCGTACGTCGCCGCCCTGAACTCGATCGGCATCCCGCACGCCGGTGAGGTCATGAACGTCATCGTGCTGACGGCCGTGCTGTCCTGTCTGAACTCCGGGCTCTACACCGCCTCCCGCATGGCCTTCTCGCTCGGCCAGCGCGGCGACGCCCCCAAGGCGTTCGCCCGCACCACCAAGCGTGGTGTGCCGCAGGCCGCGATTCTCGGCTCCGTCGTCTTCGGCTTCCTCGCCGTCTGGTTCAACTACCAGTGGCCGGACACCGTCTTCAACTTCCTGCTGAACTCCTCCGGCGCCGTCGCCCTCTTCGTCTGGCTCGTCATCTGCTTCACGCAGCTGAAGATGCGCGGCATCATCCTGCGCGAGGAGCCGGAGAAGCTCGTCGTGAAGATGTGGCTCTTCCCGTATCTGACGTGGGCCACGATCGCCGGCATCTCGTTCGTGCTCGTCTACATGCTCACCGACGACGCGGGCCGCGAGCAGGTCGTCCTGTCGCTGCTCGTGGCGGCCCTGGTGGTCGGTATCTCGCTGGTGCGCGACCGGGCGCAGAAGCGGAAGCAGGTCTCCGCCTGATCCCCGCCTGACCGTCCCTGGACGGTCTCGCCCAGCGGCCCGACATCGCCTTCGCGGCAACCTCCGCGGATGATGTCGGGCCGCTGTCGCGTACGCGGGCTGGGTGCGGTCATGCGGGCTGGGTCCGGTCACGCGGACCGGTTGCGGAGGGGCTGTACGACGTACAAACGCGGAAGAGGCTCGCCGATGTGAAGGCCGCATGCGGCCCGGCGAACCTCTTCCGGAGGAACTACTGCGGGCGCCGAGCGCCCGTCGCGCGAACTACTTGTCGGCGAACTTCCAGGCCGTGGGCAGCACGCCCATCGCCAGGGCCGCCTTCACCGCGTCGCCGATGAGGAACGGAGTGAGGCCCGCGGCGACCGCCTGCGTGAAGGTCATGCCGGTGGCGGCGGCGAGGTAGGGCACGCCGACCGCGTAGATGATCGCGGAGCCGAGGACCATCGTGCCCGCGGTGCGCAGGACCGAGCGGTCGCCGCCGCGCCGCGCGAGCGCGCCCACGACGGTGGAGGCGAGCAGCATGCCGACGACGTAGCCGAAGGAGGCACTGCCCGCGCCGGAGGTGCCCTGCGCGAACCACGGCATGCCGGCCATGCCGACGAGCGCGTACACGGCGAGGGAGAGGAAGCCGCGGCGGGCGCCGAGCGCGGTGCCGACGAGGAGCGCGGCGAAGGTCTGCCCGGTGACCGGGACCGGCGAGCCGGGCACGGGCACGGCGATCTGGGCCGCGATGCCGGTGAGGGCGGCGCCGCCGAGCACGAGCGCGATGTCGCGGGTGCGCGAAGCGGGGAGCAGGTCGGCCAGGACCTTGCCGGGGCGGGTGGAGACGGCAGCCGTACTCATCGGGACTCCGCGGGGGTGAGGGCAGGTTGGGACACCGTGACGCTATCCCAGGGGCCGATCCCCGATCACGGTCACTGCTCGACAAAGGGGGACGGCGGGTGTTGGTGGGCTCCTCACAAAGGGTGTCACTCATGCGCGACTTGGCGTGATGCTCGTCACTGAGGCCAGCGCCGAAACGGGCTGTTTTGCGCCCGGGGGCGGCCGCCGGGGAGACTGTAGGTTCCTGCCAAACCCGCGCGAGCCCCGAAAGCAGTCTGAACCGCCGATGCACGACCAGCTCCCGTCCGAACCGGAACCGCTCGGAGGCGGACTCAAGCAGCGGCATCTGACGATGCTGGGCCTCGGCGGCGTGATCGGGGCGGGGCTCTTCGTCGGCTCGGGCGCCGGGATCGCGGTCGCGGGGCCCGGCATCGTCGTCTCGTATCTGATCGCGGGCGCGCTCGCGATGTGCGTGATGCGCATGCTGGGTGAGATGTCGGCGGCGATGCCGGCGTCGGGTTCGTTCTCCGTGCACGCGGAACGGGCGCTCGGCCGCTGGGCCGGGTTCAGCGTCGGCTGGCTCTACTGGTTCCTGCTCGTCGTCGTCCTCGCCGTGGAGGCGACGGGCGCGGCGCAGATCGCGAACGGCTGGGCGCCGGGCGTGCCGCAGTGGGCCTGGGTGCTGGTGTTCATGCTGGTCTTCACCGGGGCGAACCTGGCGGCCGTGAAGAACTTCGGCGAGTTCGAGTTCTGGTTCGCCGCCCTGAAGGTGTTCGCGATCGTCGCCTTCCTGATCCTCGGCACGCTCGCGGTCTTCGGGCTGCTCCCGGACACCGACCCGGTCGGCTTCACGAACCTCACCGGGCAGGACGGCGGCTTCCTGCCGCACGGCTGGCACGGCGTCATCTCCGGTGTGCTCGCCGTCGTGTTCGCGTTCGGCGGCCTGGAGGTCGTCACGATCGCCGCCGCCGAGTCCGACGACCCGGTGCGCGCGGTCTCGCGGGCGGTGCGCAGCGCGGTCTTCCGCATCCTGTTCTTCTACGTCGGCTCGATGCTGGTCATCGTGACGGTGCTGCCGTGGACGGCGCAGAAGGCGGGCATCAGCCCGTACGTCACCGTCCTCGACGCGATCGGGGTGCCGTCCGCCGGCCAGATCATGAACATCGTGGTGTTCGTGGCGCTGCTCTCGGCGCTGAACGCGAACCTCTACGGCTCCTCGCGCATGGTCTTCTCGCTGGCCGAGCGCGGTGAGGCGCCCCGCGCGCTGCTGAAGGTCGGCGGCGGGGGCGTGCCGCGCCGGGCCGTGCTCGCCTCGGTCGTGTTCGGCTTCGTGTCGGTGCTGCTCAATCTGAAGTGGCCGGACTCGGTGTTCCTCTACATGCTCAACTCGGTCGGCGCGGTGCTGCTGTTCGTGTGGGCGCTGATCGCGGCGTCGCAGCTGCGGCTGCGGCGGCTCGTCGAACGGGAGGCGCCCGAGCGGCTCGTGCTGCGGATGTGGGGGTTCCCGTGGCTGACATGGGTGACGCTCGCCGCGATGGCGGCGGTCATCGCCCTGATGCTCACCGACGACACGGCCCGGCCGCAGCTGCTGTGGTCGACCGGCGCGACCGCCCTCGTCGTGGCCGTCGCGGGTGTGCGGGAACTGCGCGCGCGGCGTTCCTGAACCTTCACGATGTGTGAGCGTCGTGTCCGTATACCGGTCACGTGTTCCCTGTGGGCGGTGTCGCTGCTCAGACTGTGGGCCTTTCCCCCGTCTCAGCTAATGAACAGGGCACATCCATGACCCGGACGTCCGCGCAGTCGCCGGTCGACGCGCAGCCGATCGATCAGTCGCCGGCCGAGCCGTCGCTGTCGCGCGGTCTCAAGCAGCGCCATCTCTCCATGATCGCGCTCGGCGGAGTGATCGGCGCCGGCCTCTTCGTGGGCTCCGGAACCGCCATCGCGACCGCCGGCCCGTCGATCATCCTCGCCTACGCGATCTCGGGCGCGCTCGTGATGCTCGTGATGCGCATGCTCGGCGAGATGGCCGCCGCGTATCCCGCCTCCGGCTCGTTCTCCGTGCACGCGGAGCGGGGCATCGGCCCGTGGGCCGGGTTCACGTCGGGCTGGTCGTTCTGGTTCCTGCTGTGCGTGGCGGTGGGTCTCGAGGGGATCGGCGCGGCGGGCATCGTGCACGGGTGGCTGCCGGGCGTGCCCGAGTGGGCGCTGGTCGCGCTGTTCATGCTGCTGTTCACCGGCACGAACCTCGCGGCAGTGAAGAACTTCGGCGAGTTCGAGTTCTGGTTCGCGACGCTCAAGGTCGGCGCGATCGTGCTCTTCCTCGTCATCGGCGTACTGGCGATCCTCGGCGTCCTGCCTGACGTCTCCGCGCCCGGCATGGACAACCTCACAGGCCATGGCGGCTTCATGCCCAACGGCACGGAGGGACTGATCGTCGGCCTGCTCGCGTCGGTCTTCGCGTACGGCGGTCTGGAGACCGTCACCATCGCCGCGGCCGAGTCCGAGCACCCGGTGCAGGGGGTCGCGAAGGCGGTGCGTACGGCGATGTGGCGCATCGGGCTCTTCTACGTCGGCTCGATGGCCGTCGTCGTGGTCCTGCTGCCGTGGACGGCGAAGGAGATCCCGACCAAGGGCCCGTACGTCGCCACGCTCGACCACCTGGGCATCCCCGGCGCCGGCCAGATCATGAACGTGGTCGTCCTCATCGCCCTGCTGTCCGCCATGAACGCCAACATCTACGGCGCCTCCCGCATGGCCAGTTCGCTGGTCGCCCGCGGCATGGGTCCGAAGGTGATCGGCAAGGTCACCGGCGGTGTGCCGCGCGTCGCGGTCCTGATCTCCGCCGTCTTCGGCTTCGTCTGCGTCCTGCTCAGCTACTGGCGCCCCGACGACGTCTTCGCCTGGCTGCTCAACACCATCGGCGCGATCATCCTCGTCGTCTGGTTCTTCATCGCCTTCTCGCAGCTGGTGCTGCGCCGCAAGCTGGAGCGCGAGGCCCCGGAGAAGCTCGTCGTGAAGATGTGGGCGTACCCGTACCTCACGGTCCTGGCGCTCGTCGCGATGGTCGTCGTCTTCGTCCTGATGGCCCGTGAGCACGACACGCGCGTGCAGCTGTACTACACGGGCGGCCTGACGATCGTGCTCGCGATCGTCGGCTACGTACGCCAGAAGACGGCACAGTCGCGGGCGGCGGCCACCGCGTAACTCCTCCCCGCTCACGAAGGACCCCCGGGCCGTTCGGCCCGGGGGTCCTTCGCATTGCACCACCAACTACTGCTGCTAGCCTGCACTTGCACATAACTTGCAATAAGCTCAGCGGTACGCAGTCGGAGGGCTCGGACATGGCCATTTACACGCTTCCTGAACTTCCGTACGACTACGCGGCGCTCGAACCGGTCATCAATCCGCAGATCATCGAGCTCCACCACGACAAGCACCACGCGGCGTACGTGAAGGGGGCGAACGACACCCTGGAGCAGCTGGAGGAGGCCCGCGACAAGGAGTCGTGGGGCGCCATCAACGGCCTGGAGAAGAACCTCGCGTTCCATCTCTCGGGCCACATCCTGCACAGCATCTACTGGCACAACATGACCGGCGACGGCGGCGGCGAGCCGCTGGCCGCGGACGGCGTGGGCGACCTCGCGGACGCCATCACCGCCTCCTTCGGCTCCTTCGCCGGGTTCAAGGCCCAGCTGACCAAGGCCGCCGCGACGACGCAGGGCTCCGGCTGGGGCGTCCTCGCGTACGAGCCGGTGAGCGGGCGCCTGGTCGTCGAGCAGATCTACGACCACCAGGGCAACGTCGGCCAGGGCTCGGTCCCGATCCTGGTCTTCGACGCCTGGGAGCACGCCTTCTACCTCCAGTACAAGAACCAGAAGGTCGACTTCATCGAGGCCATGTGGCGCGTCGTCAACTGGCAGGACGTCGCCAAGCGGTACGCGGCCGCGAAGGACCGGGCGTTCAACCTGCTGGTCGCCCCCTGAGCACCTGAGCACCTGAGCACCTGAACCGGTGAAGCGTCCCGCCTCGTGATCGTCTTCTCAACCTTCGCGACGGCGGGCGGACAGAGGAAAGACCCCCGCGAGGACATGACTCGCGGGGGTCTTTCGGTTCACGTGCTTCCCGGGGCACCGTGGGCCCATGACGGACCCCTCAAAACGCTGCCAGAACTGCCACGACGAGCTTCAGCTCTTCCGCCGGCTCGAGCCCGAGGAACTCAAGTACGTCACCACCTGGGCCAAGAAGGGCGAGGCGAACAACTACCGGCGCTGCGCGAACGGCACCTGCCGCAGGGTGCAGCATCACTTCCGGTACTGGGACGGCCGCACCCTCCCCGAGACGTTCGCCTGAGCCCAAGCACCCAGGTCCTGGTCGAGGTCCTAGTCGAAGACCGGCCCCTGCGTCCGCGTGCGCTTGATCTCGTAGAAGCCGGGGACCGACGCGACCAGGAGCGTGCCGTCCCAGAGCCTCGCGGCCTCCTCGCCCTTGGGGGCGGGGGTGACGACGGGGCCGAAGAACGCGATCTGCTCGCCGTCCGCGCCGGGTACGGCGATGACGGGCGTGCCGACGTCCTGGCCGACCTTGTCGATGCCCTCCTTGTGGGAGGCGCGCAGCTCCGGCTCGTACTTCGTGCCGTCCCAGTGGTCGAGGAGGGAGGCGGGCAGGCCGACCTCGTCCAGGGCCGCGGCGACGGCCTCCTTCGTGGGGCCCTCGCCGCCGTTGTGGATGCGCGTGCCGAGCGCGGTGTAGAGGTCGCCGAGGACCTCCGCGCCGTGCTCCTGCTGCGCGGCGATGACGACGCGGACCGGGCCCCAGGCCTTCGTCTCCAGGAGCTCGCGGTACTCCTCGGGCAGGTCGTCGAGCTTGTCCTCGTTCAGGACGGCGAGGCTCATCAGGTGCCACCTGACCTCGATGTCGCGGACCTTCTCCACTTCGAGGACCCACCGTGAGGTCATCCAGGCCCAGGGGCACAGGGGGTCGAACCAGAAGTCGACGGGGGTCTTCTCGGACATGGTTCTCCTCGTGTAATCCGTGTCGTTGACTCCTCTCGGCAACGTCCCGCACGGGCGTGCCATTCCCGCTGTCCGCCGTCAGGGGCACATGGCAGGATCGGTCCTGTCCGCACCACAAGTGCAGCCAGTCGAGTCACAAGGGAGTGCCACCCGTGCCCGGAGAGAATCTTTCCCGCGACGAGGCCCGCGAGCGGGCGGGTCTGCTGTCCGTCGACGGGTACGAGGTCCAGCTCGATCTGCGGTCCGCGGTCGGCGGGACCGAGGGCGAGGGTCCCCGGACGTTCCGCTCGGTGACCACGATCCGGTTCCGGGCCACCGAGCCCGGCGCCGCCACCTTCGTGGACCTCATCGCGCCCTCCGTGAACGCGGTGACGCTCAACGGCGAGGACCTCGACACGGCGGCCGTCTTCGACGGGACGCGGATCGCGCTCGACGGCCTGGCCGCCGAGAACGAGCTGGTGGTCGACGCCCAGTGCGCCTACAGCCGCACCGGCGAGGGCATGCACCGCTTCGTCGACCCCGAGGACGGCGAGGTCTACCTCTACACGCAGTACGAGCCGGCGGACTCTCGGCGCGTCTACGCCAACTTCGAGCAGCCCGACCTCAAGGCGCCCTACCGCTTCAGCGTGCAGGCGCCCGAGGACTGGACGGTCTGGTCGAACGGATCGGGTGAACTGACCGACGGCGTATGGCAGTTCGCCGAGACCAAGCCGATCTCGACGTACATCACGGCGATCGTCGCGGGCCCGTACCACTATGTGACGGACTCCTACGAGCGGGTCTTCGAGGACGGTACGAAGCTGGAGATCCCGCTCGGCGCGCTGTGCCGCAAGGGGCTCGCCCCGCACTTCGACGCGGACGACGTGTTCCTGGTGACCAAGCAGGGGCTCGACTTCTTCCACGACCACTTCGACTACCCGTACCCCTTCGGGAAGTACGACCAGGCGTTCGTGCCGGAGTACAACCTCGGCGCGATGGAGAACCCGGGCTGTGTCACGTTCCGCGAGGAGTTCATCTTCCGCGGGAAGGTGACACAGGCGTCGTACGAGCGGCGCGCGAACGTCATCCTGCACGAGATGGCGCACATGTGGTTCGGCGACCTCGTCACCATGCAGTGGTGGGACGACCTGTGGCTCAAGGAGTCCTTCGCGGACTTCATGGGGACGTTCTCGATGGTCGAGGCGACGCGCTTCACCAACGGCTGGATCACCTTCGCCAACAACCGCAAGGCGTGGGCGTACCGCGCCGACCAGCTCCCCTCCACGCACCCGGTCACGGCCGACATCCGCGACCTGGAGGACGCCAAGCTCAACTTCGACGGGATCACGTACGCGAAGGGCGCGAGCGTCCTGAAGCAGCTCGTCGCCTACGTGGGGCGTGAGGCGTTCCTCGAAGGGGCCCGGCGCTACTTCAAGCGGAACGCGTACGGGAACACGCAGCTCGGCGATCTGCTGTCCGCCCTGGAGGAGACCAGCGGGCGCGACATGGCCGGCTGGTCGCGGGCGTGGCTGCAGACGGCGGGCGTCAACTCCCTCACCCCGCAGGTGACGTTGAGCGCCGACGGGCGCGTCACCGAGCTGGCCGTGCTCCAGGAGGCCGCCGAGTCCCACCCCACGCTGCGGCCGCACCGCGTCGCCGTGGGCCTCTACCGGCGCGACGGCGCGGGCGGCGCGCTCGTGCGGTACGCGCGCGCCGAGGTCGACGTGGACGGACCGCGGACCGTGGTGGACGAACTGACCGGCTCCGAGGCGCCCGAGCTGGTCCTCGTCAACGACGACGACCTCACGTACTGCAAGATCCGCTTCGACGAGAACTCCCTGGCCGCCCTGCGCGAGCACCTCGGTGACATCGAGGACCCGCTGGCGCGTGCGCTGTGCTGGTCCGCGCTGTGGAGCCTGACGCGGGACGGGCTCATGCCCGCGCGTGACTTCATCGGCCTCGTGCTGCGGTTCGCCGGGCGCGAGAGCGACATCGGCGTCCTCCAGATGCTGCACACCTGGGCGAACTCGGCGGTCACGCACTACGCGGCGCCCGAGTGGCGCGCCGAGGGCAGCCGGCAGCTCGCCGAGGGTGCCCTGCGGGAGCTGCGGTTCGCCGAGCCGGCCAGCCAGAACCAGCTGACGTGGGCGCGGTTCTTCGCCTCCGTCGCGTCCACCGAGGCCGACCTCCAGCTGCTGCGCGGCCTGCTCGACGGCACGGCGAAGATCGACGGGCTCGATGTCGACCAGGAGCTGCGCTGGTCGTTCGTGAACGCGCTCGCCGCCACGGGCGCGGCCGACGAGTCGGTGATCGACGCCGAGCTGGCGCGCGACGACACCGCGTCCGGCAAGCGGCACCAGGTGCGCTGCCTCGCGGCGCGCCCCTCCGCCGCGGTGAAGGCGCAGGCCTGGGCGCAGGTCGTCGAGTCGGACGCGCTGTCGAACGCGCTGGTCGAGGCGACGATCGCGGGCTTCCAGCAGCCGGCGCAGCGCGAGCTGACCGCGCCGTACGCGGACCGCTACTTCGCGGCGATCGAGCGTGTCTGGCAGGAGCGGTCCATCCAGATCGGCATGGACGTGGTGAAGGGCCTGTTCCCCTCGCTCCAGGACTCGCAGGGCACGCTCGACGCGACCGACGCGTGGCTGGCCGCACACGAGGACGCGGCGCCCGCGCTGCGCCGTCTCGTCCTGGAGGCCCGCGACGACCTGGCCCGCGCCCTGCGCGGGCAGGCGTGCGACGCGACTGCCGGGATGTAGCCCTTCGGAGCACAACAGGGCGGCTGCGGCCGGGAGTTACCGAACGCGGGTACTTCCGGCCGTAACCCGGCGCCCCGCCTGCCCTTCTCGGCAGTCGAACGCTCGTACTTTAGGGCAGGCTTGTCCCTTTTTGTCGACGGGCGTGTAACAGCGGTTAGAGGCCCGGTCGATGCCGGGAATGGCCGGGTCATGAACCACAACACCCCGCTGTCCCCCCGCCCCCTCCAGCACCTCGACGACCGCCGGGAGCGTGTGCTGAGCACCGCCCAGCTCAAGGCGCACGGAGTCAACTCCACAGCCCTGAACGAGCAGTGCAGGCCGGGCGGCCCCTGGCAGCAGCTCCTGCCCGGTGTGTTCCTGCTCCACCCCGGCCGGCCCACCGCCGACGAGCGACTGCACGCGGTCCTCCTGTACGCGGGCCGACCCCAGACCCGCACCGCGGGCGTGCCCACGCAGGCGGACCGCGATGAGCCGCACCCCCCGCAGACCGCGCCGCAGGCCCCCTACGCCAACGCGATGATCACGGGCCTCGCCGCGCTCGCCCTGCACCGCTTCGTGTCCGTTCCCCCGCTGCTCTCCCTCGACCGGATCGACGTCATGGTGCCGCGCACCCGGCGGCTGCGCTCGACCGGGTTCGCCCGGCTCGTGCGCAGTCACGGGATGCCCGCGCCGCAGCGGATCGCGGGGATGCCGGTGGCGCCGGTGCCGCGCGCCCTCGCGGACGCGGTCGCCCAGCTCGCCGACGCGGGGGCGGTGCGGCGCCTGCTCACCGAGGCCGTCCGCGGCGGGCACTGCGAACCAGCCACCGTGGTACGGGAGTTGAACCAGGCCAGGCTGCTCACCCGCCCGTACGTCATCGACGCCGTGGACTCGCTGCTCGCCGAAGGGCGGGCCATCGCCGAGGACCGGCTGTACGAGATGGTGCGCGAGTACGGCCTGCCCGACCCGCTGTGGAACGTGGACCTGCGCCTGCCCGGCGGCCCGTCCCTCGGCGGCATCGACGCGTACTGGCCCGACCAGGCCGTCGCCGTGGAGCTGGACACTTCCCCGGGCTCCCGGCGCTCGGGCAAGGGAGGTCCCCACGCGCCCCGGCAAGGGCTGCGCGTGGAACTCCAGGAGGAGAGCGACGACCTGGAGTGGTCCGAGTACGCCCGCAAGCGCGAGCACCTGGAGCGCCTCGGGATCACCGTCGTCCACATCACGCCGCGCAAGCTGCGCGAGTCCCTCGAACAGCAGGCGACGGTCGTACGGACCGCGCTGATGGCGTCCGACGACCGCGAACCGGCGGCGTACGTGAGGGTGCTGCCCCGCTGAACTCCGCCGGTCCACGGCCGGTCGACCAGTCGGCGGTCTCGGCTACTTGGAACAGAACTCGGCCTCGATGACGGCCTGGCTGTCGCCCGTCCAGTCGCCGTTGAAGTTGAACGAGAGGGTGTGGCGGCCGTCGGGTGTGGTCACGGCATCCGAGTTGGAGCCGTGGATGCCGCCGCTGTGGCCCCAGATCTCCTTGCCGCAGGTCAGCTTCTGCCGCATGAGGGCGAGACCGTAGCCGACCTCGGGCTCCCCCTTCCCCGTGGGCACGGGGACTGTCTTCTTCATCTCGGCGAGCTGTGCGGCGGGCAGCAGCCGGCCGCGCAGGAGCGCCGAGTAGAAGCGGTTCAGGTCCGCCGAGTCGGAGATCATCTCGCCGGCCGACGAGGCGAGGCTCGGATTGAGCTCGGTGACGTCGTACGTCTTCTTGTCCGGGTCGTCGGGGAACTTGGAGTAGGCGCGGCTCGCCGGGCGGGGCACGGTGACGGTGGTGCCGGGCAGGCTGGTGGCGCGCAGGTGGAGGGGCTCGATGATCCGGTGGCGGATCTCGTCGGCGTAGGAGTGTCCGGTGACCTGCTTCACGATCATGCCGGCCAGCACGTAGTTGGTGTTGGAGTAGTTCCAGGACGTGCCGGGCGCGAAGTCTGGCTTGTGGGCCATGGCTACGGACACGAGCTCGCCGGGTGTCCAGGTGTCGTAGCGGTGCTTCAGGAAGCCGTCGCGTGCGAAGACGGTCTGCTGGAAGCCCTTGTCCGACGTGACGTCGTAGATCCCGCTGGTGTGGTTGAGGAGCTGGCGGACGCTGATCTTCCGGCCGTCGTGGCCGTGCCCGGTGACGACGCCGGGCAGCCAGTGGTCGACGGTGTCGTCCAGGCTCAGCCTGCCCTCGGCCTCCAGCTGGAGGAGGACGGTCGCGACGAACGTCTTGGTGATGCTGCCGACGCGATAGCGGTCCCGGTCGCCGCGCGGGGTGTCCGTCCGCAGGTCCCCGAGGCCCGAAGTGCCCTTCCAGGTCCCCGACTTGTCGGTCACCTGCCCCGTCACCCCGGGCACGCCCGCCGCGACGACGGCGTCCATGGCCTGCTGCGTCGCCCGGTGTCCGCCTCCGTTGTCGCCTCTCGTGTCGGCGAGAGCGGGGGTCGCGAGCGCTCCCGCCGTCACCGACGCCATGACGGCCACGCCCACCAGACCGGTACGTACTGACATCTTGTGTCTCCTTCGCCGACGTCCGACAGCTGTGTGCTGCGGTCGGGTTGGGGGACTCGGGTGTCACAGGCAGGGGTTGAGGGCCGTGTTCGGGTTGAGCGGGATCAAGCCGATCTCGGCGCGTACGCCTCAGGCCTCGCCTCTCAGGCCTTGCGCAGGACGAGTTCCGTGTTGCGGTCGCCGGGGGTGCCGGAGAGGGTGGCGCGGGATCCGGGGGCGTTGAAGGAGAGCTCGCGGTAGAGGGCCGCGAGGCCGGTCTGGCTGAGGTCGGTGAAGTCGGTGCGGTGCGGGGCCGCGGACTCGATGAGCGTGGTGAACAGGGAGACCGTGCCGTCGTGGTTGTCGGTGATCTCGATGACACGGGCCAGCTGCGGGAAGTCGACGTGGGACGCGGTCGAGATCTCCCAGAAGGAGCGGCCTTCGGGACCCGCGTGCGGGGTGATGGCGTTCTTGTGGCTGTGGCCGTTGATCCAGGCCAGGACGCTCCGGTGGCGGCCGAGGAGCGCGAGGAGCTCGTCGCCGCCGTGCCGGGCCTCACCGGGGTGGTGCGGGTCCTGGCGGAGGTTGCGCATGGTCTTGCTGGTGTGGTGGCTGAAGACGAGGACGTGGGAGCCGTCGTTCTTCTCGTGCTCCTTGAGGGTGCGCTCCAGCCAGTTGAGCTGGGCCGTGCCGATGGAGCCCTCGTAGTGGCCGCCGGGGTCCGTCGTGTCGAGACTGATGCCGAGGATGTCGTCCGAGACGCGGAAGGCGTAGTGCTGGGTGCCGGCGTCGACGTTGGCCTGTGTGTAGCCATGGCCGTGCGGGCCCGGACCCGTGTGCGCGGGGTCGAGGTGGGCCTTGAGGTACTCGGCCGGAGTGAAGGGGGCGCGGGACTCGTCCGGGGTGACCGAACGCATATGGCGGGCCTGGGACTTGAGGAGTTCCTTGAAGGCGTGGCCCTTGGGGTCGCCGCCCTGCTTCACGTTGTCCCAGATCGCCTTGCCGGCGGAGTCCGGCAGCTCCATCAACTTCCGTCCGCCCACGGCGAATTCGGCGAAGAAGGAGTCGCCGGGCGCGTAACAGCCGCCGGGCAGCGCGTCGTGGTTGCCGACGGTCGAGTACCAGGGCAGGTTGAGCCCCGGGCTGCGCAGTTCACCGATCGCGGCATCCAGGAAGCCGTTGATGCGGGGGAAGCCGGCCTGCTTGTCGGCGTCGCGCAGGGCGTCGTCCGGGTGCCAGTACAGCTTGAGTCCGCTGTCCTGCACGCCTTCGTAGCGGCGCGGGTCGCCGGTGTTCGGGGTGATGCGGCCGCCGCTCATCGCCTTCAGGAACCAGTCCAGCTCCGACTTGGCGTTGTTGTCGGTGTTGTCGCCGGTCGTCATGACGAAGTGCAGGGGCTGCGCGGTGACGGGCGCCCCGCGCAGCGCGTTGACCCGCTCCACGAGGGAGACCGCCCCGGCGACCGAGAGGGACTCCTGGGGGCGCCAGGCGCTGGCGGTCTGGGAGCGCAGGTACTCGTAACGCAGCGGGTGCTGTACGTCGACCAGGTGCAGGTCGGTGAACTGGACGAACGCGGCGAGCGCGGTGCGCCGGCCCTCGCGCCCGGACTTGGCGGACGCGAGGTCGCCGCGGACGACGCGCTGCCAGGCGGGGCCGTCGCCGAGGCGCCGGTAGCCCGGACCCGCCGGGGCGGCGGCGACGGATCCGAGGGTGGTGCCGCGCGTGTAGGGCGCGAGCGGGGCGGCGGGGGCCCGGCGGGAGACGGCGGCCGGGACGGGGCCTGCGGGCGCGGGGCCCGCGGCCGCACTGCCCGTGGCGGGGCCGCCGAGTGCGTAGCCGATCCCGGCCGTCAGGGAGACGGCTCCGGACGCGGCGAGGAAGGTGCGGCGGTCGAGTGCCGAGGCGATGGAGGCGGCCTTGGCGGCGGTGGCTGATGCAGCGGTGTCGGCGACAGAGCGTATGCGCGGCATGGCGCGGTCTCCCCGAGTCGAACGCGTCGGCAGTGGTCGCGGGGCGCTCGCCGTGGCAGAACCACCCGCTCGTACTGGATCGTTGACATCGGGGATGACCTGCGCGTTAACGCGGCCACAACGGGCAACGCCGATCACGCCACGTGGATCACCGGCCACCCTGCGCGGTCACGCACGCCTCGTGTGCCGGAGAGGAGCCGGTCACTCCATGTTCATTTTTCGGGGAAGATGCGGCCCGCGGGGGGCCGCTCGCGCCACAGTTCGAGGCCCACGTCGACGAGTTCGACGCGGGCGAGGCGGGGCACGTCGTCGAGGGCGTGCCAGGCGGCCAGGTCGGTGGAGCCGTTCACCTCGTGGCGCAGCTCGCCGCCGGTGATCCGGCCCTCGTACACGAGGCGCAGGCCGTGGAAGTCGGCGACGGCCCCCAGCGTGCGCGGGTAGCGGCGCAGGACGGAGTGGACGCCGATCAGGGTGACGGGCTCGACGGCGTAGCCGGTCTCCTCGTCGAGTTCACGGACCACGGTGTCGTACGGGTCCTCGCCGTGGTCCATGCCGCCCCCGGGCAGCGTCCAGCGTCTGGTGCCGTCGCCGGCCACCCAGCGGGCGAGCAGCACCTGCCCGCCCCGTACGCAGACTGCGTAGGCCGCGACCCTCAGTTCCCTGTGCACACGGTGACGTTATGCGGTCGGCGGCGGGTCGGGGTGGTGAACGTACGGGTCGGTGCCCCGGCGCGCGGCACCCCGCGTGGGGCCCGGGCGCCGCACTCCGGCGCACACGATTCCCCGTATGCGGCGCTTTGTCCGCGGTGACGTATGGCGGAAGTACGCCACGGCCTGATCACGTCACGGGCAACTCTCCCCAAACAGGCGTCACTTACGTAAAGCTGACCGGTCATCCGGCACCGAATTCCGGACCCTTTCCGACCTTTACGTACAGGGATGCTGATGACCCTCGATCCCCAGCGCGCACCGATATCCGGAGCGAGACGGGCGGCCCGGCTCGCGGCCGCCGCCGGCCTCGTCGCAGCGCTCACCGCAGCCGGGCCGATACCCCTGGCCTACTCCGCGGACACGGACACCACTCCGGCGGCCGACGCACCCGTCAAGTCGGCCGGTGACAAGCTCGGTTCGGCCGACGCGCAGCTCCTCGACCAGGCCGAGGCGGCCGGCGAGAAGACCGTGACCATGATGGTCGCCACCGCGCCCGGCGCGACCGAGCAGGTCGCGCACCAGCTCGACGCCGTCAAGGGCGGCTCCGTCGGCCGGACCTACGACAAGCTCGGCTACGTCCGCGCCACCGTGCCGACCGGCCGGGCGGACGCCGCGATCAAGGCGGCCGAGAAGCTCTCCTCCGTGCAGGGCATCGACCTGCGCCACGAGATCGAGCTCGACGACCCGACCCCGGCCGGCGACACCGCCAAGGGCTCGACGGGCGCCGCGGGCTCGTACGCCGCACCCGGCAGGAACACCCCGGCGAAGAACCCGTACAACCCGTCCTTCGAGACGGGCGCCGTCGACTTCGTGAAGGACAACCCGAAGGCCGACGGCCGCGGCGTCACGATCGGCATCCTCGACTCCGGTGTGGACCTCGGCCACCCGGCGCTCCAGAAGACCACCACCGGCGAGCGCAAGATCGTCGACTGGGTCACCTCGACCGACCCGCTCGTCGACGGCGACGCCACCTGGCGCGCGATGGTCACGAACGTGTCCGGCCCGACGTTCACGTTCGGCGGCCGGACCTTCAAGGCAGCGGCCGGCTCGTACCAGGTCTCGACGTTCAAGGAGTCCGCCACCACCGGCGGCGACGCCAAGGGCGACCTGAACCGCGACGGCGACACCACCGACTCCTGGGCCGTCCTCTACGACGCCAAGGCCGGCACCGTCACCGTCGACCTGAACGACAACGCCGACTTCACCGACGACACCCCGATGAAGCCGTACAAGGACGGCTACCAGATCGGGTACTTCGGCAAGGACAACCCGGCGACCGACGTCGTCGAGCGGATCCCGTTCGTCGTGGAGATCCGCAAGGACGTCCCGATGGACCCGCTGGGCGGCGACTGGACCGGCAAGAAGGCCGACTTCGTCAACATCGGCGTCATCGAGTCCGAGCACGGCACGCACGTCGCGGGCATCACCTCCGCCAACGGCCTGTTCGGCGGGAAGATGAGCGGTGCCGCGCCCGGCGCGAAGATCGTCTCCTCGCGCGCCTGCACCTGGTCCGGCGGCTGCACCAACGTCGCGCTCACCGAGGGCATGGTCGACCTCGTCACCAAGCGCGGCGTCGACATCGTCAACATGTCGATCGGCGGCCTGCCCGCCCTCAACGACGGCAACAACGCGCGCTCGCTGCTCTACAAGCGCCTCATCGACAACTACGGCGTCCAGCTCGTGATCTCCGCGGGCAACTCCGGCCCCGGCGCGAACACCATCGGCGACCCCGGCCTCGCCGACAAGGTCATCTCCGTCGGCGCGTCCATCTCCAAGGAGACCTGGGCCGCCAACTACGGCTCCGGCGTGACCAAGCGCTACGCCATGATGCCGTTCTCGTCCCGCGGCCCGCGTGAGGACGGCGGCTTCACGCCGACGATCACCGCGCCCGGCGCCGCGATCAACACGACGCAGACCTGGCTGCCGGGCTCCCCGGTCGCCGAGGCGGGTTACACCCTGCCGGCCGGCTACTCGATGCTCCAGGGCACCTCGATGGCGTCCCCGCAGGCCGCGGGCGCCTCGGCCCTGCTGCTCTCCGCCGCGAAGCAGAAGCACATCGCGCTCACCCCGGCGAAGCTGCGCACGGCGCTCACCTCGACCGCGAAGCACATCAGCGGCGAGCAGGCGTACGCCGAGGGCTCCGGCCTCATCGACATCGTCGACGCGTGGAAGTCCATCAAGCGCGGCGCGGGCGCCCACACCTACACGGTGAAGGCCCCGGTCGACACCGCGATCGACTACACGCTCCTGAACCCGGGCTTCGGCACCGGCATCTACGACCGCGAGGGCGGCCTCAAGGCCGGCCAGAAGAAGACCTACGACGTCACCGTCACGCGCACGTCGGGCCCGGACCGCGCGGTCCGCCACGAGCTGTCCCTCAAGAACAACTCGGGCTCCACGTTCCGCATCGTCGGCGACGACACCGTCTCGCTGCCGCTGAACAAGCCGGTCACCGTCAAGGTGCAGGCCGCGCCGAGGAGCGCCGGTCTGCGCAGCGCCATCCTCGAGGTGGACGACCCGCGCACCGAGGGCGTCGACCAGCAGGTCATGGCGACCGTCGTCGTCGCGACGCCGCTGGCGAAGCCGTCGTACACCTTCTCGGACTCCGGCTCCGTGCAGCGCAACAGCACGAAGTCGTACTTCCTGACGGTCCCCGAGGGCGCGAAGTCCCTCGAGGTCGCGATGGGCGGCCTGAAGGACAAGAGCCAGACCCGCTTCATCTCGATCCACCCGTACGGCGTCCCGGTCGACGACACGGCGACGCCGAGCTGCTACCCGAACTACAACCCGGACAACGTCTGCCGCCCCGACCTGCGTTCGTACGCGGACCCGCAGGCCGGCGTCTGGGAGATCGAGGTCGAGGCGCGCCGTACGTCGCCGCAGCTCGACAACCCGTACAAGCTGGATGTCGCCGTGCTCGGCGCGGCCTTCGACCCGGCCGTGCAGACCGTCCCCGAGGCCAAGGTCGGCACCCCGGCCGCCGTCTCCTGGAAGGTGACGAACAAGTTCGCCGCGCTCGACGGCAAGCTGAAGGGCGGCCAGCTCGGCTCGTCGAAGACGGCGCGTCCCTCCCTCAAGGAGGGTGAGACGCAGACCTCCACGGTCGTCGTCCCCGCGGGCGCCGAGCGTCTGGACGTCGCCATCGGCGGTGTCTCCGACAACGCCGCCGACCTGGACCTGACGGTCTACGACCAGGACGGCAACCAGGTCGGGCAGTCCGCCGACGGCGACTCCGAGGAGGCCGTCAGCATCAGCAAGCCGGCCGCCGGCACGTACACGGTCGAGGTCGTGGGCTACTCGGTCCCGTCCGGTTCGACGGAGTACGACTACCGCGACGTGTTCTTCTCCCCGACGCTCGGCCAGGTCAAGGTCGACGAGGCGAAGTCCGTGAAGCTCGGCAACGGTGCCGCGACGCAGGTCACCGCCGAGGTCGTCGCCGCGGCCGCCGCACCGGAGGGCCGCGAGTTCTTCGGCGAGGTGCAGCTCCTGAACGGGCGCGGCACGGTCGCCGGGCTCGGCAGCGTGAAGATCGAGAAGGTCACGCCGTAACGGTGACCGAGTGACAGGAGGGGCGGGCGTCCGTACGGGCGCCCGCCCCTTGCCGTCGGACCGTGGCTCACGCTCCGGGGCCACCGCCCTGGCCGCACTTCAGGCCACGGGAGCCGGGGAGCGCGTTGACGATCATGTCGCGCAGGGGCTTGATCTCCTTGCCCGTGGCCCAGTTGTCCGGCTCGTTCGTGCGCTTGGGGACGGTGATCAGCGTGTGGTCGCCCGGCTTCAGGCGGGGCTCCACGTCGCGATCCATCAGGAACATGACCTTCCCGGATCCGGAGGCCGGTTTGTAGTAACGGGTCACGGTCAGCGTGATGCGGTCGTCCCTCCCGCCGGGCTCGGGCGCGACCCGGTCGACCGTGCCCTCGACCATGAGCCGGGAGCACGCCACGAAGCCCTCCGGGGTGAGGTCACCGCCCTCCTGTGCGCCTCCCCCGGCGTCGCCCTTGGCGTCGCCCTTGGCGTCGCTCGCGGACTTGTCGCTCGCGGATTCGCTCATCCCGGGGCCACCGTCCACCGCGAGCCACGCGAGCCCGGCGAGCATCCCGGCCGCGCACACCGCGGCGAGCGCCCCGAACGCGACGGCGAAGGGCCGCCGCCGGGGCCGCGGCGCCACCAGTGGACGGGGCGCGGGCACCCGGCCCGGCCCGGCCCGCGCCGCCAGCGCGTCCCCGATCCCCCGCAGCTGGTCCCCCAGCAGCGCGACATCCGCCTCGGCCGCCGCGTGCACGGCCACCGACTCCGGATCGTCGCGGTCGTCCGGCGGCAGTGGCTCCCCCGTGAGCACCAGCATCAGCATGCGGTCCTCGTGCTCCATGTCACACCACCTCCCCTTCACGCAGTCGCGCCCGCAGCATCCGTACCGCCGTGTGCAGCCTGCTCTTGACCGTGCCCTCCGGGATGCCCAGTTCCTCGGCTATCGCCCGGACCGGCAGATCCGCGTAGAAGCGCAGGACGACGACCTGGCGCTGGGTGTCCGGCAGCTCGTCCAGGCCCTGCGCCACCGCCAGCGACAGGACCCGCGACTCGGCGCCGTCCTCCGTGCGCTGCTCCTGGCGCAGCGACGCGAGGCGCTCGCCGAGCCGTTCCTGGCGGCGGCGCGCCCGGTGCCAGTCCATCGCGAGGTTCGAGGCGACGACGGCGGCCCACGCCGACACGTCGCGCGGGGCCTCGTCCCCGCGCGCGGCCCGCTCAAGGAGTCGCAGCCGCACCTGCTGCACGCCGTCCTGCAGGTCGCCGTGCGGTACCCCGCCCAGCGACAGGACGGCCCGCACCCGGTCCTCCTGCGCGGCGTCCAGCGGATCGACCGCCTCCGCGCGGCGCGTTCTTCTGCGCAGCAATGCCCCTCCCCTCCCCCTGGCTCTCCCGCGTTTCCCCTAGGACGCCGGGACCGGGCGAAACGTTCGCACCGTGAGACGGGGATGAATGTGGCGTCCCGCACCACGGACAATGGATTGGACAAGGCGGACGGGGACAGACGCATCATGGAACGGCACCCCCGCTTTTCTGTTCGTGTATGTCGTGTATGTACGGAGGAATCCCCTGTGAAGGTCGGAATCGTCGGAGCCACCGGTCAGGTCGGCACGGTCGTGCGCAAGATCCTCGTCGAGCGGGACTTCCCGGTCGACGAGCTGCGCCTGTTCGCCTCGGCCCGCTCGGCCGGGACGATCATCGACGGTGTGACGGTGGAGGACGCCTCGACGGCCGACTACACGGGCCTCGACATCGTCATCTTCTCCGCGGGCGGGAGCACCTCCAAGGCGCTGGCCGAGAAGGTCGCGGCCCAGGGCGCGGTCGTGATCGACAACTCGTCGGCCTGGCGCAAGGACCCCGAGGTCCCCCTGGTCGTCTCCGAGGTCAACCCGCACGCGATCGCGGACCGCCCCAAGGGCATCATCGCCAACCCGAACTGCACGACGATGGCCGCGATGCCGGTCCTGCGTCCGCTGCACGAGGAGGCCGGCCTCGAAGCGCTGGTCGTCGCCACCTACCAGGCGGTCTCCGGCTCCGGCCTCGCGGGCGTCGCCGAGCTGCACGGCCAGGCGCAGAAGGTCGTCGCCGAGGCGGACAAGCTCACGCACGACGGCTCCGCCGTCGAGTTCCCCGAGCCGCAGGTCTACAAGCGGCCCATCGCGTTCAACGTGCTGCCGCTGGCCGGCGCCATCGTCGACGACGGCCTGAACGAGACGGACGAGGAGCAGAAGCTCCGCAACGAGTCCCGCAAGATCCTCGAGATCCCTGGCCTCAAGGTCTCCGGCACCTGCGTGCGCGTCCCGGTCTTCTCCGGGCACTCGCTGCAGATCAACGCCCGCTTCGCCCGTCCCCTGTCCGTCGAGCGCGCCACGGAGCTCCTGGCCGGCGCCCCCGGCGTCGCGCTCTCCGACATCCCGACGCCGCTCCAGGCCGCGGGCCAGGACGCCTCGTTCGTGGGCCGCATCCGCGGTGACGAGACCGTGGAGAACGGTCTGTCGCTGTTCGTCTCGAACGACAACCTCCGCAAGGGCGCCGCGCTGAACGCGGTGCAGATCGCGGAGCTGGTGGCGGCCGAGCTCAAGGGCTGACGCCCGCCCCCTGCCGGGCGCCCGCCCCCTTCCGGACACAAGGCCGTTCTACGACTGCGGCCTGCGCACCTCGAACTGGAAGCAGCCGTACTCCAGGGCCCGCACGTGGACGAGCGCCACGTGCGGGTCTGAGAACGCGTCGGCGAACACCGCGTCGAAGCCGGCCGTCGCGTCCTGCGGGATCTCCAGGAGGCGCCCGCCGATGATGTGCCCCTCGGCGTTGTAGCGGCGCACGGTGCGCAGGGCGCCGGGCCGGTCGAAGGGGTAGCCGCCGGCGCGTGGCGCCGGCCCTTCGCAGTCGTCGGCGTGGATGAAGACCGGGCCCTGCTCGTCGTACGCGCCCGGGTGCGCGCCCGTGGCCTCGCTCCAGCGCCGCAGCGGCGCGTACGAGACGAGCGCGACCCGCTCGCCGAATTCGACGGAGCGCAGACAGCAGCGCAGCGGGGAGCCGACGGACGCGTCGTCGGCGGCGGTGAACGCGACGCAGGGGCGCCCCGCGTCGTCGGTGTCCCGCAGTTCCTTGAGGGTGGCCGGTGCGATGGGCTGTGCGGTGTACGTGGTCATGTCCTCCAGGCTGGTCCCGCGCGCGCGGGTTCACCGGCGGAAAACGGACATCGCGCTGGCCGCTTCCCTCGTGGAAGGATGACCGGAACGTCACAAACGTAGACCGGATCTAGGAGATGACCGCGTGCCTGGCACCAATCTGACCCGTGAAGAGGCGCAGCAGCGGGCGAAACTGCTCGATGTCGAGTCGTACGAGATCGATCTCGACCTCTCGGGAGCGCAGGAGGGCGGCACCTACCGGTCCGTGACCAGCGTGCGGTTCGAGAGCGCCGAGGCAGGCGCCCACACGTTCATCGACCTGGTCGCCCCGGCGGTCCACGAGGTCGTCCTGAACGGGCATTCGCTGGACGTGGCCGCCGTGTTCCGCGATTCGCGGATCGAGCTCAAGCACCTGGAGGCCGGGCCGAACGAGCTGCGGGTCGTCGCGGACTGCGCGTACACCAACACGGGCGAGGGCCTGCACCGCTTCGTCGACCCAGTCGACCAACAAGCCTATCTGTACACGCAGTTCGAGGTCCCGGACGCACGCCGCGTCTTCGCCTCGTTCGAGCAGCCGGACCTCAAGGCGACCTTCCGGTTCACCGTGAAGGCGCCGACGGGCTGGACCGTCATCTCCAACTCCCCCACCCCGGAGCCGAAGGACGACGTCTGGCGCTTCGAGCCGACACCGCGCATCTCCACGTACATCACGGCCCTGATCGTCGGCCCGTACCACTCGGTGCACTCCTCGTACGAGGGCGCGAACGGGCAGTCCGTCCCGCTGGGCATCTACTGCCGTCCCTCGCTCGCCGAGTTCCTCGACTCGGACGCGATCTTCGAGGTGACTCGGCAGGGCTTCGACTGGTTCCAGGAGAAGTTCGACTACGCGTACCCGTTCGCCAAGTACGACCAGCTCTTCGTGCCGGAGTTCAACGCGGGCGCGATGGAGAACGCGGGCGCGGTCACCATCCGCGACCAGTACGTGTTCCGTTCGAAGGTGACGGACGCGGCGTACGAGGTGCGTGCGGAGACGATCCTGCACGAGCTGGCCCACATGTGGTTCGGCGACCTCGTGACGATGGAGTGGTGGAACGACCTCTGGCTGAACGAGTCGTTCGCCACGTACACGTCGATCGCCTGCCAGGCGTACGCGCCGGACAGCCGCTGGCCGCACTCGTGGACGACGTTCGCCAACTCCATGAAGACCTGGGCGTACCGGCAGGACCAGCTGCCCTCCACGCACCCGATCATGGCCGAGATCCGCGACCTCGACGACGTCCTCGTCAACTTCGACGGCATCACGTACGCCAAGGGCGCCAGCGTCCTCAAGCAGCTGGTCGCGTACGTCGGCATGGACGAGTTCTTCCAGGGCGTGCAGGCGTACTTCAAGCGCCACGCGTACGGGAACACGCGCCTGTCCGACCTGCTCGGCGCGCTGGAGGAGACCAGCGGGCGCGATCTGACGGCGTGGGCGAAGGCCTGGCTCCAGACGGCCGGTATCAACATCCTGCGCCCGGAGATCGAGACGGACGCGAACGGCGTCATCACGTCCTTCGCCGTCCGGCAGGAGGCGCCCGCGCTCCCCGCCGGCGCCAAGGGCGAGCCGACGCTGCGCCCGCACCGCATCGCGATCGGCCTCTACGACCTCGATGACGAAAGCGGCAAGCTGGTGCGCGTGGACCGCATCGAACTGGACGTCACGGCCACCGAGCTGACCCAGGTCCCGCAGCTGGCCGGCAAGCGCCGCCCGGACGTGATCCTCCTCAACGACGACGACCTGTCGTACGCGAAGGTCCGCCTGGACACGGAGTCGCTCGCGTTCGTCACGGAGCACCTCGGCGACTTCGAGTCGTCCCTGCCGCGCGCCCTGTGCTGGGCCTCGGCCTGGGACATGACGCGCGACGCCGAACTGCCCACCAGCGCCTACCTGGAGCTGGTCCTGTCGGGCATCGGCAAGGAGTCGGACATCGGCGTCGTGCAGTCCCTGCACCGCCAGGTGAAGCTGGCCCTCGACCTGTACGCGGCCCCCGTGGGACGCGACGGGGCGCTGGCGACCTGGACCGAGGCCACGCTGGCGCACCTGCGGGCGGCGGAGGCGGGCAGCGACCACCAGCTGGCGTGGGCCCGCGCGTTCGCGGCGACGGCCCGCACGCCGGAGCAGCTCGACCTGCTGGAGGCGCTCCTGGAGGGCACGCAGACCATCGAAGGTCTGGCCGTCGACACGGAGCTGCGCTGGGCGTTCGTGGAGCGGCTCGCGGCGGTCGGCCGCTACGACGAGCCCGAGATCGCGGCGGAGTACGAGCGGGACCGGACCGCGGCGGGCGAGCGCCACGCGGCGACGGCCCGCGCGGCGCGCCCCACCGCCGAGGCCAAGGCGGAGGCCTGGGCGTCGGTCGTCGAGTCCGACAAGCTTCCGAACGCGATCCAGGAAGCGGTCATCGGCGGCTTCGTCCAGACCGACCAGCGCGACCTGCTCGCCCCGTACGCGGAGAAGTTCTTCGCCGCGGTCAAGGACGTCTGGGAGTCCCGCTCGCACGAGATGGCCCAGCAGGTGGCGATCGGCCTCTACCCGGCGATCCAGGTCTCCGGGTCCACCCTGGAGGCGACGGACACCTGGCTCGCCTCGGCCGAACCGAACGCGGCCCTGCACCGCCTGGTCTCGGAATCCCGGGCGGGCGTGGAACGCGCGCTTCGGGCACAGGCGGCTGACGCGTAGTCCGCGCAGACACGAAGGCGCCCGGTACCGGATTTCGTCCGGTACCGGGCGCCTTCGTGTCCGGGGGAGATCAGTCGTTCAACTCGGCGTACCGGCGGCTCAGTTCGTCGCGCCCCTGCTCCGTCAGGGATCCGTGCAGGCGCATCCGGGCCACGCCGCCGTCCGGGAAGGCGTCGAGGCGTACGTGGGTGGCCACGGCCTGGGCGTGGAGCTTGAAGCGGTGGACGGTGTCGGGCTGGAGGCGGGTGCGGGGGATGATTTCGTACCACTCGCCCGTGTCGCCGTTGCGGCCGCTCAGGGCGATCCAGCCGGCCGAGTTCCCCTTCAGGTACGCCGTGTCGATCTCGACCGCGCGGATCGCGCCCTGCGCGGCGAGGCGGAAGCGCACCCAGTCGTTCGTGCCGTGCACCCGGCGCCTGCGGTTCTCCCAGCCGTCGTCCATCTTGCGGGACGTGCCGGGCAGGATGATCTGCGTGGGCGAGGAGTAGAACTTGTCCGACGCGTCCTCGTACACACCGCCGTTGAGGACCGAGATCAGGTCGAACGTGCCGAGCAGGTCGAGCCACTCGGGGTCGGGGACGACCTCGCCGTGCACGCGCAGGCGGGCCACGCCGCCGTCGGGGTGCTGGCAGAGGCGGAGGTGGGTGTAGCGGCGCTCCGAGGTGATCGTGAAGCCGTTCGCCGCGTGGCCGCGCACCGGCGTCGGAGCGATCAGCTCCTCCCACTTCACGTCGGCCGCGAGGACGTCCTCGGGGCCCGGGGCGCCCGCCACGCACGCCGCCTGGACACTGATGCGCTGCGGGTAGTTGCCGCGGAAGTGCGCGGTGTCCACGACGATGCCGCGGATCACGCCGGGCGCACCGAGCCGGACGATCGCCCAGTCGTGGTCCTCGGGCGCGGGGAACGGGGAGTCGGCGGTGCCGCGGCGACGGCGGGTCTCCCAGCCGTCCATGATCTTGCCCTTGTGGCCGAAGTGCTCGGGGTCGAACACGGCGGGCTCGCGCACGAGGAGGTTCTCGCGCTGGGCGAAGAACTCGTCGTTCGCCGCGATGACTCCCGCGCCCAGGCGCCGGTCCGCGAGGTCCACCAGCTCCGCGTAGCTCTCGATGTCACCGAAGTGGCGGTAGTCGGCGTACGGGTCGCCGCCGGAGTAGGGGGCGGCGTCGTTGGCGTGGGGGTCCTCGTGGGTGTCCTGCGGCGTGGCGTCAGATGTCGTCATACGTCCACTGTCGGACCCACCGAGACCTTAGGTCCATCGAAACTTTTCGACATATACGTTCAGCTGAGCTGAATGGTGGCGTGAACCGTGGAGGGTGAACCGTGGACGGTGGCCGCCTCAGCGTTCCGCCGCCGCTTCCCTCAGCGCGTCCAGCACCCTCGACACCGCCGGCGCCTCCTCCGACCCCCTGCGCACCGCCGCCACCACATGCCTGACCGGGCGGTCCTCGCCCAGCGCGCACATCACGACGCCCTCACGCCCCACCGCCGCCATGCGTGGCACGAGCGCGATGCCCATCCCCGCCTCGACCATCGCCAGGATCGCCGTCCAGCCCGATGCGCTGTGCGCCTGCTCCGGCACGAACCCGGCGGCCTCGCACGCCGCCCGCGTGATCTCCGACCACGGGCCGGAGCCGCCGAAGATCCAGTGCTCGCCCGCCAGCTCGGCCAGGCGCGGGCCCGCCGCTCCCGCCAGCGGATGCCCGGCGGGCAGGGCCACGTCGAGCGGGTCGGCGAGCAGCGGCACCCGCGTGAACTTGGGGTCCCGCGCGGTGGGCGCGTGCGCGGCGAGCGACAGGGCCAGGTCCACATCACCGGCCGAGAGCAGCTCGTACGCCTCCGAGGCCTCCGCCTCGCGCACCCGGACCGCGATCCCGGGGTGGGCGGTGCGCAGGGCGCGTACGGCGGGCACCACCAGGGCGGGCACGGCGGTGGAGAACGCGGCGACCCGCACCTCCCCGGACTCGCCCTGCAGATAGGCGTCCAACTCCGCGTCGGCGCGCTCCAGTTGGGCGAACACGGCTTCGGCGTGCCGCAGGACGAGGTGGGCGGCGTCGGTGAGGCGTACGCGCCGCCCGTGCGCCTCCAGGAGCGGCACGCCGAGCTGTCTGGCGAGGTTGGTCAGCTGCTGCGACACGGCCGACGGGGTCATGAGCAGCGCCTGCGCGGTGGCCGTGACGGTCCCCCGGTCCCGCAGGGCCCGCAGGATCGCGAGCTTCTTGATGTCCCAGTCGGTGGTGCGCATGGGGTCAACGTATCCGGGTCCCGCTCCGGGTCGCGGAGCCGAGGGCGACCCCCGCCAGGATCAGCGCCATGCAGACGATCTGCAGCGGGCCCATGGCCTCGCCGAGGACCGCGTACGAGAGCAGGGCCACGCACACCGGCTGGAGGTAGTAGACGACGCCGGCGCGGGCCGCGCCGATCTGGGCGATCGCCTTGTTCCAGGCGAAGAACGCGACGGCGGACGAGACCACACCCACGTACAGGAGGGGCGAGACCGTCGCCGCCGTCGGCTCGAAGCCGCCCTGCACGGCGAGGCTGACGAGGAACACCGGCAGCAGCATCAGCGCGCCGAGCACGAATGTCGCGAAGAGGAACGCGGGGCCGCCGATCTCCGCCGGCCGGCGCCGCAGCAGCGCGCTGTACGAGCCGAAGCAGACCGCCGCCGCGACCACCCACAGGTCGCCCACCGTGAAGTCCGGCGCCAGGGAACCCTTGCTGACCAGGAGCAGCACACCCGTGCACGCGATGACCGTGCCGGTCACCCGGCGGGCCCCGAGCCGTGCGCCGCCCATGCGTTCGTACGCCGCCATCAGGACCGGCGACGCGGCCATGATCATGCCCATGTTCCCGGCGGACGTCGTCATCGCCGCCTGGTTGACGAGGGTGTTGTAGACGGTCACGCCGAGCAGCGCGGCGAGCAGGAGGAAGCGCAGGTGGGTGCGGAGCAGCGCCCGTTGCCGCCAGGCGGAGCGCGCCGCGAACGGCGCCACCGCCACGATCGCGATGATCCAGCGCCAGAACGCGTGCTGGATCGGGGGCACGCTGTCGTGCAGCGCGCGAGAGGTGACGAAGCTGCCCGACCAGACCACCGTGGCGAGCAGCGCGAGCGCGAGACCGGTGCCGAGCCCGGCGCCCGCGCGGCGCCCTCGCGCCCCTCCGTTCCCCGCTTCGGGCTTCTCGGCGCCGGTGGATGTCCGGTCCAGGACTGCCATCTCGTATCCCCTCCTGAGCTGCGGTCGTACTACGTCCCGACTACCGTCGCAGCCCTCCACCCGTCAGGTCCATCGAAACTTTTTGGGTGTTCTCTTCAGTAGAACTGAAAGGTCGGGGCTGGGTGACAGGGGCGACGGGGGAGACAGAGGTGACAGCGGTGACAGAGGTGACGACAGGGGTGACAGCGGTGACAGAGGTGACCCGGGGCGGGCGCTGGCCCAGCAGCGTCGCGCCGAACGCCAGCGCCATGCCCGCCAGCTGCACCGGCGTCAGCGCCTGCCCGAGCGCCGCCCAGCCGATCACCGCCGCCGTCAGCGGCGAGAGCGGACCGAGGAACGTGACCTGCGTCGCGCTCAGACGGCCGATGCCGCGGAACCACAGCCAGTACGCGACCGCCGTGTTGGCGAGCGCCAGGTACGCGTAGCCCGCGACGGCCCGGCCGTCCAGCACCGGCGGCGCACCCTCGACGAGGAAGGCGATCGGGGCGATGAGCAGGCCGCCGGCCGTGAGCTGCCAGCCGGTGAGCGCCAGCGGACCCACACCCTCCGGGCGGCCCCACCGCTTCGTGAGGACCGTTCCCGTGGACATCGACGCCGTGGAGGCCAGTGCCGCGAGCGCGCCGACCGGGTCGAGCGCGCCCGCCGCCCTGAGCACGACGAGGCTGACGCCGAGCGCGGCCGCGATGCCGGTCAACAGCGTGCGCCGCGTGGGGCGTTCACCGAGCAGGAGCGTCGCGAGACCGGCGACGAACAGCGGGCCGATCGAGCCGACCACCGCCGCCATGCCGCCGGGGAGGCGGTACGCGGAGAGGAAGAGGAGCGGGAAGAACGCGCCGATGTTCAGCGCACCGAGGACCAGGGCCTTCCACCACCAGACGCCGCGCGGCAGCGTGCGGGCCATCGCCAGCAGGAGGAGGCCTGCGGGCAGCGCCCGCATCAGCCCGGTGAACAGCGGGCGGTCGGGCGGCAGGAACTCCGTGGTGACCGCGTAGGTCGAGCCCCAGGAGATCGGGGCGAGGGCGGTCAGTGCGATCACGGCACCGTTGCGCTTGTTCGTCTTCATCGGGTTCTTCATCGGGCGCTCCCCCCGGGTAGCTTCATTGTAAGTAGCTTAGCGTTAAGCCACTTACAGTCAAGCCACTTCCTTCAGAATTACTTCCCACCGAGCTACTTGCTGTCGATCTACTTTCTTGTGAGCTACTTTCTTGCGAGCGGCCGAAACCGGGTCGCATACTCACCCCATGGACAGCAGCAAGGACGCCGTCGACGCGATCGTCGACCAGTGGGCCGAGGTCAGGCCCGACCTCGACACCACCGCGATGGAGGTCTTCGGCCGGGTGTACCGGATCGCGCGCGCCATCGGCGACCGCATCGACAAGACGTACGCGCGCTTCGGCATCGCACGAGGCGAGTTCGACGTCCTCGCCACACTGCGCCGCTCCGGCGACCCGTACACCCTCTCGCCGCGCCAGCTCTCGGCGACGCTGATGCTGACGACCGGCGGCATGACCGGGCGGCTCGACAAGCTGGAGCGGCGCGGCCTGCTGCGCCGCTCGCCCGACCCGCACGACCGCCGCGGTCTCCAGGTGACGCTCACCGGCGAGGGCCGGGCGCTGGTCGACGAGGCGGTCGGCGCCGGGCTCGCCGTGCAGACCGAGGCGCTCGCCTCGCTCGACAGCGAGCAGGCCGGCCAACTGGCCGACCTGCTGCGTCATTTGATGGCGGGTACGCAGGCCTCCTGAGCCCGCGCGGCCCGACGGTCACATCACCGACACCCCGATCGCGTACGGGTCGATGCCCGCCGGGAGATCCGCCGCCGCGTCCGACGCCCAGGCGACGTAACCGTCGGGCCGCACCAGGAGCGACGTACGGCGGTCGCTCGCCCAGTGGGTGACGGCGTAACGGTCGTCGCCCTTGTCGTGGACGCCCTTGGGGACGATCAGGACGAACGTGCCCTGACGCAGGGCCTCGTAGAGGCGGCCCTCCTTGAGCGTGACGTCGGGGACGCGGGTGCCGACGAGGCGGTGCGCGCCGCGCGGGGCCGGGTAGGCGACGCCGATGCCGGTGATCTGGCCGACGATGCGGGTGCGGGCGGGGCGGACCCGGCCGAGGAGCGCGGTGAGGGCCGTGCGGGCCGCAAGGGCCCAGGGACGGTGGGCCATGGCGAGCCTGACGATGCCGCCGCTGCTGCGCAGGACGGCCTTCCCGACGGGGTGACGCTCGGCCTCGTAGGTGTCCAACAGGGAGTCTCCCGCACGGCCGTTGACGACGGCGGCGAGTTTCCAGCCGAGGTTGGCGGCGTCCTGGAGGCCGATGTTCATGCCCTGGCCGCCGGCCGGGGTGTGGACGTGCGCGGCGTCGCCGGCGAGCAGGACGCGGCCGACGCGGTAGGCAGGAGCCTGGCGCTCGTCGCTGTGGAAGCGGGACATCCAGCGGGCCTCGTGCATCCCGTAGTCACGGCCGAGCGCGAGGCGGGTGACCTGCTTGATCTCGTCGAGGTCGAGGGGGGCGGACTCGGGGACGTCGCGCGCGCGGTTCCAGCCGATCACCCGGTAATAGCCGTCGCCGAAGGGGGCGATGAACGCGAAGGCGTCGCCGACCGCGTTGGCCGTGAGGACGTTCTCGGGCTCCTCGGCGAGCTTCACGTCGGCGAGGACGACGGAGCGGATGACGGACTTGCCGGGGAAGGGAAGCCCGACGCTCTCGCGTACGGCGCTGCGCATGCCGTCGGCGCCGACGACGTACGCAGCGCGCAGCGTCGAGGACTCGCCGTCGCCCGTGCGGACCTGGAGCGTCACGCCGTCCGCGTCCTGGGTGAGGCCGGTGACCTCACTCTCGTACGAGAACTTCACGCCCTCATCGGTGGCGCGCTGCCGGAGGGCGGCCTCGACCTCGTACTGCGGCAGGACCAGGACGTGGCGGAAGCGGGAGGGGAGGCCGGTCAGGTCGATGGCGAGGCGGTTGAAGAACTGGAGCCTGTCGAGGGCCTGGCCCTTGGCCTCGACGCGGTCGGCGAGGCCGCGGGCGTCGAGCTGTTCCAGGGTGCGGGCGTGCAGGACGAAGGCCCGGGAGAGGTTGCTGACCTTGTGGGGGCGCTTCTCGACGACGGTGACGGGGACGCCCGCGGCGGCGAGGTCGCCGGCGAGGAGCAGGCCGGTGGGGCCGGAGCCGACGACGATCACGGTGCGAGGAGTGGTGCCGTTCATGGTGGCCTCCTGGTGCCTGCGAGCTCAGGTCGGTTGTACCCGGTCACGCATTGCCAACGCTTGTTGGTCAACGCTTGTTGGCAAACTTAGGCGCACGGCCCTGGACTGTCAACAAGTGTTGGCCTACGGTTGTTGGCATGACAGGAGCCACCCAGCAGGCACGCCGCTCGGACGCCACCCGCACCGCGATCCTCGCGGCCGCCCGCGAACGCTTCGCCGCCGACGGATACGAGCGGGCCACGATCCGCGCCATCGCCAGGGACGCGGCGATCGACCCGTCGATGGTGATGCGCTACTACGGCAACAAGGAGGGGCTCTTCGCCGCGGTCATCGACCTGGACCTGCGGCTGCCGGACCCCGAGACGATCGCGGTCGACGACATCGGCCGGACCCTCGTGCGGCACTTCCTCGACCTGTGGGAGGAGAACGAGGTGCTCACCACGCTGCTGCGCGTGGGCGCCACCAACGCCAAGGGCGCCGAGCGCATGCAGGACATCTTCAAGGAGCAGACACTGCCGCTCGCCCTGAGCGTCTGCCCCGACCCCGCCGAGGCCCCGGTGCGGGCCGCGCTCTGCGCGTCACAGGTCCTCGGCCTCGCGCTCACCCGCTACGTTCTGCGCTTCGGCCCCGCCGTCGGGCTCGGCCGCGACGAGATCGTGGAATGGCTCGCGCCGACCCTCCAGCGCTACCTGACGGCCGAGCGTCCGTAAGACCCCGCGAACGCCCCGGGAACGCACCGGCGACGCACACCGGAAACGCACCGAGGGCGCCCTCGGTGCGCGGTGCACACGAGGACGCCCTCGGCAAAGACGTGAGAAGTGAGAGGTGCGGCGGTCAGCCCTGCTTCTGCGGCTTGCGGGACTTGTCACCGACGATCACGAGGCCGGCGATCACCAGGAACAGCACGATCGGCGCCGCGACATAGAGGCCGAGGGTCTCGATGACCGAGAGGCCCTGACCGGGGTCGTCGCCGTCGTCGCGCGCCAGCGCGAGCGCGGGGGACGACATGAGCAGCATCATCAGCGTCGTACCGGCAGCCAGGGCGCCGGCGCGCAGGGCGTTCTTCTTGTCCACGGTGCAAACGTAGCGAACACCTAAACGGGCCGCGCGCCCGGGGGTGCCGTACGGGGCAGTCCGGACCGCAGGACCTCGATGAGCGCATGCGTCCTCGGTGAGGCCGTGAGTTCCTCGAAGGTGACCGGACGGCCGGTGGGATCGGCGATCGGGAGCCGCCAGTTCGGATACTCGTCCCAGGTCCCCGGCAGGTTCTGCGGGCGCCGGTCGCCGACCGCGTCGGGCAGCCAGACACCGACCAGGCGGGCCGGGGTCAGCAGCAGGAAGCGATGGACGGCACGGATCTCCTCCTCCTCGCACAGGCCCTCTCCCCCGCCGCCGGGCAGCAGTCCGAGGCGCGCGAACAGGCCGGTCCACTCGGCGACTTCCGCGGTGGCCTCGGCCTCCTCCCGCGCGAGCGGCCGCCCGAGCAGGCCGAGGCTGTCCCGCAGCCGCACATGGTCGCCGGTCAGCCGGGCCGCGGTGGACGGCAGGTCGTGGGTGGTGGCGGTCGCCACGCAGTCCGTACGCCACCGCTCCGGCGGCACGGGGCGGCCCGTCCCGTCCCAGTCCCGCTCGAACCACAGCACGGATGTGCCGAGCACCCCGCGCGCGTTCAGGGCCTCGCGGACGCCGGGCTCGACCGTGCCGAGGTCCTCGCCGATCACCAGGGCGTCGGCGCGGCCGGCCTCCAGGGCGAGGACGGCGAGCATCGCCTCCGCGTCGTAACGGACGTACACCCCCTCGGTCGGCGGCTGTCCGGCCGGCACCCACCAGAGCCGGAACAGACCCATGACGTGGTCGATACGGACGGCTCCGGCGTGGGCGAGCAGCCCGCGCAGGAGCGCGCGGTACGGCGCGTAGCCCGCGGCGGCGAGCCGGTCGGGGCGCCAGGGGGGCAGCCCCCAGTCCTGGCCGCGGGAGTTGAAGGCGTCCGGGGGCGCGCCGATGGACATGCCCGCGGCGAAGATGTGCTGCTGGGCCCAGGCGTCGGCGCCCTGCGGGTGCACGCCCACGGCCAGGTCGTGGACGAGCCCGATGGGCATACCGGCGTCGCGTGCGGAGCGCTGCGCGGCGGCCAGTTGGGCGTCGGTGAGCCAGGCGAGGTGGCTGTGGAAGTCGACGCGGTCCATCAACTCGGCGCGGGCGTGGGCGGTTTCGCGGGATCCGGGGTCGCGCAGGGGCTCGGGCCAGGTGTGCCAGTCGGGGCCGTGCCGCTCGGCGAGCGCGTACCAGGTGGCGTGGTGGTCCAGGTCCGCGCCCTGCTCGGCGAGGAAGTCCCAGTAGGCGGCGCGGCGGCCGGGGCTGAGCGGGACGCGCGCGACGAGTTCGAGGGCGCGGCGCTTGAGGTCCCATACGGCGTCGCGGTCGATCAGGGCGCTCTTGTGCAGGACGCCGTCGCGCAGCCGGGCGGCCTCGGCGAGCAGCTCGCGCACGCGGTCGCGGTCGGCGTCGGGCAGATAGGCGTACTCGGGGATGTCCTCGACGCGCAGATGGACCGGGTCGGGGAAGCGGCGCGACGACGGGCGGTACGGGGAGGGGTCCGTCGGCCCCGCTCCACCGGGTACGGCCGCGTGCAGCGGGTTGACCTGCACGAACCCGGCGCCGGCGGTGCGGCCCGCCCAGGCCGCGAGGTCGGCCAGGTCACCGAGGTCGCCCATGCCCCAGGACTTCGCCGACAGGAGGGAGTAGAGCTGCACGAGCAGCCCGTACGCGCGCTCGCCCGGGGTGCGTACGCGTGGCGGGGCGACGATCAGGTGGGCGTCGGCCGTGGCGCCGCCCGGGGCGGTGGCCCGCAGCCGGTGGACGCCGAGGGGAACGGGCCCTGTCGGTCGCCAGTCTTCGACGCGCTCGCCCTGCTCGGTGGCCAGCTGGAGGTTCACCCCTTCGGGTAATTCCCGCGCCCAGGCCGGGGCGGGCTCACCGGACCACAGGACGACCGTCGGCGGCAGCAGGCGCTCCGCGGCCTCCGCCTCGCGCGCGGCCAGCGCGTCCCGTACGGACTCCGGGGTGCGCGCGTCGACACCGAGGGCGGCGAGGACGGCGACGAGCGCGGCGTCCGGGGCCTCGACCGTGCGGCCGGGGGAAGGGGAGTAGGACGGGGCGACCCCGTGCAGCGCGGCGAGCCGGGCCAGCGTCACCTAGACCCCCGAGGAGTCCAGGCCCGCGACCGGTCCCGAGGGGGTCGGCTCGCTGGTGAGGGGCGCTACGTCGATGAGGGCGGGCTCGCTGGTGAGCGGCTGTGTGTCGGCGAGGGGCGGTTCGCTGGTGAGGGGCAGTTCGGCGCCGAACGCGAACTCGTCCGGCAGCGGCAGGGCGGGGGCGGGCAGGATGACGTCCGCCTGTTTGGACAGGGCCGAGAGCAGAAGGTGCGCTGATGCGGCCATGACGGCCTCCTTTTCGCGGTTCTTCGCGGGTCTTGTCGTCGATCTTTTCGTGAGTGACGGTCTCGGCAGCTCTACCCAGCAAGCACGGCCCCAGACATGAACGGCCCGACAAGGTGTTGGTGGTCACATTCTGTTCCATGGGCGGGACCCGGCCGGTGGACGACGCGAATCACCTTCTCCAGCCACTCCCGGCCGGGCAATTGCGGCACAACGGCCACTCCCGTTGACACTCCGGCCCGGTCAGTGGTGGGCTCGGTTGCCACCCTGGGACACCCGTGACCGGTCCCACCACCGTGCCGAGACCAACGAGGAGTGTGCCGTGCAGCTCCGGCGCCGCAGGAAGGGGGCGGCGGCGATCGCTGTCGCCGTCATCGCCAGTGCGCTCGGGGGAGCCTCCGGTGCGGTGGCGGCCCCGCCCGGGCCGTCGCTCGCCACGGGTGACCGGGACAGCGACACGGGGACGCCCGCGGTGTGGCCCCGGCCGCAGTCCCTGCGTACCGCCTCCGGCGCGGAGTCCGTCACCGTGAGCGACGAGGTCGTCCTCGTCACGGGCCGCGGCGTCGACCGGTACGCGGTGGACGCCCTGCGCACCGCTCTGCGCGGGGCGGGTGCCCGGCACATCACCGAGGTCGACGACGAGAGCCGCCTGCCCGCCGGTCCCGCGCTCGTGGTGCGGATCGGCTCCGTGGCCGCCGGGACCGCCGCCGGCGACGGATGGGGAGCGGCCGAAGCGCGCCCCGGCCGGGGACAGGGCCTGGAGACGGCACTCGGCGCCCTCGGCGCGTCGGCCCGCAAGGACCTGCCGTCCGGCGGGTACAGGCTCGCCGTCGGGCCGACGGACGGCCGGGACACCGTCGCCATGGAAGGCGTCGGTGACGACGGCCTGTTCCACGCCGTGCAGACGTTCCGGCAGCTGGTGAGCGGGCGGAAGGTCGCCGGGGTCGTCGTGCGCGACTGGCCGGGGACGGCAGTGCGCGGGATGACGGAGGGGTTCTACGGGACCCCGTGGACGCGTGAAGAGCGGCTCGACCAGCTGGACTTCATGGGGCGTACCAAGCAGAACCGCTATCTGTACGCGCCGGGCGACGACCTGTACCGGCAGGCGCGGTGGCGCGAGACGTATCCGGCCGCCCAGCGCGCGGACTTCCGGGCCCTTGCCGAGCGGGCGCGCGCCAACCACGTGACGCTGAGCTGGGCCGTGGCGCCCGGGCAGGCGATGTGCATGTCGTCGGACGACGACGTCAGGGCTCTGAACCGCAAGCTCGACGCCATGTGGGCGCTCGGCGTGCGGGCGTTCCAGCTGCAGTTCCAGGACGTGTCGTACAGCGAGTGGCACTGCGAGGCGGACGCCAGGACGTTCGGCTCGGGGCCGAAGGCGGCGGCGCGCGCGCAGGCGCGCGTGGCGAACGCGGTGGCGCGCCACCTCGCCGCGCGGCACCCGGGCGCGGAGCCGCTGTCGATGATGCCCACGGAGTTCTACCAGGACGGGTCGACGGAGTACCGCGCGGCGCTCGCGAGCGGGCTCGACGACTCCGTCGAGGTCGCGTGGACGGGCGTCGGCGTGGTCCCGCGCACGATCACCGGGCGCGAACTGGCGGGCGCGCGGACCGCGTTCGGGTCCGCGCACGACCTCGTCACGATGGACAACTACCCGGTCAACGACTACGCGCAGGACCGCATCTTCCTCGGGCCCTACACGGGCCGCGAGCCCGCGGTGGCGACAGGTTCGGCGGCACTGCTCGCCAACGCGATGGAGCAGCCCGCGGCCTCCCGCATCCCGCTGTTCACGACGGCGGACTACGCGTGGAATCCGCGCGACTACCGCCCGCAGGAGTCCTGGAAGGCCGCGATCGACGACCTGGCGGGCGGTGACGCGCGCACCCGCGAGGCGCTCGGCGCACTGGCGGGCAACGACGCGTCGTCCGTCCTCGGCGAGGACGAGTCCGCGTACCTGAAGCCGGTCCTCTCCGGCTTCTGGGACTCCCGTACGAAGATGCTCACCGACCGCGCGCGGTACGAGGCGGCGGCGAAGAAGCTGCGGGACGCGTTCACCGTGATGCGGCGGGCGCCGGAGCAGCTCGAGGCCACTGCGGTGGACGAGGAAGTGCGGCCCTGGAGCGACCAGTTGGCGCGGTACGGGGAGGCCGGGGAAGCGGCCGTCGACATGCTGGACGCGCAGGCCCGCGGCGACGGGGCGGCGGCATGGCGGGCGGCACGGCTCCTGGAACGCCGGCGGGCCGACCTGAAGTCCCGTCAGGTCACCGTGGGCAAGGGGGTCCTTGACCCATTCCTCGACCGGGCTCAGAAGGCGTACGCGGCGTGGGCGGGGACCTCGCACGCGGACGCGGCGGCCGACGGTGAGGCGAAGCTGCCGCGGGCGCGGCGGCTCACGGCGGTGACGGTCCTGGCCGACCCGGGCACCCATGGCACCGTGCAGGTCCATGTGCCGGGCGAGGGCTGGAAGTCCGTGGGCACGCTCGCGGACGGCGGCTTCACCGAGCCGGACCTGGGGCCGAAGGACGTACGGGCGGACGCGATCCGGGTGTCCGGCGCCGCGAAGGGCGCCGTGCGCCATGTCGTCCCCTGGTACGCGGACTCCCCCGACGCCTCGTTCGAGCTGGCCCGCACGGAGCTGGACGCGGAGATCGGCGGGGGCGCGCGAAGGGTGACGGCGCGCCTGACGCCGCAGCGGCCCGGCAACGTGGAGGGCCGCCTCAGCGCGGAGGGACCGCACGGCATCAAGGTGACCCTGCCCGCACAGGCGACGCTCCCGCGTGGCACGCAGGTGAGCGCTCCGGTCGACATCACGGTCCCGGAGAACACCCCGGCGGGCACGTACGACGTCCCGGTCAGTTTCGCCGGCACGACGCGCACGGTGTCGGTGCGGGCGTACCCCCGCACGGCGGGCCCGGACCTGGCCCGCGAGGGCAAGCCCTCGTCCTCGGCCGACGAGACCGCGGACTTCCCGGCGTCCCTCGCCACCGACGGCGACCCGGAGACCCGCTGGTCGTCCCCCGCCGAGGACGGCGCCTGGTGGCAGGTGGAACTGGCGAAGCCGGTGCGCCTCGGCCAGGTCGTACTGCACTGGCAGGACGCGTACGCGAAGGGCTACCGCATCCAGACGTCCGCCGACGGAAAGTCGTGGCGCACGGCGGCGACGGTGAAGGACGGCCAGGGAGGCCGCGAGTCGGTCCGCATGGACGCCCGCGACACCCGCTTCGTCCGCGTCCAGGGCGACAAGAGGGCCACGCAGTACGGCTATTCGCTGTGGTCGGTGGAGGCGTACGCGGTCGCGGAGTGACGCGAGCGGGCCGGCGTACGCCTTGGGCCGTTACTTCGCCATGTTCGGCGACGTGATCGGCGACGCCGCCAGGGACTGCGGGGACGTGCTCGACGCGTAGGCGGACGGGGCCGAGACGCCGGCCGTCGGGTCGGCGGTGGCCTCGTCGCCGGTCAGCAGGGGGAGGCGGCCCACGATGCGGATCCCGGCCTCGTCGAAGGCCAGCTTGATGCGCCAGCGCAGCTCGCGCTCCACGGTGAGGGCCTTGCCGGGCATCGTCTTCGCCGAGACGCCCACGACCATGGAGTCGAGGAGCACGCTGTCCAGGCCGAGGATCTCGACCGGGCCCCACAGCATCTCGTTCCAGGGCTCGTCCTTGCTCATGGCGACGCCGACCTCGGCCAGGGTCTCCTTGACCTTGACCAGGTCCTCGTCCGAGCGGACGGTGACGTCGACGCTCGCGGTGGCCCAGCCCTGGGAGAGGTTGCCGATGCGCTTGACCTCGCCGTTGCGGACGTACCAGATCTCGCCGTCGGCGCCCCGCAGCTTGGTGACGCGCAGGCCGACCTCGATCACCTCGCCGGAGGCGACGCCCGCGTCGATGCTGTCCCCGACGCCGTACTGGTCCTCGAGGATCATGAAGACGCCGGACAGGAAGTCCGTGACGAGGTTGCGGGCGCCGAAGCCGATCGCGACACCCGCGACACCCGCCGAGGCGAGCAGCGGGGCCAGATTGATCTGGAACGTGCCGAGGATCATCAGGGCGGCTGTGCCGAGAATCACGAAGGAGGCGACCGAGCGCAGCACGCTGCCGATGGCGTGCGAGCGCTGCCGGCGGCGCTCCACATTGACCAGCAGGCCCCCGAGCGCCGTGCCGTCGACGGCCTGCGCCGTGCGGTTCATGCGCTCGATGAGCTTGGTGATGGCGCGCCGGATGGCCACTCTGAGGACCGCGGCGATGACGACGATGAGCAGGATGCGCAGGCCGATACCCAGCCAGGTGGACCAGTTCTGCTCGACCCAGCTGGCGGCGTTGGTGGCCTGTTCCTGGGCGTCCTTGAATGTGGTCGGGTCCGAGGATGGATCGGACGCCGACAGGACGGACAAGATCACGGCAGAAACCTCCAGGCATAGCGGCCGCCCGCGAAAGGCGAAGTTACGGGCAGACTCACCACACTAACGGGGCATTGTGTGTGGATCGTTGTCTTGTTCGAGGGAGAGACCGTCCTCACCTGGGGATGTAGGGGCTGTGGTCGAAAACACTCCCAGCCCGTTACCGGGACATGGTGGCGCTTGTGCAGGCCATGAGGGGAAACTGACTACAGATCGTCCCGGCGCGAGCCACGCGCCGCCGGCGTACAAGGAGGCATCCGTGCCGCATGTCCTGGTCCTCAACGCGTCGTACGAGCCACTCGGCGTCGTACCGCTCCGCCGCGCGCTCGTTCTGGTCCTCGAGAACAAGGCCATGTGCCTCGAGGAGTCCGGCGCCTATATGCACAGCGCAACCTGTACCGTCCCTGCACCGAGCGTGGTCCGCCTCAAGCGGTTCGTCCGGGTCCCTTACAGGGGGCCCGTTCCTCTGACCCGGCGGGCGCTGTTCGCCAGGGACGGCGGGCGGTGCATGTACTGCGGTGGTGTCGCAACCAGCGTCGACCACGTCATTCCCAAGAGCCGCGGCGGCCAGCACGCGTGGGAGAACGTGGTCGCGTCCTGCCGCCGCTGCAACCACGTCAAGGCCGACCGTCACCTGGTCGAGATCGGCTGGCGCCTGCGGCACAAGCCGGCCCCGCCGACCGGGCTCGCCTGGCGCATCATCGGGACCGGGCACAGGGATCCGCGCTGGCTGCCGTACTTGCAGCCGTTCGGCGCGGACGAGGCCCTGGCCCGGATCGAAGGCATTTCCGCCTGACCATCGATCCGGGTCTTTGTTTTCACCGGTACGTTCTGCGGGCCCCCCGCAGGACGTACCGCCCGGGCTGTTGCCCGCCTCAGCGCTCGGCCCGGGCTCCGCGCCGGGCGTAGAGCGCGCCGCCGAGCACGAACAGCGTGAGCGCGGCAGCCCAGGCACCGCGCTGCGGCCCCGTCTGCATGGGCCACGAAAGGACCGTCGCCTCCCGCATGCGGGGTGACGAGAACGACAGATAGACGGTCGAGAAGTACAGCATCGCGGGCAGCCAGCTGAGCCGCGCCCCGATGACCACCGCCGCGAGGGCGGTGATGCCGGTCGCGCCGAGGACGTTGCGGGTCATCGCCGGAGCGCCGTAGACCTGCGTGTCGCCCGGCAACGCGAGGGCGAGGACGGCCGCCGCGAGGGCGGTGAGAGCCAGCAGATGGGCAAGCCGCCGTCGCCACCAGGGGCGTACTGCCGTGCGGTCCAGCTCCTCCGCGTGCTGATGAAGGCTGGTGCCGATCGCGGCGGAGGTGAGCAGCGGGGCCAGGGTGAGGAGGGGGACGCGGCGGTACGGGTCGAGGAACGCGTCCGGCTGGGGCCCGGCCCACAGGGTGAAGAGCGCCGCGCACACGAGCATGAGGAGCGTGAGGGGCAGGCCCCGCGAGCGGGCGTAGAGAGCCAGGGGTGTACTCACAGTGACGGGACCTCCTTCGGGTCGGGGGCGCAGTCGCGGGCGGTCGCGAAGTAGCGGCTCAGCCAGGCGCGGCGCGTCTCGGGGGACATGGCCTTGAGGTGGTCCAGGGCCGCCTCGTCGGCGCGGTCCTCGGCGAGTCTCTTCTTGTCGCCCCGGTGCACGACGAGGTTCTGGTCGCGTATCTGCCCCTGGAGGCGGCTGGGGGCCAGCCAACGCGTGACAGCCTGGTCGGTCCGGCCGATCCGTGGGTCCTGGTCCTTCGGCATGGGGCAGTCATCGCGTACGAGGTTCTGGGCGGCCTCCCACGCGTACTGCTGCGGATCGGTCAGCTCCCCGCGCACCACACCCCAGCCGAGCGGCGTGAGATCCGGCAGCTCGGCCTCGTCCTCGTGCGGCCTGCCCGGCAGGTTCTCGAAGCGGACCGGCAGGTTCTGTACGCCGTCGAGGCGGCCCATGAGCCCCGAAAGGGCGTCCGACACCTTGGGCAGCATCCCCGGGTAGGCGGCGCTGACGCAGATGCGCGGAGCGGATTCGTCGCACACCTGGCGCTGGGTCAGCGGGTTGCGCTGCCACATGGAGTCCCCGCTCTGCACGAGGACGACGGCCGCGGCGAGTGCGGCCACGAGCGGGACGAGGGCGGTGGCGCGACGGCGCGCCGCGTGAGCGAGGACGGCCGTCAGGGCGAGTGCGCTCCCCCACAGGGCGAAGACGAGGGGCTGCCACCACACGGGCACCGTGGTGCTGCCGAGCGGGAGCCCTCCGGCGGGCCCGACGAAGCGGATGGCGGAGTCCGCGGTGGAAGCGAGGCCGAAGAGGACGTAACCGCTCAGGGCGAGCACCGGGGCCGCGAGCCGCCACGGCACGAGCCGGCCCGCCACATGCCCGAGCAGTGCGCAGGCGCCGACCGTCAGCGCGTCGCCGAGGAGCACGAGCGGCAAGGGGTGTCCGGCGGAGGTGTAGGGCAGGCTGGCCAGCAGCGAGCCGACGGCCGCGAGGGCGTATCCCGCTGTCACCCACAGCGCGACGGGCAGCGCGCAGACCAGGAACTGTGCCAGCGGGCCCCGGGGCATCGACGCCCTCAGCTCGCCCATCCGCGTCCGACGCTCCCGCCCGCCCTGCCAGGCGCCTGCCGCGAGGGCGAGGGGGACGGCCAGGGCGGCGGCCGCGAGATGCAGGTTGCTCATGGTCCCGGGCCAGCTGCCCTGCCACTGGGCTGCTTTGGACGCCATGAGGCCGCCCACGCTGAGCAGTGCGGCGATTCCGGACCAGGGGGCGAAGCCGCGGAGCAGCTCGGCGCGCAGGGGGTGGTGGGGGCGGCCGGGTGCTTTCGGCGCCGGTGGGGCGGTGAAGGGTGCGTCGACGTCTGTGGTCATCGGCCCGCTCCGGCCGTGGCCGCGCGATGGCCTCGGAGAGCGGCCGTGTAGCCGCGTTCGGTGGCGTTGCCGTCGGCTTCGTCGCCGTCCGTGCCGAGGGCGGCGAGGGACCCCGGGGTGCCGCGGTAGGCGATCCGGCCGGTCTCGATCAGCGTCACCTGGGTGCAGGCCACCGCGACGTCCTCCACGAGATGGGTGGAGACGATGACGGCGGCACCCAGCCCCAACTCCCGCAGCAGTGAACGAAATTCGACCCGCTGCTCGGGATCGAGACCGGCGGTCGGCTCGTCGAGGAGGAGCACCGCCGGGTCGTTCACGATGGCCTGCGCGATGCCGACGCGGCGCACCATGCCGCCCGACAGGTTCTTGATCTTCGCGTCGATACGGTCCGTCAGGCCGACGCGCTCGACGGCCCGCTCGACCGCGTCGGGCGTGAGCGCGGCGGGCATCTCCTTCAGCCAGGCGACGTACGAGACGAACTCGCGCACGGTGAAGCCGGGGTAGTAGCCGAAGTGCTGGGGCAGATAGCCGAGTTGCCGTCGGGCCGCGCTGCGTGCGCGAGCGCCCCGCAGGTCACCGCCGAACATCTCCACCCGGCCGCCGGTCGGTTCGGCGACGGTGGCGAGCACCCGGATGAGGGAGGTCTTGCCGGCGCCGTTCGGGCCGAGGAGGCCGTGGACGCCGGGGCCGAAGTCGAGGTCGACGCCGTCGAGCGCGGGGGCGGGGGTCTTTCGGTGCCGGACGGTCAGTCCGGTCACGTGAATCGTGCTCACGCCTTCTCCAGGTGGTCGTATGCGGAGCGGCGGATGACGAGGACAGCGCCGGACAGCGCCATGGCGGCCGCCCAGCCTGCTTGTGCCGTCGCCCCGTCGAAGTAGAGGGAGATCTGTTCGGTGAGCCGTTCCGCGAGGCGGCCGGGGCCATCGCCGCCTGCGACCGTGGGCACCGCGAGCGCGAGCAGCCAGCCGCCGCCGACGAGGAGCGTCGCGGTGCGGCAGCCGAGGAACGCGGTGAGCGCCAGCGAGGCGAGGGTCAGGGCTAGCCCCGGCAACAGCCAGGCGGCGGCGCCGGGCACCCGCATCTCGTACGGGACAGGCCCGCCGTGGCCCGCAGCCATCGTGCCGGGCAGCAGCAGCCCCGCCACGGTGAGCAGCGGGACGCACACCGCGAGGACGGCGGCCGTGCGCGTCAGGAGCAGCCGCAGCCCGCCCGACGGCGAGGTGGCGGCGAGCTCGTACGCCGGGTCCGCGTGCCGCCCGTAGGACAGGGCGATCCCGGCGACCGGCAGTACGGGGGCCAGGGCGAGCAGCAGGGGCCGGGCGCCCTCGTACCCTCCGGCCTTCCCCAAGCCGACGGCTCCCGCAGCGACGAGCAGCAGGGCCAGGGCCCAGGGCCCGCGCAGCGCGGGTCCGGCGGCCCACAGGAGCCGCCCGCGCCGTGGGTGGTGCGGCCCCGCCGGCAGCGAGTGGGCCTGCGGGGCCGCGGCTCCCTTGACGCCGGCCGGCAACTCCGCCCGGATATCGGCGAGTACGGCCGCGCGGATCTCCGCCAGCTCGGCCCCGGCAGACCCTGCCAGTACCGCACCGGACACCCGCCTGGCGCACGCCCCGCAGCTCTCCACGTGTTTCTCCACGGACCAGTCGTCCGTCTCGGTCAGGTGCCCGTCCGCGTAGCGCGCGGCGAGTTCCTCGCCGACGTGCCAAGCCGATCCGTGCCGTTCGCCGCTCATGCGGTGCCTCCCATCGGCGTCAACTGGCCGAGTGCGATGCGCAGTTCACGCCGTGCCCGCATCGCCCGGGTCTTCACGGTGCCTTCCGGTATGCCGAGCAGGCGGGCGGCCTCGCGGGTGGTCAGACCGTCGACGACCGTGGCTCGCAGCACTTCGCGCAACTCGGGTGAGATGCGGCCGAGCGCGGTGCCCACATCGCCGTACTCGAGGCCGTCGAGCACGTGCTCCTCGACGGAGGGGACGTCGGCCGTGGGTGCGTAGGCGATCTGTTCGGTCCGTTCCTGGACCCGTCGGGCGTCGACGAGCCTGCGTGCGGCGATCACCCAGAGCCAGCCGCCGACCTCCGCGCCCCGGTGCGAGGCGGCGGAGCGCCACACGGTGACGAAGGTGTCCTGCAGGACTTCGCGGACGACTTCGGGATCCGCGCACCGCCGGCTGAGCCGCGCGTGCAGCCATCCGGCGTGCCGGTCGTAGAGCGCGGCCATCGCGGCGGAGTCCCCGCCGGCGACGGCGCGCAGCAACGCCGCGTCCGAGTCGTCGTCTCCCTGGCCCCCCATGGGGCGGAACAGTCTCACACCCCTCTATCGACGGCGCATGTCCGTTCGGTTCACGGGGGCGGGCACGAGCGGAACAACGACTTGGCGCCGCCCTGCCGGACCCTATTGACGCCGCCTTCACCCACGGCTTACGTTCCTCGCACGTCAATAGGAAACCTTCCTAACAGTGATGCGAGGAGACAGGTCATGGCCGGTACGGCTCCGGGAACCCCCGGTACCCCGAGCGTCCTGCGCGCCATGAACGACCGCGCGGCCCTCGACCTCCTCGTCGCGCACGGACCGCTGACCCGCACCCGGATCGGGGAGCTGACCGGGCTGTCCAAGCCCACCACCTCCCAGCTGCTCAGCCGGCTGGAAGCGGTGGGGCTGGTGCGCGCCACGGGCAGCCAGACCGGCCGGCCCGGACCGAACGCCGTGCTGTACGAGATCCACCCCGGCGCCGGACACATCGTGGCCCTCTCCGCGGACCCCACCGGGATCACCGCAGTCGTCGCCGACATCGCCGGCGCCGAGCGCGGCCGCTGCCGCATCGAGGCCGTCGCCGTCGCCGACGACGTACGCAACCGGACCGCCCAGCTCGTCGCCGAGGCCTTCGACGGCGCCCTGCGGACGGCCGGGCTCGGCCACGACGACGTCACCACCACCGTGATCGGCACACCCGGCGCCATCGACACGCACACCGGCCAGCTCCGGTACGCCCCGCACCTGCCGGGCTGGCACTCGCGCACCCTGCTCGCCGAGCTCGCCGAGGTCCTCGGCACCCCGGTCTCCATCGAGAACGACGTCAATCTCGCCGCCATCGCCGAGCAGTACGAGGGCGCGGCGCAGGACCACGACGACTTCGTACTGGCCTATGTCGACGAGGGTGTCGGCGCGGCGATCGTGCTCGGCGGCGTGCTCCTGCGGGGCGCGACCGGCGGCGCGGGCGAGATCGGCTACATGCCGCTGCCCGGTGCCCCCCTGGCGCGCGGCGGCGAGAAGGAGATCGCCGGCGAGGACGCCGGGGGCGGCTTCCAGAGTCTGGTCGCCGCGCCCGCCGTGCGACTGCTCGCCGGGGGCGTCAAGGACCTCGGTGAGGCCCTCACCGACCCGGCCGTCCTCGACGAACTGGCCCGCCGCCTGGCCACCGGGCTCGCCGCCGTCGTCGCCGTCGTCGACCCCGAACTCGTCGTCCTGTCGGGACAGGTGGCCCAGGCCGGCGGCGAGGCGCTGCGCGTCCGCGTCGAACGCGAACTCACCGGGCTCGCCCTGCCGCGGCCCCTGCTGCGGATCAGCGATCTCGACGACGACCCAATCCTCACCGGTGCCCTGCGCTCGGCGCTCACCCAGGCCCGCGACATCGTCTTCGACACCGGCAACGTCTGACCCCGCTCCCCTCCCCCACTTTCTCGTACCTCCTCCAACCCCCGCACACGTAAAGGACGTTCGCCATGCCGCGATGGCGTATACCCCTGCGCGCGCCCGTGGCGCTCGCCGCCGCCGGACTGCTGCTGTCCGGCTGCGCCAACCCGAGCGTCGGCAGCGCCGACGACGACCCGGCGAAGCCCGTGACGCTGAAGTTCTGGCACGGCTGGTCGGCCGACGGCGAGGTCAAGGCGATCAACGACTCGATCGCCCGCTTCGAGAAGCTCCACCCGAACATCAAGGTGGAGTCCGTCGGCAACGTCTCCGACGCCACCGTCAACCAGGCCCTGCGCGCGGGCGGCGACGAGGCCCCCGACGTCGTCTCGTCGTTCACCACGAACAACGTCGGCCAGTACTGCGACTCCGGCATGTGGGTCGACCTCGACCCGTTCATGAAGAAGACCGGGCTCGACAAGGCGAAGGTCTTCCCCAAGTCCCTTCTCGACTACACGAGTTACGACGGCAATCAGTGTGCTCTGCCGCTGCTCGCCGACGCCTTCGGCATGTACTACAACAAGGACGCGTTCAAGGAGGCGGGGATCTCCCGGCCGCCGCGGACCATGTCCGAGTTCATCGCCGACTCCAAGAAGCTCACCGTCAGGAGCGGGAACTCGTACAAGCGGGTCGGCTTCATGCCGAACTTCCGGCTCTACCAGAACAGCCCCGACCGCCTGTTCGCCCAGTGGGGCCCGACGTACTTCGACAGGGACGGGAAGTCCCGGCTCTCGAGGGACCCGGCGACGTACAAGTTCTTCGGCACCGCGAAGAAGCTGGTGGACGCGCAGGGCGGATACGACTCCCTGGAGCGGTTCCGGACCTCCTTCGGCGACGAGATGTCCAACCAGAACGCCTTCCTGAGCGGGAAGCTGGCGATGCACCTCGACGGTGAGTGGCGCGGGCTGATGCTGAACGACGCCAAGGCGAAGTTCAAGTGGGGCGTCGCTCCGCTGCCCGTCCCGGACGACCAGGCCGAGACGTACGGGCGTGGCTACCTCACCGGCACCGTGGCCGGTATCGCGCACAGCAGCAAGCACCAGAACGCCGCCTGGGAGCTGGTGAAGTTCCTGACCGCCGACACCGACCAGGTCGTGAAGTTCGCGAACGCCATCCACAACGTGCCGTCCACGAAGGCGGCCCTCAAGTCTCCGAAGCTGGACGTCGATCCGACGTTCCGCACGTTCCTGGACATCGCGAAGAACAAGTACAGCCAGGTGATGCCCCCGTCGACGAACGGCGGCATGTACGTCGTGCAGCTGCAGGACTTCTCGTACACCGAGGAAGCGGGCAAGGTCCCGGATCTGAAGAAGGGGCTGCAACGCCTCGACAAGCTCATCGACGCCGACACCCTGCAGTCGCAGAACTAGTCGCAGAACTGAGGAATCAGGAACCCCGCGCATGGCACTCACACTTTCCCGGCCCGCGCGCCGCAGACTGCGCACGCTCGGCTTTCTCTCCCCCTGGCTGATCGGCTTCAGCGCCTTCTTCGCGTACCCGCTGCTCGCCACCGTCTACTTCTCGTTCATGCACTACAACCAGATCAAGGCGCCCACGTTCGTGGGGCTGAGGAACTGGAAGTACGTGTTCCAGGACATGCCGCTGTTCGGCCCCGCCCTGTGGAACACGCTGTGGCTGGTCGTGATCATGGTGGCGCTGCGCGTCGTCTTCGGGCTCTCGCTCGGGCTGCTGGTCACGAAGATCAAGACGGGCGTCGGCTTCTTCCGTACCGCCTTCTACCTGCCGTACCTCGCCCCGCCGGTGGCAGCCACGGTCGCCTTCGTCTTCCTGCTCAACCCGGGGACCGGGCCGGTCAACGAGGTCCTGAGCAAGATCGGCATCGACGGCCCGAACTGGTTCAACGACGCGGCCTGGGCCAAGCCGTCCCTGGTGATGCTCTCCCTGTGGGGCATCGGCGACCTCATGGTCATCTTCATGGCCGCGCTCCTCGACGTACCCAAGGAGCAGTACGAGGCCGCCGATCTCGACGGCGCGGGCGCCTGGGGCAAGTTCCGGTACGTGACCTGGCCGTCGATCACCCCGATCGTCATGTTCGCCGTCGTCACCGGCGTCGTCCAGACGATGCAGTACTACACGCAGGCCCTGGTCGCCGGAAAGATCGCCTCCGGCGTCTCCATCGGCCCCGGCAGCGTCATCCAGCCCGGCTACCCGGACCACTCGACGCTCACCGTCCCGCAGCTCGTCTACTCGATGGGCTTCCAGAACTTCAACACCGGCGCGGCGTGCGTCCTCTCGCTCGTGCTCTTCGCCATCGCCATGGCCGTGACCATGCTGCTCATGCGCAAGCGCTCGGGCCTGCTCTCGGCGGAGGACTGAGACTCATGACTACTACGACCCTGCGCCCCGCGCCCGCCGCGGCCTCCGAGGCCACCCCCGATCGAGGCCCCGCCGCCGCCCGCGCCCGCCGCAAGCGGATCCTGAACTGGATCGCCGTGCACAGCATCGCCATCGCCGTGGCCCTGCTGTTCATCCTGCCCTTCGTGTTCGTCTTCCTGACGTCCGTGATGAGCGACAGCCAGGCGATGAGCGGCGACCTGTGGCCGGACTCCTGGCACTGGGAGAACTACAAGGCCGTCTTCGAGACCGACGGCTTCCTCGGCTGGTGGAGGAACTCCCTGCTCTACGCGGGCCTCGGGACCCTGCTCACCGTGTGCTCGGCGATCCCTGTCGCGTACGCGCTCGCCAAGTTCCGCTTCCGCGGCCGGCGGACGGCGATGATCCTCGTCATCTCGACGATGATGCTGCCGCCGCAGGTCATCGTGATCCCGATGTACCTGGTGTGGGCGCAGCAGTTCCATCTGTCGGGGACGCTGTGGCCGCTGATCATCCCGATGGCGTTCGGCGACGCGTACTCGATCTTCCTGCTCCGTCAGTTCCTCCTGACGATTCCCAAGGAGTACATCGAGTCGGCGAAGGTCGACGGCTGCGGTGAGCTGCGGACCCTGCTGAAGATCGTGGTGCCGATGGCCAAGCCGGGCATCGCCGCGATCGCGCTGTTCCAGTTCTTCTACTGCTGGAACGACTACTTCGGGCCGCAGATCTACGCGGCCCAGAACCCGGCATCCTGGACGCTGTCGTACGGCCTCGAATCCTTCAAGTCCGCACACAGCGTCAACTGGAACCTGACGATGGCCGCGACCCTCCTCGTGATGGCGCCGGTCTGCATCGTCTTCTTCTTCGCACAGAAAGCCTTCGTCGAAGGCGTCACTCTCACCGGAGTAAAGGGCTAAGGACTGTTATGAAGCTCGCCGTGGTCGGCGGAGGGTCGACCTACACACCCGAACTCATCGACGGATTCGCGCGGTTGAGGGACACCCTGCCGATCGAGGAGCTCGTGCTCGTCGACCCGGCGGCCGACCGGCTCGAGCTGGTCGGCGGCCTTGCCCGGCGGATCTTCGCCAAGCAGGGGCACCCCGGCGTCATCCGTACGACGAGCGACGTGGACGCCGGTGTCGCCGACGCCGACGCGGTCCTGCTCCAGCTGCGCGTCGGCGGTCAGGCCGCCCGCAACCAGGACGAGACCTGGCCGCTGGACTGCGGCTGCGTCGGGCAGGAGACGACCGGCGCGGGCGGCCTCGCGAAGGCGCTCCGCACGGTGCCGGTGGTCCTCGACATCGCCGAGCGGGTGCGCCGCGCGAACCCGGACGCCTGGATCATCGACTTCACCAACCCGGTCGGCATCGTGACCCGCGCGCTGCTCCAGGCCGGGCACAAGGCCGTCGGCCTGTGCAACGTCGCGATCGGCTTCCAGCGGAAGTTCGCGCGGCTGCTCGACGTGACGCCGTCGCAGGTCCACCTCGACCACGTCGGCCTCAACCACCTCACCTGGGAACTGGGCGTCCGCCTCGGCGGCCCGGACGGCGAGAACGTGCTGCCGCGCCTGCTCGGCGAGCACGGCGACGCCATCGCCGAGGACCTGCACATGCCGCGCGCGATCGTGGACCGCCTCGGGGTCGTGCCCTCCTACTACCTGCGGTACTTCTACCAGCACGACGCGGTCGTGCGGGAGATGCGCACGAAGCCGTCGCGCGCCTCCCAAGTCGCCGCGATGGAGCGGGAGTTGCTGGAGATGTACGGCGACCCGGCACTCGACGAGAAGCCCGAGCTGCTCGCGAAGCGGGGAGGAGCCTTCTACAGCGAGGCGGCCGTGGACCTGGCGGCGTCGCTGCTCGGCGGCGGGGGCTCCCCGTACCAGGTCGTCAACACGTACAACAACGGCACGCTGCCGTTCCTGCCCGACGACGCCGTGATCGAGGTGCAGGCGGCGGTCGGCCACAAGGGCGCGACGCCGCTGGCCGTGCCCGCGCTCGACCCGCTGTTCGCGGGCCTCATCGCGAACGTCACCGCGTACGAGGACCTGGCGCTCGAAGCCGCCCTGCGCGGCGGGCGCGACCGCGTCTTCAAGGCGCTGCTCGCGCACCCGCTGGTGGGCCAGATCGAATACGCCGAGAAGCTCACGGACGAGCTGATCGCCCACAACCGGGAGCACCTCGCGTGGGTCTGACCGTCCTTGCCATCGATGCGGGGAACAGCAAGACCGACGTCGCGGTGGTCGCGGCCGACGGCACCGTCGTCGGCACGGCCCGTGGCGGTGGGTTCCAGCCGCCCAAGGTGGGCGTCGAGGCCGCCGTCGACGTGCTCGCCGAGGCCGTCGGCCGCGCACTCGCCGAAGCGGGCACGGCCACGGTGGAACACGTCTCGGCGTGTCTCGCCAACGCCGATCTCCCGGTCGAGGAACGGGAGTTGGCGACGGAGCTGCGCACCCGCGGCTGGGCCGACTCCGTCGACGTACGCAACGACACCTTCGCCGTCCTGCGCGCCGGGCTCCTGAAGGACTCCGAGCCGCGGGGCGTCGCCGTCGTGTGCGGTGCCGGCATCAACTGCGCCGGGATGCGGCCCGACGGGCGCACCGCCCGCTTCCCCGCGATCGGCAAGATCTCCGGCGACTGGGGCGGTGGCGGCGGCCTCGCCGAGGAGGCCCTCTGGTACGCGGCCCGCGCCGAGGACGGCCGCGGCGACGCGACCGCCCTGATGCGTGCCCTGCCCGCGCACTTCGGACTGCCCTCCATGTACGCGCTGATCGAGGCGCTGCACCTGGGCCGCATCCCGATGCATCGACGGCACGAGCTGACACCGGTCCTGTTCGCCACGGCGGCGGACGGCGACCCGGTGGCCCACGCCCTGATCGACCGCATGGGTGACGAGGTCGTGGCGATGTCGGTGGTCGCGCTGGAACGCCTCGGCCTGCTCGACGAGGAGACCCCGGTGCTCCTGGGCGGCTCCGTCCTCGCGGCCCGGCATCCCCAACTCGACGGCCGAATAAGGCAGATGCTCGCCGCGCGCGCCCCGAAGGCGGTCCCGCACGTCGTCACCGCCCGGCCCGTCCTGGGCGCGGCGCTGCTCGGCCTCGACGCCGTGGGGGCGGACGAGGACGTGCACGCGCGCGTGCGGGCGCACTTCGGGGGCTGAGCCGGTCCCGGTCGCGGGAAAGTCGCGGGGAACGTTTCGCCGGAGCGCGTCCTCCGGAGGGTGCTGGTCACTCATCGCACCCTCCGGAGGACGCACCCATGCCCGCCGACCCCACCGCCCGCCGCGCCGCCACCCTCATCGCCTCCGTCCTGACCTGCGACGCCCTGCTGCACCTCTGCTGGTCCACCGGGTACGGGTGCCGGGGCGGGCCGCGCTCGTTCCGGTGGGGGTGCCCCGTGAGGGCCGCCGTAGTCTGGAACGGCTCACCGCCCTGCTGTGACGGGCGCGCGCCGAGGGAACCGATCGGATCCGCCTCACGTGTTCAAGGGCGGGGCTGCACCAGGACATGACCTACGGCGTGCGACGGGGAGGCGTTCGGCGCGGCGTGTTCGGCGTGGTGGGTTCGCGGGGGTTCGCAGGGGAATCCGAACAAGATCCAGTCAATGGCTGTGCGGATGTCAGTCCCTACGGCAATACTTGCGGCCGTGCACCTTCGCCCGCGCTCCCCGCACGCCGGACGGAAGTGACGGACCGATGACCATGGGGGAGGTCGAGTGAACAACCCGCCGAACGGCAGCGCGGCGCCGCCGGGGACGGTCGGCGCGCCCACGATGCCGTCCGTTCCGCCGCAGGTACGGCCGCCGCACGCGCAGGGCCCGGAGCCCGTGGCGCCCGCGCGCGGCACCGCGTGGGCGGAGGGTGTCGACCGGGTGCGCGCCGCGGCGACGACGGAGCCGGGGCGCCTGCGCATCATCGGCGCGGTGCTCGCGCTGCTCGTCGTCGCGTTCGGCGCGGTCACGGCCTGGCAGATGAGCGACCGCTCGGCCGCCGCCGACGACGTCCTGCACAGCAGCCAGCCCCTGAGCGCCGACGCGGCGGACATCTACCGCTCGCTCGCCGACGCCAACACCGCGGCGTCCAGCGGCTTCCTCGCGGGCGGCCAGGAGCCGGCCGAGACGCGGGACCGGTACGAGAGGGACATCAGGACCGCCGCGGCCAAGCTCGTGACGGCGGCGGCGAACTCGGACCCCGACTCCCCTTCCACGGCGGCCATTTCGAAGCTCAACAAGCTGCTGCCGCAGTACAAGGGCCTCATCGAGCGCGCCCGTGCGAACAACCGGCAGGGCTTCCCGCTCGGCGGCGCCTACCTGCGGTACGCGAACGAGACGATGCAGGAGCAGATGCTCCCCGCGGCCGAGGACCTGTACAAGAAGGAGAACGAGCGGCTCCGCTCGGACTACGACAGCGCCACGCCCTACCCCTGGGCCGCGATCGGCCTGGGCGTCGTCGCGCTCGGCGCGCTCGGCTGGGCCCAGCGGCGCAACTACCGCAGGACGAACCGCGTGCTCAACCACGGCCTGGTCGCCGCGACGGCCGCGTCCACGGTCGTCGTCCTGTGGCTCGTCGTCGGCCACAGCGTCGCCCGCGCGGGTCTCCACGAGTCGTACGACCACGGGGTCCGCTCGCTGAACGTGCTGCACGACGCGCGCATCGCCTCCCTCAAGGCCCGGGGCAACGAGAATCTGACGCTGGTCAGCCGCGGCGCCGAGACCGTCGATGTGAAGGGCGTGAGCAAGGACGCCTTCGACGTGGACTACCAGAAGCAGATGAAGACGCTCGCGACGAAGCTCGGGGACGCGACGAAGCTCGCCGACGACAGCACGGGCAAGCGGCCCGTCCAGGCCGCGGGTGACAACATGCGCGTGTGGCAGGACCGTCACAAGGACGCCCGCGAGCAGGACGACGCGGGCAACTACCAGGGGGCGCTGGACAAGGTGATCGGCTCCGCGCAGGACAAGCCGACCCGCGAGTGCTTCGACAACGTCGACAAGGAACTGCAGTCCGCCCTGGCGCACGAGCAGGCGGAGTTCAAGCAGGCGGCCACCGACGGGCGCGGCGCGATGACGGGGCTCCCGGTGGGCGCCGCCGTACTCGCTGTGCTGGGCGCGGCGGGCGCCGTGCTCGGCGTCGGGCGCCGGCTTTCGGAGTACCGGTGAGAGGAGGCGGGACAGCCATGAGCGCACGGCGTACGCGGATCAGCCTGCGCGGCTGGGGCGGTGTGGCGGCCATGGCGGTCGCCTGCGCCCTGACCGCGGTCTTCGCGCTGCTGCTCCCACTGACCCGGGGCGGCGACGGCAGCACGGGCGTCGGCGGCCCCGGCCTGGCCACGGGTGTGCAGGCCAGGGCCGACACGTGCACCGATCCGGAGCGCAGCCTGAAGCCGTCGGGCGACGAGTCGGGTGCGGCGGTCGAAGCCATCAAGAAGCGCGGCTACCTCGTCGTCGGCGTCGACCAGAACAGCTACCACTGGGGCTATCGCGACCCGAACAAGAAGTCCAGCGAGCTCGAGGGCTTCGACATCGACCTGGCCCACGAGATCGCGAAGAAGATCCTCGGCGACCGCGACCTGATCCGGTTCCGCGCGATCCCGACCAACCAGCGCATCCCGGCGATCAAGAACGGGAACGTCGACATGGTCGTCCGCACGATGACGATCAGCTGCGACCGGCTCAAGGACGTCGCCTTCTCGACGGCGTACTTCCAGACCGGGCAGCAGGTCCTCGCGCCCAAGACCTCCTCGATCACGGGGTACGACAAGTCGCTCGCGGGCAGGCGGATCTGCACGGCGGCCGGCTCGACCGCCTTCGACCGGCTCGACGCGGACCGCAAGGCGGGCACGCTGGCCCCCGGCGCCGACATCTCCACGACCGTGCCGAACCAGCTGGACTGCCTGGTCAGGCTCCAGCTCGGCGAGGTGGACGCCGTGGTCACGGACAGCGCGCTCGCCGCGGGCCAGGCCGCGCAGGACCCGACGGTCGAGCTCAAGGGCACGCCGTTCACCAAGGAGTTCTACGGCGTGGCGATGAAGCGGGGCACGGACGACCTGGTGCGCCGGGTCAACCAGGTCCTGGAGGACTTCCGCAAGGACGGCGGCTGGCAGGACTCGTACGACGTGTGGCTCAAGGACGGTCTCGGCGCGGCCTCCGGGCCGCCCGCACCGAAGTACAAGTAGCCCCGGCCGGGCGCTACTTGCGGCAACGGCACAGCGGCGGCCGGCGTCAGTCGGCGGCAGCGGTGTGAACGAAAGAGGTGATCGATGGGCGTCACGGGACCCCCCGGTCCGGTGATGGACCGGGACGAGGTGGACCGTGCGCTGGCGCGGCTCGGCGCGGAGCACGAGGCGATCGAGACGTCGCTGTTCGCCCTCCAGGACCACGCGGGCCGCAGACTCCTCGAAGGTGCGCGGCTGACCGGCATCACGCAGGAGCGCTGGGCCGCCGCGGACCAGGCGATCACTCTGCTGTGGACGTACTTCGACGCATACACGGCCGCCCTGCGCTCGGCCCGCGAGATACGCGTGCGGCGGCGCTGGTCGAGCCGTGAGGACCTCGTCGAGCTGACCGAGCTGCTGCGCGGCGAGAGCGTGACCGTCGCCGGAAGCGGCCCCTCCACACCCGCCTCGCTCACCGGTCCGGCCCGGCTCAGCGACCGGTTCACGCTCGCCGACCTGGTCGAGCGGATGAACGGCCTGTACGCGAGCTCGCTGGACATGGTGGTCGCCGCCGACGCCGTCTGGTCGGCGCTCCCCGCCCGTATAGACCTCCTCGCCGCCGAGCTGGGCCGCACGCGGCAGCTCGCGCACTCCGTCGGCGTGCGCCCGGGTGAGCACCCCTCGGGCGACGACCTGGAGCGGATCACGCACGCGCTGGCGCGGCTGCGGGAGGACGTCGTGTCCGATCCGCTCGCGTACTGGCGCTCCGCGCCCGGCAGTTCGGCACCCGGTGGCGGCCGGCCCGACACGACCGCGTACGACCGTGAGGCGCAGGCCCTGGAGGAGGTGCGCCGCGAGATCGACGCGGTGCTGACCGTGCGGCAGGACGCGGAGGTCCGGATCGGCAGGCTGCGGGACGTCCTCTCGCGCGCCGACCGCACGCTCGCCGAGGCGCGGTCCGCGCGGGGCGAGGTCCTCGCCAAGATCGCGGCGTTCGAGGTGCCCGCGGTGGGCGGCCCGCCGACGGCGCTCCAGGAGCAGCTGGCGACGGCGGCCGAGTACCGCCGGTCCGCCCAGTGGCACCGGCTCTCACCGCTTCTGGAGAGTCTGGAGACGAAGGCCGAGGACGAACTCCTGCGCGCGCGGGAGTCGTTGACGGCGGTCACCCAGCCGCTGGCGGTCCGTGCCGAACTGCGCGGCCGCCTCGACGCGTACAAGGCGAAGGTGGCGCGGCTCGGTTTCGCCGAGGACCCGCTGCTCGTGGAGCGTTACGACGCGGCCCGGCGGATGCTGTGGAGCGCGCCCTGTGATCTGCGGGCGGCCGAGGACGCGGTCCTGCGGTACCAGCGGGCAGCCGCCGACGTATTGGTCCCGCGGGTGCCCGAACAGGGCGGTCCCGCCGACCGGAGGGGGGAATCATGAGCGAGCAGCGGCAGTGCCAGCGTCCCGGGTGTACGGGGTCGTACGAGGACGTGGGCGGCGGGGAGCTGTACTGCGACACGTGCGGTCTGGCCCCGGTCGTCTCGCCGACGGGCATGGTGGCGTCGTCACCGACAGGCATCACGGGCGGCGGCCGTGGCTCCAACAGCTCCAGTGCGCACAGCAGTTCGCGGTCCTCGCGGGCCAGCTCGCGCTCCTCGTCGCGCTCGTCCCAGTCGCGCCGGTCGGTCTCGGGCCGTCTGTCGCGCTCCCTGTCGGGGCAGTCGACGTCCCGTTCGGTGTCGGTGCGCAGTTCGGGCGCCTCGGCCGCGTCGTCCGGGCGCGGGCGCCTGGGCGTCGGCCTGGTCCAGGTGCCTGACGTACCGCGGCCCGACCCGCGGATGATGGTGCAGGAGAACCCCGAGGTTCCCGAGCGGAAGCGATTCTGCTCGCGCTCGGACTGCGGGGCGCCGGTGGGCCGCGCGCGCGGCGAACGACCGGGCCGCACGGAGGGGTTCTGCACGAAGTGCGGCCACCCGTACTCGTTCGTGCCGAAGCTGCGCACGGGCGACATCGTGCACGGCCAGTACGAGGTGGTGGGCTGCCTCGCGCACGGCGGGCTCGGCTGGGTCTATCTCGCCGTGGACCGCGCCGTCTCCGACCGCTGGGTCGTCCTCAAGGGCCTCCTCGACACGGGTGACCAGGACGCCATGGCGGCGGCGATCTCGGAGCGGCGCTTCCTCGCCGAGATCGAGCACGCGAACATCGTCCGCATCTACAACTTCGTCGAGCACCTCGACCAGCGCACCGGCTCCATGGACGGCTACATCGTCATGGAGTACGTCGGCGGCAAGTCCCTCAAGGAGATCGCCAACGGGCGCCGCACCCCGGCCGGCAAGCGCGACCCGCTGCCGGTCGAGCAGGCCTGCGCGTACGGGATCGAGGCCCTGGAGGCGCTCGGGCACCTGCACAGCCGCAATCTCCTGTACTGCGACTTCAAGGTCGACAACGCGATCCAGACGGAGGGCCAGCTCAAGCTCATCGACATGGGCGCGGTCCGCCGGATGGACGACGACGAGTCGGCGATCTACGGGACCGTGGGCTACCAGGCGCCCGAGGTCGCGGACGTCGGCCCCTCGGTCGCCTCGGACCTGTACACGGTGGCGCGCACGCTGGCCGTCCTGACCTTCGACTTCCAGGGCTACACGAACGTCTTCGCGGACTCCCTGCCCGACCCCGACAGCATCGAGGTCTTCCGCACGTACGAGTCGTTCTACCGGCTCCTCGTGCGCGCCACCGACCCCGACCCGGCGCGGCGGTTCGCGTCCGCGCAGGAGATGGCGGAGCAGCTCACGGGCGTCCTGCGCGAGGTCGTGGCCCTCCAGACGGGCCGGCCGCGCCCCGCGCTCTCGACGCTGTTCGGGCCTGAAGTCAGGGTCACGGACACGGAGTTGTTCGCGCGGCTGACGGGCGAGGTGTCGCGGCTCGGGGCGCGGGCGACGCCGGTGCGGCGACGAGGGCGGGGCGCGCAGCAGGCCGCATCCGTGCTCCCGCCGGCCGGTGTGCCCACCGCGCTCCCGGGCACTCCGGGCGCCACTCTCCCGCCCGGCGCCCCCGCCTCCCCGGGCTCGCTGGTGAAGCCGCTCAACGCCGCCGCCACCGCGCTCGCGCTCCCCGTACCGAGGGTCGACCCCGGCGACCCGAACGCCGGGTTCCTCGCGGGGCTCATGGCGTCCGCGCCGGGCGAGCTGATCACCGCGCTGCGCGCCGCGCCCGCCACGTCCCTGGAGCTGCGCCTGCGCGAACTGCGGGCCCGTCTCGAAATGGGTGAACTGGTCTCCGCCGCCCATGCGTTGGCGGAGCTGGAGGCGCAGCACCCGGACGACTGGCGGGTGGTCTGGTACCGCGGGGTCGCGGCGCTCGCGACCGGCGACCACACGAACGCGGCCCTGTCGTTCGACGCGATCTACGACGCGTTCCCCGGCGAGCCCGCCCCGAAGCTGGCGCTCGGCGTGTGCGCGGAGGTACTCGGCCAGCTGGACAACGCGGCGGAGTACTACCGCCTCGTCTGGGCCACCGACCCCAGCTATGTGAGCGCCGCGTTCGGCCTGGCCCGGGTGCAGCTCGCCGCGGCCGACCGGCACGGCGCGGTGCGCACCCTGGAATCCGTACCGGAGTCGTCGATCCACTACACGGCGGCCCGGGTCGCCGCGGTGCGGGCCAGGCTGCGGCAGCGGATGGCCGAGGCGGCCGCCGCGCACGGGCCGCTGCTCGACGACCTGACGGCCGCGGCGGGCCAGGTCGAGGCGCTGGACGGGTTCGGCCTCGACGCGGTGCGCCGGGAGCAGTTGTCGACCGAGGTCCTCGGCACGGCGCTCGACTGGGTACTCTCCGGTAGTCAAGGTTCCGCTCCGCACCAGGGACCCGTGCGGACCGTGGTGCTGGGGAACGACCTGGACGAGCGGGGCCTGCGTCTCGGCCTGGAGCGCTCGTACCGGACACTTGCCAGGCTCGCTCAGGTTGGCGAGGAGAGGATCGAACTGGTGGAGCGGGCGAACCGTTACCGTCCACGGACGTGGGTGTGAGTTGATGTCGCAGATGCCTCGGCCGACGGCCATGTCGACGTGCCCCAGCTGCGAGGAGCCCCTCGAGTCGGGTGACCGCTTCTGCGGCGCGTGCGGGTACGACCTGTCGGCGGTGCCGGCCCCGCCGGACGACCTGCCGACGGTGACGCCGGGCGCGGATGTCGCCGCGCCCGCGAAGGCGCCCGCCGTGGACTGGCCGTCGGCCCCCGAGCTCGACAGCTCCGACACCCCGGCGCCGGTGCATCTGCCCACCGACCTCCAGGGCACCGACTCGGGCGGCTCCGAACTGCCCTCGGCCGTGCGCTTCGACGGGGTTCCCGAGCAGGCCGGCGAGCCGGGCGTCGCGGGCGACTACACGCTGCCCGCCCCCGATCCCCGTACGGCGCCGCCCGAGGCGCTCGCGACCCCGCCCGCGGGCACGAAGCTCTGCGTGGCGTGCCGCGCCGGGCACGTCGACCCGGACGGCTACTGCGAGAACTGCGGGCACGCGCAGCCGCGCGAGCGCGATCACATGGAGCAGGAGCTGGGCGCGGTCGCCGCGGTCAGCGACCGGGGGCTACGCCACCACCGCAACGAGGACGCGTTCGCTATCGCGTCGGCCGCGCTGCCCGACGGGACGGCGTCCGTCGTCTCGATCGTCTGTGACGGCGTCTCCTCGGCGACGCGCCCCGACGAGGCGTCGCTGGCCGCGTCGCGCGCCGCGAGCGAGGCGCTCCTGGAGTCGCTGCCGCGCGGCACGCATCCGCAGCAGGCCATGCACGACGCGATCGTCGTGGCGGCCGAGGCGGTCAACTCCCTTGCGCAGGAGCCCGGTTCGGCCCGCGAGCACGCCCCGCACCAGAACGCGCCCGCGTGCACGCTCGTCGGCGCGATCATCGCCAAGGACCTGCTGATCGTCGGCTGGGTCGGTGACTCGCGCGCCTACTGGGTGCCCGACGACCGCACGGCCACCGCGGCCCGCCTCACCGAGGACGACTCGTGGGCGGCGCAGATGGTCGCCGCGGGCCTGATGAACGAGGCGGAGGCGTACGCGGACGAGCGCGCCCACGCGATCACGGGCTGGCTCGGCGCGGACGCGTACGAACTGGAGCCGCACACAGCCTCGTTCAAGCCGGACCGCCCCGGCGTGGTCGTGGTGTGCACGGACGGGCTGTGGAACTACGCGGAGGCGGCGGAGGAGATGGCCAGGGTCATCCCGGCCGACGCGGCGCACCGGCCGCTGCACAGCGCCCAGGTCCTGGTGGGCCACGCGCTCGACGGCGGCGGCCACGACAACGTAACAGTGGCCGTGCTGCCGTTCCCCGTCCCGCCGCAGGGGGCAGGATCGGCCTAGCGTCTTTCGTTCGGATCAGGCCGGGCTCGCGCGCCAGACCCCCGCGAGCCCGGCCTGATCCGAACGAGAGGCCCAAGACGGGGCGGCCGCGTGGCAGTCGCTCAGTCGCCGGGGAAGTTCCACGCAGGTGTAGGGGGGACCAACAACCATGGCCAAGTTCTCGAAGTCGAGCGTTCCTCAGTTCTCGGTCGACGTCTATCAGAACGAGTTCCTGCCGGAGGGCGGCCGCGAGGTCAACGCGATCGTGACCGTGACGTCGACGGGTGGCGGCACGGTCGGCGGCGCGGTGGCCGCTCCGCAGTTCTACGCCGCGGGCCGGGGGGCCGACGCGGCGGTCGCGCTGATGGTCGACTGCTCGGGCTCGATGGACTACCCGCCGACGAAGATGCGCAACGCCCGTGACGCCACGGCCGCCGCGATCGACACCCTGCGCGACGGCGTGCACTTCGCCGTGATCGGCGGGACGCATGTGGCGAAGGAGGTCTACCCGGGCGGTGGCCGGCTCGCGGTCGCCGACGCGCAGACCCGCGACCAGGCCAAGCAGGCGCTGCGCAAGCTGTCCGCGGGCGGCGGCACCGCGATCGGCACCTGGCTGCGCCTCGCCGACCGGCTGCTGTGGGCCGCCGACGTCCCCGCGGCCTCGGTGCGTCACGGCATCCTGCTGACGGACGGGCGCAACGAGCACGAGTCGCCCGAGGATCTGAAGGCCGCGCTCGACGCGTGCGCGGGCCGCTTCACGTGCGACGCGCGCGGCGTGGGGACGGACTGGGAGGTCAAGGAGGTCACGGGGATCGCCTCGGCCATGCTCGGCACCGCCGACATCGTCGCCGACCCGGCCGGCCTGGCCGCCGACTTCACGCAGATGATGGGGACGGCGATGGGCAAGGAGGTCGCGGACGTCGCGCTGCGGCTGTGGACGCCGCTCGGCTCCGAGATCAAGTTCGTGAAGCAAGTGGCGCCCACGGTCGAGGAGTTGACGGACCGTCGCGTCGAGGCGGGGCCCCGCGCGGGCGACTACCCGACGGGTTCGTGGGGCGACGAGTCCCGCGACTACCACGTGTGCGTGCAGGTCCCGAACGCCGAGCTCGGCCAGGAGATGCTGGCGGGCCGCGTGTCGCTGGTGATCCCGGGGGCCGACGGCAGCGTCCAGACCCTCGCGCAGGGTCTCGTACGCGCCGTGTGGACGGACGACATGACGGCGTCCACGTCGATCAACCCGCAGGTCGCGCACTACACGGGCCAGGCAGAACTGGCACAAGTCATCCAGCAGGGACTGGATGCCCGTAAAGCGGGCGACGCGGACGGGGCGACGGCCAAGCTGGGACGCGCGGTGCAGCTCGCCGCGGCCTCCGGGAACGCGGATACGGCCAAACTGCTCTCCAAGGTGGTGGACGTGGTCGATGCCGCGGAAGGTACTGTTCGATTGAAGGCCAAGGTCGCCGAGGCTGACGAAATGACCCTCGAGACCCGGTCCACGAAGACTGTCCGTGTCAAGAAGTGACGACGTAGCGAAGTAACGGAGGGGGAAGCGCCGACATGCCGACCTGCCCGAACGGACACCAGTCGGGTTCCGACGACTGGTGCGAGGTCTGCGGTCACCGCATGGCCGGTGCCGTGCCCCCGCCCCCTCCGCCGCCGCCCCCGGCCGCCGGTTACGGCTACCCGCAGGGTGGCCAGACCCCGCCTCCCGGCTACGGCTACCCGCCGCCGGGGAACACCGGGCAGGCCGCTCCGCCGCCGCCCGGCGCCGGCCCCGAGCTGTGCCCGCAGTGCCGCACGCCCCGTGAGGGTGGCGCGCCGTTCTGCGAGGAGTGCCGGTGGAACTTCCTGACGAACACGGCCACGTCCTACACGCCGGCCGCGCCGAACCCGCCGACGCCCGGCCCCGGCCAAGGTCCCGGCCAGGGCCCCGCCGGCCCGAACCCGGCGCTCCGCTTCCAGCAGCAGCCGCCGCAGGGACCGGGTGACTCGTTCGAGTACCAGGGCTCGCGGCCCTCGCAGATGAACCGGCCCGCCGAGCCGATCCCGCCGTTCGGCGGCGACCCGGCACAGGGTCCGCCGCCCCCGCCGGGCCCCCGCACGGGTGGCGCCCCGCAGGCGTTCCAGCAGCCGGGCCCGCCGGCACCCCCGCAGGCGTTCCAGCAGCCGGGCCCGCCGGCCCCGCCCGCGTTCCCGCAGGAGACCAGCCGCCCGCAGGGTCCGCCTCCGCCGGGTCCGTCGGGTCCGTCCTTCGGTGGCGGCGACGACTGGGTGCTCTCGCCCCCGTCGGCCCCCGCGCAGCAGGGTCCCGGTCCCGGCGCGACCGAGGCGCCGGGCGCTCCGCAGGGCTTCCCGCCGCCGCAGCAGACCCAGGCTCCGCAGGCACCCCAGGCCCCGCAGGCGCCCCAGGGTTTCCAGCAGCAGCCGGTGTCCTGGAGCGCGACGATCGGCCCGGACCGCGAGTACTTCATGGCGATGATGCACCGCAGCGGGCCCGAGGCCTCGGGCCTGAACCTGCCCGCGTACTCGCCCGAGCAGCAGCGCCGCCTCACCGGGAACCAGCTGACGATCGGCCGTCGCCGCCACTCCACGGGCGACACCCCCGACATCGATCTGTCGGTACCGCCGGAGGACCCGGGCGTCTCGCACCAGCACGCGGTGCTGGTGCAGCAGCCGGACGGATCATGGGCGGTCGTCGACCAGAACTCGACGAACGGCACCACGGTCAACGGCGGCGACGAGCCCATCCAGCCCTTCGTCCCCGTGCCGCTCCAGGACGGCGACCGGGTGCACGTGGGCGCCTGGACGACGATCACGATCCGCCGGGGCTAGACGCCTCCGCCTACATCCGGTCCGGGCGCAGTGACCAGGCGTACGGCCCTTCGGGGTCGTCCAGCCAGGCCCATTCGTGCTCGCCGCTGACCGTGATGCCGAACCGTTCCCGCTCGGGCCGTCCCTCCCGCTCCCACAGGGCGAGGGCCTCGTGCGGGTCGAGCCGGCCCGCGGTCAGCGAGAGCAGGAACCGGAAGAGGTCGTCGGCGATGACCCTGCGCGGCAGCCCGCCGATGTGCTGCACCGGTTCCTCGCCCTGCGCCGTGCCGCGCAGAGGCACGAAGTAGGCGGGTGTGTGCAGGAAGCGGCCCTCGGCGTGGCCGGGCTCGCGCACGGTGAGCAGAATCAGGCCGGTCGCGAGGGGCGCCAGGATGCGCGCCCCCGGCCGGCACTGCGCGGGCCAGGCGCTGGGCACGGACCGTAGCGCGCAGGTCGCGACGATGCGGTCGTACGGGGCGTGCTCGAGGCAGCCGACCGCACCGTCGCCCGTGACGACGGCGGGCCGGAAGCCCGCGGCGGCGAGGTGCCGGCGTGCCGACTCGGTGATCTCCGGGTCCAGATCGATCGTGGTGACGTTCTCGTCGCCGACGCGGCGGGCGAGGAGCGCCGCGTTGTAGCCGGTGCCCGCGCCGATCTCCAGGACGCGGTTCCCCTCGGTGACGTCCAGTTCGACGAGCATCCGCGCCATCAGGGACGGCTGGCTGCTGGACGACACCAGCTCCCCGTCGCGCACCCGGGTGGCGAGCGGCTCGTCGGCGTAGGCGCCGCGCAGCCAGCGCTCCCGCTGCCGCGGATCGGGATCCTCGCACCACAGCCGCCGATAGCCGGTCGGCGCCGGAAGGTAGTAGTAGGGCACGAACACATGGCGCGGGACCTGCTCGAACACGCCGCGCCAGGCCGGGTCGTCGTCGAAGACCCCGGTCACGGCGATCTCCCGCACGAGCCCGGCCCGCGCCGCGTCGGCTTCCGCCTCCGGGTCCGTGCCCTGTGCGCCCATGAGTCCACTGTGCTGTGCCGGGGACGTAAGAGCGAGCCCCCGTCCGGGGTGTTCACGGGTGCGGGACGGGCGGCGACCCCGGGCAGGGCCTAAGTCTCAAGTCCTCGTCCCGGTCGTCTGAGACGATGGACACGTGCTGCATTTCCCGGGGAACACCCCCGGGCCCCCGGCCGGACAGGCATCGGGGTGACCCGAGCGAGAGTTGTGAGGCCAAGCGACGTGACCGAGATTCCGCGCGGCACGCTTCAGGAGCAGACCTTCTACGAGCAGGTCGGCGGCGAGGAGACCTTCCGGCGCCTGGTCCACCGCTTCTACGAGGGAGTCGCCCAGGACCCTCTGCTGCGGCCGATGTACCCGGAGGAGGATCTGGGCCCGGCCGAGGAGCGCCTCGTGCTGTTCCTGATGCAGTACTGGGGCGGTCCCCGCACCTACAGCGACCACCGGGGCCACCCGCGTCTGCGGATGCGGCACGCGCCGTTCACCGTGGACCGGGCGGCGCACGACGCGTGGCTGCGGCACATGCGCACGGCGGTCGACGAGCTCGGCCTGTCCGAGGAGCACGAGCACACGCTCTGGAACTACCTGACATATGCCGCGGCTTCGATGGTGAACACGGCCGGCTGAGACGCCGTTATCCGATACGGCGCCCCCGTTATCCGGTTCGAACCCCTTCCCCAACTTCGTTCGCTCTGAAAGCATCCGGACAGAGTTTCGGGGGATGTACGGCGTAGAGCGGGTACGGGGGCAGGGGTGTCGGGATTTGTTCTACTCCGGGTGCGTGCGCACCGGTTGCTCCTGACGGCTGCGCTTCTCGCGGTCCTGCTGACGACGTCCGTCCTCGCGATGCTCAGCGCCTTCTCGGGCGCGATCGGTGACGCCGCCCTGCGGAACTCGCTGCGTACCCGCGATGCCGCGACCACCGCCCTGACCGTCAAGGCCGACGTACCCGCCGAGGGCCGCGAGGCGGCGGGCGCCGCGATCCGCTCCGGGGCGCGGGACACCTTCGGCGGTCTGCCGGTGCGCGTGCAGACCCTGATGAGGTCGGGCCCGTACGCGCTGCCGCGCTCGCTCCAGCCACCCGCCGCCCGCTCCGGGAACCCCGACCTGACCCAGTTCGCCGCCCTGGAGCGCGCCGAGGTCCGGATCACGAAGGGGCGCGCCCCCAAGGCGGCCCAGGGGTCCAAGGGGCCGATCGAGGCGGCGCTCCCCGAGGCCGCCGCCCGGCAGCTGAAGCTGCGCCCCGGCGACAAGCTCACTCTGAAGGACCGCGTCGGCGGCCCCACGGTGTCCGTCGTACTCACCGGCGTCTACCGGCCCCTCAGGCCGACCGCCCCCTACTGGACGCTCGACGACCTCGGCGGGCGCGGCATCCAGAAGATCTCCTTCACGACGTACGGGCCGCTGCTCGCCGCCCCCTCCGACCTCACGGCCGGCCGGGTCTCCACCGGGAAGTCTGCCTGGCTGGCGAGCGCAGACTTCTCGTCGGTGACGACGTCGGACATCGGCGCGCTGCGCGCCAGCGCCCGCGAAGGCACCAAGGCGCTGCTGCACGAGAAGGCGCTCGCGGGCACGACCGGGGTGAGCACCTCGCTGCCGGAGACCCTCGACCGGGCCGAGCGCGCCCTGCTCGTCTCCCGCTCCACCCTCCTCATCGTCGCGCTCCAGCTCGTCCTGCTCGCCGCCTACACGCTGCTCCTGGTGGCCCGGCTGCTGAGTACGGACCGTGCGGGTGAGACGTGGATGCTGCGGGCGCGCGGCGGTTCGCGGGCCCGGGTCACCGCCCTCGCGGCGGTCGAGGCGCTGCTGCTCGCGCTGCCCGCCGCCGTGTGCGCGCCGCTCCTCGCCGGCCCGCTGATCCGGCTGCTGTCCTCCTGGGGCGCCCTGTCACGGATCGGGCTGCGGCTCGACGTGGGGGCCGACCGCGGAGTGTGGCTCGTCGCCGTGGCGGTCGCGGTGGGCTGCGCCCTCGCCGTGACGGTGCCCTCGCTGAGCGCCGCGGGGCCCGAGCGCGGCCGGGCCAGGGCGCTGCCCGCCCCGCTGCGGGCGGGCGCCGACGTCGGGCTCCTCGTCATCGCGGCCGTGGCGTACTGGCAGCTGAACCGGCAGACGTCCGGTTCGGGCGCGCTCAGCAGCAACGCCTCGGGCACCCTCGGCATCGACCCGCTCCTCGTCACGGCCCCCGCCCTGGCCCTGCTCGCCGGTACGGTCCTGACGCTGCGGCTGCTGCCGCCCGCCGCGAAGCTCGCGGAGCGGCGCGCGGCCGGCGGGCGCGGGCTGCCGGCGGCGCTCGCGGGCTGGCAGTTCAGCCGCCGCCCGCTGCGCGGCGCGGGACCCGTCCTGCTCCTCGTACTCGCCGTCGCCATGGGCATGTTGGCGATCGGCCAGGGCGCGTCCTGGAACCGCTCGCAGGAGGACCAGGCGGACTTCCGGGCGGGCGCCTCCATCCGGGTCCTCGCGCCGGGCGGCGGGCTCGGCCAGGCCGGGGCCTACGCGGCGGCTCCCGGCGTACGGGACGCCGCGCCCGCCGTGCGCACCACGATGCCGCTCGGCGGAAGCCGGGAGGCGACGGTCCTCGCCCTCGGCACGGCACACGCCACGGACCGTTTGATGCTGCGCGAGGACCTGTCGGAGAAGTCCCCGTCACGGCTGCTGTCGTCGCTGCGCACCGGCGGCGACGACCGCTCGCCCGGCGTCGTGCTGCCCGCCGACGCGGCCGGCGCCTCCCTCACGCTGCGCCTGAGCACGCCCGCCCGGCCGCACGACGCCTCACCGTCCGATGTGAAAGGCACCGTCACCGCGACCGTCGAGGACCGCTACGGAATCCCGTACGACGTGTTCCTGGACAGCCTGCCCGCCGACGGGCGCGCGCACCGGCTCGCCCTGGACCTCGGCGGGGGCGGCGGCTCCTCCCTCGACCGGCCCGCGACCCCGCTGACCCTGACCGGCCTGGCCCTCGACATCAGCCAGCGCGTCGACGAGACGGTGGAACACCGCCTGACCTTCGAGGGAATGCGGTCCGTGAACGCGGCGGGGGCGCAGCAGTCGCTGAAGCTGGGCACGCGGTGGCGCGCGTCCGTGCAGGGCGGCGCGGAAGGAAACGGTGCCAGCCGGCCGGGCGCCCCGGTGCTCGAGCGTCCGTCGGGCGGCCACGTGTCCGTCGGGTTCGACACCGGGCAGCTCAATCCGCTGACCATCCCGTCCGGGGCGCCGCCCAGCATGACCGTCGAGCTCACCGCTAAGCGCCCCGCGGTCAAGGAGGTCACCGCCGTGGCCACCGACCGCTTCCTGCGCTCGTCCGGCGCGAAGGTCGGGTCCACCGTCGCGGTGCCCGTCAACGGAACGCCCGTCAAGGTGCGGATCTCCACGAGCGTACGCGCCCTGCCGACCACGGGACCCGAGGCCGGGGCCGACGCCGGCGCCGGGACGGACACCGGTCCCAAGTCACTCGACGGGGGCGCCCTGTTGCTCGATCTGGGCACCCTGAACCGGGCGCTCGCCGACCGGCACAAGGAACCCGTCCTGCCCGGCGAGTGGTGGCTGAGCACCGAGCCCGGCCGCTCCGCCGAGGCCGCCGCCGCGCTGCGCGCCCGCCCCGACGCCGACCCGGCGCAGGTCGTCGTGCGGTCCGAGATCGCCGAGACGCTGCTCGACGACCCACTCGGCGCGGGACCGCAGTCGGCGCTCGCCGCGGCCGCCGTCGCCGCCGCCCTCCTCGCCGCGGTCGGCTTCGCCGTGAACACGGCGGGCTCGATGCGCGAGCGCGGCGACGAGTTCGCGATCCTGCGGGCGCTCGGCGCGTCCCGGCGCCGGCTCGCCCGCCTCGTCGCCGCGGAGCAGGGCATCCTGGTCGCGCTCGCCCTCCTGGTGGGGCTCGCCCTCGGCGCGTTCCTCACGAGGGCCGTCGTGCCGCTCGTCGTCCTGACCGGGCAGGCCACCCAGCCGATGCCCCGGGTCCTGGTCCAATTGCCCTGGGGACAGGTCCTGTTGCTCCTCGCGGGTGTCGCGGTGACGCCCGTCCTGATCACCGCGGGCCTCGCCCTGCGCCGGCCACCGGACGCCGCCATCACACTGCGCCGTCAGGGGAGTGAGTGACATGACGCCACCGACCGTCGCCCCCTGGGTGCGCACCCGCCTGCGCACCGCTCCCGGCGCCGCCTGCGCGCTCGCCCTCCTGGTCGCCCTCACCTCCTGCCTGGCCGCCGTGTTCCCACGGGCCGTCCAGGACTACGAGGACGCGGGCCTGCGCCACGCGGTCTCGGCCGCGGCACCCCAGCGCACCGTCCTCTCACTCACCACCGCGCAGCCCGGCATCGAACAGGAGGCGGGCGCGCGGAACGAGATGATGCGCTCCAAGTCCATGAGCGCCGCGTACGAGGGCATCGTCAGCTCCCTGAAGGCGCCACTCGCCGTGGACAAGGCGCAGTCCTCGTACGGGCTGCGCACCACCGTGCAGCTGGAGGCCACCGACCCGTGGCTGCCGCAGCCCGACGGGGTGGCCGCCAAGTTCACCCTCTCCGCGCAGAGCGGTCTCGCCCGGCACAGCACGGTGGCGGCGGGGCGGCTGCCGCGCGCGACGGGCAAGGTCACCTGGGAGACGGACGAGGTGGAGGGCGCGGTGACGGCCGCGACCGCCAAGGCGCTGCGCATCGGGCCCGGTTCGGTGATCCATGTGCCCGCCCTGATGAGCGGCGTCGTGTCCGTGCGCATCACCGGTGTCCTGAAGGTCCGGGACCCCGAGGCGTCGTACTGGGCGGCCAATTCGGTCCTCTCCGTGCCCTCGCTGCGGCAGACCGACGGGAAGCCCCCCAAGAAGTTCTGGCTCGGCGGGCTCCTTCTCGCGCCCGACGCCGCGCCCGCGCTGCTGGGCACGGCCGGCGACCCCGAGCAGTTCTGGCAGCTCGCGCCCGACCTGGGCTCCCTCGACGCGCGCACCATGCCCGCCCTCAAGTCCGCTGTCGCCTACACGAGGGACGGCCCGGGTCTGCTCGCGGTGCGCGGGGCCACGGGCGGCGAAACCGAGGTCGCCACCGGCCTCGACGAGTTCATCACCGGCTACCAGGACCTGCGGTCCCGCATCGGCCCGGTCGTCTCCGTCGCCGCGTACGGCACCGGCACGGTCGCCTGCATCGTGCTCCTGATGGCGGGGGGTCTGGCCGCCGAGCGGCGCCGCTCCGAGTTCACCGTCCTGCGCTCGCGCGGCGGTTCGGTGCGCGGGCTCACCGGGCGGCTGCTCGCCGAGACTGCGGTCGTGGCGGTGCCCGCGGGCGCGGCCGGACTCGCGCTCGCGCTGGTCGCCGTCCCGCACGGCAGCCCGCGGCCCGCCGTGCTCGCGGCCGCCGCGGTCGTCCTGCTCACCTGCCTCGCGCTGCCCCTGCGGGCCGCCGCCGCGCACCGCCGCGTCCAGGTGGGCGGCACGCGCGACGACCTCGCCCACGCGCGCCCCTCGCGCCGCCGCACCGTCGCCGAACTCACCCTGCTCGTCCTGGCCGTCGCGTCCATCGTGGCGCTGCGCCGCCGGGGCACGGGCGACGGCGGGAACAGCCTGGTCGCGCTCGCGCCGGTGCTGGTCGGTGTCGTCGCCGCGTTCGTCCTCGTGCGCGTGTATCCGCTGCCGCTGCGCTGGCTGGCCCGCCCCGCCGGGCGGCTGCGCGGCGTCGTCGGCTATCTGTCGCTCGCGAGGACGGGCCGCGCGACGGCCGGTGCCGGTACGGCGGTACTCCCCCTGCTCGCCCTGCTCACGGCGCTGACGACGGCCGCGTTCGGCGGTTCGGTCCTCGCGGGCATCGACCACGAGCGGGACCGGGCCGCGGTCCTCGCGACCGGCGCGGACGCCGTCGTCGAGTCGGGCTCCGCGCTGCCCGGCGCACTCGCCGGGCAGGTCCGGAAGATGCCCGGGGTGCGGGACGTGTCGCCGCTCACCCTGCGGTACGACGCGGAGCCGAAGGACGGCCGGCGCAAGGTGCCGCTCGCGGTCGTGGACACGCCGTCGTACGCGCGCCTGGCCGCCCGTACGGACCTCGGACCGTTCCCCGCCGGCGCCCTGACGACGGACGCCGCGCGGCCCGGCACCGCCGCGTCCCCGCTGCCCGTACTCGCCTCCCCCTCGATGCGGGACCTCTTCGGGACCGGCCCGTTCACGCTGTGGATGGACGGCGAGGACATCGTGCTGCGCGTCTCGGCGGTCCGTACGATCACGCCCGCGCTGTCCGACGACTTCCTCGTGGTCGACAGGACGGCCCTGGGCCGCCGGGTCGGCGTCGGCCAGGAGGCCAACAAGGACATCGCGTACCGCTACCTCCCCACCTCCCTCCTCGTCACCGGCGAGCACATCGACGGGCCCGCCCTGCGCGAGGCCGCGGGCCGCGAGGTGTCGGTGCGGCTGCGCGCCACCGAACGCGCCCGGTACGTCGACTCGCCCCTCCAGACCGGCGCCGCCCGCGTCTACTCGGCGGCCGTCGTCATCGGCGCGGGCTACGCGGCCCTGACCCTGCTCCTCGCCCTTGCGCGCGCCGCCCCCGAACGCACCGCGCTCCTCGCGCGCCTGCGCACCATGGGCCTCACCCGCCGCCAGGCCCGCCGCCTCCTCGTCCTCGAAGCACTCCCCCAGGCCGTACTCGCCGCGGCGGGCGGCGCCCTCACCGGGTGGGCCGCGATCCGGCTCCTCGCACCGGGACTCGACCTGACGGGCCTGGCCCTGGCGCGGGACGACGACGGGGGCCCGGTGGTGGCGCAGCTGCGCACCGACGCCCTGTCGCTCCTGCTGCCCGCGCTGTGCGTCGTCCTGCTCGCCACTGCGGTGGCGGCCGGCCAGGCCTGGTGGACCGGACGGCGGGGATTCGTACGGGAGTTGAGAGCGGGGGAAGCGTCATGAACCGATGGGGGCAGCGGGCGTACGACTACGCCGTCACGACAGCAACAGGATCAGCCAAGGCGAGGGCCGAAGCCGAAGGGACACCGGGAGAGACCTCATGACCACCACCGACCCCACACTCGCCGATCTCGAACGGCGCGCCGCAAGCCGCCGCGACCAGCCCGCGTACGGCCACGACGCCTTGATCACCTGCGACCGGCTGGTGCGGATCTTCTCTACCGACGGCGTCGAGGTGCAGGCGCTCCAGGGGCTCGATCTCCTGGTGCGCGAGGGCGAGTTGATGGCTCTGGTCGGCGCGTCGGGGAGCGGCAAGTCGACGCTGATGAACATCCTCGCGGGGCTCGACGAGCCGACGGCGGGAGCGGCCAAGGTCGCGGGCTGCGACCTGCTCACGATGGGCGCGAAGGAACGCCTGCGCTATCGCAGGGACATCGTCGGCTTCGTCTGGCAGCAGACGGCCCGCAATCTGCTCCCTTACCTGACGGCAGCTCAGAACGTGGCGCTCCCCATGCAGTTGAAGGGCGGCACCAAGCGGTCCCACAAGTCCCGGCGGGCCGTGGAACTCCTCGACCTGCTGGGGGTCGGCGACTGCCGCGACCGGCGTCCGCAGGCGCTGTCGGGCGGCCAGCAGCAGCGCGTCGCCATCGCGGTGGCACTCGCCAACGAGCCGTCGGTCCTGCTCGCCGACGAACCGACCGGCGAACTGGACTCCCACACCGGCGAGCAGATCTTCGCCGCGTTCCGCACGGCGAACGAGGAGCTGGGCACGACCATCGTGATCGTCACGCACGACCAGACCGTCGCCTCCGAGGTCCGCCGCACCGTCGCCATCCGCGACGGCCGCACCTCGACGGAGGTCCTGCGCCGCACGGAGGTCGACGCGGCGACGGGCCAGGAGTCCCTGATCTCGCGGGAGTACGCGATGCTCGACCGCGCGGGCCGGCTCCAGCTCCCCGCGGACCACACGCGGGCGCTGGGAATGCGGGACAGGGTGCTTTTGGAGCTGGAGGAGGACCACATCGGGGTATGGCCGGACGACACGCGCGACTGACCCCGCCCGTATACCTCGCTGTGGGCGGCTGGCGCCACAGCCCAGGTACCGAGTGCCGTCTACAGAGGCGTAAGGGCCAGTCCCCCGACCCCACCCCGACGCAGCGCGACAGACCCATAGGCCGTACGCAAGCGCACCCACGCCCCACAGCTCAACAGATCAAGCGCGTCGCCGCGAAGAAACCCAAGAGACTGGGCCGCGTGAGCGGCCCGAACCGGCACCCCGGTGTCACCGATGGACCGCGACCAGATCTCCCGCCCGATCCGATCCAGCTCGGCGCGAGAGCGCGCGTCGGGAGCCAACTCCTCGACACGCGCCTTGAACTCGGCGACAGCGGCCCGTACGAGTCCGCGTACGACGTCGGCATCCGGGAAGCCGGGAACCAGTTCCCAGCCGCCGCGAGGGGGCAGGACACCGGCCCACGGAGGGCCGGTCACCGCGGCGGGCACGCGCGCGGTCCCGGCCGGCTCGTCGATCGACTCCAGCAGCTCACCGGCCGACACGGTCACGTCCAGCGAGCTGTCGAGCCCGTACTCGTACGGCTTGAGGAGGCGCGCCGTGCGGATCGCGAGGACCTCGAACGACGGCGGCCGCCCGAAGACGGCAAGGGCCTGTCCGCCCGCCTGGAGCCGCACGGCGGCGGCCCGGTCGTAGTGCACGAGCCGGCCGAGGAAGGCGGCGAGATCCGCCCCTTCCCCGGCGTCGGCGAAGTGCAGCACGGGTGCCGTCATGCGGCCAGCGCCCCCGAGCCGCTGTCGGCGCTGTCGTCCATGTACTCCTTGAGGTAAGCCTTCTCCTCGGCGGTGATCCGCCGGGGCCGCTGGGCCTCCAGGTTGAACGGCACGACCACGGTCGAGGCCCGCACGTAGAGCTGGTCCTCGTCCTTGATCTCGTACGCGATCGTGAGCGACGCGGCACCGATCTTCGTCACCCACGACTCGATGGTGACCGGCGTGTGCCGGTGCACCAGCGGGCGTACGTAGTCGATCTCGTGGCGGGCCACGACGGACCCGCCGGAGAACGACGGCGACCCGTCCCCGGGCGCCAGCTGGAACATGAAGTCGATCCGCGCTTCTTCCAAGTACCGTACGAAGACAGCGTTGTTGACATGCCCGAAGGCATCCATGTCCGACCAGCGCAGGGGGCAGGCGTAGATGTGACGCACGATCAGCCTCGCGTCAGCTTCTTGTACGTGGCCCGGTGCGGGCGCGCGGCGTCCGCGCCGAGGCGCTCGATCTTGTTCTTCTCGTACGACTCGAAGTTGCCCTCGAACCAGTACCACTTGGAGTCACCCTCGTAGGCGAGGATGTGCGTGGCGACGCGGTCCAGGAACCAGCGGTCGTGGGAGATGACCACGGCCGCACCCGGGAACTCGAGCAGCGCGTTCTCCAGCGACGACAGGGTCTCGACGTCGAGGTCGTTCGTCGGCTCGTCGAGGAGCAGCAGGTTGCCGCCCTCCTTGAGCGTCAGGGCGAGGTTGAGGCGGTTGCGCTCGCCGCCGGACAGGACGCCGGCCGGCTTCTGCTGGTCCGGGCCCTTGAAGCCGAAGGCGCTGACGTACGCGCGCGACGGCATCTCGACCTGGCCGACGTTGATGTAGTCGAGCTCGTCCGACACGACGGCCCAGAGGGTCTTCTTCGCGTCGATGTTGGCGCGGCTCTGGTCGACGTAGGAGATCTTGACCGTGTCCCCGACCTTGATCGAGCCGTTGTCCGGCGTCTCCAGGCCCTGGATCATCTTGAACAGCGTGGTCTTGCCCGCGCCGTTCGGACCGATGACGCCGACGATGCCGTTGCGCGGCAGCGTGAACGACAGGTCGTCGATGAGGACCTTGTCACCGAAGGCCTTGGAAAGGTTCTGGACCTCGACGACGATGCTGCCCAGGCGCGGGCCCGGCGGGATCTGGATCTCCTCGAAGTCCAGCTTCCGCATCTTGTCCGCCTCGGCGGCCATCTCCTCGTAGCGGGCGAGACGGGCCTTGGACTTGGTCTGGCGCCCCTTGGCGTTGGACCGCACCCACTCGAGCTCTTCCTTGAGCCGCTTGGCGCGCTTCTCGTCCTTGCGGCCCTCGACCTTGAGGCGCGTGGCCTTCTTGTCGAGGTACGTCGAGTAGTTGCCCTCGTAGGGGAGCGCGCGGCCGCGGTCCAGCTCGAGGATCCACTCGGCGACGTTGTTGAGGAAGTACCGGTCGTGGGTCACGGCGACCACGGCGCCCGCGTACTTGGAGAGGTGCTGCTCCAGCCAGTTCACCGACTCGGCGTCGAGGTGGTTGGTGGGCTCGTCGAGGAGGAGCAGGTCGGGGGCCTCGATGAGGAGCTTGCAGAGCGCCACACGGCGCTTCTCGCCACCGGAGAGGTTGTTGACCGGCCAGTCGCCGGGCGGGCAGCCCAGGGCGTCCATGGCCTGCTCGAGCTGTGCGTCCAGGTCCCAGGCGTTGGCGTGGTCCAGGTCCTCCTGGAGCTTGCCCATCTCCTCGAGGAGGGCGTCCGAGTAGTCGGTCGCCATGAGCTCCGCGACCTCGTTGAAGCGGTTGAGCTTCTTCATGGTGTCGGCGGCGCCGTCCTGCACGTTCTCCAGGACCGTCTTCGACTCGTCGAGGTGCGGCTCCTGCATGAGGATGCCGACGCTGAACCCGGGCGAGAGGTAGGCCTCACCGTTCGACGGCTGCTCGAGGCCCGCCATGATCTTCAGCACCGTGGACTTACCGGCACCGTTGGGGCCCACGACACCGATCTTCGCGCCGGGCAGGAAGTTCAGGGTGACATCATCCAGAATCACCTTGTCGCCGTGCGCCTTGCGCGTCTTGCGCATGGTGTAGATGAACTCAGCCAAGAGAAACCGTCCGGCAATCGATGTGTGGGCAGATACACCCCATCTTGCCTGACGTCCATCCCTGGATGGAAACCCGTATGCGCCTGAGGCCCTGAACTGGGCGTTCGACCCCAGTCCGTCACAGCAGAGCCGTCACTGTTGGTCGCCATTGGTCACCCTCGGGCAACCTCGCACGGCCCAGGGACGGCCCGGGATCGCCGGAGACGTCGCAGCGGAAACAGGTGTGGGCCTTACGTGAGCTACTTCCATACGTGCACGACCGGGGCTCCTTCCAGCGGGAGGCGGTCGCGGTACCACTCCGATTCCAACCACTCCTCGATCACGAAGAGCGGTCGCGACAAAAGCGCTTCCCCAACCCGCTGAGCCCTCAGAAGCAGCCCAAGATCAGTCAGAGCGAGGGAGTCATCGGACGTGTACAGCAAGCAGTTCCCGTACTCGGCAGCGTGGTCCAGGAGAAGCTGGTGCGCCTGCTCGGGGTCATGGCCGTCCAGCGCCCGGCCTGCGAGGAAGGCCTGAGGGCCGAGGACCGCATCCAACGCCACGCACGCCAGCCTGCCCTCGCAGTAGAAGACCTTCACTCCGTCGGCGAAGTTCTCCTGCTCGTACGGGCCGCCTACCTGTTCCTGCGGGGCGGAGACCCCGAGCGCGACTGCGACGTCGGCCGAACTCATCCCGAACCGCAAGGGCCCCACACCGACCTCGGGCGCCCACTCCCAGCGCTCCCGTTCACCGTCCGCCGCCATGGCCCCCGCCTCCCCCGGGGATGGCTCACAGCCATCCCCCATTTCACCCCGGACCTTGGTGCCCGCTCAGGGCTCAAAAAGCCAGCCGAGGAACTCAGTCACGCCGGCGCTGCTTCGGACCCTAGTGAGGGTTGACCGGAATCTCGTAAACGATCTCGCACATGGCGGCAGGCACGACGATGTCAGCCGTCTCTACTGGCCGCCCTTGGTCGCTGTAGTACGTCCGCCGAATGTGGGTCACCAGAGCGGACTTCTGGATACCGAGAAGTGAAGCCTCCTCTGCGCTTGCCTGCCTCGGCTCCAGCTACTCGACGGCATGGCTCACGGTGACGCCGATCTGCGCCATCCGGTTCACGACTCCCACACCGGCATGGGGCCCACCTTCGGGGAGAACGACGAGCGTCCCCTCGGTGAGGTCGTACGGTTCCCAACTCGTGGACAGCTGCACAGGCCTTCCGTCGGCGAGGAACTCATACACGGTGCGGACGCAGAGGTCACCCTCAGCGATGCCGAGTCGTCCCGCGATTTCGGCGGACGCCGGCACCTTGGCTTCGGTACGGCTCTCCCAGTCGCCTTGTTTGCCCGCGGCCTTCATGTCCGCACGGAACGGCGACCCGCTGGGCTGCTCACGCGCCGAGGATCGGACCACGCGCACACGCTGACGGGGTGCGGCGACATACGTCCCGGATCCCGCACGGCCTTCCAGTACGCCCTGGGAGATCAGCAACTCCTGGGCCCGGCGGATCACGTTCTCACCGACGCCGCACTCTTCGGCGATCTGGGCGCGGGAGGGAAGCCGGTCCCCCGGCACCCATTCCTGGTCCGCGATCCGACGTCGGAGCACGTCAGCGATGCGGAGGTACGGCGGCTGCTCAGACATATGGAAAATCTAGTCCACTAGCTCTAATCTAGTTAACTAGCTTGACCGAGAGTAATTGACGAGTGACGGGGGCGGAGCTGTGTCTGCTGCTTCGGGTGCAGGCGCCGAAGACATCGCCGCCCGACTGACCGCGCTCGGACTCACTCCCCGCGTGACGGAGCACGCCCGTCACCTGGTGATCGAAGCGGAGGTACCGGATTCGCTCCCCGCCGAGAAGTGGCGGGTGGCCCTGGAAGCAATGGCGGAGGCCGACCGATTCGGGCTCCTGGCCAACAGCCTCAACGGCCGCACGTTATGGGCCGCCGTACATACAGAGGCCCCCGCGACGGGTGAGGTCCGGGGGCCTGGCAGTCAGCGATAGGAGCTGATCAGCGTGTTCAACCGTAGCTGCAGTACCGGGCACCACGCCGATGCTTGGCGTATCCCGCCTTTGGCATTCGTCGTACTGGCAGGGACCTTCTGATGCCGCCCGGCCAGCCCCCTGGCATCACGCACGGAGCGACCGTTCCCTACAGGTCGACCGCGTGCTGGATCGGCACCCACGGTGCGTGTGCTGAGCCCTTCCCCGCCGCCCCCGTGATCGACGCACCTCTGATCTACGAGACGTGCAGTTGTGGTTGCCATTCGATGACCGATGGAGGCAGTGTGCAGGAGGTGCCCCAATGAGGGGGTGGGCGCCCGGCGGCGTGGTGGCTGCACCTGTCGAGATCACGATGGCAAGCGTCCGGCGCGGTGACGTCATCGAGGTCGGAGGCAGTCCACACCGCGTAGCCGATCTGGTTCAACTCCCCGGAGGAGCCAAACAACTCCGGTTCGAGTCTGGGGACCTCCTGACCATGCACTCGCGGACTCGGCTGATCGCCCTCCGAGTGCTGGGAAGGCGGTGACTGACACCGTGCCCTCCCGTCGCCAAGTCATCGCCGACGACATGCGAAGTCAGATCACGACTGGCCAGCTCAAAGCAGGCGAACGCCTCCCGTCCGAGACAAGACTCGCCTCCCGGTACGGGGTGAGTACGTCGACGCTGCGCAACGCTCTGGCACTCCTCCAGAGCGAAGGCCTCATCGAGAAGACCCAAGGCAAGGGGAACTTCGTCGCCCTCACGTCCCGCCGTCTCACGTACGTCGGCGGGGGTCTAAAACCCCTTGCGGCCAGCCCAATCGACTCGGTACTTCGGGTGACCGTCCACACCACTCACCTCCAGGCGCAAGGACATCTGATCCCTCTTCTGCGGGTGCCGGCCAACACCGAACTCACTCAGTTCCTCTGCGTTCGCAATGAGGGGACCTCCCCACACAGCCTTGCCCGGATCTACGTGCCGCGCGATCTGCAGGAGAAGAACCTGCCCTGTGAGCCGCGTTCGTGCGCGAACTTCGAGGCGAGACTGGCGGCTCCCTGCCCACCACTGGCAGAGATCCGAGAACGCCTGGCAGCACGCCTGCCGACGCCCGAGGAAGTGGAAATCCTCCAGATCAGTTCCACCCTCGCCGTCCTCGACATCACTCGCGTAGCGATCGACGGAACAGGTCGCGTGGTCGAGGCAGCACTCCTGGTCCTCCCCAGCCACCGCACAGACGCGTACTTCATCACCCACCCCGTGCCCGAAGAAAGGAAGAGGGAACGATGACGTCACCCAACGAACTGCGGCTCCTCCCATGGTCGGACCCTGAGGGCAGGGCCTGCTACCTGAGCACCGACGACGCCAATGGCTACCTGTCCCGCCTAGCCGACAACACAGAAGCCATCCAGCTGGGGATGGCTGCCGAACTTCTGGAACAGGCATCAGACCTACTCGCCGCGGAGAAGGTGGCATCGGGCGACTTGCGCGCCGTGGCGAGGGACCTCGCGGGGGCTCTGAGGACAACTCTCAGAGTTGCTGCAAGTCGGGGCCAGCGCTTGCCGCAGCCGGACTCCGCCGACCCAGAACGAGGCGATGAGGGCCCCAGACTGCCGGCATCGGCGTTCGTCTAGCCAACCCACGCACGGACGACGGAGAGCATCGGGAACAGCCCGGGCTCTCCGTCAACTGCTGTCTTGACCCACCGGTCGGCGAAGAAGCCGCCGACCAAGTGCTTAGAAAGCGCATGGGTGTTCACGCCAGCTGGGCTATGTGACCTTCACGATCAGCCCGAAGACGCCGCCGATCTGGCTCATTTCGACACGCATTCGACAGCGTCAACGGTTCGCCTCACCGCAGGCTTTGGACCGCTCAGTCCTCGTCGTCACTCGAGTCCGAAACAACCCGACGGACCCATCGGAGCCAATGTGCCTCCTCCATGGGGACAGCGCGAGGGACGATACAGGCGTGACCACCGCATTTAGCAGTTCGGCCGGTCGGGTCCTGCAGAACTTCGACGACGGAAGCCGCACGCCGGGTGCTCCTTCCTCCCACTCCCAGCCGGGCTGGCCGCAGTCAGCGATTCACGATGAGGCTGCCTTTTGCGCAGCGGCACACCGCACAGTGGTGGGGTGTTTGGGGCCGAGGATGCGGAGTGCGTCGGCGTAGGCTCTTTCCGCGAGGGGGGACGCTTCTTCGGTGTCACCACGCAACGCCAGACAGTGGGCCAGATGCCCGCTCGCCCCAATAGTCCAAGGGTGCTCAGCACCCAAGTGCGCGGTGCGAATGTCGATCGTTCTCCTGAACTCGACGATCGCCTTTTCTTGATCACCGTGTGCCCAGGCCGCGAGTGCAAGATTGTGCCGAGCTGCAGCGGTCCGAGGATGGTCAGGGCCGAAATGGACAACGTGAGCGTCAAAAGCTGTCTGTGCTCGCTCCCACACCAGGTCCCAACTAAGCGCCTGCGCTTCGACATCCGCAACGGCATTCGCCTTTGGGGTCGTGATGCTTGCACGCCACGGGCTCTCTGGGGTCCGGGCTACTTGGGCCTGCCACATAGCCGCCGCACTGACCAGGAGGGCACTCGCGGTGACCTCGTCGCTACGCTCACCGTGAAGATTCGGTACCAAGTTCGCCACCTGCCGAGCGAGGCGGAGCGACACTCCGTAGTTTCCCATTAGGTATTGGTTATCCACTTGCAGAACCAACGTCTCCACGGTGTCAGCGTGCGTCGGTCCCAGGACGCGTTGCCTGATTTCGCCAGCCCGATGGAGGAGCCGTATAGCTTCAGCGTTCCGGTCGCTCTTGCCATAGCACAGCGACAACTGAACACATGCGTCGGCCTGGAGCAGCGGCGCTTCCTCTGCCCGTGCCGTCGCCGCATCCAGCGCCCTCTTGAGTACGGGCTCCGCTCCAGCGAAGTCCCCGCTCAGGTGAATGATCTCCCCCAATGCGATGACGTCAGCAACTGCCACGACGTCCTCGGCTGCTTTTCCCCTTGAGAGAGCCCTAACTACTTCTGCAGCGAAGGGGAGAGCGTCCGCCGATCGCCCCGCGGCGTCGTAGGTCTCTCGTACTCGGCGTGCGGCGTCCAGCACTCTGCTAGAGCTGACGTTGTTCTCCAGCAGCGCGAGGAGATGCGGCTCCACCAATCGCGCCGTGCTCGCGTCTCCGCCGTGGAGTACGGCCCGGTTTACCAGTATGGCGGCTGCCCCATACAGCTCTGGTCGCTGCTCTTCAGGTACGCCCGCCGCGATCGTTTCCAGCAAGAGACCGTGCACTGTCACGCACCGTATTCGCCGTCCGCCAACACCACCGGGTATTTCGATGAGGTCGACTAGTGATGCCGACAGCAGGCCGTTCAGTCCTGCTTCGATGCGCTCCGCCGCAAGCCCGGGTACGTCCACAGTCATTACTGCCGACGGGGCCAGCAACGCCACAGGCACCGGAGCATGTCCCCAGCACGCCAACAATCGCAATACGGCCATTGCTTCGGGCAGGCCCCGCTGAGTCAAGGCGTCGAGCGAGAGCTGCCAGGTGCGACTCAGCCGCTCCCGGGCCCCGCTCTCCAGGCCCGCGCCTCGGTCCAGCAGGGCAACAGGATCCTCGCCTAGCCGTTCCAGGTATTCCTCGACCGTCCAGTTTTCGAGTAGCTGTTGGGAGAGGAACCCACCGGCCAAGGTCAGCGCCAGCGGATGGCACCCCAACCGCTGCGCCAATCGCACCGTTGCTTCGGGCTGGTGGTCTCCGGGTGCCAGGTCGTGAAGCAGCTGCGCTGCTTCCAGAGCTGGCAGTACATCTACCCGATGCATCCTTGCCCTCACCCCGGTCCAGGCGGGATCGGCGGCCTGCCGGGAGGTCACCAACACCGTCCCCCGGGGAGAGTCGCGTAGCCATCCATCTCGCAGGGGTCGCGGGTCGTCCGCGTTGTCCAGTACCAGCAGCCATGGCTCCGGGGAGACATCGAGCCGCTGCCACACCAGATCGGCTGCGGCCCGCCGACCTTCCTGCGCGGCCCGTACCTCCTCCGGTGACGCCCCTCGGTCCGCAGCCACCGCCAGCATGCCGGCGCGAAGCTGTGACTCGGTCGAAGCATCCACCCACAACGCCACTCGGGATAGGGCTGCCTGATCGAACAACCACCGAGCAACGGCGGTCTTCCCGCACCCACCGAACCCGTGCAGCACGTGCACCCCGCCACCAGCGCCCAGCGCTGCCAGGAGCTCCTCACGCAGCTCCTCCCTGTCGCGCAGCGCCGCACGCAACGGCGCCGAAAGCGCCACCCTCACCGAGGCAGGGCCGATAGCCGACGCTGACGTGTCCGGCGCGCCATGGTGGTGATGTTCGGTGATTTGAATGTCTCGCTCGGACTGGAAGATTCGCCCCTGCCCATAAGCCGCGGCACGCAGCGAAGCATCCTCACTCATGCACCCTCCACCCCGCTGATGCGCATGTCGCGGCCGGATTGGTAAACCCGCGCCTGTCCGGAGGCGGTGGCATGCTGCGTCACCGCAGGCACCGCAACATCATCTGGAGCCAGTTCAGCGAGCATGGCCCGCAGATCTTCGGTCAGCTCGGGATGGGCGGCGAGCAGCCGCCGGATCCGGCCCTGCCACTCCGCCCTGACCTCAGCTTCGGCCTCCCGGTCGCCTTCGGCCTGAGCGGCGAGCAGCTCATCTCGGGTCGCACCGAGTTCGTCGGCGATGGCCGGCGCTCTGTCGGGCCGGACGCGCTGCCACAGCGAGACGAGCCCGTCCCTGATGCTGTGCCAGGTGTCAGTTGCCAGCAGAGTGACGAGTGTTGTTCCTGCGGTGCCCGCTAACGCAGCGATCTCCGGTTCCATGTCTGTCCCCCTCCATAACACATCGTGAACAGCCTCACCTTAGGACAGGCGCCCTGAACCGAACACTGGTTGATCAGCCGGCTACGGAGTGTCGTGTGCGCGTGCTCCGTCCTCGGATCTACAGGCTCCTGCTCAAGTCTCGTTGCGCCATGAGCTTGGGAATCACTGATCGCTTGAGAGCGATTGAGGCGCCGACCTGGGGAAACGGCCCCATCTAGAGTGAGTTGAGTAGTGTCTGAGCGGCTCGTGGTGACCGCTTTTGACCGGTCATTCTGGTGCCAATCGGGTGCGCTACGGTTCGTCCTCGACGGGCCTGGGAGGGGTCGGTCGTGGACCTCGTGGAACTGATGGAGTGGTTGGCCGAGCGAGGATGCTCGGTGGTCTTCAAGGCTGATGGTGAGCGCGGACAGGGGCACCGCTGGATGGTGATCGTCTCCGGCGGCGCTCTGGGGGCGGAAGCGTTCTTCAGGACTGACCTGTCGTCCGCCGAGGCGTGCGTCGAAGCCACACTCGAGCACTTGGCGAGCCGGCAGATTTCACCCTTCACCTGAGCTTGGGAGGGTGGAGCGCTGCCCTGTAAGGGCGGCTGTGATCTGCGACCAGGATGCCCAGGTCGCTCCGGCTGCAGAGCCAGCCCAGCTCACCTGCACATCTCGACTGTGGCGACCCGCCGTTGACCGTGGTTGACCGCGCTACGTGGCACGCCTGTGGCATGCGCAGAGGGGCTACAGGCTAGATGGCACTTGGCGCAACCCCTGCACCCCTGTTGTCCGGCCACGCGACTTAGGTCAACGAGGCCCAGCCGAACCGTAGTTATGGAAAAATCAGGCACAGGCTCTTGAGCCAAGAAACGACTTGATGGGCGTTGCCAAGCGGTTCTCAGGAAGAAGCACCCATGAGAAATAACAACCGCGCCATGCTGCGGAACACTGCCGACCGTGTGCCGAAGTAAACCCTCGCCACGGCGGTTCATTCGGCAGTACCTGGCCGCGTATTAAGAAATGAGCACGCGGATGACCGTTGACCAAAGTGCACGCGGCGCGGACTTAGTCCCGTCACTCTTGGCAGCTGGCCTAGTCCCGCGTGACGTTCGGAGAGACATACGCTGCGCTCTCTGCGTCGGATTCATCGCCATGGGGTCCCTCACCTGCGGGCCCGTGTGTCTGTTCCTCGGCTTCCAGCATGGCGCGCAGTGGTCCTATGTCCTGTTGGGGGTTGCCTTCTGCGTGTTTGGTGGCTTTCAGCGTTACGACGCTCGGCGGTTTCACCTGCGCGCCCGTCGAGGCATGGTGCCGGCCGATACATCCTTCGACAGCTATCCCACCGGGCAGTACGTCCTCTACCTACGCGCCTTTGACAAGGACACGGACTTTGGTAGGACCGCACCGCTAAGCGATTGGCGCCAGTGGTGGTCTCTTGGAAACTTTTTGGGGTACGCCGATGCAGATCGCGCATTCCGGACAATCGAGGAACGCAACGTCGCCGAACTGAGCCGATTCGGGCCGGTCGTCGCGGTCGGCCGTCCTGGCGAGGACAAGCCGTTCCTAGGAGCCAACCGCGTCTACGTCACGAACCACAATTGGAAATCCGTGGTCACCGATGCCATAAAGAACGCCAGGCTGGTCGTTATGGTGGCGGCTATCGGCTCCGACCGCAAACGGTACGAGGGCACCTTGTGGGAGTACACAGAGATTTTGCGGCTGATGCCGCCCCAGCAAGTCCTGCTCTTGATGCAAGATAACCCTGACGAGTACGAGAACTTTCGCCGTGAAGCCACCCGTCGTTTCCATAAGCAGGCCAAAAAGAGAGGCTGGCGGACGGCTTCGACGGCACCCAACCGAGCGCCGGAGCTTCCTCCAACTCTGCAGCGCTCACTGCGGGTCGGGAGGCACGGTGATTGGCCGCTGCGTGGGCTGATCCGATTTGACGAGGACTGGACCGCCCGGCTATCCCTGCCTGAGGCCGCCGGAAGCCCCTACAGGGGGACACACCGCGCGCGAGCCCGTCGATCTTTTCGCGCGCAGATCGTCCCGGAACTCGACGCGATGGAGGTTACCCTTCCCGGTACTGCCCAGACGGGACGCCGAGGCGTGTTCCGCGCAGGGTTCCATTCGTTCCTGCTGTTTTCTGCGACGTTGATTGTCGGGTGGTGGTGGTTCACCGACGCACCGCTCACCCTCAAGATCGCCGGGATAACGGCGACGATTGGTAGCTCCGTTGGGATTGTTCGCTTGAGCTTGACCCTGAACCGGGGATACCAACTGCTCGATTCACGGGTTGCCGGCTGAAGGTCGGAGGCTCGGCTCGAGGATACTTAGTGCCAGTAGAGGCTATGAGCATCCATCGCGCCCAGGATGTCCATCGGGGGCGATCTCGGAAAGGGTTCTTATGGGGAAGCGTCCAGCACCCAGATCGGAAGAAGAAGTTGTCGAGGCTTACGATCACGGCCGTCGGGACTTCAGAGATATTAAGCTGATCGACGCGGACTTCTCGGGAGTGAACCTGCGTGGCGCATCCTTCATTGGAGCGTCTCTGAAAGGCGCCAATTTCACACACGCCTATCTGACCCATACACAATTTAAGGCTGCAGATCTGGAGCAGGCAAATTTCAGTCACGCCGCCTTCAATGCTACGGATTTGATCGGCGCTTCCTTCGTTCGAGCCATTATGTTCCGGACCGATCTAACAGGTGCAGCACTAAATCGCGCAGACCTTACCGGAGCAGATCTGCGACATGCCAATCTAGGAAATGCGCGAGTCACGGATGCTGCACTGAAGGGCGCTACGTGTGAGGGAATTCACCTGAGTAGTACAAACCTTGGCGACACGGACGTGAGCATACTATGTGACACGAAAAAGATAGATCACGGCGGACCGTCGAACATTGACGCTCGGACAGTAATGAAGTCCTACAGGCATCCGGGGCTCAAGCGATTCATGCGCGCTTGTGGCGTTCCTCCCCTATTTTCAGAATACATGATTGATTGCGCTCGGGCTCTGGGTGAGTCACTAATAAGGAGCCTCATGCAAACCACCTTTATAAGCTACGGTGGACCTGACGAAGGATTCGCAAGAGAAATATACGAGGCCCTTAGAGAGCATGGGGTGGTCGCATTCTTCTTCCCGGAGTCAGCTACCATCGGTGAACGGATTGACAGCGAAATATATCGTCGCCTAGCCGAGCATGATCGGGTCATCCTGGTTTGCTCAGAAGCATCACTGAATCGCCCTGGAGTTCTGCATGAGATTCAGGAGACCTTCGATCGAGAGTCGCGTGACGGCGGGGCAACGTACCTTCTGCCGATCATGCTGGACGATTATGTTATGAATGGCTGGAAGAAGGTACATCCAGTACTTGCCGAGAGGGTGGGTCGCCGAGTAGTCGGTGATTTCCGAGGAGCGACTCGCAGTCGCGGCGATTTTGATTCCGCAGTCGGGCGGTTGATAGACGCGCTTAAGACTAATCGTCCGGCCGTCTAGAGGGCGGGGCAGGCCCGACTTGTAGCCAGTGCGCCTCGAGCACAATCAGGGGGCAGTTCGATGTCACCACTCGAACCGCCCCCTGCCTCACCGGACATGGCACCAGTCACGGACAATAAGAATTAATCTTCTTCCGTGCGCGACTATTGCGGATAAGTCGCTCCCTGGTCTGCCGCCCGTCAAAAGCGTCTTGAATCCAGCTTTGCACCGTTGAGCCACTGTTTGGGTACGCGTAATATCTTGCGTACCCAACATCTTTCCCGTTCTCCCTAATTACGTTGTCATTCACCCTGGAGGGAAGAGCCCCGCCAGCATTTTTACCCGAAGGCAACTGAATGGCCATCAACCCATTTAGGCGATTGACCTTATCCTTGCGCAAAGAGCTATAAATCTCCCAATCAACGAACTTCCTAGCCCAGGTACACTTCCCGACCATGACTATCGTGACAGTAGAATTGGCAAGGTACTTGCTCCGGATTCGGTCCATGATGTAGTCATTGTCTTCGCTCTCGATTACGGGATCGTCCTCTGATACGCCGATGGCCCGCGGAATGAAGTAGTCGCCAAATGACTCGACGAAGGCGAGTACTTCTTCCGCATCCACTGCGTGATAGCTAAGGAAGCATTTATGGCGAACGGATGAGTCTGCCTTGTACTCAAGCTGGCGTGAGATCTCGGTCAGACGAGCCTGGGCTATCCTATTGTGGTAGTCGAGATTCATTCGTTCCTCCTAGCAGCTCTGAGCCCTACTCTGCGAGCCAACCACATGGTATGTTCTCGACTAATAGCTTGCTCAGCTGAAATTACATAGTCTGACCACTTATCTTGGTCCGAGATACTTTCACCCGTCGCTCGCACGAATCCCAGCTCAGCTGCAGTTAGCGCATAAGCTGAGGACAGGTTGTCGTATTGCTTAACCTCCAGCCAAGCACCCCCGGCGGCGATGGCGGCAGCGATGACACCTTCCATGTCAATTGGCGAGATATCTAGCAGAGCGACGACGGTTGCAATGATTCCGAATATTTCGAGCGAGATTAGCGTGAATCGCCAATGCTTCGAGTTTTGCTCATTCTCTTTGGCCTTTTTCTCATACCACGCCTGCTGATCTGATACACGAAATTCTAGATAGGTTGCCTTGCGAGAGGTTAGTTCCAAGTCCCTAACCTGGCGCATTCTCGACGTGACTTGGGTAACGCCGACAGAGAGTCCAGGTAGGTTTGGGGACGCCTCTCTGAAAAGATCCTGAATCCGGGCCAACAAGACTTCTTCGGCCCTGTCGGTTGAGAGACCCATCGGGAACGGTTCCGCTATCGCCATGTATCGCCAAGCAAGCGTTTTAACGGACTCTGCTACCGCTCGTCCGTGATACCAGCGCTCTTCAGGCCTGTCTCGCAAGAGATGAATTTCTAGCATCAGCGCGATGATAAAGGAAACTAGGGCCACACTCACGAAGAGCTTCTCGACCCAGGTTCCATCTTTGCTGCTAGCTGTAATGATGCCGGCAGCAGCTGCTGTAACGGCCAACTGGAGTCGTCCGCGAGTCCAGCGCAGGTACTCTTTCTGCGACTGCTTTGAAATTTCGTCAGCCGACTTGAAGATACCTGGCAACTCGTCTTCGGTGAGAGGGATTTGTAGTAGCGACACATGGTCCCCGTTCTGGCGGCACAACTTGCGATCACAGGTTAACGCCTCCTGTGCATGACTGGGCCTGGCGTGAAGAAGTAGAGGGCGGTGGAACGGCTTTGGGCTGGAGCTGCTTCGGGGCGAGTGATCATGGCCCCTTAAGCTTCCGGCGAGTCGGGCAGTCTGTGGACCTGCCCGGTAAAGCACGACGTTGGGGCCGTGATCTTAGAGGCTCGCCCCAAAGTGGCTGCCTAAAGCCGTGGAGCCGGCCGCCCCAGCCACAGAGGGTGTCTCCCACTTCATGCCCGCAGCTCGCTAGCGCGCCGCCGGGCGCGGCCAGCCGGGGCGCAGACAGGAGGCAGGCCGCGCCGCAGAGGCGGCGCGCGCCCGCGCCGTGCGCGGGCCTTGATGAAGTAGGGAAGGTTCTATCGCGCCGGGGTCAGGTGCTTGCCGTCATGGCTCCGCACATGAGGGCCGGCACCATCGAGGGCGTCCAGGAGCCGGATCGAGTAGACCTCCGCCATGTACTGCGTGACCTCGTCGGGGGTCAGCCACTCAACGGCCGTCGACTCACTCGACGTTCGCTCGATGCCGCCCGCGGGCTTGCAGCGGAATACCAGGGCTACGACGCCTCGGGTCGTGTTCTTGTAGACCCCGGTCAGCTCGTCCACCTCTACGTGGATGCCGGTCTCTTCCCAGACCTCGCGGCGTACGCCTGCCTCGGGAGTCTCTTCGAGTTCGAGTACACCGCCAGGCAGTTCCCAGTGCCCGTTGTCCGCACGGCGGATCGCCAGCAGTCGGCCATCGTCGCGGACCACCACTCCGGCTACGGACACGGAGTGCAGTGGCGTTGACTGGCCTTCCTTGGCGCTGTTACTCATGTACAGGAGCATAGGAGGAAGAGAAGGACTATGGGAACTGCAGCAGGAGAGGGGAGGGCCGTACCTCGGTACGTGCAGATCGCTGAAGACATCGTTCAGCAGATCAGGGGCGGAGTCCTCAAGCCCGGAGACATGGTGCCGAGTGAGTCGGAGCTGGTCGACCGCTACGAGGTCTCAGGCGGCACGATTCGTAAGGCCATGGTCGAGGTGCGGGCCAGTGGGCTCGTGGAGACCCGGCACGGCAAGGGCTCGATGGTGAAGGACCGGCCACCGGTGCGGCATCGCTCCTCGGATCGCTTCCGCCGCTCGCACCGCCAGAGCGGCAAGGCTGCCTACCTCGCCGAGTCCGCCCAGTCCGGCGCCACTGCCAAGGTCAGTGTTCTCTACATCGGGCCGATGGAGGCCCCGGAGGATGCGGCCGAGCGGCTCGGGGTTTCGGCCGGCACTCAGGTCCTCGCGCGTCGCCGCCTCTACTTCCGCAACGGCACTCCGGTCGAGACCGCTTCCTCCTACCTTCCGTGGGACGTGGTGAAGGACATCCCCGAGCTGTTCGCCGAGAACCCCGGCGGCGGTGGCATCTACGCCCGACTTGAAGACCATGGACACGAGTTCGCCGAGTTCGTCGAGACGCTGCAAGCGCGGCCGGCCTCCAAGGCAGAGGCGTCCGAACTGGCGCTGAGCCCCGGTGCGCCAGTGGTCCATCTGATCCGTGAGGCCCGTACGACCGAAGGTCGCGTGGTCGAGGTGTGCGACACCCTCATGGCCGCTGACCAGTTCGTTTTCGAGTACCGGATCCCCGCCGCCGACTGACGCGCGCTCAACTCCTTGCAGCCCGCCGTGACTTATCCGTCGCGGCGGGTTGACTCATGTATAGGAGTGATGCACTCTTCTTCATGTCACTCATGTATATGAGTGACGGAGTTCAACCTCTACATAGGAGTGATCCTCTGTGCGTCAGATTCCCGTCGACACCTCCTCCGCCACCGTGATGGTCGCCAAGACCCCGCAGACCAAGATCAAGGACCGCCGGACCGGTGAGATCGCCCTGGATGCCGAGACCGGCGGCAAGTTGATGACCGTGGACGTGATGTTCGCGGCCAACGACGAGGTGGAGATCCTGTCCGTCACCGTCCCCGAGACCGGCGTCTCCGACGAGCTGACCATGGGTACCCCGGTCGCGCTCACCGGCCTGATCGCTCGCCCGTGGGAGAACGAGTTCAACGGCCAGAAGCGGCACGGCATCGCCTTCCGTGCCGTCGCCGTCACCTCGCTGGTCGCTGGTCGCCGGTGCGGCTAAGGCCAAGGCGGCCTGAACATGGGCGAGTTCATCGTCATCATGCTCGTGGTGGTGACCGTCGCCGCAGGTCTTCTGCGGTGGCGGCGCCCCGCCTGGTACTGGCTCTGCTTCGGCGCCGTACTCGCCTCGGTGCGGCTCCTGGTCCGCTACACCTCCGTGATGGAGGCCTGCGGCCTCACGGTCCCGCCCTCGCGCTAGCGCCTCGCATTCGCCCGAATGGCCAACCGGCCCGTACCGGAGTCGCGTTCGCCGCGCATCCAGCGCCTGCGTCCCACCCGGACCGGCCTCGTCTTACGGCTCAAGCTCCGCCCCGGACAGGACGCCTTCGACTTCTCCGCCGCCACCGACCGTCTGCGCCACTCCTTTGCGATGTACGGCGTCAGTTCTCGCGAACTCCGATCCGGCGTGGTCGAGTTGAGGATGACCGGCTATGACGTCCTCCAGCGGGTCCAGATGCCTGCCCCCAAGGCCTCCGCGAGCACGTCACCGCTCCGCGTTCCGGTCGCCCTGCGCGAGGACGGAGCGATCCACTACCGCGACTACCGCGCCGTTCCGCATGGCCTGACCCACGGCGCCACTGAGTCCGGCAAGTCCGTCTACCAGCGCAATCTCGTCTGCGGCCTGGCCCCGCTCGACGTCGCTCTGGTCGGCATCGACTGCAAACAGGGCGTCGAACTCTTCCCGCTCGCCCGCCGTTTCTCGGCCCTGGCCGACAACCCTGACACCGCGCTCGACCTCCTCGAAGCCCTCGTCGTCCACATGGCCGACGTCTACCAGCTCATACGCGCCGAACAGCGCGTCAGCGTCGCCGTCCCGGACGCGGAGATCGCCGCCGACATCTGGGACCTGCCCGCCGACCTGCGCCCAACCCCGGTCGTCGTCCTGGTCGACGAGGTCGCCGAACTCGCCCTCTTCGCCAGCAAGGACGAGGAGAAGCGCCGCGACCGCATCATCACCGCCCTGGTCCGCCTCGCCCAGCTCGGCCGCGCGGCCGGCATCTATCTGGAGATCTGCGGCCAGCGCTTCGGCTCCGAACTCGGCAAGGGCATCACGATGCTCCGTGCCCAGCTCACCGGCCGTACCGCGCACCGCGTCAACGACGAGACCAGCGCCAACATGGCCTTCGGCGACATCTCCCCGGACGCCGTGATCGCCGCCATCCAGATCTCGCCCGACACCCCCGGCATCGCCGTCGCCGGTGACTCGACCGGCGGCTGGGCCCGCATCCGCGCCCCGCACACCTCGCTGCGCGACGCCGTGAACCTCTGCAACGCCCACGCCGACCGCGCCCCGGACCTTCCAGCGCTCGCCGCCTTCCGGCCCGCCGTCGCCGCGTCCTCCCCGACCACCGTGCCGCTCACCAAGGCCACCCCGGTCACGGCCTGACCTCTCCCCGCTCCACGGTCGGCGCGACCGCCCCGCGCCACGTCCCTACCCCGCCCATGCCAAAAACAGGAGGCCAACCCATGGACGCCAACGAGGACTTCGCCCGCACCGCCGCCCTCCTCGGCGCACTGGACCTCTACGAGCGGCGCTACGAGACCGACTCCGCGTTCGTCGAAGTCCTCGCCCCCGCGCTCGCCCTGTCCCTCCCGATCGGAGTCCTGCCGCCCATGCCGCACCGCGACGGCAACGACCCCACGGAGGACTGACCCCTGACGGCCCGAACCGCGCTCCGCCCGGACGCCGTCCTCGTCCAGGCCGTCATCGCCGGAGCCCTCTCCTTCGCCCACCTCCACGACCTGGCCGCCGCTGCCGGACAAGACGGCTGGAAGGCATGGGCCTACCCGGTCAGCGTCGATCTGCTCCTGGTCGCCGCCTGGCGCCGACTCCGCGCCGACCGCCGATCCCGGCTCGCCTGGTGCTGGTTCGCCGTCGCGCTGTTCGCCTCACTCGGCGCCAACGTCGCCACCGCCGGACTGCTCGACGTCGAGCACCCGCCCGCCTGGCTCCGGATCGGCGTCGCCGGATGGCCCGCGATCGCCTTCCTCGGCGGCACGCTCCTCGCCCACACCACCACACCGATACCGACCGCGCCGGTCCCGCCGGCACCCACGGCCGCCCCGGAACCCGAACCCGAGATCCAGGAGCCGACACCTCCGACCCCCGAGGCCGTCGAGCCCCCGGCCCGCGAGGAAGCCCCAGCTCTCCCGGCCGCCGCCGAACTCGCGGATCCCGCCCCCGCCGTCCCGGCCGCCCTCGTCGCCCATGCCCGCAAGGTCGCCGATGACCACCAGACCCGTACCGGTACCGCGATCGACACCGACACCCTGCGCGCCCGCCTCGGCGTCCCGCCCCAGCTGGCCGACGCCATCGCCGCTCAACTCACCTGACCTGAAAGGAGAACCACCGTGCGCGCTCACGACCACTTCCACTCGGTGCTGCAGATCGGCCCGGTCCAGATCGGCACCCACCGCGACCGTCACGGCCGCACCAAGCACGCCGCCGTGTGCACGGCCGACCGCTGTGGCTGGTCCTCGGACTACTCCAGCCAGTCCGCCGCCCAGCTCGCCGCCCGCACCCACCGCTGCAAGGTCCGCTGAGGAGATAGCCATGGACGTCCCGCTCTGGTTCTTCGTCGCCTGCGTCGGCGTGGTCGGCATCAAGCTCATCCGCCCGCCCTGGTGGCTCGTCGCCCTCCTGCTCCTCGGCGGCTACCTCCTCGCCCCGGCCATCGACACCGCCGTCAAGTAACCGCCCGCCGAAAGGAGAACGCCCCGATGCTGCGCCCCAAGGTCCCGACCATGCCCGTCCCGACCGGCCAGATCACCCCGCCCGCCGTCGTCGAGCCGACTGCCATCACGCCATCCGCCCCGGTGGCCGCGCCGACCGCCGCGCCGACCTCGAACCGCCCCACGATTCAGCTCACGTCCGGCGGACTGATCACGCTCGTCGTCGGCGGCACGACCGTCGTCCTGGTCCTGGGCGCCGTCCTGGTCTCGCTGCTCCTCGCGGTCGCCATCACCGCCGGATCAACCGCCATCACCGCGCTCGTCATCCGCTCGCTCATGAACAGCGACACCAAGCGCCGCTAACCGGCCCCCGGGCGGCCTGATACCGCCAAGCATCCACCGCCCGGGAGTCGTGCCCCCACCGATCCAAGAACCGGAAGGAACCACCAGCATGGCCCACCGGACCCGCTCCCCGCACGGGCACGAGAGGGCTCCCGTGCCCGACGCCCTGCTCGACCCGATCACCCTCGGCGACCTGCTGAGGGTGGCTTCGGCCTCCGACTTCGACCGCTGGCAGGACCAGATCCGCCGCACCGGTGGCTGCTCCGACCCCATCCATCTCACCGGCTGGACCCTCACCAAGGACAAGACCACCGGCGAGACTCTGCACCACTACTCCACCGAAACCGAACCCGGCGGCCGCCTCCGCCTCGCCTGCGGCAACCGCCGCGCCTCCCGCTGCCCCTCCTGCGCCTGGACCTACGCGGGCGACACCTACCACCTCATCCGAGCGGGCCTCGCCGGAGACGACAACCGCGACGTCCCCTCCACGGTCCGCGACCACCCCCGCATCTTCGCGACCCTCACCGCCCCGTCCTTCGGCCCGGTCCACAACCGCCCCGACCGAGGCGTCTGCCGCTGCGGGACTCACCACGTCTCGGACGACCCGACCCTGGGCACGGCCCTCGACCCGACGACGTACGACTACGCCGCCGCCGTCCTCTTCAACAACCACGCAGGCGACCTGTGGATGCGCTTCACGACCCGCCTCCGCCGCGAGATCGCCGCCCGCGCCGGCCTTTCCCAACGAGAGCTGAAGGAGTCGGCCCGGCTCTCGTACGGCAAGGTCGCCGAGTTCCAAAAGCGCGGTGCCCTGCACTTCCATGCCGTGATCCGCATCGACGGCCCGGAAGGACCCGAGACGCCGCCGCCGTCCTGGGCCACGGTCACGCTCCTCACCGACGCGATCCACGCAGCCGCAGCCCACAGCTACACGTCCGTGTCCGTCCCGGCCGCCGACGACCAACCGGCCCGCACCTTCCGCTGGGGCACCCAACTCGACGTACGCCCCGTCAAAGCCTTCGGCGACGGCTCCGACATCACCGAACAGGCCGTCGCCTCCTACGTCGCCAAGTACGCCACCAAGGCCGCCGAGAACACCGGCACCCTCGACCGCCGCATCGGCGAACTCGCCGAACTCGACCGCCACCAGATCCCCGACCACACCCGCCGCCTGATCGAAGCCTGCAAGACACTCGACCCGCTCTACCCGGACCGGCGCCTCTGGGCCTGGGCTCACATGCTCGGCTTCCGGGGCCACTTCTCCTCGAAGTCCCGCCGCTACTCGACCACCCTCGGCGAACTCCGCCAGGCCCGCGCCGACTTCCGCGCCGCCCAAGAACGCGAAGCCCTCGGCACGCCCGACTTCGAGCCGGATACCGTCCTCGTCCTGGCCGACTGGCAGTACGCCGGCCACGGCCACACCCCCGGCGAATCCGCCCTCGCCGCCACCATCGCCCGCGACCTACAGCACAACCGCGAAACCGCCCGGGAAGAACTTCGAGCAGCCCCCGGCGAGAGGGAGTGGTGACCATGGCAACACGGCTCCCCGTCCGCTACCTGACGCCTGACGACCTGGTGGAGATGTTCGACCTGCCCAGCGTCGAAACGGTCTACCAGTGGCGTCGCAAGCGCGTCGGTCCCCGTGGCTTCCGAGTCGGCCGGCACCTGCGCTACGACCCGGATGACGTCCGAACCTGGGTCGAATCCCTGCAGGAAGGGGCTGCCGCCTGATGGCCGGACACATCCAAGACCGCTGGTACAAGGTCGAGACCGGAGCGGACGGCAAGACCCGCAAGGTGAAGAGCGACCGGTACGGCATGGGTCTCCGCTACCGCGCCCGCTACGTCGGCCCGGACGGCACCGAGAAGTCGAAGAGCTTCCCGGACAAGCAAAAGCGCTTGGCCGACGCCTGGCTGACAAACATTGAGGCTGACATGGCTCGCGGCCAGTACATCGACCCGCGTGCCGGTCGGACGACCTTCCGCGAGTACACCGAACGATGGATCGCGGCACTGACCACCGACCTGACGAGCCGGGCCGCAGTCGAGGGCCGCCTACGGCTTCATGCCCTGCCCTACCTGGGAACGCGCCCGATCGGTTCGTTCCAGCCGGAGCACATCCGAGACTGGAATCGTCAGCTCGAAGATGCCGTGGCGTCAGCCTCGTACCGGCGTCTGATCTTCGATGCGGTCTCCTCCGTGCTCACGGCGGCCGTAGATGACCGTCTGCTCGCCTCAAATCCCTGTCGGGCTCGATCGGTCAAGGCGCCGCGTCCCGCGCCGACACGCGTCCGTCCATGGTCGGCTTCGCAGGTTTTTGCCGTGCGGACCGGACTGCCTGAGCGCTACCGGGCCGTGGCGGACGTTGGCGCGGGTTGTGGACTCCGTCAAGGCGAGATCTTCGGTCTGGCGGTCGACAACCTCGGTGATCTCGGCTGGCTCTACGTGCGGCAGCAGGTCAAGAAGGTCCGCGGATCGCTGGTCTTCGCGCCGCCCAAGCGCGGCAAGCTCCGTGACGTGCCGCTGGACCCCGAGGTGTTGGCGGCCTTGGCCGACCACATGGAGCGATTCCCGCCGGTTGAAGTGACCTTGCCCTGGCTGACGCCGACCGGGCCGAGGGTTACGCATCGGCTCGTCTTCACGAGCGGTATCGGCGCTGCCCTTTGGAGCAACGGGTTCAACGATCAATCGTGGAAACCCGCGCTGGCGTCCGCCGGAATCATCCCGGTTCCCGAGAAGGGGCAGCGGTACGCGGCGGCCCGCGAGCACGGCATGCATGCCCTGCGGCACTTCTACGCCTCGGTCCTCCTGGACGCCGGGGAGAACATCAAGGCGCTGAGCCTGTACCTCGGTCACGGCGATCCAGGTTTCACGCTCCGCGTGTACACGCACCTGATGCCGAGCAGCGAGACCCGGACCCGCAAAGCCATCAGTGCGATGTACCGGGCCGCCGGTCACGCCCACGACGGCCCAGAGACGGCCCAAGCCGCCTGACACGGCCCCTCATCGACGGGAAACCGCCTGGTGAGGGGCCTTTTCATGCCCTCTCGCGGCAAGTAACACCCCATCTTGCCTGACGGCTACCCCATGGGGGAAACGAGTACGGCCACGGGTCCATGACCTGGCCGTTCCTGGGTCGTCTCGGTAGCTGAACAGTCACCGGCTGTCGTCGCCCGGGAACTCATACGGCCCCGGCCGCCGAGGAGGCGGGCCGGGGCCGTGGTCAGGCGTGGTGGGGGTCAGTCCTGGGTCGGGGCCTTCTTCTTGCGGACCAGGAAGACCGCTCCGCCGCCGATCACCAGGAGGCCGATGGCGATGCCCGCGATCAGCGGGGTGGCGTTCGAGCTGCCGGTCTCGGCGAGGTCGCCGGACTTGATGCCGGTGCCGCCCACGGAGGCCGGGCTGGGCTGCGACGACGGGTGCTCACTGCCGCCCGTGCTGCTCTCGGTCTTGCAGTCGAGGACGCCCTTGAAGCGCTTCTCGAAGCCGTTCGGACCCTTGATCGTGAAGTCGTACGCCTGGTCCTCCTGCAGCGGGATCGTCACCGTCTGCGAGGCACCGGCCGCGATGGTGTGCTCAAGGCCCATCAGCTTGAAGGTGAACGGCTCGTCGCCCTTGTTGGTCGCCGTGATGTCCACGCCGCCCTTGGCGCAGTTCTTCTGGGCCGACAGGGCGGGGGCAGCGCCCTCCTTCGCCCAGTTCGCCGTGGCGGTCGCGGAGACCGTGGACTCGCTGGAGCCGGCGAGGATCTGCGTCTGGCTGCGGGTCTCGGAGGCGAAGGCCCGGCCGACCGGCACGGTGGTCGAGGCCTGCACCGTCAGCGCTGCCGTGCCGTCGGCGGCGCCCTCGGGGATGTCGAAGAACAGCTGCCCGCCGTCGGCGGCGGACGTCAGGGGCTTGCCGTCCTTGTCGACGATCTTGACCCCGCTGGCGGCCGCGTCGGCGGGCGGCGTCACGCTCACGGCGGCGGCGTTCGTACGGACCGTGACCGGGCCGAGCCGGTCACCGGCGCGGCCGGAGACGGCGGAGGGCTCCAGGTTCAGCGAGGCCTTCGGCTCGGCGAGGGGCTGGGCGCTCTTCTGCAGATAGTCGGCGAGCTTCTCCGCCGCGGGGCTGACCGCGTCCACGTCCGCGCCGTCCGAGTAGCGCCAGATGGCGACCTGGGTGCCGGCCGCGGCGTCCTTCTCGGTGAGGCTGCCGGCGCCGGCCTTGCGGGCCAGCTCGGCGAGGTCGTTGACCTGGGGGTAGGAGTTCTGCAGGATCCAGCGGATCTTGCCCGCGTCCGCGTTCCCGTTCAGCGACGTGCCGCTCCAGGGGGTCTCCTGGTACTTGGCGTCCCGCTGGGTCGGGTTGTGGATGTCGATGCAGTACGTCTGCAGCGTGCCGCCGTTGTCGACGGACATCTCGAACAGTCCGGCGGAGACGGGCTGGTCCTGGCCGTTGTCGTGGATGACGGCCTGACCGTAGGTCTTGAGCCCGCCGATCGTGGCGGTCGCGCCGCCCTGCTGCTGGGGGGCCTCGTCCGCAGAGGCCGCACCGGCGCCGGATATCGCGGCGGTGGCCACGAGTCCTGAGACCAGGGCCGCCGCGGCGAGGCGGGCGGCGCCCCGCCCGCGTGGGGTGACCGCCGACAACACAGATACCGCAGAGAACACAGAATTCCCCTTCAGGCGGGAGACGTTGACACGAGGGGGGTGACGTCCCGCCGACAGAACGACGTGTGAATCGGACACTTGAGCAGACGTCCGAATCAATGGCCCCGTGGGCTACGCCCGGAATCTTAAGGAAGCCGCGCACCACAGGCCCCAGGTCAGAGCGGTACGAGGACGATCCGACTCGGAATCGTTATCGCCGCTAATGATTACGGCCCTGGCTTATCGACAAATCAACGGCATGGAACCGGTGTTCATTCGCCGATAAGCCGCACTTCGGGCCGCATTCTGGCCGCGCCGCGTTGTGAGGGCGCAGCGGTCTCTTTCAGCCGACAGCGGCCGGTTCTCGCTCTTCGCTCTGCTCTCCGGACTCCCCATGCTCCATGGGTGGCTTGGGTTCCTTGGGTTCCCCATGCCCATTGGGCTCGACGGGCTCTTCTTGCGAGGCGCTCTCCCCTTGCGGTTCGATCTCGAACGACGGCTCGTCGGCGTCCGGTTGGCGCCCGGGCCGGCCCCGGTTGCGCCGGAACGCGGTCGTCCCGCGCGACAGGTCGTGCCCGACGGTGGACGCCTGGATGTCCGCCGACGTCCAGTGCTGCCCGCCCCGCTCCTCGTCCCGCACCCTCAACCTGCCCTGGACGAGCACCGGTTCGCCGATGGACAGCGAGCCCTGCACATTCGTGCCGAGCGCTCCCCACGCCCACACCGTGAAGAAGTTCGTGTGTCCGTCCACCCACTCGTTACGCACCCGGTCGAAGCGCCGGGCGGTCGCCGCGAGCCGGAACCGCGACACCGGCCCCTTCGGCAGCTCCCGGTACACCGGCGTCGTCGCGACGTTCCCCACGACCGTCACCGTCGTCTCGCTCATGTCGGTCCACCCCTCCCCTGCGCACGGACGCGTACGGGCCCGTCCCGCACGGCCTCGTCCGTACCGCGATCCCGGTCGGTTCCGGGTCGCGATCTCAGAGTGCCTGTGCCGGGACGAGCCCGCTGGCGCCTGTGTTCTACCGGCCGGTTGTGGAAATCCGCGTCACCCAGCCAGGTGGCGACTCACGTCCGCGAGGGTCACCGGGTCATCCCGTCACCTTCACGTACTGCTCCCGGACCTCCCGGTACCGCAGCAGCTCGGCGGCCACCGGATCGAGGACGCGGGCCCGGCCGCAACCCGCCGCCGCCTCCCGCAGGCGCCGTTCCGCGTCGAGCCCGTAACGCCGCGCCGGCCCCTTCGCCGCCATCCGGCACGACCACTCCACACACGGTCCGCCCACGATGCCGCACAGCATCAGCAGCACCGGCACCCCGAGATTCGGGTCGAGAACCCCGATGATCTGCCCCAACAACCACAGCCCTCCGACGACCTGAAGGATCGTCATGGAGATCTGGGCGAGGACCGCGACCGGCCACCAGCCGGGCCTCGGCAGCCGTCCGGGCGGCGCCCCCGCCGAGACCGCCAGGTCGTCGAGCGCCTCCGGGAGCCCCTCGGCCCCCCGTGTCGCCGCCTCGCGCACCGCCTGCCCCCAGGGCCCCGGCAGCCCCGCCGACGCCCGCTCGCCCACGATGCGCACCGCGTGCTCCACGCGCTGGCGCGCCGTCGCCTCGTCGTCGGAGGGCGCGGGCCTGACCGTCAGCGTGGTGCTCGGGGTGCCCCGGCCCTCGTACCAGTGCCAGAGCCGCAGCCAGGGGGTGCCGCACGCCTTGTTGGCGTTGCGGCGCCAGGCACGTTCGGCCGCCTGTCCCGCCGCTTCGGCGCCCACTGCGTCGGCGAGCCGGTCGGTGAACTCCTCGCGGGCGTCCTCGCTGAGCCCGCTCTTGCGTCCGGTCGCGTAGACGGGCCGCAACCGCAGCGCCGCCGCGTCGATGTCGGCCGCGATGCGGCGGGCGGCGGCACCCTGCTCGCGCGTGAACTGGTCGAGGGAATCGCGCAGTTCATCGACACCGTCGCCGGTGAGGGCGGACAGGGACAGCACGGTCGCGCCCGGTTCGCCGTGCTCGCCGAGCGCGATCCCGTCCTCGTCGAGGAGGCGACGAAGATCGTCGAGTACGAGGTCGGCGGCCTCGCCGGGCAGCCGGTCCACCTGGTTGAGGACGACGAAGCTGACCTCCGCGTGGCCGGCCAGGGGACGCAGATAGCGCTCGTGAAGCATCGCGTCGGCGTATTTCTCCGGGTCGACGACCCAGATGACGGCGTCGACGAGCGCGAGGATCCGGTCGACCTGGTCACGGTGCTCGACGGCCGCCGAGTCGTGATCGGGCAGGTCCACCAGGACGAGCCCCTTCAGTGGCGCGTCCACGTCCTGGGGGCCCTGGCCCTGGAGAGGGCGGCGGCGCAGCCGGCCGGGGATCCCGAGCCGGTCGAGGAGCCCCGCCGCGCCGTCCGTCCAGCTGCACGCGATGGGCGCGGAGGTGGTGGGCCTGCGCAGTCCCGTCTCGGACAGGGGCACGCCCGCGAGGGCGTTGAAGAGGGTCGACTTGCCGCTTCCGGTTGCGCCCGCGATGGCGACGACGGTGTGCCGGTCGGAGAGCCGGCGCCGGGCGGCCGCCTGGTCGAGCACGTGGCCCGCCTCGGCGAGTGCCGCGCCGTCGACGCGGGCGCGGGAGAGACCGACGAGTTCGCGCAGCGCGTCGAGGCGCTCGACGAGCTCCACGTCGGCGCCGTGCGGCTCGTCCGCGTGGGAGTACGGACCGGGGACGGCCTCGACGTCGAAGACGCCGGAGTCCGCGGCGCGCCGGGCGATGAGCCCGTCGTCCCAGACCGCGCCGCCGGAGCTGTCAGCGCCCTCCGGGGTCCGATCCACGCGCCCTTCCGGTTCCGTGCCGGCGACGTGCTCGGCCTGATCGGTGTGCTCGGGCTGATCCGTGTGCTCGGCGCGGTCGGTGTAGTCGGGGCGGTCGGTGTAGTCGGCGCGGTCGGTGTGCTCGGCATGCTCGGTGTGGTCCGTGACGGCGGTCACCACGGTCACCTCTCCTTCTGCAGTACGGACAGCGCGGCGATCAGTTCGGCCTGGGACTCGGGGTGTACGTCGAGCGCGTCGAGCGGCGCGAGTCTGCGGGCGCGCTCCACGGCGAGCACCTTGTCCAGGTAGTCGGTGAGCAGCCGCCCGCCTCGGTCGCGCAGGCACAGGGCTCCTTGGGCGCCGATGCGGTCGGCGAGGTTCTCGCCGGCGCTGCGGGCGCGGTTCCCGCCTAGGAGGACGGTGGCGAGGAGGGCGGCGACAAGTTCGGTGTCGGGCGGCGGGGTGGTGTCCAGGGTGCGCACCTGTTCCTCCGCGTACTCCTCGAGCATGCGGCGCCAGCGGCGTACCGCCATGCCGATGCGGTGTTCCGCGGTCTCCAGGTCGGGGTCGCGGTCGGCGAGGCCGTCCGCCGCGCCCGCGGGATCGCGGTGCCAGGCCTCGTCGATGCGTTCGTCGGCGGCGGTGACGGCGCACAGCAGCAGCGCGCCGAGGCTCTCGGTGAGCGCGTCGAGCAGTTCGGCGGGCGCGCAGTCGAGGGGGTAGCTGCGCCACCGCTTGAGGGCGTCCCCGGCGAGCACGCCACCGCTCTGGAGCCGGGTCCGCAGGCGCGCGTACTCCTTCTCGTACGTCTCGTCGACCGTGGCGGTGAGCCGCAGGGCGGCGGCGTACTGGGAGGCGACGGCGCCGGCGAGTTCGGGGGTGCGGACCCTGAGGGAGTCGATGACTCCGTTGGCGGTGCGGGAGATGGCGGCGCAGCGGGCGGTGGGGTCCTGCACGCGGTGGCTGAGCCAGGCGCGCAGGGGGGCGACGGCGGTGGTCGGCAGGAGGCCGCCGCCGCCGGTGGACTCGGGCAGTTCGGGGACGGTGAAGCGCGGTACGTCGCCGAGTCCGGCCTTGGCGAGCAGAGCCCCGTACTGGCGGGAGACCTCGGCGACCATCTGGTGGGGCACGCGGTCGAGGACCGTGACGAGGGTCGCGTTGTTCTCCTTGGCGCTGCGCAGCAGGCGCCAGGGCACGGCGTCGGCGTAGCGGGAGGCGGTCGTGACCATGATCCAGATGTCGGCAGCACTGATCAGCTGGGCGGCGAGTACGCGGTTGCGGGCGACGAGGGAGTCGACGTCGGGTGCGTCGAGGAGGGCGAGCCCGCGGGGCAGGTTGCCGGAGGTCTCCACACGCAGGACGTGTTCGCCTTCGTCCGCGGGTGCGGAGGCGCCGAGTTCGGTGTCGTCGGGCTGCCGTGGCGTCCAGACGCGGGTGAGGTCGGGCAGGACGCGGGCCCCGGAGAACCAACGGTGGTCCTCGGGGTGGCAGACGAGAACGGGGGTGCGGGTCGTGGGCCGCAGCACCCCGGCCTCGCTGACTTTCCGTCCGACCAGGGAATTGACGAGGGTCGACTTCCCTGCGCCGGTCGACCCGCCGATGACGGCGAGCAGGGGGGCTTCGGGGTCTCGCAGCCTCGGCACGAGATAGTCGTCGAGCTGCGCGAGGAGTTCCACCCGGTTGGCACGCGCACGCGGCGCCCCCGGGAGAGGGAGGGGAAAGCGCGCGGCGGCGACACGGTCGCGCAGCGCGGAGAGTGCGTCGAGCAACTGAGGCCGTACGTCCAAGGTCACCACATGCGAAGAATGCCCAATTTTGGCGGCTTTCTGAAGCATATGGACGTCTCTGCGCGCCGATGCGGCCCATCCGGTCCATGGGACGGAAGGGACGACTGGGGCGCAGGCATAACGAGTGCACAACACCCGGGGCGCGAGACGCCAAAAGCGGTGCAGGATTCGTACCTGCCTGCGATTATCAGGACCGCTTCACCGAACCTCCACATCGCGCCACGGAGGCGAAGCAGCAAGGACAGGGATCCGGGAGCCCTATCCTTGGTCCCGGCAAGGTCACGGATCTCCCCCACATCCGTCCCGAGCCACCGGCCACACACCGGCCCCCGTAGCTCAGTGGATAGAGCAGGCGCCTTCTAAGCGCTTGGCCGCAGGTTCGAGTCCTGCCGGGGGCGCCTCTCTCCGCCTCTCCTTCGGGAGGGGCTTTTCGCAGGTCAGAGTACGCGTCGGCACCGCATCGCAGTAGCCGGACCGCCCCCGAGTGGTGGCAGGAGCGGTCCGACACTGTCCGGCTGTTACCCGGTTCCTGCGGGTGGCCACGGTGAATACGCGGGGAAGTTCTCCGAGGGCTCAGCGAGCCTCACACGGGGATCTCTGGAAGTTCTCCCCTCGCCTCGATCCGCTTCTTGAGGTCCGTGAGCTGACCCGACACGCACCAGGTGTAGATGGCAAGCAGCACCGGCACGCTGTTACCTGCCCACTCCGCGACCTGCGCGGCCGGCACCCCGTCGTTAAGCCAGTTCGTGAGGCAGGTGTGCCGCAGGTCGTACACCCGCTTCCCGAGCGGCGATTCGAACTCCTCGGGCGTGAGGACCTTGACCCGTGCGGACCGCCAGGCGCGGCGGATGACCGAGCCAGCGAGCATCTCGCCCTTCTCACCCGGGAACAGCAGATCTCCGGGCTTCAGCTTCTGAGCCTTGATGTGCTCGCGAAGAATCCTGGTGAGCGATGGGTGCGCGGGACAATCCGCGTATCGTCCGCGGCCCGCCCCTTCAAGCCTCGCTTTTCGTGGATCGCTCCGGTGTCGGTCCAGTTCTTGCCAACCTCTGGTTGAGCGGTGTGGAACACGAGCTCGCTCCACTGGTCTCGGGCGTCCTCATCAGGCAGATGAACGTCCACCACCCGCATCGCTACGACTTCCTCCGGGCGCGGCCCGGCGTAGTACATCGTGGCGAAGAAGGCGTGCAACCGCTCGCCGCCGCGAGTACGATGCCGGATCCAGCCCAGCAGGCGCGCCGCTTGCACGGCGTTGAGTAGGGATCGCTTATCAACCGCAGACGACGTCTTGGGGGCAGTTCCTCTCCCCTTTGGGAGCGGATTTGAGCGCAGAACCCGGTGCGTAACGGCGTACTCCATGGCCACGTTCAGGATGCGCCGCGTGCGCTTGACGGAGCTGGCCGCGGCCGGGGTCCCATCGAGCCTGATGGACAGTGCGCGAAGTACCTCGTCGACCTTGGCAGGGTCCTCCCATGCGGCCATCGAAAGCGCGTTGCGCTCAACCCACTTGAGGATCACTGCGCCTTCCGGCGGCGCCTCCTCGCGCCTCCTCGTGTTGAACGCGAACTCCCGCAGCGCAGTGCGCACACCGACCGCCTTGAAGGTACTCGCGGGCGTACGCAACAGCGCGATAGTCGTTGCCGCCAGGGCTTTGGACACGTTCTTGCGGTTGCTCCCCGAGGTCCGACGTCACTGAGCGTCGCAGAACTGAACGGCGAAGGCGTACCAGTTCACCGCGCTCGCACCTAATTGGCAGCCGAGTCGTCGTGGGGCGTCGGGCGGCCAATCAGTGGAAGCCACAAGCGGCAGAACTTTGAAAGCCACACCCGACGCCCCTGGCGTGGGCCAACCATACGAAGGGCTCGCCCGGTCCCGTAGAACAACGTAGGGAACTTTGACCGGCTGCCTAGATGTCGCCGACGGCAAACTGGTCGATCGTCGCGTCGTAGCTGGTGACGCCCCCCAGCACGCATCCTGCGCCGAGCTCGGTCAGATTGGAAGTGGTACGGACATTGGCACGCGCGGTGCCTCCCGCGAAGCTGCCGTTGGCGATCGAGCCGCCCTCCAGGGAGAAGGACTGCGCGTCGCCACGGAACGTCGTCTGGTCGATGACCGTCTTGCTTCCGTCGTTCCAGTTGATCGTCGCCTTGGCGTAGCCGGGCCCGTAGGGGCCGGGGCACTGGGCGGGAAGGCTGGCTTGGAATTGGATCGTGCCGCCGGTGATCTTCGGGTGGGAGGTGGATGTGCAGATACCCATGTTGCCGTTGGCGGACAGCTGCACGATTTTCCTGGCGAAGGTGATGCCGGGGTTGAACTGCACGCTGAGGGCGCCGCCGTAGCAGGCGACATGGCCGATGTCGGCCGGGGCTGCGGCCGATGCCTGGCTGAGGGGGGGGACAGAGCGACCACCGCGGCGGCAGCAACAGCCGCCGACATGAGGGGACTACGCACGTGAGCGCCTCGATCCAACTAGCTGGATGGGGCGAACACGGGAAGCGAATCCGATTTCGCATGAGCCAGCCCGCGCCGCGCCACCGGGCTGTCGCAACGCCACCCGACCGGAGCACGCACCGGAACCGCGCAGGTCAGGCGCCCGGCAGCGAGGCCGGGCACCTGCTTCCACTTCGGCGGTCGTCGGCCTGGCTCGGGGGCCAAACGGGGGGCCAAACGGTGAAGCCGCGTAGGGAACATCCCGGTCTGCGTGCGCGTCTATCTGCCGACTACTGCTCCGGTTCCCGCTTGAGGAGTCTCCTGAACGCCCTCGATGACGCCGACCCCATGTGCCGGAGCACGACAGCAAGCGTCTGACACCAACGCGACAGAACTTTCTCTACTTCACTCAAGGCACCCGGCTGCACTCCGCTCCGCCCGCGCTGCGCCGACACGCGCCCACTGGTGGATAGGGCCGGAGGCCATGAACTGATCAACTGCATAGAACGGCGCGCGGTCAGAGACCATGCCTCCGGCGGGGGATCGGCCGGCACCGGGATGAAGGGGCGCCGCTGCCGACTGCGGGACCGTAGGCGCGTGTGTGGGGTGCTCCCAACAGAGCCGAACAACCGTGGTCCAGGGTGTGTGGGTCGACGGCGGACGGGATGGGAGCCGGGGAAGGTGTGGGCGACGCAGGGTGCTGCTGTCTCAACACGAGCTCGCTAGACAAACAGTGATTCATCACGGACGTTCCAGACAGCCTTCACTCCCAGCTGGTGCTCGCATCCGGCACCTTCGCAGGGCTGCGTGAAGTCCTCAACTTCTTGCACGGAAGAAGTCTGCTCTGTCTGCCTACGTAGGACAGTCGGCTCGATACCTCCGAGCCGTTGCTGAAAGTCGACCTGCAGTCGGTCCAATGTATCGAGAAAGTCCTTCAGATAAGGCAGTTCCTGATGCACCGTTTCTCGTTGCAAGCTGCTCTTCTGGGGAGCGTTCAGGTGGGTGCGCGTTGAAGTGGAAGCGCTGGGGTGCACTGGGGGCACGGTAGGACTGGTAGCGCAGGCACAGCTTCGATGGGCGCTGGACTCGGCGAACGGAAAAGACGTATCTGCTGTCACGCCCTCACAACGATCTTCCTCCGTGCCGGAAACGAGGCATTCGAGTGGCTCGCCGCAAATGTCCGCCTCTCTGGCCGCAGCCAGGGCGGCTTCAAGTTCCCGGTAGGGGCGGGCTGTCGGTGATGCCCCAGATCCAGACGGCGTGTTCGGGGGCATCCCGGATCGCTCGGGTGGCCTTGGCCTTCAACGCATGCGGTGGTTGTGGGATTTGGTCTTCGTGCCGACGAACTCCGGTACGAAGACCACGGTCCCCTGCGACGGGTCAGTGGTTCAGCAGCGGATCACTGCGGACAAGCTGGTCCGCATCAACGTCGACGGTTCCAAAGGGGCGAACGGAGTGGTCGCCTGGCAGATCGACGCCCCGGGATCCGGGCGCAGGGCGCCCTAGCGGCGCTGCTGGCCTCAGTGAGTGTCTAACTGCGTGACAACGCAGACGCACAGCCGCGAACAACGGTGGACGCCAGCGGACCATCAGCGCAGGTGACAGGCACAGCAGCCCAAGAGCAGCGAGCATCCCAAGTTGCTTCGGGACGAAGAGGTCGTGGTCTCACGGCATGGAGCGGCGGACGGGCTCATCACTACGAGGCGGCCTGAGGTCGTGATTCCCCCAGGCGTCCCCCAAGGGGCGTCTGTGGCGGACGGCGATCGAGCCTCTCACTCTGCCCATCCGCCGCAGGTCAACGTAGTGCGGGGCTCTTTCATGTCCGGATGCGCAATCGCTGCGAGAGCAAGCGCCTTGACCGTCCACGAGCGCGGACACCCGCTCCGCGGCACGCCCTCAGCCGGACGACGTCCGCCGGTTCGTCGCTGAGCACGGCCCGGCGGCCTACAAGCCGCTTCGCCGGGTGCACGTGCCCGGCGACGACGGCATGAACATCGGACGGTGTGGGTCCGCGCCGTGGACGCGGCCTACGCCGACGAGCGCGTCAGCGCGTGCCCGCACTTCTTTCAGTCCTGTGTCACTTCGGCGCTTTCGACTTCGCACTCGACGCAAACGGCCGATGGTGGTTGGTTCCTGGAATGCCACCCCAACGGGCCATGGGCGTTCGTCGACGATCTCACTCGCCGTGCCATCACGCAGCGCATTCGCAGACACCTTGCAGATTGACGTCGCAACGGGCTCACAGGCCCGGACCCGTCCGGCAGAGCGCGGGGGTGGGTCGTCGAGCAGCGCGGGCCGCTCAAGCTATGGGACGCGATCGAGGACGCGGTCGAGGCCTGGACAGCGGCTGACTCTTCCCACGTCGAGGCTTTCGGACTCACGATCACTCGCGATGGACAAGCGTGTGGCTCGGCACTCCCGACGGCCCGAGCTGGCAACTGCCCGCGTGAAGATCCCACCCCAGTACATCCATGCGCAATGCACGTATGTTCGCCATGGGGCAAATGTCCAGCACCCGGCGGGCATTGAACTCCTCTGCGGAGCCAATGTGCGGGCCCAGATCCCAGCGGTCGGAATCGAGCGGATCGTAGATCTCCGCCAGCCGCGGGTGTCCATGCGACCGAAGGCATGTGGAGGATGCGGAAGGGGTGCCCTTCCCGACAGCGGAAGGGCACCCCCAAGGACGGTCAGCGGTGGTCGTAGCGGTCGTGGCCCCAGCGGCCGTCACGGTGGCCGCGGTGGTGACCCCAGCGGCCGTCACGGTGGCCGCGGTGGTGACCCCAGCGGCCGTCACGGTCGTCGCGGTGGTGACCCCAGCGGCCGTCGCGGTGGTGGCCCCGGTGGCCGTCGTGGTCGCCGCGCCTGTAGTCGTCACCGTGGTCGTGACCACGGTCGTACGTGGCATGAGAGGCCACCGGAGGCGCGGCGGCGGCGCTGGCGCCAGTGGCGCCGCCCACCAGGATGGCGCCCGCGACGCCCAGCGCGGCAGCAAAACGGGAAATCTGCATTCCATGCTCCTTTCACGGCAGGTGCCTGATGCGCCTGCCTGGGTCGGACACATGCATGTTCACGCCCGCAATGAACCGTTACGTCCGACTCGCCATCAAGGGCACCTTATGTAGCGAAAAATCGTTGAATTGGGAACCGACCCATGGCGCGTCGGCGTCACGCGCGCGCGTACCGGTGGCTCCCCCGTCCATCAGGGTGAACTTGCACCTCACGATCCCGCCGAGTTCGCGCTCCCTACGAACCACCTCTCCGCGGGTACCTCCAGCAGCAGCCCCCACCCCCGACTCGTCCCGCACCACCGGTCCGGCACATGCGGGTAGGTATCAGCGCCCGTGGACTGTCCCTGGACAGGCAGCCGTCGAGGCTGGACTGTTCCCCCGAGAGTCTGATCACTACTACCGACGGCGTCCTGGGCGGGTTCGGAGCAGAGATCTCAACGCTCCAAGACGCCTCCGCCGAGCGCGTCTTCGCTGCGGTTCAGCGTGTTGTCCTGGCCCCGAACGCCGTCAACAGCGAGCTCGCCGGCCAACAGCGCGAGCGGAAGTGCGCAGTTCAGCGGTGTCCCCACCCGCACCTTCCAAGGAGCGGGGGGGCCGTCGCGCAGCGCGGACCGCTCAAGTTGTGGGACGCGATCGACGGCACGATCGAGGTGAGGACGGGCGCCGGCTCCCCCACGTCGTGGCGTTCGGACTCGCGATCACTCGCGAGGGACAACGCGTGTGGCTCGGCACCCCCGACGGCCAGAGTCGGTGCTGCCCGTGTGTAGATCCCACCCCGGCACACCGTCGACATGCCCCGGCGCTCCTTCTTTCAGGGACGGTCAGCTTTCAGGGACGGTCAGCAATTCACTTCTGCTGGACCGGCGGGCACGTGCCCGTGTCCTCGCCGATGGAATTGATCTCGGCATTGGAACGCGGGTCGCCCGCGTAGTCGACCTGGTCCGTGCACTTCGTGTCGGGGTCCTTCGGCGTACCCGACGCCCCGTCGGACTTCTGCGGCACAGGGCACGTGCCCTTGTCCTCGCCGATGGAATTGATCTCGGCGTTGGAGCGGGAGTCGCCGGCGTAGTTGAGCTGGTCGGTGCACTTCGTGTCGGTCGGCGACTTCTGGACCGGCGGGCAAGTGCCTGTGTCCTCGCCGATGGAGTTGATCTCGGCGTTGGAGCGCGGGTCGCCCGCGTAGTTGAGCTGGTCCGTGCACTTCGTGTCGGTCCTGGCGGGCGTGCCCGACGACTTGCCGTCCCCAGTGCCGGACCGCGGGGCGCTCGTGGCCGCCGATGCCGATGAGCCGCTCGCGGAAGAGGACGCGTTGTCGGCGCCTTCGCTGTTGCATGCCGTCAGCGCCAGGCCGAGGGCCACTGCGGTCATGGTCAGTACCGAGATCTTCCGAGTGCGCATGCTGGTGCCTGTCCTCTGCGTGGGGCTGCCGCTCAGGGGAGCGGGAGGGTGGATGAGCTGGTGCGGGTGAGGGAGTTGCGGGCGATGTGACTGTTCGTCCGTGTGGCTTTCTGTCCTCCCAGACAGTCGTGTGGCTGCCCCAGTTTCGTCTTGATCGTTCTCAGGACACGTTCGTGACACGACAGTGGTCGCGTCGTGAAGTCCACGTCCGGCGTGCGGCCCGCTGAGAGATCACAACGGCAGCCCTGCCCCTTCAGTGGTCGGGGGTTTCGGTGAGGAGTACGCGCCCATACGGTGACCGGATGACGTCGATCAAGAAGTTCCAAGTCACCTTCGACTGCGCTGAACCCGAGCGCCTCGCTCGGTTCTGGTGCGAGGTGCTGGGGTACGTCGTGCCGCCGCCACCGGAGGGTTTGCCACTTGGGAGGATTTCAAGCGCTCCCAGCCACCTGAGCAGCGGGATTCGTGGTTCGCCTGCAGTGATCCCTCAGGTGTGGGCCCGCGCCTGTACTTCCAGCGCGTCCCCGAAGGGAAGGCCGTCAAGAACCGAGTGCATCTGGACGTGCGGGTCGGTACCGGCCTCGTGGGCGAAGAGCGCCTCGCCGCACTTGAGGCCGAATGCGCGCGACTGGTCCCGCTCGGCGCGGAGCACGTGCAAACGCTGTATGACGGCAATGACTCGTGCATCCCGATGCTGGACATCGAGGGCAACGAGTTCTGTATCGACTGAGGGCCCGCGAACGTCTTCTCGTTCTGCCCGGATCCGCTCGCTCCACAGCCGTACGCACCGCGACCTGGGCTCACCCGGGAGCACTTCAAGGTCGGTGTCGGCGTCACCAACCTATGGGAAACCGCCGAGAATCAGGCAGATGCGGGACTAATCGGCTCGATAACATGGCAGATGCGCACGCCGGAGGTCGGCGTGACGTAGGAGCTAGGGGGCCGTGTCAGTGGAAGCAAACCGTGTCCAGACGACGGAGACCGAGCGCGTGGCGGGGCTCGTGGCCGCGCAGGAGAAGGCGGTCGCTCTCTTCTCCGAGGTCGAGGCCCGTGGAATCGTCGTGCCGGGGGTCGGGGAACGCGAGGCCAGTGACCGCATCAGGGATCTGGCGAACGAGATGTTCGGCACGACCAAGCACTGGCACAAGCGCATCATTCGCTCCGGGGTCAACACCCTTGCCCCGTACCGGGAGAACCCGCCGGACCGCGTCATCGAGGCGGACGACGTCGCCTTCGCGGACTTTGGGCCGATCTTCGAGGAGTACGAGGCGGACTTCGGCCGGACGTATGTCTTCGGCGACGATCCGGACAAGCACCGACTGCTGAAGGATCTGCCGCGCATCTTCGATGCCGGGCGGGACGTCTTCGCCGCCGACCGGGACATCACCGGCGGGCAGTTGTACCGCGCGGTGGAGAAGCTCGCGGCGGATGCGGGCTGGGAGATCGGCATCTGGCACGCGGGCCATCTCGTGGGGGAGTTCCCGCACGAGATCATCGACGGCGTGAAGGCCGAGTCGTACATCACGCCGGACAACGACACCCCCTTGCGCCGTACGGACCGGCTCGGCCGGGTTTGTCACTGGATCCTGGAGCTGCATTTCGTGGACCGTCGCCGTGGATTCGGCGGGTTCTACGAGCAGTTGCTCGATCTGGCCTGAGGGAGGGGCGGCCGACCCCGGCGGCCCTGCGCGCCGGGGTCGGCTGGATGAGGGCCGGGTGGTTCAGCTGTTCGCGGCCGAGTCGTTGACCGCGTAGGAGTGGGCGCCGGTGCCCGCGAGGGCGCCACCGGAGACGATGAGGTATTCGTCGCGGATGGGCTTGCCGTCGAACCACGCCTCCAGGATCTCGCGGGTGCCCGCGGCGTAGCGGGCCTGCGCGGACAGGGAGGAGCCGGAGATGTGCGGGGTCATGCCGTGGTGCGGCATGGTGCGCCAGGGGTGGTCGGCGGGAGCCGGCTGCGGGTACCAGACGTCGCCCGCGTACCCCGCCAACTGCCCGCTCTCCAAGGCCTGCCGGACCGCATCGCGGTCGACGATGCGGGCGCGGGCGGTGTTGATGAGATAGGCGCCGCGCTTCATGGTGGCGAGGAGTTCACTGCCGAACAGGCCCTCGGTCTCGGGGTGCAGGGGTGCGTTGACGGTGACGACGTCGCAGTGCGGCACCATCGCGGCGGTCGACTCGTGGAAGACCAGGCCCAGTTCCTCCTCGACACCGGACGGCAGGCGGTGCCGGTCGGTGTAGTGCAGCTTGACGTCGAAGGGCGCGAGGCGGCGCAGCACGGCGAGGCCGATGCGGCCGGCGGCGACCGTGCCGACGTGCATGCCCTCCAGGTCGTAGGAGCGGGCCACGCAGTCGGCGATGTTCCAGCCGCCTTCCCGGGCCACCTGGTGCGAGGGCAGGTAATTGCGTACGAGCGCCAGGATGGACATCACCACGTGTTCGGCGACGCTGATGCTGTTGGAGAAGGTGACTTCGGTGACGGCCACACCGTGGGCGATGGCGGCGTCCAGGTCGACGTGGTCGGAGCCGATGCCGGCGGTGACGGCGAGTTTGAGGTTCTTGGCCGCGGCGATACGGTCGGCCGTGAGGTAGGCGGGCCAGAACGGCTGGGAGATCACCACGTCCGCGTCGGGCAGTTCGCGGTCGAAGACACTGCCCGGGCCTTCCTTGTCGGACGTGACGACGAGGGTGTGGCCGCGGCTTTCCAGGAACGTACGCAGACCGAGTTCGCCGGAGACACTGCCGAGCAGGTGACCGGGCGTGAAGTCGGCGCCCAGGGGCGTGGGCGCCGACTGGCCGTCGGGGTACCGGTCGATGCGGGGCAGATCGTCGCGGGCATAGGTATCGGGGTATCCGTCGGTGGGGTCGTCGTACAGGACGCAGAGCACCTTGGCCATGGTCACGGCTCCTCGTTGGGAGGGGGGCGGACGGGCGGGATGTCCCTCACGATCGGCGCCGGGTGCACCCACGGTCAAAGCGAACTGTCCTATGAGCATGAGGAGTTGACTATGACCGCAGGTGGTGGTGGAGCAGGGCGTCCAGGGACTCACGCACCCCCGCCTCGCGGGCGACGGCCAGCAGGGCGCGGACCGTGGGCGGCTGAGGATGCTGGTCCACGACGGCGAGTCCGACCCGGGGGCCGTGTGCCGGGCCGGTCAGGCGCACGACCTGCTTGCCCTCGGGCACACCGAACATGTGCAGCCAGGCGTGCGAGACGACGCTGGACCAGGAGCCGGCGGCGAGGTGGGCGTACAGGCCGGCGACGGTGTCGGACTCGACGGCGGGGCTCGCCATGGCGCCCTCGGCGGCGAAGTTCTCGTCGAGGATGCGGCGGTTACGCATGCGCGGTGCCAGCAGGCACAGCGGCAGGGACGCGGCCTGCGCCCAGCTCGCCTCGGTGTGGTCGGCGAGCGGCCCGTCGGCCGGCGTCAGCAGCACGTACCGCTCCTCGTAGAGCGGGAGGCGCTGGACGTCGCGCAGGGTGCTGTCGTCGAGATAGGTCAACGCGGCGTCGATCTCCAGGCCGGTGAGGCGACGGATGATGTCGCGCGAGGACAACGACTCCAGGCTCACCTTCGCCCCCGGGTACCGGGCGCAGAACGGAGTGGTGATCAACGAGGCGACGGTGAGTGCGGTGGGGATGGCTCCCAGGCGCAGCGTCCCGGTCAGCTCGCCTTGTCGAGCGGTGAGTTCCTGTCGCAGGGCGGCGTGTTCACCGAGCATGCGGTGCGCCCACACCAGCACGTGCTCGCCCTCGGGGGTCAGACCCTGGTAGCGGGCGCCCCGGCGGATGAGAGGGACGCCGAGCTCACCCTCGAGTTTGCGTATGCCGGCCGACAGGGAGGGCTGGGAGACGAAGCACGCCGCGGCGGCCCGGCCGAAGTGCTGTTCGCGCGCGAGGGCGACCAGGTATTCCAGTTGCCGCAGCACGCTTCCCCCAGGTGGTCGAGGCCGGGCCAGGTTCGGTGGCTGCACCTTATGGCGACCGCCATCGCATATTCCAGCCACTTCGCCCAGAAATGGTCGCGCTTATGGGTGTGACATAGGCTTGGGCCTTGCATTTGCGATCTACGGTTTGCGGTCTGCTGATCCGCGGTCTGCGGTCTGCGGTCTGCGGTCTGCGGTCTATAGAGACGATGGGGCTGGTCATGAAGGAAGGGATGCTGCCGCCGGGCCAACGACTGGCCAGGGGGTGGCCCGTCTCGCACTACGGGCCGGTGCCGCGTTTCCGCCAGGACCGGTGGAACCTGAAGGTCTTCGGCGCGACCGCGAGCGGACAGACCTACTCCTGGACCTTTGACGAGGTCGCCGCTCTGCCGAAGGTCACCGTGCGCGCGGACCTGCACTGCGCATCCGGCACCAGCACCACCGGCCACACCTTCTTCGGTGTACCCGCCCGCATCCTGCTCGACCTCGCCCCGCCCGCCACCGGCGTATCCCATGTCATGGCCTGGGCCGAGTACGGATACAGCGCCAACCTCCGCCTCGCCGACTTCACCGCCGAGACCACCGTCATGGCCAGCCACCACGACGACGAGCCGCTCACCGCCGAACACGGCTTCCCGCTCCGCCTCGTGGTCCCCCACCTGTACGGCTACAAAGGCCCCAAGTGGCTGCGCGGCATCGAATACATGACGCAGGACCGCCGCGGATTCTGGGAAGAGCGTGGCTACCACAAGGTCGCCGACCCCTGGGCAGGCCAGCGCTACTCCTACCAGGAAGACGACGAGCAGTAACGGGCCACCCCACGTCACGTCACTGCGCAGTGCAACGCCGCTCAGGGCGGACTCGCAGCACTCCACTCAAGGCAGACGCACAGCACGCCACTCAAGGCAGACGCACAGCACGCCACTCAGGGCGGACGCACAGCGCGCCGACCGGCCCGCCCGTCACCCCCGCCAGTGACACACCGGCGCGCCCGAGGGGGCCGCGCGGTCCGGCCTCAGGGCGCAGCGCGGCTACTCCCTTGGTTGTAGTGGTGAGCGCGTTCACTCGGAGCGTCTTGTGCCGGTGTTCCGAAGCTGCGTATGGTCCCGCTGATTCCCCTCGCGATTCCGCCCGGACCCGCCCGTACACCCCGAAGTACACGGTTTTTCGGCCGAGTTGGCCCGAAGGTGAGTGAGACGTGCCGCAGCTCTCCGATCTGAGCCGCCGGACCGGCGTCCCCGACCGCATGCTCAGGTTCTATCTGCGCATGAACCTCCTGCCGGCCCTGGACGAGTCCGAGGAGTACGACGAGTCCCATGTCCGCCGGGTGGCGCTCGTGCGGACCCTGCTCGACGTCGGCGGGCTCTCCCCCGCGGCGATCCGGCGGATCGTCGGACGGATCGACACCTCGCCGCCGCTGCACGAGCTGCTCGGCGAGGTCCAGTACGCGCTGCCCGCGCGCGGATCCATGTCGCAGGACCGCGAGTGGGAGCGGGCCAGGGAGCGGACCACGGCGCTCGCCGAGCAGCGCTCGTGGCAGGTCAGCCCGGACAATCCGGCCTGGCAGACGCTCACTCAGGTCCTGGTCACCTGTGAATGGCTGGAACAGCATGATCTGCCGAGGCTCCTCGAGACATACGCGGAAGCGCTCGAACGGGTCGTCGACATCGAGGTGCAGTTGCTGCGCCGGCAGCCCGACCCCGAGAGCGCCGCGGCCAGCATGGTGTCCGGCACCGTGCTCGGCGACGTCGCGCTTTCCGCGCTGCGTCGGTTGATTCACGAACATTTCTCGTGCTCGGCACAGAAGTTGGCCGAAACAGGCGATACGTCCCGTGGCGGGAGCGCGGACGCGACAGGTCGGAAACCTGCGCGTTCCGCTCGTGACGAAGCCGTGGACGGCGCCCGGGAAAGCTGACGACAACGCGTGTATTGAGTTGTTAGCAGGCCCGTAAATAACCACAGTTGGAGGTGGCTCCCCTACGGGGAAGTAACCCCGATGTCGCTTGACACCCCGTCACGGAACGAGGCATGCTCAAACCGATCTTCGAACCGTCTTCCCTCTTGACAACGTAGTCGGGACCTGGAAGCGGCGACGGGTATCGACGGGGGGAAAGACAGGTGCACGACGCATCGCCGCAGGAAATCCGGGGGAGGACTCCGGATCCTGAAGGCGCGACGCTCGCTGCGGAATTACAGGCGCTGGAATCGGAACTGATCGACGCCTACCGGCGTGCTCTGCTCGAGCAGAAGAATCCGCTCGGCATGGATCAAGAAGCCTGGACATCGTGCCGCGAGCAGGCCCAGCACATTCTCGGGGAATGCGTGCACGCCTTGCGGTACGGCACCGAGGCGCCGCTCAACCCCCAGCTCACGAAGAAGACCCGGCGTCTCGGCGGCGCCCGGATCTCACAGGGAATTCCGCCGGTCTACTCGGTCCGCGCGGGATCCATGTTCTTCCAGGTCACCATGGAGTTCCTGGGACGGATCTTCGCGGACCGGCCCGGCTCCGAGCATTCCCTGATGAAGGTGCCGCCGATTCTGCAGTCCGCGATCACGCGGCGCCTGGAGGAAGGGTCGAGCGGATACGACCTCTTCCTGCTCGACGTCGTGCGTGACGCCGCCCAGCAGGGCCGGCACGGCATGGCCCGCGAGATCCACGACCGGATCGGCAGCACCGCCAGCCTCGCCCTGCGCCAGCTCGAACTCTACGAACTCACGCAGCACTCCGCCTCGTCGGACGCCCGGCTCGGCAGCCTCAAGCGGGCGATCCTGGAGACGCTCTACACCACCCGGGACATCGTCTCCGAGCTGCGCACCAGGTCGGACACCTGCCGCTCGCTCCAGCTGGCCCTGTCCGCGTTCGTCAGCGCCATGGCGATCGACGAGCCCGTGGTGGAGATCCACGTCGAAGACCCGGACGACCTGCTGCCCCGCGCCGTCAGCGACGACCTGTTCATCATGCTCCGCGAGTGCCTGCGCAACGCGCTGGCCCACGCCTCGGCCTCCCGCGTCACCATCGACGTGAAGGTCGACGCGCGTCGCGTCCAGGCGTCCGTGCACGACGACGGCATCGGCTTCGTGCCGGGGCAGCGGGAGGGGAACGGGCTCGCGTCGCTGACCGAGCGCGCCCAGCTCCTGGCCGGCCGGCTCACCATCAACAGTGCTCCCGGGCACGGCACGGCCATCGAGCTGTCCGTCCCCCTGGACGAGGAGGAACATGCAGACGACGGACGAGGGACGGCCCGGCGCGGCTGAGCCGATCCGCATCATCGCCGTCGACGACCACTCCCTGCTGCGCACCGCCCTGTGCCAGCTGCTCGACGCGGAGGACGACCTGCGGGTCGTGGCGGACGTCGACACCTCGCAGGGCCTCGGCGACCTGGTCGAGCGCACGGGCGCGCAGGTCGTGCTGCTCGACGTCGAGATGCCCGACCACCACGCGCCCAGCGTCGTCGGTGAGTTGACGGAGCGCTTCCCGGAACTGCACGTGCTGATGCTGACGATGTACAACGACGCGCAGCTGGTGCAGGAGCTGCTCGCCCGCGGCGCTCGCGGCTATCTGCACAAGAGCGTGCCGCGCGAGTCGCTCCTGTCGGCGATCCGGAATACGGCGGCGCGCGATCCGCATGTGACGATCGCCGTACCCCGCAGCGGAATTCCGGAATCCGGATTCAGCGAGCCGCAGCAGACCCTTTCTCCCCGGGAACGAGAAGTGCTCACGCAGGCGGCCGCGGCCCTGAGTAATCGTCAGATCGCCACCAGGCTGCGTATTACCGAGGGCACCGTGAAGCGACATCTGCGCAACATCTTCGAGAAACTCAACGCCGTATCACGTATCGATGCTGTTAACAAAGCGGTGGACGCGCAACTGATCAGAAGACCGCAGGGCCGGGCGCGTGACGTGAATTCACCCCAACCACAGAAAGGTTGAGTCCCGGGGATACACCTTAGGGAGTATCCCCGTGGCCCATGGAGAGTCTGTCACCTCTCCCCCACTCGGATTAGATTCGCAGGTATGTCGATAGCGACGCCTGCGAAAATCCTGAAACCCACCACGACTCCGCTACCCGGACAATCGGCCGGTGCCCGGGGGAAGTTCCGCCTCCTGGTCCTGTGCGCTCAGGAATCCAGGTATGCCGTGCAGGTCATCTTTCTGCTGCGCTTCCTGGTGGCCGGTACGGCTGGTACAGCCGGAACCGATTCTTACGTTTCTCCCCTGACAAGTCGGCCGTCACTGATTCTCGGCGCGGCCGTCTGGTTCTGTTCCGTCGCATGCACCTATCTCTACAACGGTGTCACGGATATCCACGAGGACCGGGCCAACGCCTCCGTGCGGCCCGTCGCACGTGGCGCCCTGCCCGTACGCTTCGCCCGCACCACCGCCTGGGCGCTCGCCGCCCTCGCCCTCACCGGCGGCGCCTTCCTCGGCCCGCTGATGTTCCTGGTCACCGCCGGCATGCTGCTGCTCGGGTACGCGTACTCCGCGCCCGGCCTCGCCCTCAAGAGCCGCACCCCCGGCACCATCGCCGTGGTCGTGGCCAGCGGCGCCCTCACCTACGCCGCGGGCGCCCTGAGCGGCGCCGCGCCCCTGTCCCCCGCACTGCTCGCCTTCTCGGCCGCCATGTGCCTGTGGATGGGCATGGTCGGCGCGGTGGCCAAGGACTTCTCGGACGCCGAGGGCGACGCGAAGCACGGCCGGCGCAACTGGACCGTCGTCTGGGGCCGCGCCGTCACCGCACTCATCGTGTCGGTGAGCGCCGTGGGGATCGGCGCCGCGCTCCTGGTGTGCGCCGTGGCCACCGCCACGTACGGCCTGCTCGCGCCCGCCGGCGTGGTCCTGTGCGGGGCGCTCGCGCTGAGCACCGCCGCGCTCACGGCCCGCCGCGACGACTCGCGGGGGCGGCGCCGGCTGCCGTACCGGATCTTCATGGTCACCCAGTACGCGGCGCATCTGGTCACCTTCGCCCAGCCCATCGCATGAGCAGTTCCGACAGAAACGGGGGACCCACGATGAGCGACACCCAGGCCCGCTTCCGAATACCGGGCGTCACCGCCGCAGAACCCGACGGGAGCGTCGGCTTCCGTATCCTCGGCCCGCTGGAGGCCGTCGGCGGCGGCGTGACGCACCGGCCGCGCGGGCCCAAGGTGCGCAAGCTGCTCGCCCTGCTGGCCGTGCGCGCCCACGACATCGTCGAAGTGGACACGCTCGTCGAGGAGCTCTGGGACGGGGCGCCGCCGCCCACCGCCGTCAGCACCGTGCGCACGCACGTCTACCACCTGCGGCAGGAACTGGAGCGCGAGCTCGGCGCCGGCGCCGTACGCGACGTCATCACCACCGAGGCCACCGGATACTCCCTCCGCACCGCGCCGGGCCGGCTCGACCTGGAGAACTTCACCCGCCTGTACGGGCAGGGGCGCGCCGAACTGCGTGCCGGGCGCCGCGAGAAGGCGCTGGAACGCCTGGACACCGCGCTCGGGCTGTGGCGCGGGCGGACCCTGTCGGATGTCGGCCACGGCCGCGTACTCGCCGGGCACGCCGCACGCATCGAGGAACTGCGCGTGCGCGCCCAGGAGTTGCGGATAGAGGCCGCGATGGGGCTCGGCCGCCACCGCGAGCTGGTGCCCGAGCTGCGCCGCCTCGTCGCCGTGGACCCGCTCAACGAGTGGCTGCACGCCCGCCTCATCGACGCGCTGCACCGGTGCGGGCGGCGCGGGGACGCGCTGCGCGCCTTCCACGACGTACGGGCCGTGCTGGCCGAGGAGCTGGGCCTGGAGCCCTCCGAGGACCTGCGGCAGCTTCAGCATCACATCCTGGCGGGCGGGTCTGCGGCGTGAGCGGCGTCATTCCGGTGGGGGATCGGTTGGGGTTCGGTTCGGGGTCGGTTCGGGTTCGGTGGGCGGTTTCGTGAGGGGGGCGGTGGGCGGTCCGGTGAGTGCCGGGCTGATCCGGATCTGGAGCGTCCCCATCGCCGCGGCTGCCTCCGCCGTTCCCCATGAAGAGGCTTACGGCGTTCTCGGCCCCGCCGAGCGTGAGCGCTTCGCGCGGCTCCGGCGAGGTGGTGACCGGATGCGGTACCTGGCTGTCCACCACGTGTTCCGGACCGTGCTCGGGCAGGCTCTCGGGGTCGGCCCCGCCGAAGTCGGCTTCCGCCGGTACTGCGCGCGCTGCGGTGACGACGGGCACGGCAAGCCCGTGCCGTTCGCGCCCGACGGGACGACGCTGTCGGCGAGCCTGTCCCACTCGGCGGCGTACGCGCTGATCGCCGTCGGCGACTCGGCCGACGTGCCCGTCGGCGTCGACATCGAGCGGGTCAGGGCCGACATGGACTGGAGCCGGATCCCGTGCGTCCAGGGCGGCCGCAACACCCATGGCTTCGAGCAGTGGACGCGCGCGGAGGCGCTGGTGAAGGCCGCGGGTACGGGGCTGAGCCGGACGCCGCCGCGTTACACCGGGCACGTCTTCGGTACCTGGCGGGCGGCGCGTGTGCCCGGGTCGGGGCACGAGTGGTTCGTACGGAGCGTGCGCTCGCCCGACGGCTATGCGGCGTCTGTGGCCAGTGGCCGGGCTGACGCCGCAGTGGCTGTGGTGCAGTGGCGGCCGTGAGTCGGCTGCGGTGAGTGGTGAATGCGCGTGGGGGCGGTTCCCGGGTCTGGGAGCCGCCCCTTGCTCGTGTCGTGTCGTGTCGTGTTGCGGTCTATGCCAGAAGTACGCAGCTGGGGCTGGCCACTTGGAGCGGCGGCGCCGCCGGGGCCAGGCGGCCTGTGCCCGGGTCCAGGCGGAATGCGCTCACGGACTGGCCCGCCTGGTTCGCTGTGTAGACGAACCGGTCCGACGCGTCGAGGGCCACGTCCCTGGGCCAGCGGGTGCCCGGCGCCTTCGCGGTGACGGGCTGCGAGGCCAGGAGCGTGAGGGTGCGGCCCGCGTTCTCCACCCGGAACGACTCGACCGTGTCCAGGCCCCGGTCTGCGGTGACCAGCATGTCCCCGTCGTGCGTGAGGTGGACTGCGGAGGGCGCGTTGCGGGGGTCGATGCCGGGCGGGGCCACGGAGGCGTGCGAGACGGGCATGAGCCGGGCGGTGGCCGCGTCGTACGCGTGGACGGTCACGGAGTGGCCGAGTTCGTTGGTGACGTAGGCCAGCTTGCCGCCGGGGTGGAAGACGAGGTGGCGCGGGCCGATGCCTTGGCCTACGTGGGTCCGGGTGGCGAGCCGGAGGTGGCCCGTGCCGGCGGCGAAGTCGTAGACGTAGATGTGGTCGTTGCCCTTGTCCGGGACCAGGACGCGGCGGCCCGCGGGGTCGAAGGCGATCATGTGCGGGTGGGGGCCGCGCTGTTCCCGCGGGTGCGGGCCGTGGCCGTGGTGGCGCAGCACCTGGACGGCCTCGCCGAGGGAGCCGTCGGGGCGTACGGGCAGGACCGCCAGGTGACCCGAGTCGTAGTTGACGGTGAGCAGGAAGCGGCCCGCGGGGTGCACGGCGAGGTGGACGGGGGCGGCGCCGTGGCTGGAGCGGGGGCGGCCCAGGGGGCGCAGCTGGTCGCCGTCCACGCGGTAGGCGTGAAGTGATCCGGTGGCGCCTTCGGGGCGCTGGCTCACGGCGTAGAGGTGGCGGCGGTCCGGGGAGAGGGTGAGGTAGGAGGGGTTCACGATGTCCCGCTGCCAGCCGGTGAGTTCGAGCCGGCCGGCCGCGGTGACCCGGGCGATGCCGATGCCGGGGAGGCCCGGCAGGCCGTACTCGCCGAGGGTGAAACCGCCGATGTACGCGCGCCGGGCGCGGGGGCGCGGGGCGTCACCCGCGGCGGCGGTGGCCCCGGTCCAGGCGAGCGCGGCGACGGCTCCGGCCGCGGATGCTGCGAGCAGCGTTCGGCGGGTTGGGCGGGGCGGCGTCGCGTTCATGGTTCGAGGTCTCCGTTTCTCCGTTGTCGTGGCGGGGTGGGGTGGGGCGGTGTGAGGTCGGAATGGTGGGCGCAGCGTGAGGGGAGACGAGTGGTGGGGTGCTGGCTTCGGCATCGTGAGCTGCGGCGGGCTGTCTTCGGCCGGTGTGTTGTCGGGTGCGGGGCCGTGGGGGCATGTACGTGCTCGCTGTTCTACGGGTCCCCGCTGCCGAGCCGAATTGCCTGTACGTGGTGCTGGTGGCTCCGCGCGCACATGCCCCCACGCCCCTCCCGTCTCATCGGCGCCTGACCGTCCGGTGGAACTTCGCTGTCCCCGGCCATGTCCCGTGCGCGGCACGACGGTCCGTGGGGTTCTCCGGTTTGTCCCGCCGGTCGGTGGGGCGGTCCTCAGATCTTGGCTCCCAGGAGCAGGCCCGGTGCCAGTAGGACCGTCAGGGCCGCCGCTGCCAGGGTCAGGAGGATCTGCCAGGTCGGGCGCAGGGCGCGGAAGCGGGGGGCTCGGCGGGCCGCCGCCAGCGCGGCGATCGCCGCCGCCCAGGCCGGCAGCGCCAGGCGCAGCGTGACCTCTCCGGTGAAAAGGAGGCCCGCTCGGGGGCTGATGCACTCGGTCGCCGTGCACACGGCCGCGTGGTCCGGGCTGCTCCAGACCGTTCCGGCGACGAGGAGGATCAGGGGCGCCATTGCCGTGAGGGCCGTGACCCAGACGTACGGGGTGAGTCCCGTACGTCCGGCAGCTCGCCGTCGGGTGACCGCGAGAGCGGCCAGTGCCGGCGCCCAGCCCGCGAGTACGCCGAACAGCCCCGCGTGCGAGGCCTCGGCGAGCGCCGCCCAGGTGGTGTCGGGGCCTACGGGCAGCCGGAGCAGGGCCAGGAGTCCGGTGGCCGTGGCCAGTCCCGCGGCGGTGTGGGCCCACGTACGCGCGAAGGACGGCGCGCCCGCCCAGGCGACGAACACGCCTGCCAGGGCGACGAGTACGACGGGCGGTCCTGCCGTCACCCCCCACGCGAGGGGGAAGCCGGGCAGGCCGTCGCCGAGGGGCGCGGACCAGGTTCCCCAGTCGCCGAAGAGCGCGGCGAGTACGGCGGTGACGCCGGCCGCCACGACTGCGGCGAGCGTGAGCCGGTCGTCGGTGTGGGGGGACGCCGCGCCCCGGGGTGCCGCCGACGGGGGAGTGACGGGGCCGGGGCGCGGCGCGGGTGAGGGGACGGCCGGACCGGGGTTGCCGGCCGTCCCGGTTCGGGGGGCGGGCGCCTCACGCGCCCGCCCTGTGGAGGGCAACGTCACCGCAGCGCCTCGGTACGCGGCGCCGGGGCGGGCGCCGGAGGGGGCGGCGGGGCCGAGGACTCGCGGAAGCCGTACTTCGACCACCAGCGGGCCAGCGGGGCCGGTGCCCACCAGGCCCACTTGCCGAGCAGCGCCATCGTCGCGGGTACGAGCAGGCCTCGTACGATCGTCGCGTCCACGAGGACCGCGATGACCAGGCCGACCCCGATCATCTTCATGAAGAGGATCGAGGAGGCCATGAAGCCGCCCACCACCACGACCAGGAGCAGCGCCGCACTGGTGATGATCTTGGCGCTGCGCTGGACGCCGAGGGCCACCGATTCGATCGGGTCGCCGCTCACCTCCCACTCCTCGCGGACGCGGGAGAGCAGGAACACCTCGTAGTCCATCGCGAGGCCGAACGCGATCGCGACCACCAGGACGGGGAAGTTCGCGTCCACCGCTCCGATCGGCTCGAAGCCGAGGAGGCCCGAGAGGTGGCCGTCCTGGAAGATCCACTTGATCGCTCCGAACGCCGCGAGGAGCGAGAGGAGGTTGAGGATCACCGACTTGAGCGGGAGGAGCAGGGAGCCGAAGGCGAGGAAGAGGACGAAGAAGGACACTACTGCGACGAACAGGGCCATCCACGGGAGGCGTTCACCGATCATGCCGACGATGTCCACCCGGGACGCCGGCATGCCGGTCAGGAGCGTGTCCGCGCCGGACGGGGGCGCCGTGGCGCGCAGGTCGTGGACCATGCTCTGTGCGGCGTCGGACATGGCGTCCGGCGTGTAGCGGAGTGTGATGCGCGCGTCGTTGCCCTCGAAGGCTGTCGGCGTCGCGGAGGCTACGCCGTCGGCCTTGGCCAACTCGGCTGCGTAGGCCGTCACTTCGGCGCGGTCCACGGGGCCGGTGGCGCCCTGGACGACCGACGTCATGATCTGTGCGGGATTTGTCTCGAAGTCCGAGGCAAGGGTCTTGCTGACCACCTTCGCGTCGGCGTCGGAGGGGAGCACCCATTCGCCGGGGCGTGCCCAGTTGACGCCCAGGAGCGGTGCGCCGAGGCCCACCAGGACGGCGACGATGGCGAGCGAGGAGATGAGCGGCTTGCGCATGACCGCGTGGGCCGTGCGGTACCAGCGGCCTTCCTTCTCCGGCTTGGGGGCGCGGTTCCCGCCGCCGAGCGGGATGCGCCACTTGTCGATGCTGTGCCCGGTGTAGCGCAGGAGGGCGGGCAGGAGGGTGAGGGAGCCGACCACCGCGAACGCGACTACGGCGACGGCCGCGTACCCCATCGAGGACAGGAAGCGGGAGGGGAAGAACGCGAGGCCCGCGAAGGAGATCGCTACGGCGACGCCGGAGAACGCGACCGTGCGGCCCGCCGTCGCGGTGGCTCGCTCGACTGCCGTGTCGACGTCGGCGCCCGCGTGGAGTTCTTCGCGGAAGCGGTTGACGAGGAAGAGCGCGTAGTCGATCGCGAGGCCGAGGCCGAGGATCGTGATGACGTTGATGACCGTGCTGGAGATCTCCGTGAACATCGTCAGGACGCGGAGCACGACGAAGGAGCCCAGGGCCACGAACGAGCCTACGGCCAGCGGCAGGAGCGCCGCGATGGCGCTGCGGAAGATCAGGACCAGGAGGATCAGGAGGAGCGGGACCGAGAGCATCTCGGCGCGCGCGATGTCCGAGCCGGTGAGGGTGTTGACCTGCTCCGTCATCGCGGCGACGCCGCCGTAGCGGACGGTGACCCCGTCGGCCGCGAAGTCGTCCTTGATCTTCCCCAGCGCCTCGACCTGGTCCTGGTCGTTGTCGCTGGTGAACTGGACGGTGGCGTACGTCTGTTGGTTGTTCTTTGACACGTACGCACTCGGGTCCTGGCTGCCCGGGTGCCAGAACGAGTCGAGGCGGGCGATGCCGGCGCGCGGGACGTCGTCGAGCGCGGCGCGGACCGCCGTGCCGAAGGAGTCGACCGTGGCGCCCTTGTCCTTCGACTCGTACAGGACGATGAGGTCGTTGGACTCGCGGCCGAGCGGGCCGTCGAGGACCTTGTCGGCCTGGACGGACTCACTGGCCGGGTCGTCGAAGCCGGCGCCGCCGGTGAACGAGCCGAAGACCCCGGTACCCCACACGCCGGCGAACAGCGTGAAGACGACTGCCGCGATGACGACCCATTTCCGGCGCCGCGCGGTGAACTTTCCGATAGCGGCAAACACTTCTGTCTCCCTGAATCAATCAAATGGCGTGTGGCGAACTTCTATGTCTTGTGGCGTCGACGGCGGGTGTGAATTCCAGGCCGCGGTACACGATTTCCGAGGCTTTCAGGAAACATGCGCGTCCGATATCCGCGTTTCGGGGAATGCGCTATGCCCCCTTCGACGCAGACGCGGCGGTCGCTCTGCGCTGGGCGAGCGCCGCTACGGCGCCGACGGCGACGGACAGGCCGAGGCCTATCGCGACGGAGTACACGGGGTCGTCGCTGACCGCCCCGCCGACGTAGCCCACGCCCACCGAGTAGGCGGCCCAGACGACTTCGGCGAGCGCTGCGCCGATCGCGAACTTGCCGGCCGGATAGCGTGCCGCGCCGGCCGCGAGACCGCCGAGGAGGCGGCCGCTGGGCAGGAAGCGGACGCCGACGACGAACGGGATCCCGCCGCGCTGCACCCGCCCGGCGGCCCAGTCGAACATCTCGCCCCTGCGCCCGCGCCCCGCCGCCCCTCCACGCACCCTGCGGCCGGCGAACCAGCCGAAGCGGTGGATGAGGACGTCACCGGCGAGCGCGCTGCCGGCCACCGAGAGCAGGACCAGGACGAGGGACATCTCGCCGCGCGCGGCGAGCATCCCGCCGGTGACCAGGACCACCGCGTTGGGCAGCAGGGGCGGCAGCGTGGTGACCGCGAGGATCACGTACGCCCAGCAGGCGGCGCCCGACATCCGGGTGGACAGGCCGGACGTGAAGTCGACCCACGAGACGAGTGAGGCGAAGTCCATCGGTCTCCCTTTCCCTGGGCCCGATGCCTCTTTGGAGGCATGCGCCGGGTCTTTGGTGAGGCGTGTTCCCAGGTCAGAGGCCTACTAGCGTCGCTGTGGGCAGCGGTTGGGCGTGTCCTGCGCTTCAACAGTAACCTACGCTATCGATAGTTTCACTATCACTAATGACGCAGGTGGCCATGACCGATGTGACGCTGTTCCTCCGAGAGTTCGCCCGCACCCGCCGGGACACCGGGGCCATCGCGCCCAGCAGTCCCCTGCTGGCGCGGGCCCTGACCCGCTATGTGATCCCCTCCCCCGGCCGCGCCCGCGCGGTACTGGAGGTCGGCCCCGGCACGGGCGCCGTGACCCGGCACATCAGGGCCTCGCTCGGCGCCCTGGACACCCTCGACCTGGTCGAGGCCAACCCCCGCTTCGCCGCCCTCCTGCACCGCGACTACGGCGGCGACGAGCGGGTGCGGCTGCTCACCGGGCTCGTACAGGAGCACGAGCTGGGCAGCTACGACACCATCGTGTGCGGCCTGCCGTTCGCCAACTTCGACGCGGGCACGGTCGAGGACATCTTCGGCAGGCTCCTCGCGGCGCTGCGCCCCGGCGGCACCCTGTCGTTCTTCGCGTACGCGGGGATGCCACCGCTGCGCCGGGTGCTCACGACGGGCGAGGCGCGCGAGCGGACCCTCGCGGTGCAGGCCGTCGTCGGGCGGACCCTGGACCGGCACCGGTTCCGCACGGAGACGGTGCTCGGGAATCTGCCGCCCGCCCATGTGCACCATCTGGCGCCGGTGGCGCCGCTGCTGGCGTACGCCGGGTGAGCCGGCGGGTGTTACGCGCTGCGCTTGCGCCCGCCGCGGATGCGGCCGGAGGCATCCTCCTGCGCGATCCGGCGCAGCGCCGCCATGGCCGCGTCGCCGAGGACGGTGCCGAGGACCACGCCCTCGACCTTGCCGTCGGCGCTCGGCACATCCGCGAGCGCGCCGAGCTCGGCGAGCGCCAACTCCCCTGCCGCGGCGGCGTACTTGTCGAGCAGGGTGAGCAGGTCGCCCCGGTCGAGGTCGCGGTAGGTCAGCACGATCTGGACGAGCGCCTGCCAGCCCGGGTTCTCCGGCTTCGCCGCCCAGCCGTGCCGGAGCACCAGCTCACGGACCTCGCCCTCGGCCCGCTCCCGGTCCTCGTCGGTGCCCCGCTCGACGGCGGCCCTGGTCACCGCGGACTGGGCGACGCCGAGCATGCCGTGGACCGTGCGGGTCGGGGAGTCGACCTCGGACAGGACGTCGCGTACGGCCGCGACGGACAGGCCGCCGACCTCCAGCATGGCGCGGATCAGCTTGAGCCTGCGGACATGGGACTCGTCGTACGCGACCTGGTTCGGGCTGGTGCGCTCGCCCGGGAGCAACAGGCCCTCGCGCGAGTAGTACTTGATGGTGGCGACCGGAACTCCCGTACGCCGCGCCAGCTCTCCGATACGCATTCCATGAGGATACTGCGCTTTCCCCGTGTCGTGTTCCCCACCCGGTCGGCCGGAATGCGGAGAAGCTTTTATCGGCGTTGAATTCCCGCGCCATCGCGCTTCCATCCGCCGCTGCGACGCTCATTTCGCAGCGCACCCCTCCGCTCAGCCCAGAAGTCTTCGAGGGACCCCAGCCAAAGGAAACAGGTATGACCACACACGTGGCTCCGGAGATTCCTTCGGCGCCCGCCGAACTCAGTTACGGGCGCACCGTCGACCGCTCCCTGGTCCACCGGGCCGCGGTCTCCGAGGTCTTCGTCACGGACATCAGGGCGCTGGCCGCCAAGAAGGTCCGCTCCGCGGTCCAACTCCCCCTCACCCACGGCTACTACAGCGACCATGTGCAGCGGCCCGCGGTCTACGACGCCCTGTTGCTCCTGGAGTCGGGCCGGCAGGCGGCCATCGCCGGATCGCACGCGCACATCGGGCTCTCCAAGGGCACGACGATGATCGTCGACACGTTCCGGCTCGATCTGTACGGCCTCAAGGACCTGGTCGTCGGCCCGGAGCCCGGCCGGCTGCGCATCGACACCGAGTACATCGGGCAGCCGACGCGGCGCGGCCGCTACCGCAAGGGCAAGGTCGCCCAGCGCTACTTCGTCGAGGACACCGAGGTCGGCGAGCACGAGATGGACGTGCTGTTCCTCAACCGGCACGAGAACGAGGTCCTGCGGCACGCCCAGCGCGGCACGCCCGCCCCGCTCACCTCCGACTTCTGCGACCACGGGCCGGCCGTGGACGACACCTGGCAGGCCGAGCCCGCCCGGGTGGGCCGAGGCAACCCGCTGAACGTCGTCCTGTCCCGCCCCCGGACCTCCCCCGCCGCGGTCTCCGCCGAGGTCACCCCGCGCTTCGACAACCGCGCGCTGTTCGACCACGTCTACGACCACCTGCCCGCGATGACGCTCGTCGAGGCGGCGCGGCAGCTGGCCCTGCTGTCCACGGGCGAGCCGCAGACCACGTACGCCGTCGGCTTCGAGGCGCGCTTCTCGCGGTTCGCCGAGCTCGACGAGCCGGTGCACGCCGAGGCGCCCCGGATGCGCGCGGACGGCGGCCGGACGCAGACCCCCGTGCGCTTCCTCCAGGGCGACGCCGAGATCGCGCACGTCACCGTCACCGTCGCACCCGGGAGTGAGCTGTGAGCAGCACGCAGGACGCGCGGGTGCCCCGGCGCCTCGCCGTCTGGACCGACTTCGGCGGGGTCCTCACCCCGCCGATCGCCCACACGATGGGCGCCTTCTGCAAGGCGCAGGGCATCGACCCGCAGGCCCTTCAGCAGGCGCTCGGCAAGGTGACCGCCCGCTACGGCACCAGCGACATCATGGAGCCGATCGACACCCCCCTCGTCTCCGAGGAGGAGTGGCTCGCGCAGGTCTCCGAGGTGCTCGCCGCCGACCACGGCGTAAGCGGCGTACGCCTGACGACGCTGGCCGACGCCTGGTTCGACGGGCGGGAGACCAACCACGCGTGGGTGGCGACGCTGCGTAAGTCGCGCGAGCGCGGAGCGTTCGTCGGGATGCTCTCCAACATGGTGCCGACCTGGGACGCGCACTGGCGCCGCATGGTCGACCCGGCGGAGCTCTTCGACGATGTGCTGCTTTCTTTCGAGGTCGGCCGTCGCAAGCCCTCGCCCGGCATGTTCGTGCTCGCCGCCGAGCGGGCCGGGGTACCGGCCGAGCAGTGCGTGCTCGTCGACGACCTGGCGCACAACTGCGCGGGCGCGGAGGCGGCCGGCTGGCAGGCGATCCACTTCACCGACACGGCCGAGGCGGCGGAGCGGCTCGACGCCCTCCTGTCGGCGGCCCTGTCCCCCACTCCGAGGAGCTGAGTCCGTGAGCCGTTCCGTGCTCGTCACCGGCGGGAACCGGGGCATCGGCCTCGCCACCGCCCGCGCCCTGGCCGAACAGGGCGACAAGGTCGCCGTCACGTACCGCACCGGTGAGCCGCCCGAGGGCCTGTTCGGGGTGCGCTGCGACGTGACGGACCCCGAGTCCGTGCGCCGCGCGGTCGACGAGGCCCGCATCCAGCACGGGCCGATCCAGGTGCTCGTCTCCAACGCCGGGATCACCCGCGACGAGCTGCTCGTCGGCATGGCGGACGACGACTTCCGCGCCGTCATCGAGACGAACCTGATGTCGGCGGTGACCGTCGCCAAGGAGGTCGTCCCGGACATGCTCAAGGCCCGCTGGGGCCGCGTCGTCTTCATGTCCTCGATGAGCGCGATGGCGGGCGCGCCCGGCCAGACCAACTACGCCGCGTCCAAGGCCGGGTTGATCGGCTTCGGCCGCTCGCTCGCCCGTGAGGTGGGCCGGCGCAACATCACCGTCAACATCGTCTCGCCCGGCCTGATCGAGACCGACATGGTCAAGGACGTCACCGACGCGCGGCGCCGGCACGTCCTCGGCCAGACGTCCCTGTTCCGGGCCGGCCGCCCGGACGAGGTCGCGGCCGCCGTCCGCTTCCTGGCGAGCGAGGAGGCCTCGTACGTCACGGCGGCGATCCTCCCGGTCACGGGCGGCCTCGGCGTCGGCCACTGAACCGCACCCGACTCCCCACAGAGGAAAGGAACTCCATGTCCAACGCCACTGTTCTGGAGATCGCCCAGCAGATGGGCAAGATCTTCAACGACCTCGACGAGAAGGTCGCCAACGAGCTGGTCGCCCCCGGCTTCGTCGACTACGAGGCCCCGCCCGGCACCCCCGGCGGCCCCTCCGGCTACCTCGGCACCGCCCGCTGGATGAACTCCGTGTTCTCCGAGGCGAGCTGGGACCACATCGACTCGTTCGCGGACGGCGACAAGGCCGTCATCCGGGTGCGCTTCACCGGCATCCACACCGGCAACTTCCTCGGCTTCGAGGGCACCGGCAACAAGGTCGACGTCGAGCACATCCACATCTACCGCGTCGGTGACGACGGTCTGGTGCACGAGCACTGGGCCTGCCGCCAGGACCTCTTCCTGCTGGCCCAGATAGGCGCCGTCGAGCTGAAGCTGCCGCCGGCGGGCACGCAGGCGTAACGCCGTTCGTATGTGCGGGCCAGGCCGCCGGACCTCTTGAGGGCCGGCGGCCTCCTCGCGTCCCCGAGCCGTTAGGAAGGAAAGACATCGTGCGAGCAAAGGGGGCGGCGTGGGCGCTGATCGCGACCTCGCTGCCCATGTTCATGGTGGCCGTCGACAACCTCGTCGTGACCAACGCGCTGACCGTCATCTCCCGTGACCTGGGGGTACGCCAGTCCGGCCTCCAGTGGGTCGTCAACGGATACATCCTGGCGTTCGCGGGGCTGCTGCTCGCGGGCGCCGCGCTCGGCGACCGGATCGGGCGGCGGCGCGTCTTCGTGTGGGGCATCGGGCTCTTCACCGTCGCGTCCGCGGCATGCGCGCTCTCCGACTCGGCGGGCCTCCTGGTCGCCGCCCGGGTCGTGCAGGGCGCGGGCGCGGCGGCCGTCCTGCCGGTCTCGCTGACCCTGGCCGTCGCGGCCGTCGCGCCGGAGCGCAGACCGCTCGCGGTCGGCGTGTGGGGCGGGGTCAACGGCCTGGGCATCGCGCTCGGCCCGATGGCCGGCGGCCTCGTCACGCAGGGCCTCGACTGGCACTGGATCTTCTGGATCAACGTGCCGGTGGGGGTGATCGCGCTCCCCCTCGCCCTGTGGGCGATCCGCGAGTCCAAGGGCGCGCCGCGCCGCCTCGACCTGCCGGGGATCGCGTTCGTCACGGGCGCGGTGGTGGCGGCCGTGTGGGGCATCGTGCAGGCGGCCGACAGCGGCTGGGCCTCGGTGCGTGCGCCGGCCGGACTCGCGGTGGCGGCCGTCCTGTTCGCGGGCTTCGCGTGGTGGCAGCGGCGCACGCCGACGCCCCTCGCGCCGCTGCACCTCTACCGCGTGCGCCCCTTCATGCTGAGCAACGCTCTGGCGCTGACCATGTACTTCGGGGTGTTCGGCGCGATCTTCTTCCTGGCGCAGTTCATGCAGGGGCCGATGGGCTACTCACCGTTCGAGGCGGGTCTGCGTACGCTGCCGTGGACCGCGGCGCCGATGGTGGTCGTGCCGCTGGCCAGCGCGCTGGTCGGCCGCGTGGGCGGCGGGCCGCTCCAGGCGGCGGGGTGTCTGCTCCAGGCGGTCGCCCTGGTGTGGCTCGCGCTGATCTCCGAGCCCGGTCTGGCGTACGGCCAGATGGTCGGCGCGATGGTCCTCGCGGGCGTCGGCATGGGGCTCGTCTTCGCGGCGAACCCGGCGACGGTCATCGGCTCGGTCGCGGAGCACGAGCACAACCTCGCGTCCGGCGTGAACAACACGATCCGTGAGTTCGGCGGCGCCCTCGGCATCGCCGTACTGACCGCCGTGTACGCGCACGGCGGCCTCCGCAGCGCGGTGCTGACGGGGGCCGCCGTGGTGTTCGCGGGGGCGTTCGCGGGGCTCGCTATCGGTCGTACGCCAGCACCGCGCGAGTCCGTGCCAGCACCTTCTGCGCCCCGCAGCGCACCGTCAGATCGACCCGAACCGTCCCGTCTTCCCTGACGTCGCCCACGGTGCCGTCGACGGTGAGTTCCACGCCGTCGGCGGTGTCGGGGACGAGGACGGGGCGGGTGAAGCGGGTGCCGTACTCGGTGACGGTGGCCCGCTCGCCCGTCCACTCGGTGACGGCGGTCGCCGCGACGCCCATGCCGAGCATGCCGTGCGCGATGACCCCGGGGAGGCCTACGGCCGCGGCGCGGGTGTCGGACCAGTGGATGGGGTTGTGGTCCCCGGACGCGGCGGCGTAGGCCACGAGGCGTTCACGGGTGAGGCGGAAGGTGCGGGTGGGCAGCCGGTCGCCGGACCGCGGTGCCTGGCTCATGCGGCTTCCTCCTTACGGGAGACGAGAGTCGAGGTCGTCGTGCACACGGGCGCGCCACCGTCCGCCTCGCGCAGGTGTCCGCGCAGGGTGACGATGTCGTTCCCGTCGACCGACTCGGCGGAGACGATCTCGATGGTGACGGTGAGCCGGTCCCCGGCACGCACCGGGCGGACCGACTCGAAGCGCTGGTCACGGTGGACGGCCCGCGCGAAGTCGAAGCCGAGGTCCGGGTCGTCGAGCACGTGCTTCATGACGTGCAGGGACAGCACGATGGGGAAGGTGGGCGGTGCGGTGTCGCCGTCACCGGCCTGCGCCCCGAGGGCGGCGGCGAACTCCCTGATCTTCTCGCGCCCCACCTCGTACGGCTCGGTGGGCGGGTAAGTGCGGCCGGTCAAGGCCGTGTTGGCGGTCGCGGTCGGCATACGGGCTCCTTCATGAGGGGCGGCGAACGGAAAAGGCAGCGGCGCCCGCGGGGAGACTCGCGGGCGCCGCTGCCGTCATCGGGGCAGGGCTCAGCGGGGGCTGCGCACCACCAGGGCCGCGGCGTTGCCGTCCCGGCCCACGGAGGTGACGAGCGCCGTCACCGGGGCGGCCGGCGGCTCGGCCTGCCACAGGGCGAGGAGGGCGGCGAGCTGCAGCGCGCCACTGGCGCTGTACGTCTCGCCGAGCACGTCGGCGACCCGTACGGCGCCCGGCAGTCCGCCGCCGAGCGCGGCCCGCACGCCGCGCTCCTCGACCCGGTCCAGGCCGCGGTGGTGGACGGCGCCGAGGGAGACGGCCGACACCTCCTCGGGGCGGACTCCGCTGCGGTCGAGCGCGCGCGAGACGGCGTTCGCGAGGCCGTCGGCGTACTGCCGCGGGTCCGGCGTGAACCGCACCTCGCACGCGAGGAGTTCGGCCAGGGCCCCCTCCGCAGGGTCCTGCTGAACGGTGAAGACGGCCGCGCCCTCACCGAGCGCCGCGCCCTCGCGGAGCACCCCGGTGCGGTGCCACGCCCACGCCGCCGGGGCGCTCAGTTCCTCCACGCCGCCGACGAGGAGCCGCTCGGCGCGGCCGAGGCCGAGCGCGAGGCGTGCGTGCCGGAACGCGAGCAGCGAGGCGGTCTGGCCGCCGGCGACGGTCGCGTTCAGGCCACGCAGCCCGTTGCGGATGGCGATCTGCCCGGAGGTGCTGTTCATGACCGTGTTCGGGAACTGGCCCGGGTTGACCAGGTACGGCTTCTCCAGGGTCAGCGTGTCGTATAGGAGGGAGCTGTGGGTCGACACGGAGCCGGTGTTGGTGGCGAGCACCACGCCGGTGCGGCCGCCGCTCACCTCCGCCCCTTCGAGGACCTCCTTGCAGGCCACCAGACCGAAGGAGGTGAGCCGGTCGAGGTACTTGGTGCCCTTGCGGCCCAGGTGCGCCTTGACGTCGAAGCCGCGGACGGCGCGGACGGGGCGCGGCGGGTACGCGTCCGCGTCCCCGCCCACCGGTCTCTTGTCCAACTCGCCCTGCTGGAGCAGGAGTTCGCCGAGCGGGGCGAGTCCGTACCCGGCCGCGGAGACGACTCCGGCGCCGGTGACGTAGAGCGGCGCGGCGGCCGTGACGCCATTCGCGGTCGCGGTCTCGGTCGTGGTCGCAGTCGCGGTCGTCACGAGACCCTCCCCAGGATGGTGATGACGTTGTTCCCGCCGAAGGCGAACCCGTGGTTCTGCACGATGTCCAGGCGGGCCTCGCGGCCGACGCCGGGCACGCAGTCCACACCCTCGCCGAGCGCCGGGTCGGGCTCGGTGACATTGGCCGTGGGCGGCAGGAAGTCCTGCTCGAAGGCCTTGCAGCAGGCGATCGCGCCGAAGCCGGAGGCGGCGCCCATGGTGTGGCCGAGCATCGACTTGATGGAGCTGATCGGCGGGATGCGGTCGCCGAACACCTCGCGTGCGGCGGCGACCTCGGTGGAGTCGTTCGTCGGCGTGCCGGTGCCGTGCGCGCAGATGTAGTCGATCTGCGCGGGCTCGACCCCGGCCGCCTCGTGCGCGGCCCTGATGCCCGCGGCGATGCTGGTCGCGTCGGGGTGCACCATGTGGGCGGCGTCGCAGTTGGCCGCGTAGCCGAGGATCTCCGCGTACATGCGGGCGCCGCGCGCTACGGCGTGCTCGTACGTCTCCAGGACGAGGACGGCGCCGCCCTCGCCGGTGACGATGCCGGAGCGGTCGGCGGCGAAGGGCCGCGGCACGTCCTCGGCCATCGCGCCGAGCGCGTAGAACCCGGCGTGGGTGAGGCGGTTGACGGCGTCGGCGCCGCCCGCGAGCATCACCTCGGCCTCGCCGCTGCGCACCAGGTCGTAGGCGTAGCCGAGCGCGTAGTTGGAGGCGGAGCAGGCCGTCGGGATGGTCTGCGTCTCGCCGGTGAGGCGCAGTTCGGCGCTGACCGCGTTGGCGATCCTGGACGCCGGGGTCTGGCCCGCGAGTTCGCCGTCGATCGAGGAGAGACCACCCGCGATCCACTGCTCGGCGAGCGCCTGGACGACCGCGGACTCGCCGCTGGTGGTGCCCATGACGGCGCCCGCGCGGGCCGTGTCGAGCTGCTCCTCGTCGATGCCCGCGTCGGCCACGGCGAGCCGGGCGGCGGCTGCCGCGAGCAGTCCGCTGCGACCCCAGCGCGGCGGGTCCAGCCGCTTGAGGTGGTCGGCGGGCTCGAAGTCGAGGACCTCGCCGGCCTTGCGGCGCGGGAAGGCGCTCGCGTCGAAGGACTCGATGGGGGCGGTGCCGTTGACGCCCGCCCGGACGGCGGCGGCGAACACGTCGGCGCCGATGCCGACGGGCGACACCGCGCCGAGTCCGGTGATGACGACGCGGCGCGACGCGCGCGCCGCGCCGGCGGTGTCAGCCATTCGCGCTCTCCCCCGCCTGCTGGTCCGCGGCGTGCTGCACGACGGCGTCGACGAGGAGGCGAAGGTTCACCAGATCGCCGAGGGTGTCCTTCGGAATGGCCACTCCCAATTCCTTCTCTATTCGGGAGACCACGGTGATGAGGGAGAGCGAGTCACTGTCGTAGTCGTCGATGAAGTGACCGCTGTCCGTCAGCTCTCCCTCTTCCAGTTCGAGTTCCTCGATGACGATCCGGCTCACCTGCTCGTGGTAGCCGGCCGCCGACGCCACGGTCTGCTGAGTCATGTGTGTTCCTCTCATCGCCTTCTGCCTTGACGAAGGGAACGTAAGCGGGCCGGAGCAGGCCGGACAAGGGGCGCCCAACGAAAGAGACAGCGCATTCCCCGAAAGTGACAGCAAAGGCTTCTCCCCCGCTCCGCGCGGGTATTCGGAGACCTTTTATCTGCCCTCTACGGCGGTTCCAAATCCCTCTGGAAGCATCGCCGTCGCCGTAATTCCGGGAGACAGAAGAAGGCGATGGACGAGATGACAGGTCCGCGATTGGCTCTGGTATTTCCGGGGCAGGGCGCGCAGCAGGCGGGAATGGGCCGGCCGTGGGCGTCGAGCCCCGGCTGGTTCCTGGCCGAGCGGGCGAGCGAGGTGTCCGGGCGGGACGTGGTGGAGCTGCTGCTGCGCGCCGACGACACGTATCTGCGGCGCACCGACAACGCGCAGCTCGCCACGTTCGTCCTGGAGATGGTGATCCTCAGCGAGCTGCGGCAGGTCCTGCCCGCCGCGGGCCGTCCCACGGTGTGCGCGGGCCACAGCCTGGGCGAGTACGCGGCGCTCGTGGCGGCCGGTGTCATCGGTTTCGAGGACGGCGTACGGCTCGTCGCGGCGCGCGGCGAGGCGATGCGCAAGGCCTGCGCGGACGCCCCCGGCACGATGGCTGTGGTCCTCGGCCTGTCGTCCGGCGAGCTGGAGAAGGCCGCCGCGTCGGTGCGCGAGGACGGCGGCCCGGTCTGGGTGGCGAACCTCAACTCCCCGCAGCAGAGCGTCCTTTCGGGCGAGCCCGGCGCTGTCGAGCGGTGCTCCGCGATGGCCGTGGAGCTGGGGGCGGCGCGCGTCGTGTCGATCCCGGTGGGCGGCGCCTTCCACACGCCGCTGATGGCCCCCGCGGCCGAGCCGTTCGAGCGGACCCTGGCGCAGACCGAGTTCCTGCACGGCTTCGCGCCGGTCGTGGCGAACGTCGACGCCCGCCCCTACCACGGCCCCGACGGCTGGCCCGCGCTCCTGGAGCGGCAGCTGACCTCGCCGGTGCGCTGGGCGGACTCGGTGCGCACGATGGCCGACGAGCTGCACTGCGACATGTTCGTGGAGATCGGCCCCGGCCGCACCCTCACGGGTCTGGCCCGCAAGACCGCGCCGCGCGTCTCCCGGCTCACGGTCGGCGAGCCGGGGCAGCTGCCCGCGGTGCCGACCCCGCTCCCGTCGACGCCGACCCGGAGCGTGGCATGAACTCCGCGAACAACCCTGGCAGTTGGGACGCGGTCGTCGTCGGCTCCGGCATCGGCGGTCTCGTCTGCGCCGCGTATCTGGCGGTCTCCGGCAAGCGGGTCCTGGTCGCCGAACAGGGCGGTGTCGCGGGCGGCAACAGCCATGTGTTCCGCAGGCGCCGCGCCTACGAGTTCGACGTCGGCGTGCACTATCTCGGCGACTGCGGGCCCGACGGCCTGCTACCCGCGGTCCTGGACGGGCTCGGCCTGCGTGAGCGCCTCACGTACCGCGAGATGAACCCGGACGGCTTCGACCGCATCGTGATCCCCGGTGCCACGCTCGACATGCCGGCGGACTGGGTGGCGTACCGCAAGCGGCTCCAGGAGGCGTGCCCGGCCGACGCGGCGGGGATCGACACGTTCCTCGACGTCGTGGCGGGGCTCGGCACCGAGCGGCGGGACGCGATCGTCGCCGCCGAGGACCTCCCGATGTCCGAACTCCCCCTGCACGCACCGCAGTCGGTGGCCTGGGGGCGCCGCACCCTGACCGAGTTGTTCGACCACTGCGGCCTGTCACCGCGGGCCCGTACGCTGCTCGCCGCCCAGTCTCCGAACTACGGCATGGCACCGGACGAGGCGACCGTCGCCCTGCACGCCACGGTCACCGACCACTACATCCGAGGCGCCTACTACCCGCAGGGCGGCGGCCAGATGCTCGCGGCGGGGCTCCTCGAAGTGATCCGCGCGCACGGCGGCGCGCTGCGCACGTACAGCAGGGTGACGCGGATCGCCGTCGAGGAGGGCCGCGCGCGCGGCGTCGAGTTCGCCGACGGCAGCCGCGCGCTCGCCCCGGTCGTCGTCTCGAACGCCGACTACCGGCGCACGATGCTGGACCTCGTCGGCGCGCAGAACCTGCCGCGCCGCCTCGCCGCCAAGACGCGGGACGCCCGGATGGCGCTCCCCTGGGCGGCGGTCTACGTGGCCCTGGACCGGGACATCGAGCAGCACGCCAACCTGTGGTGGTACCGCGGCGACGACATCGAGAGGTTCTACGCGGGGCTGCGCTCCGGCACCGTGGAGGGCGGCTCGGACTTCCTCTTCGCGTCGTTCGCCTCCGGCAAGGACGACGTCACGCCCCGCATCTGCCCGCCGGGCCACTCCAACTTCCAGCTGATGACGCTGTGCCCGCCCGGCTTCGAGCAGTGGGGCGTGAGTACGGGCCCGGCGGACGGCGAGAAGTACCGGCGCAACGCCGCGTACCAGAAGGAGAAGGCCCGCCTCACGGACGCGGTCCTGGACGCGGCGGAGGAGCTGCTCGGCCCGCTGCGCGGTCACATCACGCACCTGGAGACCGCGACGCCCCTCACCCACGAGCGCTACACGCTCTCCAGCGGCGGCACGCCCTTCGGCATGGCGCACTGGGGCGCGGCCGGGGCCCGCCCGGACTCGGCGACGTTCGTCGAGGGCCTCTTCATCGCCGGCGCGGACACCCGCTACGGCAACGGAATCACGGGCTCGGCGGTCAGCGGCATCGCCTGCGCGGGCCGGATCCTGGACCGCCGTCTGATGCACGAGGTCCACACCGGCTCGGTCCTGTCGGCCCCGGACCTGCTCCCGGAACGGGGCGAGGACTGGGACCCGCTGGACGAGTCCAAGGGGGACGACGTCCTGCTCTGAACGCCCACCAGCCACCACGATGCCGTGCCCACGGGACCTCGAGACCTCGAGGCCTCCATCAGGAGACCCCGATGCACTCCGCCCTCATCGCCGCCCGGATCGCTCCGGGCGCCGACGCCGAAGTGGCCCAGCCTTCGGCGACTTCGACCGGGTCCGCACAGGGCGCCGCGGCCGTCCGGCGGGGGCGGTAGGCCGGCGAGGCGGGCGCCGAGGGGCGATCACGCCGATTCCGGTGATGACGGCTCTTCGGTTCACCGCGCGCTCCAGTCGTAGAAGCGCGTCGCCATGGCGTCGGCGGCAGATCGCCTCGGAGCAGCTGTGAGCGCGCGGTGCGGCTGAGTGCCGGCGAGCGCCGGGAGGGCGTCGTGCGGGCCGCGCTCTTCGCCCACGGCCTCTCGCCGCGGCGCACCCGGCCCCGGTCCCGCACCCGGTCTCGGCGGCAGCGGGCGGTCAGCCCCGGTAGAGGTCCTCGATCTCCCGCTCGTACGCGGCCGCGACCGCATGCCGCTTGATCTTCAGCGAGGGCGTGAGCAGTCCGTTGTCCTCGGTGAACTCGCCCTCCACCAAGGCGAATTTACGTATGGACTCGGCCCGCGAGACGGCCTCGTTCGCGTAGTCCACGGCCTCCTGCACCGCCGCGGTCATCCGTGGGTCGCGGACGACCTCGGCCATCGGGGTGTCGGCGGGCATCTTCCGTACGGACAGCCAGTGCTCGACCGCCTCCGGCTCCAGCGTGATCAGCGCGCCGACGTAGGAGCGGTTGTCGCCCACGACGATGCACTGGCCGACCGGCGGGCGGCTGCGCAGCCGGTCCTCCAGGACGGCCGGCGAGACGTTCTTGCCGCCGGAGGTGACGAGGATGTCCTTCTTGCGGCCGGTAATGGTGAGATAGCCGTCCTCGTCGAGAGCCCCCAGGTCACCGGTGGAGAACCAGCCGCCGTCGAGCACCTCCGCCGTCGCCTCGGGGTTGTTGCGGTACGCGCCGAAGACGATGCCGCCCTTGATGAGCACCTCCCCGTCGTCGGCGATGCGGACGGCCGTGCCCGGCACCGGGAGGCCGACCGTGCCGGGGCGCGGGGCGAGCGGCGGCGTGATCGTGGCGGCGGCGCTGGTCTCCGTCAGCCCGTACCCCTCGTAGATGAGGATTCCGGCGGCGTAGAAGAAGAGGCTGAGGCGCCGGTCGAGGGGGGAGCCGCCGCTGATCGCGTAGCGCAGGCGCCCGCCGAGCTCCTTGCGCACGCGGCGGAACACCAGCAGGTCGTAGAGGCCGCGGGCGAGACGGAGTCCGAGAGACGGGCCGCCCTTGCCGTCGGAGCCCGTGCCGTCGGGACCCTTGCCGTCGGGCCCCTTGTCGCGGCTGAGGAAGCGGGCCATGTGTGCCTCGCCGTAGTTCACCGCGATCCGGTCGGCCCGCTCGAACGACGAGCCGCGGCCGAGCTTCTCCGCGGTGGCCCGGCCCGTGTCGTGGATCTTCTCGAAGAGGTACGGGACCCCGACCACGAACGTCGGCCGGAAGGAACGGAGCTGGGGCCGCAGCTCGTCGGGTTTGATCCCGGGGCAGTGACCCAGCTCGATGCGGGCGAGCAGGCACGAGATCTGGAGGGTTCGGCCGAGGATGTGCGCCAGGGGCAGGAACAGCAGCGTCGAGGCGGTCTGGCCGGTCACCTCCTTGAAGATGGGGTGCATCAGCTCCACCGTGTTCGCGGCCTCGGCGTGCAGATTCCCGTGGGTCAGGACGCAGCCCTTCGGCTTCCCGGTGGTCCCGGAGGTGTAGCAGACGGTCGCGACGGTGTCGGGGGTGAGGGCGGCGCGCCGCCTGGTCACCTCGTCGTCGTCCACCTCCCTTCCGAGGGTGGCGAGTTCGAGTACGGCGCCCGCGTCCAGTTCCCAGCAGCGCGGCCGCTCCTCCTCGGCCAGCGCGGCGAGCGCGCTCCGCGCCGTGACCGTGTTCTCCGGCGTCTCGGTGATCAGATGGCTCGCGCCCGAGTCGCGCACGATCCACTCGATCTGCTCGGCCGACGAGGTGGCGTAGACGGGCACGGTCTGCCCGCCGGCCGCCCAGATGGCGAAGTCGAGGACCGTCCACTCGTAGCGCGTACGGGACATCAGGGCGACGCGCCCGCCGGGTTCGAGGCCCCCCGCGATCAGGCCCTTGGCCGTCGCGGTCACCTCGCGCGCGAAGGCCGCCGCCGTGACGGGACGCCAGTGCTCACCCTCCCTGCGCCGCAGGACCACGGCGTCGGGCGCCTCGACGGCGTTCGTGAAGGGGATGTCCGCGGGCGTGCTCCCGCCGGGGTCCGCGGCGAGGGCGGCCGTACGCACCTCGCGCACGGTTCCGTGCTCGTCCTTGACGGTCTCGACGGCCACGCGGTCCGTCAAGTCGCTGCGCTGCTGCGCCCGTTGAAGATCCTTGCGTACGCCCATGACGGCTCCAGGTCGCGGCTGACGTGATCCCTGCGTCTCGCTCGTCCCACGCAGACTTGCAGACTTGCTCGGCCCTGCAGACTTGCTCGGCCTTGGAGACTTGTCCGGCCTCAGGCCCTTACTCGGCAGTCAACTTACCGACGCGTAACAGAATTTCAATGGGGCGGACGCGATCAGCCGGCGCGGGCCGGTCGCGGGTCAGGCGTCGCGCGGGGTCCAGACCTCGCCGTCGAGGACGTGCCGCATCCCCACCCACACCATGTTCATCAGCCGCAGCGCCATCCCGTCGGGCGACTGGCCGGGGTGGCGCTCCATCCAGTCGGTGAGCGAGTCCGCGGCGCCGACGAGCGCGTGCGCCACGAAGTCGGCGTCCCCGCCGTCGAGCAGGGCTCCCCGGCCGCTGTCCGCGATGCCGTCCCTGACCAGGCCCGCGACCTCGGCCATGACGGCGCGGCGGGCCTCGGCGACCGCGGCGGCGATGGCTGCGCTGAGCTCGGAGGCCTGGCGGTGCAGGACGACCCAGCTGTCACGGTGTCCCGCGACGAACGCGAAGAACGCGGCGAGACCCGCGTACAGCCGCTCCTCGGGCCTTCCGCCCGCCCGCGCCGCCCCCTGGAACGCGGCGACGAGCCGGTCCGACTCCCGGCGCAGGCACGCCAGGAAGAGACCCTCCTTGGAGTCGAGGTAGAGATAGACCATCGGCTTCGACACGCCCGCGAGTTCGGCGATCTCGTCGACGGACGCGGCGTGGTAGCCGCGCTTGGCGAAGACCCGTACGGCGACGTCGATCATCTGCTGCTCGCGCTCGCGGCGCGGCACGCGGCGCCGGCGCCCGGCGGGAGCGCGTACGCCGTCACCTTTCACCCCGGGACCCGCCACGGACCCCCCGTGGCCTTCTGCCGGATCGCCCGTTGTACCCGTCACACTTGTCAGCCCATCTGCCCCGGCCGTAACCTTACCGGTTGGTAAGTTTACTGAATGGTAAGCAGTTTCGGCACACGGAGGGTTCCATGAGCGAGGACATCAGCACGCGTGAGGGGATTGCCGGCCTCGACTTCTCGGCGGTCACTCCCGAGCAGTTCGCGAAGATCGTGAAGGGCCTGACGCCCAAGGAGATCGACGGGATCGCGCGGGACACCGAGCTGCGGGCGCGCATCCTCAAGGAGGTCTTCGCGCGCATGGAGCGGCAGTTCAAGCCGGAGCCGGCGGGCTCGCTCCAGGCGCTGATCCGCTGGAAGGTCACGAGCGCCAAGGGCACCAAGGACACCAAGGACCGCGAAGCGACCGTGTACGAGGCGGCGATCGCGGACGGGACCTGCACGGTCACCGAGGGCCGCTCCGACGCCACGCCCCGCGTCACGCTCGCCATGGGCGACGCGGACTTCCTGAAACTGGTGTCGGGCAACCAGAGTCCCGTCACGATGTTCATGCTGCGCAAGGTCAGGATCACCGGCGATGTCGCCCTCGCCGCGGGCCTCAACCGCTACTTCGACATCCCGAAGCCGTGAGAGCGGGGCCTACGCTGCCCGCGTGACTACACCACCGCACACGCACACGCAATCGCACACCGACCAGGACCGGCTGATCTACGGGTGTATGGGACTGGGCGGGAGCTGGGACTCCGCGCCCTACCGGTCCGCCGACATCGACGCCGCCGAGGCCGCCGTGCAGGCGGCCCTCGACAGCGGCATCACCGCGTTCGACCACGCCGACATCTACCGCAACGGCAAGGCCGAGGCCGTGTTCGGCGAGGTGCTCGCCAGGACACCCGGGCTGCGCGAGCGCATCACCGTGCAGACCAAGTGCGGGATCCGCCTCGCCGACGGCGACCGCCCGGGGGTGTACGACCTGCGCGGCGCCCGCATCGTGCGGTGCCTCGAGGAGAGCCTGACCCGGCTGCGGACCGACCACGTCGACGTCCTGCTGCTGCACCGCCCCGACCCGCTGGCCGACCCGGGCGACGTCGCCAAGGCCCTCAGCTCGCTCCAGGAACAGGGCCTCGTACGGAGCTTCGGCGTCTCCAACATGAGCGCCCACCAGATCGCCCACCTCCAGTCCCACCTGGACTTCCCGCTGGTCGCCAACCAGCTGGAGATGAGCCTGAAGAGCCGGGACTGGGTGGAGGCCGGGGTGCTGGTGAACACACCCGAGGCCGCCAGGAACGGCTTCCCGCTCGGCACCCTGGAGCACTGCGTCGACCGTGGGATCCGCCTCCAGGCGTGGGGCCCGCTCGCCCAGGGCAGCTACACGGGCCGGGAGGCGACCCCCGCCGAGGACGCCACGGCACGGCTGGTCGCCGAACTCGCCGAGAAGAAGCACACCACCCCGGAGACGATCATCCTGTGGTGGCTCCAGCGCCACCCGGCCCGCATCGCCCCGGTCATCGGCACCGCGAACCCGGCCCGCATCCACGCCTGCGCCGACGCCGCCCGCCGCGACCCCGAACTCACCCACGAGGAGTGGTACGAGCTGTGGGTGACGGCCCGGGGGGCGGCGCTCCCCTAGGGCTAGGCGCTGCGCAGCCGCGCGTACGCCCCGCCCCGGGCGAGGAGTTCGCTGTGCGTACCGCACTCCACGAGTCGGCCGCGGTCCACGACGAGAATGCGGTCCGCGTCCGGCGCCAGCGCCAGATCGTGGGTGATCACGACGGTCGTACGGCCCGCCATCAGCCGGCGCAGCGGCTGCACCACGCGTCGTGCGGACAGCGCGTCGAGTCCGGCGGTCGGCTCGTCGAGAACGAGGACGGGGGCGCCGCGCAGCATGGCACGGGCGATCGCGATGCGCTGGAGCTGGCCGCCGGAGAGGGCGGCGGTGCCCGGGGCGATCCGGGTGTCGTAGCCCTCGGGCAGGCCGGTGATGAACTCGTGGGCGGCCGCGTCCAGTGCGGCCTGCCGGATCTCCCGTTCGCCGGCGCCCGGGAGGCCGCAGGCGATGTTCTCGCGGATGGTGCCGTGCAGGATCAGGGTCTTCTGGGGCAGCAGGGCCACGTTCTCGCGGAGGAACTCCAGCGGTACGTCGGTGAGCGGCACCCCGTCGAGGCGTACGGTCCCCGCCGTCGGGTCGTAGAAGCGCAGCAGCAGCTTGGAGAGGGTCGACTTGCCTGCTCCGCTCTCCCCTGTGATCAGGACGAGTTCGCCGGGCTCCGCGGTCAGGGACACGTCCGTCAGCGATTCCGCGGGGGCGTCCGGGTAGCGGAAGGTGACGCCCTCGAGGCTGACGCGGCCGCGCACGGGCCAGGCCGGCCGGGGTGAGACGGGGTCGGTCACGGCGGGCTCGGCGTCGAGGACCTCCTGGATCCGTTCCGCTCCGGCCGTGGCGGCGGTGAGCGTGAGGCCCAGCTGCCCGAGGTTGCGGATCGGCGGATAGAGGTAGCCGATGAAGGCCGCGAAGGCCAGCAGATCGCCGAGCGTCATACGGCCCGCGGCGATCTCCCAGGCGCCGAATCCGATGACGGCCAGCACGCACAGCGTCTCGACGACCTCGACGAACTGCTCGTACAGCTCGCTCGCGCGGGCGCCGCGCACGGAGGCGCGCAGCCACGCACGGGCCTCCCGGTCGAGTCGGCGTTCCTCGTCCCGGCGCAGGTTGTAGGCCTGGGTGAGGACGACGTTGCCGAGGGACTCCTCGACGACCGAGGTGATGGCGCCGTCGGCGGTGCGCTCGTCACGGGCCGCGGACTTGATGCGGCCGGCGAAGCGGCGGGCGGCGATGAGGAAGAGAGGGGCGAGCAGGAAGGTGACGAGGGCGAGGTCCCAGCGAAGCCAGAGGGCGGCGGCCGCGTAGAAGACGGTGGAGAACAGCGCGGAAGCGGTGCCGACCACGCCGGACACCACCATCTGTTCGATGGCCTCGACATCACCGGTGAGCCGCTCGACGAGATCGCCCTGCCGGTGCTTCTGGAAGAAGTGCGGGGGCATCCCCTGCACATGACGGAACACCCCGGCGCGCAGCCGCAGGACGAACCGCTCCGCGGTCCATACCGCGAGCGAGTTTCCGGCATATCCGACCGCGGCGCCGATCACGGCGACACCGAGCCACTGCGCGGCGGGCACCCAGAATGCGGAGAGCGATCCCGCGGCCAGCGCATGGTCGGTGAGATTCGCGAAAATCAGGATCGAGGCTGTCTCGGCAAGCGCGGCGACCACGACGCAGACAATGATCAGGACCAGCCATCTGCGGTCACCGCGCGTCAACGGCCAGAAACGCCGGAACGCCTGACGGGCACCCGTGCTTCTACGCTCCACCAAATCCCCCAACCCATCCGACTCCTCCGGCTTTCTCAACTCTCTGTGTTCCAACCGGGAACACGGCCGAGGCGGGCCCCCGGCACACTCCGGGGGCCCGCCTCGACGGCACGGTTCAGCAGTCCTTGCCGGCCTTGTTGCCGACCGGACGGCGGCGGGGCTGCCGCTTCGGCTTGGGCGCGGCCTGGTGTGCAGCGGCCGGCTTCGCGCCGGGCTTGCGGGTCTTCCTGACGGGGGCGACCTTGTGGAAGCTCATGAGGGTTGTCCCTTTCTCGGTGATGCTTTTCCGTTTGCCGTAAGCCCTGTTCGGCTTCGACACGGAAAACACTACGCGCGCTCCAGCCCCCGGAACCACCAAATTGGATGAGAACTCGATCAGTTGCGTCTGAGTTCAATTCTCATCAGCCTTCAGGAATTGATCGGCCACTCACACAGAATTTACGCCGGGCCATTCGGCGGCCAATTACTCTGCCTCGATATTCACCCAGAACTTACAGGGAGAAATGACAGCTTCTCGCATTCGCACGAAACCCGGGCACGCGACTCAGGTCTGGAGTTCGTCGGCCCTGCGTATCGCTTCCGCGAGCTGCCGTACGTCCTTGTCCTCCGTCGAATGGGCCAACTTGTCGGCGCGTGAGGCAAGTTGGGGCAGCGTGGGGGCTCCTGGCAGTGCGCCCTGACGCAGGGAGTCGGCGAAATAGGCTGCCGTGGCTGTGAGTTGGAGGCCGGGGCTGGAGCGCCAGACGTCCGTGTCCAGCGCGGAGGCCTCGATCTGGGTTGTCTCCTCGTGCGGGGCGCGCGTGGTGGGGTCCAGCCAGCGCACGCCCGCCGTGGCGACGTGGCCGCTCGCGCCCGGGCGCAGCCGCACCGCGTACAGCGCCGTCACGGTGTGACCGGGGCCGACCTCGCCGCCGTCCACACGGTCGTCGCGGTAGTCGTCGTCGGCGACCTGGCGGTCGTCGTAGCCGATGAGCCGGAACCGCTGCACGGTCCCCGGGTCGAAGGCGACCTGTGCCTTGGCCTCGCGGGCGCGCAGTTCGATGTTCTGCGGCAGCTCGTCGCAGAAGACCTTCCGGGCCTCCTCGGGCGTGGAGACGTACGTCGTGTGGCCGTCGCCCTTGTCGGCGAGGCGCTCCATCAGGGCATCGCCGTACTCGCTGCCGACGCCTACGCCGAACAGCGTGATGCCGTGCTCGCGGCGGGCGTCGGAGATGCGGTCGAGGATCGCGTCGGCGTCGGTCTCACCGGTGTTGGCAAGCGCGTCGGAGAGCAGGACGACGCGGTTGGTGGCGCCGGGCCGCGCGCCCTCGACCGCGGTGTCGTACCCGGTGCGCACGCCCGCGTCGAGGTTCGTGGAGGACATCGGCTCCAGGCTGTCGATCGCGTCGTGGACCCGTCCCCGGGCGCCGCCGACGCGCGTCATCGGCAGCACGGTCTCGGCCGTGTCGCTGAAGGTGACCAGTGCGAGGGAGTCGTCGGAGCGCAGCTGGTCGGTCATGACGCCGAGGGACTGCTTGACCAGGTCGAGCCTTCCGGGTTCGGCCATGGAGCCGGAGACGTCGATGACGAAGGTGAGCGCGGCGGGCGGGCGTTCGGACGCCGGGGCCGCCGGACCGGTGGCCAGGCCGACCCGGAGGAAGGACCAGCCCTCGTCGCCGGCGCGGGCTCCGTCGGCCGTCACCGAGAAGCCGTTGCCCTCCGGGCGCGGGTAGTTCTGACGGAAGCTGTTGATGAACTCCTCGGGCCGCACGGTCTTCGGGTCGGGCAGGCGCCCGTCGGCGAGAGTGCGGCGGGCATAGCCGTACGACGCGGTGTCGACGTCGAGGGCGAACGTGGAGAGGTAGTCCGCGGGCGTCGGGGACGGGCTCGGCGCGATGTCGCGCTGCTCGCCGTCGGCCTCGGTGCCCGGCGCGGGTGTCGCCGGTGCGGACGGGCGGGCCGGGGCGGGCGCGGGCAGCGGGCCCGTGCGCCGCGCCTTGCCGTGGTCCGCCGAGGAGCCGTCGCTCCCGCCGCCGCACCCGGAGACGAGGAGCCCGCCCACGAGCGCCGCCGCGAGCAGCCCGGCCGCCCGCGCCCGCCCCCGGCCCCGCGGCCATGGCCGCCTTCGCGCCCGCGCCGATGCCCGCGTACGGTCGCGGTCCTCTGCCCGGTGCTCGCTGTCAGGCCTCATCCGTGCCCCCTCGGTTCGCCGATCGTGCGTCACCACTTGTGAATGTGACGTCCGAGACGGCCGGAACGAGCAGTCGGAGGCGTTGCGGATGAATCTCGATGCGGCTACGGAGGGCGCCCGCCGAGGCCGGAAGGTGATCGTCCGGAGACCTACGAGACGATGTCCTTGCGCCGGAAACCCCGGACGGCCAGGGCGAACAGGATGACGGCGTACGTTACCGAGACCGCCGTCCCCTGGATCATCCCGCCCCACTCCGGGCGCGGCTGGATGGCGTCCGCCCACGCGAACTGCCAGTGCGCGGGCAGGAAGTCGCGCCAGTCGCCGAGCGCCGTCACCGCGTCGAGGACATTGCCCACGATCGTGAGCCCGACCGCGCCGCCGACCGCGCCGAGCGGCGCGTCGGTCTTCGTCGACAGCCAGAACGCGAGTCCCGCGGTGACCAGTTGGGACACGAAGACGTACGCGACCACGATGAGCAGCCGCTGTGCCGCGGTGCCCGCGGAGAGTGCGCCGCCGGTCGGGATCTCCAGCGGGCCCCAGCCGTACGCGGCCGTGCCGACCGCGAGGGCGACGACGGGGAGCAGGACCATCGCGGCGAGGCTGAGGGCGAGCGCCACGGTGAGCTTGCTCCACAGGAGGCGGGCGCGGGGCACGGGCGCCGCGAGGAGGTAGCGCAGGCTGGACCAGCCGGCCTCGGAGGCGACCGTGTCACCGCAGAACAGGGCCACGGGGATCACGAGCAGGAACCCGGCCGAGACGAACAGGCACGTCGCGGCGAAGTTGGCGCCGGACGCGGTGGCCGTGTCCATCAGCGTCACCTGGCCGTTGCGCCCGGCCGGGTCCCCGCCGATGGCGAACGCGACGACCAGGACGAACGGCAGCAGGCCGAGGACGGCGCCCATGACGAGTGTGCGGCGGCGCTTCAGCTGGCGTACGGCCTCGACCCGCAGGGGCAGGGTGTGGCGCGCGCGGTATCCGGGCGCCACCTCGGTGGGCTCGACGAGCGCGGTCATCCGGCTTCGCCTCCGATCAGGGTCAGGAACGCGTCTTCGAGGCGGCGGTGCGGGCCGAGCGATGCGACCGGCACATCGAGCCGGACCAGCTCGGCGAGGAGCCTGGCGGCGGCCGTCGCCCGGTCGGGTGCGGGCGGCATGAGGGCCGGGGACGACGCCAGGTCCTCCGGTCCGGCCGGGGCACTCTCCGTGGCGACCGCCGCGGGAACCGCCGGAACCCTCGCCGGGACACCCGCGTGCGCGGGGGCGGCGAGACGGACCAGGAGTCCGCCGTCAGCGCGGGCCGCCGACTCCACGTCGGGCAGCGCCGCCACCTTCTCCACCAGTGCGTCGGAGATGTCCGCGGCGAGGCCGACCAGGAGTGTGTCGCCGGAGCCGATGATGTCGGCGACCGGACCCGTCTGCACCAGCCGGCCGCGGTCCATGACCACCAGGTGCGTGCAGGTCTGCTCGACCTCGGCGAGGAGATGGCTGGAGACGATGACGGTGCGGCCCGCTGCCGCGTACCGGATCATGACCTCGCGCATCTCGCGGATCTGGGGCGGGTCCAGGCCGTTCGTCGGCTCGTCGAGGATGAGGAGGTCGGGCAGGCCCAGCATGGCCTGCGCGATGGCGAGGCGCTGGCGCATGCCCTGCGAGTAGGTGCGCACGGCGCGGGCGAGGGCGTCGCCGAGCCCGGCGATCTCCAGCGCCTCGTCCAGGTGCGCGTCCTCGGCGGGGCGGCCCGTGGCCGCCCAGTACAGCTCCAGGTTCTCGCGCCCCGACAGGTGCGGAAGGAAGCCCGCGCCCTCGACGAACGCGCCGACCCGCGACAGGACGGGCGCGCCCGGCCTGATGGCGTGCCCGAAGACGCGGATCTCGCCGCCGTCGGGCCTGATGAGGCCCATCAGCATGCGCAGGGTCGTGGTCTTGCCCGCGCCGTTCGGCCCGAGGAGGCCGAGGACCTGGCCCTTCTCCACGCGGAAGGACAGGTCACGGACGGCGTACCGGTCGGCGGACCTCGCGTACTTCTTGCTCAGGTCGGTGATCTGGAGCGGGACGTCGGCGAGGGCCTGGTCGGGGGCTCCCGCGCTCGCGCGGCGGCGGCCGGTGAGCAGCAGGGCGAGCGCCGCCAGGACGCCCGCGAGGGGCAGCCACCACACCCAGGCGGGCAGCGGCGCCGCGGCCGTCCGCACGGCGGGTGCGGTGGGCACGGACAGCGGGCTCTTGACGGAGACGGTGTACGTGGCGGGGTGCGCCGGGGACGCGTAGCCGAGGTCCGTGGAGGACAGGACGAGGCGCAGCCGGTGCCCCTTCTGCACGTCGTGGTCGACGGCGGGGAGGGTGAGGGTGACGTCCTTGCCGCCATCGGATCCGGAGCCCACCACCCTGATGGGTGAGACGAGTTGGGAAGGGAGCACCGGCTGGGACCCGCCGCCCGGCGCGACGTCGTACACCTTGCCGAACAGGACGGCGTCGTCGCTGTCGGACGCGACGTGCACCGTCACCGTCGGGGACCCGGTGACGCGCAGGTCGTCGCGCAGGGGCGCCGAGTCGAAGCGGGCGAACTGCCCGGGGAAGTCGAGGGACAGGCCGACGCCGAGGGAGGACAGCCGGCCGAGTCCGCCGCCGCCACCGCCTCCGAGCCCCGGCAGGTTCGAGATGGCGGGCGGGCTGGCCCCGGCGGGGTTGTCGACGCGCTGCTCGCGCCCGGTCAGGGGCACGCGCCGCGGGTCGTTCGCGAGGCCCGGGTACGTGTCGCCGCTCGCGCCGCGCAACTGGGCGGCGCCGTCGGTGGAGTCGATGCCTCCGGTGCGGGTGACGCGGAAGGCGGGGCCGGTGTCGGCGGTCTTGTCGTCCTTCAGATAGCGGTCGAACCAGGAGTCGACGCGCGCCTCGACGCGCCCGGTCTCGCGGTCGCCGCCGTCGTGCCCGCCGGCGATCCAGTCGACGTCGACCGGCGCGCCGTTGGCCCGGATCGCCTTGGCGGCCGCGTCGGACTGGCCGAGCGGGAACAGGGAGTCGGTCTGGCCCTGCATCAGGAGCGTGGGCACCTTGATGCGCTTGCCGACGGCGACGGGCGAGCGCTCTTCGAGGAGTGCGCGGGCCGCGGCGTCGGGCTTGCCGGCTTCGGCGACCCGCTCGTACATGCGGCACAGCTGCGGCTCGAACCGGTCACAGCCGCCGCCCGTGTTGATGAACAGGCCGGCCCAGAGCTTCTTGTAGACGCCCTGAGGGAACAGCGCGTCGGCGAGGTTCCAGTACGTGATCTGCGGGGCGATGGCGTCGACCCGGTCGTCGTACCCGGCGGCGAGCAGCGAGACCGCGCCGCCGTACGAGGCGCCGGTCACGCCGACGCGCGGGTCACCCTTCTTGTCGAGCTGGACCTCCGGGCGCTTCGCCAGCCAGTCGATGAGCTTGGAGGCGTCGGCGACCTCGCCCTTCGGGTCGTTGAGCCCGATCTTGCCGGTGGAGTGGCCGAAGCCGCGCGCCGACCAGGTCAGCACGGCGTATCCGTCGCGGGCGAGGCCCTCGGCCTGGGCGCGCAGGTCGTCCTTGCTGGCGCCGAAGCCGTGGGCGAGCAGGACGGCTGGGCGGCGCTCGGATCCGGGCGTCGTGAAGTAGGACGTGTCGATCCTGGCTCCGCCCGTATCCATCACCGCGTCGCGGCGCTGCACGGAGGGCGCGTCGTCCGAGGCGGCCGCGGCCGTCCACGTACCGGCGCCCGCGAGCACCACAACGGCAGCGGCGGCGGCAGCCCACCGCCGCGGCCTGGCCCGCGGACCGGTCAGTCGTAGATCCATGCGTCAACGGTACGGGCGACCACCGACAGCGGGGGCAGCCCCCGGGCTGAACCGCCGGACCTCCTTGGGGAGTAGGGTCCCGCCCCCGCGTACACCGCTCGTGGTACGAAGCACCATGCAGAAATCCGACATCCGCCGCGCGCGCACCGTCGACGAACTGACCGCTGCCGGGCCCCTGTTCGACGGGCCCGCACTCCCCGAGGCCTCGGCCCGCTTCCTGCGGACCCCGGGCCACCATCTCTTCCTGGCCTACGAGGGCGACGAGCCGGTGGGCTTCGTCAGCGGGGTCGAGACGGTCCACCCGGACAAGGGGGTGGAGATGTTCCTGTACGAGCTGTCGGTGGCCGAGGCGTTCCGGCGCCGCGGCATCGGCCGCTCCCTGGTCGAGACGCTGGCCGCGCTGGCCCGCGAGCGGGGCTGTTACGGGATGTGGGTCGGGGTGGACACCGACAACGCGCCCGCGCTCGCGACGTATCGCGGCGCGGGCGGCAAGGACGGCGGGGTGTGCGCCGTCGTCGAGTGGTCGTTCGTCTGAGCCGGGCCCCTGGGGATGCTCAGGCCTGCGCGTCCTCGGGGATCGACACCAGCCAGCGGGTGTCCTTGCGCGGTCGCAGGTACAGCACCCAGTAGAGGGTGGCGACGGCGGTGATGCCGCCGGTCCACAGCAGGTAGGAGACCTCCTGCTGGCTGAGGATGTAGGCGAGTACGGCGATCAGGACCACCGGGACCGCGGGCCACAGCGGCATGCGCCAGGCCGGCTGGTCGCGGTGGGAGCCGCGGCGGGCGAGCAGCGCGGCGACGGCGACCAGGAGGTACATGCCGGTGACGGAGACGCCGGTCACGCCGTACAGGGTGTCGAGGTTGACGAAGCACAGGGCCGCGCCGGGCACGCCCACGACGAGGGTCGCGACCCAGGGGGAGCCGAAGCGGCCGAGCTTGGAGAGGGCGTTGTTGACCGGCTCGGGCCAGGACTTGTCGCGGGCCGAGGCGAACAGGACGCGGGAGTTCTGGATGACCATGACGATGCCCGCGTTGATGATCGCGAGGGCCACGCAGAGGCTGACGAAGGTGCCGACGGCGGAGTTGGACCAGGCCTCGACCATGCCGCTGATGTTGCCGCTGGTGAGGGCGGCGAGGTCGGGGGCGCCCATGGTGATGGCGATGACCGGGACCAGGATGATCACGGTGGAGATGGCCAGGGTCGCGAGCACCGTGCGCGCCACGTTGCGGCGCGGGTTCTCCAGCTCCTCGGAGAGGTAGACCGCGGTCGAGAAGCCCTGTGTGATGAAGAGGGCGATGGCGAGCCCGGAGATGATCAGCATCGCGGTGACGGTGTCGGTGTGGCCGCCCGCCCCGGTGACGTGCAGGTCGACGAGGGAGCCGGCGCCGCGCTCGGAGTGCGAGAAGCCGAGGACGGCGACGACTCCGGCGGCGATGACCTCGAGGACGAGGAAGATGCCGGTGATCCAGGCGTTGGCGCGCAGGTCGAGCAGGCCCGCGAGGGTGGCGAGGAGCATGACGCCCGCTCCGGCGCCGGAGGCGGGCAGGTGCACGATCGGGGCGAGGTAGTCCGCGGTGCCCATCGCGATGACGGGCGGCACGATCACGACGACGAGCAGCGAGAGCACGAAGACGAGCCAGCCGGCGAGGCGGCCCGCGAGCGTCGACACCATGGCGTACTCGCCGCCCGCGCTGGGGATGAGGGTGCCCAGCTCCGAGTAGCAGAACGCGACGGCTATGCAGAGCAGCGAGCCGATCCCGATGGTGAGGGCGGTGGCGGTGCCGAGCGAGGAGAACAGGTCGGGGACGACCACGAAGAGCGTGGAGGCGGGCGTCACGCACGAGAGCGTGAGCAGGGTGCCGCCGACGACGCCGATGGAACGCTTGAGCTTCTGGGGACTGGCCGTGTTGCCGAGGGGCGCGAGGAGCTCCTCGGTGACGGTCGTGGGGCTGGTGCGAAGCGTGTCGGACATGGAGAGCGGTTCCGATCGACTCGTGCGGCAGATGTTGCTGATACTCGGGCGGGGAGCGCTATCGCCTCCGAAGGGCTGTCGCGATGGGGGTTGTCCGTCCGCTCCCGGCGCGTCATTGCACCGTGCGAAATCCGGAACGTCAACGGCCGTTTAGCTGCGGATTCCGCACCGGACTCTTGATCCAACTAGGGCCACTTCCAAGCCGGTTCGCCGCGCCAGATGGATTCCATCAGGTGGCTCGGATCGATGACCTTGCTTTCCCAGGTGAACAGACGATGTCGACTGGGACACCCGATACATCCCCTACGTACGGGAACCGCAGCCCCGGCTCCGAAGTCCGCTGGAATTCGTCCGCACTCCGGACACTTTCCCGGCGCCATGGGCGGCACAGAGGCACATGCAGAGGTGCATACAAAGGTGCATACAGAGGTGCATACAGAGGTGCCCCGGCCGCGCTGCACAGCGGCCGGGGCACCTGGTGCTGCCGGGACCTCAGTGGTTGCGCGGGAAGCCCAGGTCCACGCCCGCGGGGGCGTCGGACGGGTCGGGCCAGCGCGTGGTGACGACCTTGCCGCGGGTGTAGAAGTGCGTGCCGTCGTTGCCGTAGATGTGGTGGTCGCCGAAGAGCGAGTCCTTCCAGCCACCGAAGGAGTGGTAGCCCACCGGCACCGGGATCGGCACGTTCACGCCGACCATGCCCGCCTCGATCTCCAGCTGGAAGCGGCGGGCGGCGCCGCCGTCCCGGGTGAAGATCGCGGTGCCGTTGCCGAACGGCGAGGCGTTCATGAGCGCCACGCCCTCCTCGTACGTGTCGACGCGCAGCACGCACAGGACCGGGCCGAAGATCTCGTCCCGGTAGGCCTTGGCCGTCGTGGGGACGCGGTCGAGCAGGGAGAGGCCGATCCAGTGGCCGTCCTCGTGGCCCTCGACCGTGTAGCCGGTGCCGTCGAGGACGACCTCGCAGCCCTCGGCCGCGGCGCCGGTGACGTAGGACGCCACCTTGTCGCGGTGCGCTGCGGTGATGAGCGGGCCCATCTCCGAGGTCGGGTCGTTGCCCGGGCCGATCTTGATCTTCTCGGCGCGGTCCTTGATCTTCGCGACGAGCTCGTCGGCGACGGAGCCCACGGCCACGACGGCCGAGATGGCCATGCAGCGCTCGCCCGCGGAGCCGTACGCGGCGGAGACCGCGGCGTCGGCGGCGGCGTCCAGGTCGGCGTCGGGCAGGACCAGCATGTGGTTCTTGGCGCCGCCGAGCGCCTGCACGCGCTTGCCGTTGGCGGAGGCGGTGGTGTGGATGTGGCGGGCGATCGGGGTCGAGCCCACGAAGGACACGGCCGAGACGTCCGGGTGCTCCAGAAGGCGGTCCACGGCGACCTTGTCACCGTGCAGGACGTTGAAGACACCGTCGGGCAGACCGGCCTCGGAGAGCAGTTCGGCGATCTTCATCGACGCCGACGGGTCCTTCTCCGACGGCTTCAGCACGAAGGTGTTGCCGCACGCGATGGCGAGCGGGAACATCCACATCGGCACCATGGCCGGGAAGTTGAACGGCGTGATGCCGGCGACGACACCGAGCGGCTGGCGGATCGAGGAGACGTCGACGCGCGAGGCGACCTCGGTGGACAGCTCGCCCTTCAGCTGCACGGTGATGCCGCAGGCCAGGTCCACGATCTCCAGGCCGCGGGCGACCTCGCCGAGCGCGTCCGAGTGGACCTTGCCGTGCTCGGCGGTGATCAGCTCGGCGATCGCGTCGCGGTTGGCGTCGAGCAGCGCGCGGAACTTGAAGAGGATCGCGGTGCGCTTGGCGAGGGACGAGGTGCCCCACGTCGCGTACGCGGCCTTGGCCGAGGCGACCGCGGCATCGACGTCGTCGACGCCGGCGTAGGCGACCTGCGTCGTGACGGCGCCGGTCGCGGGGTCGGTCACCGGGCCGTAATTGCCCGAGACACCCTCGACGGTCTTCCCGCCGATCCAGTGGTTGACGGTCTTGACGTCGGTCGTCATGAGGGCAAGCTCCTTAGGGGTCCCACGGGTGTTTCGGGTCTTACGGGTCTTACGGGTGTTGCGGGTCTTACGGGTCTTGCAGGTCTTGCAGGTGATTCAGGCACTTCGGGCCGTTCACGTTCTTCACAGCCGGCGGCGTCGAGCGGTGACGTGCCGGTCGTACTCCTCGCGGGCCTTGACCGCCGACGGTCTGGTCGCTGTCTCGGCCACGGGCACATCCCACCACGCCTGCGCGGGGGGCGCGCCCGACACTGTGTCTGCCGTTTCGGTCTCCACGTAGACACATGTGGGACCGTCCGCCGCGCGCGCCGCCGCGAGGGCTTCCCGCAGATCACGGACGGTTTTCGCGCGCAGCACGGTCATGCCGAGGCTGGCCGCGTTGGCCGCGAGGTCGACGGGCAGCGGGGCACCCGTGTACGTGCCGTCGGCGGCCGGGAAGCGGTAGCCGGTGCCGAACCCCTCGCCACCCACCGAGGCCGAGAGCCCGCCGATGGACGCGTACCCGTGGTTCTGGAGAAGGACCACTTTGAGCGGGATGTTCTCCTGGACGGCGGTGACGATCTCGGTCGGCATCATCAGATATGTGCCGTCGCCGACGAGCGCCCACACGGGCCGCCCCGGCGCGGCGAGCGCGACGCCGATCGCGGCCGGGATCTCGTAGCCCATGCAGGAGTAGCCGTACTCGACGTGGTACTGGTCGCGGGACCGGGCCCGCCACAGTTTGTGCAGGTCGCCGGGGAGCGAACCGGCCGCGTTGATCAGGATGTCGTCCTCGGTGACGAGGCCGTCGAGCGCGCCGAGCACCTGCGGCTGGGTGGGGTGCACCAGGTCGTCCTCGGCCGTGAAACAGGCGTCGACGCGGTACTCCCAGCGCTCCTTGTCGTCGGTGTACTCCATGACGTACGAGGGCTCCGCGCGGTGGCCGCGCAGCCCGGCCGTGAGCTCCTCCAGGCCGGTGCGGGCATCGGCGACCAGCGGCAGGCCCGCCATCTTGTGGCTGTCGGAGGCCGCGATGTTGAGGTTGAGGAAGCGCACGCGGGCGCCGAAGAGGGTGCCGGAGGCGGTCGTGAAGTCGGTGTAGCGGGTGCCGACGCCGATGACGAGGTCGGCGGTGCGGGCGAGTTCGTTCGCGGGCGCGGTGCCGGTGTGGCCGATGCCGCCGACGTCCGACGGGTGGTCCCAGCGCAGGGAGCCCTTGCCGGCCTGGGTGGAGGCGACGGGGATCCCGGTCGCGTCGGCGAACTCCGCCAGCGCCTCCTCGGCCCGGCTGTGGTGGACGCCGCCGCCCACGACGAGCAGCGGCCTGCGCGCGGCACGCACCGCGCGGACGGCCTCGGCCAGCTCGCTCGGGTCGGGCGCGGGCCTGCGCACGCCCCACACCCGCTCCTCGAAGAAGGCGTCGGGCCAGTCGTACGCCTCGGCCTGCACGTCCTGCGGCAGCGCGAGCGTGACCGCGCCCGTGTCGACCGGGTCGGCGAGGACGCGCATCGCGGCGAGGGCCGCGGGGATCAGGGCCTCGGGCCGGGTGATCCGGTCGAAGTAACGGGAGACGGGGCGCAGGCAGTCGTTGACGGACACGTCGCCCGCGTAAGGGACCTCGAGCTGCTGGAGCACGGGGTCGGCGGGCCGGGTCGCGAAGGTGTCGCCGGGCAGCAGCAGGACGGGCAGGTGGTTGATCGTGGCGAGCGCGGCGCCGGTGACGAGGTTGGTCGCGCCGGGGCCGATGGACGTGGTCACGGCCTGCGCCGAGAGCCGGCCGCTCTGCCGGGCGAAGCCGACGGCCGCGTGCACCATGGCCTGTTCGTTGCGGCCCTGGTGAAAGGGCATGTCGTCGGCGTACTCCAGGAGGGCCTGGCCGATCCCGGCGACGTTCCCGTGCCCGAAGATGCCCCAGGTCGCGTCGATCAGGCGGCGCCGCTCGCCGTCGCGCTCGGTGTACTGCCGGGACAGGAACCGCACGAGGGCCTGTGCTGTGGTGAGCCGCGTCATCGGTATCCCTCCGTCAGGTGGTCCGGGTGGAAGCAGATCCGCCACTCCCGCTCCGCGCCCGGTCCCGCCATCACGTTCAGGTAGTACATCGTGTGTCCCGGCTGCGCGATCGACGGGCCGTGCCACCCGTCGGGGACGAGGACCGCGTCGCCCGTACGGACCTCGGCGAGCAGGTCGGTGCCGCCGGGCCGGGACGGCGAGACGCGCTGGTAGCCGTACCCGCCGGGCCCCTCGATCTCGAAGTAGTAGATCTCCTCCAGCTCGGTCTCGACGCCCGGCCGGTGCTCGTCGTGCTTGTGGGGCGGGTACGAGGACCAGTTGCCGCCGGGCGTGATCACCTCGACGGCGATGAGCTGGTCGCACTCGAAGGCGTCGGCGGACGCGAAGTTGCGCACCTGGCGGGCGCTGGTGCCGGTGCCTCGGTGCTCGACGGGAACCTCCGGCGCGGGGCCGTAGCGGGCGGGGAGCTTACGCTCGCACTTCGCTCCTGCCAGGGCGAAGCGGCCTCCCGCGCCGGAGGCGATCTGCGCATGGGCGTCGCGGGGCACGTACGCGAAGTCGCTGACCCCGCCGAACACGCTCTCCCGGCCCAGCAGTTCGATGATCCGGCCTTCCGTGTGGACCGTGCAACCACCTGTCAGGGGCAGCACGATCCATTCACTCGCGCCGGTGTCCAGATCGTGCGTTTGTCCGGGCTCCAGTTCGATCACTCGCAGCCCCGCGCGGGACCAGCCGGCCCGCTCCGGGCCGACGGCCAGGGCATACGGCCCCTCGGCGGCACTTCCCCGGGGCAGGTACGGGTTCAGAGGATCCGTCACGTTCGTCACCGTCCCCTCCTACAGCAGCGACGCGGCGGTGTCGACCGCGCCCGCCACATCCCCGTCGGCCGGGTACAGCAGCGAGCGCCCCACCACCAGACCCTGCACGGTGGGCAGTTGGAGGGCGTGCCGCCACTTCTCGTACGCCGCGTCCTGGTCGTCGCCCACATCGCCGCCGAGCAGCACCGCGGGCAGCGTCGAGGTCTCCATGACGCGCGCCATGTCGTCGGGGTTGTCCGTGACGGGCACCTTGAGCCAGGTGTACGCGGAGCTGCCGCCGAGGCCGGAGGCGATGGCGATGGACGTGGTGACGGCGTCGGCGCTCAGGTCGCTGTGCAGGGTCCCGCGCGCCGGGTCCCTGCGGCACAGGAACGGCTCGACGAACACCGGCAGGCGGAGCTCCGCCATCTCGTCGACGGCGCGGGCCGCGGACTCCATGGTGCGCAGCGAGCCCGGGTCGTCGTAGTCGATGCGGAGGAGCAGCTTGCCGGCGTCGAACCGCAGCCGGTGCAGGTCGGCGGGCCGGTGTCCGGTGAAGCGGTCGTCGAGTTCGAAGGAGGCCCCGGCGAGGCCGCCGCGGTTCATCGAGCCGAGGACGATCTTGTTCTCCAGCGCGCCGAGCAGGAGCAGGTCGTCGAGGATGTCGGCGGTGGCGAGCACCCCGTCGACGCCGGGCCGCGCCAGGGCGAGGCACAGGCGTCCGAGGAGGTCGGCGCGGTCGGCCATGGCGAAGGGCCGCTCCCCCACGGCGAGGGCGCCGCGCGCGGGGTGGTCGGCGGCGACGATCAGCAGGCGCCCGGTCTCCTGCGCGAGCAGCGGCCTGCGCGCCCGCCGCGCCGCGGCCTCGGCGACGGCCTCGGGGTGGTGGGCCCGCAGCCGCACCAGCTTCAGGGGATCGACGCTCATGTCCCGGCCGTCGCGGCCGTCGCGCGCGGGAACATGTCCCGGGCTGCTCCGGCCGACCTTGCCTGCCCGGCTCATCGGACCTCTCCCGCCGTGAGTGCGGACTCGACCTCGTCGCGGGTGGGCATCGCCGACGAGCACTCCAGACGGGAGGCGACGATCGCGCCCGCCGCGTTCGCGTACCGCATGATCTTCTCCAACTCCCAGCCGGCGAGCAGTCCATGGCACAGGGCGCCGCCGAACGCGTCCCCCGCGCCGAGTCCGTTGAGGACGTCGACGGGCAGCGGCGGCACCTCCGCGTAACTGCCGTCCTCACTCATCGCGAGGACGCCCTTGGGTCCTTGTTTGACGACGGCGAGGCGGACCCCGGCGTCGAGCAACGCCCGTGCCGCCGCGGACGGTTCGCGCTCGCCGGTGGCGATCTCGACCTCGTCGACGTTGCCGACGGCGACGGTGGCGTGGCGCAGGGCCTCGGCGTAGAAGGGACGGGCCGCGCCCGGATCGGCCAAGGCCTCCTCCCCCCAGAGCACCGGGCGCCAGTCGAGGTCGAAGACGGTGATGCCCGCCTTCGCCCGGTGCGCCAGCGCGGCCAGGGTGGCCGAGCGGCTCGGCTCCTGGCTCAGCCCGGTCCCGGTCATCCAGAACACGCGGGCCGCCCTGATGGCGTCCAGGTCGAGTTCGGCGGTGCGGATCTCCAGGTCGGGCGCCTTGGGCAGGCGGTAGAAGTAGATCGGGAAGTCGTCCGGCGGGAAGACCTCGCAGAACGTGACGGGCGTCGGCAGGCCCGGGACGGGCGTGACCCAGCGGTCGTCGACGCCGAACTCCCGCAGCTGCCGGTGCAGATACTCCCCGAAGGGGTCGGCTCCGGTGCGGGTGACGGTCGCGGTGCGGCGCCCGAGCCGGGCCGCGGCGACCGCGACGTTCGACGACGAACCGCCCAGGAACTTCCCGAACGTGTCCACGTCGGCCAGCGGCACGCCGGCCTGCAACGGATAGAGGTCCACGCCGATCCGGCCCATCGTGATCACGTCGTACGGCTCGCCGGGACTGGGCTGCATACGGATTCCCTTCGGCGGGGCGCGCGCCCCCTTCGGCGGTCTCAGGCTCAGGTCTAGCCCTGCCACAAGACCCTGTCAACATTTTGTCCGGACATTCGGACCACGTCTTGACACTCGTCTCCGGCGCCCTGAAGGCTGGCTCCATGACGACGATGTCACCCCGCATCCGCATCGGCTCGGCACCCGACTCCTGGGGCGTGTGGTTCCCCGACGACCCCCGCCAAGTCCCCTGGCGGCGCTTCCTCGACGAGGTCGCCGAGGCGGGCTACGAGTGGATCGAGCTCGGCCCGTACGGCTATCTGCCCACGGACCCGGCCGCGCTCGCCGAGGAGACGGGACGGCGCGGCCTGAAGGTATCGGCGGGCACCGTCTTCACGGGCCTGCACCGCGGCCCCGGCGTCTGGGACGCGACCTGGGAACACGTCTCGGCGATCGCCGACCTCACGCGCGCGACCGGCGCCGGGCATCTCGTCGTCATCCCCGCGTTCTGGCGCGACGACAAGACGGGCGAGGTCATCGAGGACTCCTCGCTCACGGCGGCGCAGTGGCGCGACCTGACCACGCAGACCGAGCGGCTCGCCCACGAGGTCCGCGAGAGGTACGGCCTGCGGATCGTCGTCCACCCGCACGCCGACACCCACATCGACAGCGAGGAGAACGTCGCCCGTTTCCTCGACTCCACCGACCAGGACCTCGTGTCCCTCTGCCTGGACACGGGCCACTACGCGTACTGCGGGGGTGACAGCGTCAAGCTCATCGAGACGTACGGCGAACGCATCGGCTACCTCCACCTCAAGCAGGTCGACCCGGCCGTGCTCGCCGAGGTCCGCGCGGGCGGTATCCCGTTCGGGCCGGCCGTGGCGCGCGGCGTGATGTGCGAACCCCCGGCCGGGGAGCCCGCGTTGGAGCCCGTCATCGCGGCGGCGCGGCGCCTGGACGTCGATCTCTTCGCGATCGTCGAGCAGGACATGTACCCGTGCGAGCCGGACCGTCCGCTGCCCGTCGCCCGCCGCACCCGGGGCTATCTGAGGTCGTGCGGGGTGTAGGGATTCCTCAGGGGCCGATCACCCCTGCGTACACGCCGTCCACGCGCCGCCAATGCGTCACTCGCGTCACAAACACCCCTTTCCTGTCACACATGTCCCGTGTACGCGGGTCTTGCGTCACACCCCGTCGACAGCCCCTCGCCTCGGCTCCGGGTGGGTCGTTGTCCGGGCACAGGCTGACTGATCGCCAGCGTTCGCGCCGCAGCTCCCCCGACGGCCACCCACGGGCCGGCAGCTGCGGCACCCGCAGCAAGGAGCCACTCATGACCGACCGAAGGCTCTGGTCGTACAAGGACATCGCCGCGCACATCCGGGTCCAGCCGGACACCGTGCGCTCGTACCGCAAGCACGGTCTGCTGCCCCCGCCGGACCACGTGGAGTCGGGAAAGCCGTACTGGTACGCGGACACCGTCCGCGCCTGGGTCGCCTCCCGCCCCCGTAACCGCGGACTCCGGGAGTGACCGGAAAGCCGCCACCCGGACGGCGCCGCCCCGCACGCATGTCGGTGCGCGGGGCGGCGCCGTCACGCGGCGCACCGCCAACCTCGTGCGCCCGCCCGCATATTCGATTGCCCCGCGAGGCCGACCCTCCGGACAATCCCCGGATGACCCAAGAACCCCAGGCCACCGGATTCTCCGTCAAACCCGTCCTGACCGGCGAGAAAACTGTCCTGCGGCCGTTCACCGCCGCGGACGCGGACACGATGGCCGAGATCATCGACGACCCGGAGGTCCGCCGCTTCACCGGCGACTCACCGAGCGACCTCACGCTCGAGTCCCTGCGCGCCTGGTACGGCTCACGCTCCGCGCAGCCCGACCGCCTCGACCTCGCGGTGACCGACCGCGCCACCGGCGAACTCCTCGGCGAGGTCGTGCTCCACGAATGGTCTCCGGCGCACCGCAGCTGCACCTTCCGCACCCTCGTCGGCCCCGCGGGACGCGGCCGGGGCATCGGCACGGAGGCGGTGCGCCTCATCGTCGGCCACGGCTTCGAGCGCCTCGGCCTGCACCGCGTCGCCCTGGACCTGTTCAGCCACAACCACCGGGCGCGCCACGTCTACGAGAAGGTGGGCTTCGTCGAGGAGGGCGTGGTCCGGCAGTCGGTCCTGCGGGACGGGCAGTGGTACGACGAGACGCTGATGTCGGTCCTCGCCCCGGAGTGGGCCGAGCACCGGGGCCGGCCGAACGGCGATGCGACGCCTTCTAGGGCTCGATGACGGTGACTCCGGCGCCCGGCGTACGGCCCATCTCCTCCAGGGCGCCGGGTGCGGCGGTCAGGGGGACGGTCCGGGTCACCAGGAGGTCGGGGCGCAGGGTGCCGGAGGCGACCATCTCCAGCATCGCCGGGTAGGCGTGCGCGGCCATCCCGTGGCTGCCGAGGAGTTCGAGTTCGAGGCCGATCACCCGGCTCATCGGCACGACCGGGTCCTGCGGCAGCAGGCCGACCTGCACATGGCGGCCGCGGCGCCGCAGGCCGCCCACCGAGGCGGCGCAGGTGGCCGGGGAGCCGAGGGCGTCGAGCGACAGATGCGCGCCGCCGCCGGTCAACTCCCTTACGGCAGCGGCCACATCGGGCACTTCGGAGGCGTTCAGGCAGTGGGCGGCGCCGAAGGTGCGGGCGAGATCCAGCGCGGCGGGCGAGATGTCGACCGCGACGACCCGCGCCCCGCTCGCCGCCGCGATCATCACGGCGGACAGGCCCACGCCGCCGCACCCGTGCACGGCGACCCACTCCCCCGCGGCCACCCGGCCCTGCGCGACCACGGCCCGGAACGCGGTGGCGAAACGGCAGCCGAGCCCCGCCGCCGTCGCGGCGGACAGCCCGTCCGGGACGGCGACCAGGTTCACGTCGGCGTGGTCGAGGGCGACGTACTCGGCGAAGGACCCCCAGTGCGTGAACCCGGGCTGGGTCTGGCGTTCGCACACCTGCTGGTCACCGGCCGCACAGGACGGGCAGGTGCCGCAGGCGCACACGAAGGGGACGGTGACCCGGTCGCCGGGGCGCCAGCCGGTCACGAGGCCGCCGGCCGCCTCGACGACGCCGGCGAGTTCGTGGCCGGGCACGTGCGGCAGCCGGATGTCGGGGTCGTGGCCCATCCAGCCGTGCCAGTCGCTGCGGCACAGACCCGTCGCCTCGACCCGCACCACCACACCGTGCGGCGCGGCCACCGGATCGGGCACGTCCCGCACCTCGGCCCGCTCCCCGAACCTCTCGAACACCACAGCCCGCATCGCCCACACCCCTCGCTCGATCGCCCGCTGAGGCCCTACGGCCTACGGCCTACGGCCCCGAACGTAAGCCCCTTCGTACGGTCACCACGACTCCGCCCCCTCCCGCCGATCAGCATGGCGAGGCCGAGTTCCGAGAGGGTGCCGCTGACCTGCTCCTCGCCCGCCCAGCCGAGGACGTCGGGTCCGATCAGGATGCCGAGGAGGATCCGAAGATCACCAGGGGCACCGGGAGCCAGCGGCCGATTCCGTAGGCCAGCAGCGGCGCGAGGACCGCGATGGTCATGATCGGAATGAGCGTCCCAGGCTGCGACATATCGGGTCTTTACCATAAACTCCCAACAAATCTCCCCCACCCAGAGGGAATTGCCGTGACGCACACACAGCCGCCCGGCGCGCCCCGAGCCCGCGTCCCCGGCCCCGAACGGCCCCCGTCGCCCGTGCCGCAGATCCGCTCGCGCCGCTCGGGCGCGGACCGTGGACCGCGATCTCCGGCGCCGTCCTGCCGGCCTTCCGCAAGCCGAACGGGCGCTATCGCTTCGCGGCACCGGTGGTGCTCACGTATCCGGGCGTCTCGTTGCTGCACGCTCTGTGGGACTCCATGCACGGCATCGCGATCTGGATCGTCACCCGGCTCACCGCCGCGGACCTGCCCCTCCCGCTCCTCGCGGAGGGCTGCATCCCGCAGCCGACCGGCGCCCAGGAGCACCTCTTCACGCTCTTCCCGGTGGGCGGTCTCGTGATCATCTCGCTCGCGGGGATCGCCTGGGTACGTTCACTCACCCGCCGCGATCCCTCTTGGAGAAATACCCCCTAGGGGTATACAGTCCGAGTGTCAGGAGGTCCCGGGAGCGCCCCGGCACCTGACTCGCACGCTACGCCGCACGCCTGCACCGACCGGGAGCACCCGGCCTTCGACAAGGAGAACGACATGAGCGCCCAGACCGAGCTCCCCCAGATCGACGCCGAGTCGACCGGTTCCTGCTGCTCGCCCAGCGGTTCGTGCCACTCGGACGCCGCCGGGAGCACCGAGGGGGCCGTCACCACCGTGTACCAGGTGACCGGGATGACCTGCGGCCACTGCGAAGGCGCGGTGTCGGACGAGGTCTCGGGCCTGGCGGGCGTCATGTCGGTGAAGGCCGTGGCCTCCACGGGACAGGTGACCGTCGTCTCCGCGGCGCCCCTCGACGAGGAGGAAGTCCGGGCCGCCGTCGACGAGGCGGGCTACGAGCTGACCGGCAGGGCCTGAGCCTTCCTGGCCGGCCGGGCCTGAGCCTTCAGGGAGCGCCGGGCCGCCCACCACGGCCCGGCGCCCGTGGTCGTACGCTCGGCCGTAGTTACGTACGCCCCTGGAAAGAACCGCGATGACCACGCCCACGGACACCACGGCCGGGCCGCTCTCCGAAGTGGAGCTCGCCGTCGGCGGGATGACCTGCGCCTCCTGCTCGGCCCGCATCGAGAAGAAGCTCAACCGCCTCGACGGCGTGACGGCGACGGTCAATCTCGCGACCGAGAAGGCGAAGGTCGCGTACGCGCCCGGGGTCGAGGTCGCCGACCTGGTCGCCACGGTGCAGAAGCTCGGGTACACGGCGGAGCCGGTCGCCCGGGAGGCGGTGGTCGTCCGCGAGGAGGCGGTCGAAGCCACTGCGGACAGCCACCCGGGCGGGGCCGGCGATGTGGCCCCGGTCGAGGTCCGCACGGAAACCAGGAGCGCAAGCGGCGCCGAACCCGACCCCACCGCCCCGCTGCGCCGGCGGCTCGTCGTCTGCGCGCTGCTCTCCCTGCCCGTCGTCCTGCTGGCGATGGTGCCCGCCCTGCAGTTCGACAACTGGCAGTGGCTCTCCCTCACCCTCGCCGCACCCGTCGCCGTCTGGGGCGGGCTCCCCTTCCACCAGGCCGCCTGGACCAACGCGCGGCACGGCGCGGCCACCATGGACACACTCGTCTCCGTCGGGACGCTCGCCGCGTTCGGCTGGTCGCTGTGGGCCCTGTTCCTCGGCGACGCCGGGATGACCGGGATGCGGCACGGATTCACGTTCGCCGCCGACCGCACCGACGCCGCCTCCACCATCTACCTCGAAGTCGCCGCGGGCGTCGTCACCCTGATCCTGCTCGGCCGCTATCTGGAGGCCCGCTCCAAGCGCCGCGCCGGCACCGCCCTGCGCGCCCTGCTCGAACTCGGCGCCAAGGACGTCTGCGTACTGGACGCCTCGGGTGCGGAAGTGCGCCTGCCCGTCGGGCGGCTGAAGCCGGGCGACCGGTTCGTCGTGCGGCCCGGCGAGAAGATCGCGACCGACGGCACCGTCGTCGAGGGCACCTCAGCCGTCGACGCCGCCCTGCTCACCGGCGAGTCCGTGCCCGTGGACGTGACCGTCGGAGACGCCGTCACCGGCGCGACCCTGAACGCGGGCGGGCGGCTCGTCGTCGAGGCGACCCGCGTCGGCGCCGACACCCAGCTCGCCCGCATGGCACGCCTCGTCGAGGACGCGCAGACCGGCAAGGCCGAGGTGCAGCGCCTCGCCGACCGGATCGCCGGTGTGTTCGTGCCGGTGGTGTTCGTCATCGCGCTCGGCACGTTCGCCGGCTGGCTGCTCGCCACCGGCGAGGTGACCGCCGCGTTCACGTCGGCCGTCGCCGTCCTGATCATCGCCTGCCCCTGCTCGCTCGGCCTCGCGACGCCCACCGCCCTCATGGTCGGCACCGGCCGCGGCGCCCAGCTCGGCATCCTCATCAAGGGACCCGAGGTCCTGGAGAACACGCGGCGCGTCGACACCGTCGTACTCGACAAGACCGGCACGGTGACGACCGGCCGGATGACGCTCCAGGACGCGTACGCCGCCGAGGGCGTCGAGGAGAAGACGCTGCTGCGGCTGGCCGGGGCCGTGGAGCACGCCTCCGAGCACCCCGTCGCGCGGGCCGTCGCGCAGGGCGCCGCCGACCGGGCCGGAACGCTGCCCGCCGTCACCCGCTTCACCGCCCTCGCCGGGCTCGGCGTCCGCGGCGTGGTGGACCGGCACGACGTCTTGGTCGGCCGTGAGCGGCTGCTCGCCGAGCACGGAGTCGCCCTGTCGCCCGCGCTCGCCGCCGCCAAGACCGCCGCCGAGGCCGCTGGCCGTACCGCTGTCGCCGTCGCGTGGGACGGGGAGGCACGGGGTGTCATCACGGTCGCCGACGCGGTCCGTCCGACGAGCGCGCAGGCCGTCGCCGAGCTGCGCGCGCTGGGCCTCACGCCGGTGCTCCTGACCGGTGACAACCGGATCGTCGCCGAGTCCGTGGCGCGCGCCGTCGGGATCGCCGAGGACGCCGTGTACGCGGAGGTCCTGCCGCAGGAGAAGGTCGACGTGGTCCGGCGCCTGAAGGCCGAGGGGCGCACCGTCGCCATGGTCGGTGACGGCGTCAACGACGCGGCGGCGCTCGCCACCGCCGATCTGGGCCTCGCGATGGGCACCGGCACGGACGCCGCGATCGAGGCGGGCGACCTGACGCTGGTACGCGCGGACCTGCGCGTGGCCGCCGACGCGATCCGGCTCTCGCGCCGCACCCTCGCCACCATCAAGGGCAACCTCTTCTGGGCGTTCGGCTACAACGTGGCCGCACTGCCGCTGGCCGCCGCCGGGTTCCTGAACCCGATGATCGCGGGCGCCGCGATGGCGTTCTCGTCCGTCTTCGTGGTGACGAACAGCCTCCGGCTGCGCAGGTTTTCCTGAAGGTGGGCGGCCCTTTTCCTGGAAGGGCTTCACATCGCCCCCTGGTCTGGCCCATCATCAAGGGGTCTTCACATTCGCCTCACATCACAACCGCAGCATTCTCACGTCCGGGCCTCGATCTACATATGGGGTCTCTTGCGCACGATCAGGACATATGCAAGAGACGCAGATCACAGTGATCTGAACGTAACCATTTGAGGTTCTCGTGAGTCTAAGGAGGCGATGCAGGAACGTCTTGGGGGGCGTTTCTGTGTTGACCGGGGCCGTCTTGGGGGACGGACCCGACCGCGTTTGGCCGGGACACGTGCCACGGAGAGCTTGAGCGGCCCTCCCGTGTACGCGTCCCGGCAGACCGCACCACAGACGCCCGGACGGATCCCGTGGGGGGAATCCGCACCGGGACAAGGAAAGCGCCCCGACTGCCGACCCGTGGGGGGATTGGCAGCGGGGCGCTTTCCGCTTTCTCTTCACTTCTGCTCCCGCTCGACGCGGGGTGCGCTGCGTGGTGTGCGGTCACGCAGCGCGGGGTGTGCTGACCCGGGGGCAACCCCCGGACCCCCGGCCGACGCTCAGCGAGCCTCGACGGGGACGAAGTCACGCAGGACCTCGCCGGTGTAGATCTGGCGCGGGCGGCCGATGCGGGAGCCCGGCTCCTTGATCATCTCGTGCCACTGGGCGATCCAGCCCGGCAGCCGGCCGAGGGCGAACAGGACCGTGAACATCTCGGTCGGGAAGCCCATGGCCCGATAGATGAGGCCCGTGTAGAAGTCGACGTTCGGGTAGAGGTTGCGCGAGACGAAGTACTCGTCGGAGAGCGCGTGCTCCTCCAGCTTGAGCGCGATGTCGAGCAGCTCGTCGGACTTGCCGAGGGCCGAGAGGACATCGTGCGCCGCGGCCTTGATGATCTTGGCGCGCGGGTCGAAGGACTTGTACACCCGGTGGCCGAAGCCCATCAGGCGGACGCCGTCCTCCTTGTTCTTCACCTTGCGGATGAAGGAGTCGACATCGCCGCCGTTGGCCTGGATGCCCTCGAGCATCTCCAGGACCGACTGGTTGGCGCCACCGTGCAGCGGGCCCCACAGCGCGGAGATACCGGCGGAGATCGAGGCGAACATGTTCGCCTGCGAGGAGCCGACCAGACGCACGGTGGACGTCGAACAGTTCTGCTCGTGGTCCGCGTGCAGGATGAGCAGCTTCTCGAGCGCGGCGACGACGACCGGGTCGAGGTCGTACTCCTGCGCCGGCACGGAGAACGTCATGCGCAGGAAGTTCTCGACGTAGCCGAGGTCGTTGCGCGGGTAGACGAACGGGTGGCCGATCGACTTCTTGTACGCGTAGGCCGCGATGGTCGGCAGCTTGGCGAGCAGCCGGATCGTCGACAGGTGGCGCTGCTGCTCGTCGAACGGGTTGTGGCTGTCCTGGTAGAACGTCGACAGCGCGCTGACCACGGAGGAGAGCATCGCCATCGGGTGCGCGTCACGCGGGAAGCCGTCGAAGAACCGCTTGACGTCCTCGTGGAGCAGCGTGTGCCCGGTGATCTCGTTCTTGAAAGCGGAGAGCTCGTCGACGGTCGGAAGCTCGCCGTTGATCAGCAGGTAGGCCACCTCGGTGAAGGTGGAACGCTCGGCCAGCTGCTCGATCGGGTAGCCGCGGTACCGGAGGATGCCCTGCTCACCGTCGAGATAGGTGATCGCGGATTTATAGGCGGCGGTGTTGCCGTATCCGCTGTCGAGGGTCACCAGACCGGTCTGGGCCCGGAGCTTCCCGATGTCGAAGCCCTTGTCACCGACGGTGCTGTCGATCACCGGGTAGGTGTACTCGCCATCGCCGTACCGCAGTACTACAGAGTTGTCGCTCACGTCATCCCTCACCGACGTAGTGCCTCTTCTTCGAGGTGCCCTGACTGTTCTCTACCATCCCCCACTTGGCCCAGCAGAGTGCACTCGGGGTCGACCATTGGGCCTATTCGCGGCACTCAGTGCCGCGAACTTGCTCATCCTGCCCCCTTCGCCCCGCTTCCGGAAAGCCCGTGTGACGTTTCCGACGCATTTGATCGATCGAAAGTTACCAAACCGAAGGATGTCCCCCCGGAGAGCCGGAAACGGAGCGCTGTGCAACGCCTTCCCGCCGAGACCGTGCGCACCGCCTGGCCGAGCGCCTTGCGCGAACCCACGAGTACCACCAGCTTCTTGGCCCGCGTGACCGCTGTGTAGAGGAGGTTCCTCTGCAGCATCATCCAGGCACCGGTCGTGACGGGGATCACGACGCACGGATACTCGCTTCCCTGGGAGCGGTGGATCGTCACCGCATACGCGTGAGCCAGCTCGTCCAGCTCGTCGAATTCGTATACGACTTCTTCGTCCTCGTCGGTGAGTACGGTCAGCCGCTGCTCGTCCGCGTCGAGGGAGGTGACGACGCCGACAGTGCCGTTGAAGACGCCGTTCGCCCCCTTCTCGTAGTTGTTCCTGATCTGGGTTACTTTGTCGCCCACGCGGAAGACCCGGCCGCCGAAGCGCTTCTCGGGGAGGTCGGGGCGGGCGGGCGTCACGGCTTGCTGGAGCAGACCGTTGAGGGTGCCGGCGCCGGCCGGGCCGCGGTGCATGGGGGCGAGGACCTGGATGTCACGGCGGGGGTCGAGGCCGAACTTGGCGGGGATGCGGCGGGCGGCGACGTCGACGGTGAGCCGGCCCGCCTCCTCCGTGTCCTCCTCCGCGAACAGGAAGAAGTCCTTGAGGCCCTGGGTGAGCGGGTGCCGGCCCGCGTTGATCCGGTGCGCGTTCGTGACGACGCCGGACTCCTGGGCCTGGCGGAAGATGCGGGTGAGGCGGACCGCGGGGACCGGGCTGCCCTCACCCAGCAGGTCCCGCAGCACCTCGCCCGCGCCGACACTCGGCAGCTGGTCGACATCGCCCACGAAGAGCAGATGGGCGCCCGGCGGGACCGCCTTCGCCAGCTTGTTGGCGAGCAGGAGGTCCAGCATCGACGCCTCGTCGACCACGACCAGGTCGGCGTCGAGCGGCCGGTCCCTGTCGTAGGCGGCGTCACCGCCGGGCTTGAGTTCGAGCAGGCGGTGGACCGTGGAGGCCTCCGCACCCGTCAGCTCGGCCAGGCGCTTGGCGGCGCGGCCGGTGGGGGCGGCGAGGACGACCTTCGCCCGCTTGGCGCGGGCCAGTTCGACGATCGAGCGGACCGTGAAGGACTTGCCGCAGCCCGGTCCGCCGGTGAGGACGGCGACCTTCCTGGTCAGGGCGAGCTTCACCGCCTCCTCCTGCTCGGGCGCGAGCTCGGCCCCCGTACGCCCCGCGAGCCAGGTCAGGGCCTTGTCCCACGCGACGTCCCGGAACGCCGGCATCCGGTCCTCGTCCGTGCGCAGCAGGCGCAACAGCTGGGCGGACAGGGAGAGTTCGGCGCGGTGGAAGGGGACGAGATAGACCGCGGTCACCAGCTCCTCCCCGCCTTCCGGGCCCGGCACCCGCTCCCGTACGACGCCCTCCTCCTCGCCCGCCAGCTCGCCCAGGCAGTCGATGACCAGGCCCATGTCGACCTGGAGGAGCTTGACCGCGTCGGAGATCAGCTGCTCCTCCGGCAGGAAGCAGTGGCCCTGGTCGGTGGACTGCGAAAGTGCGTACTGCAGGCCCGCCTTGACGCGCTCGGGACTGTCGTGCGGGATGCCGACGGACTGCGCGATGCGGTCGGCGGTGAGGAAGCCGATGCCCCAGACGTCGGAGGCGAGCCGGTAGGGCTGGTTCTTGACGACGGAGATCGACGCGTCTCCGTACTTCTTGTAGATGCGCACCGCGATCGACGTGGACACCTCCACGCTCTGGAGGAAGACCATCACTTCCTTGATGGCCTTCTGCTCCTCCCAGGCGTCGGCGATCTTCTTCGTGCGCTTGGGGCCGAGGCCCGGGACCTCGATCAGGCGCTTGGGCTCCTGCTCGATGATGTCGAGGGTGTCCAGGCCGAAGTGACGGGTGATCCGGTCGGCGAAGACTGGTCCGATGCCCTTGACCAGGCCGGAGCCGAGGTAGCGGCGGATGCCCTGGATGGTGGCGGGCAGGACCGTCGTGTAGTTCTCCACGGTGAACTGCTTGCCGTACTGCGGGTGGGAGCCCCAGCGGCCCTCCATGCGCAGCGACTCACCGGCCTGCGCGCCGAGCAGCGCGCCGACGACGGTGAGCAGATCGCCGCCGCGGCCGGTGTCCACCCGGGCGACCGTGTACCCGCTCTCCTCGTTGGCGTACGTGATCCGCTCCAGGACCCCCTCGAGCACCGCCATCCCCGCGTTCGCCATGAGGCGACCGTACCGGTGGGGTCGGACACCCGGGGAGCGGTGTCCCGGTCACGGATTACAGGCCGCCCATGGGTTCGATGTCGACCTTGACGGGCGTGCCCCATACCCGGACCACCTCGTAGTCCGTGAACGCGTGGACCAGGCGGTACGCCGAGGCCGCGCGGGGCTCCCTGCGCTGGGCCGCGAGATAGTGCTCGGCCTCCCTGCGGTCGTGCCGCGGGGTGCCGCACAGCTGCCACACCTGGCCGTTCCACTTCTCGGGGAGCCAGCGCTGCTGGGGCTGCGGGCGGTCCTCCCGGATGCCGTACCGCGACATCGCCGGGGCGTCCGCGGCCTCGCCCTGCCGGGGTCTGGCGGGGTACGCGCCGTTGATCTCGGAGCGGCGGGCGACGCGGCGGCGGGTCTCGCAGAGCAGGCACAGGTCCTGCGCGTTCTCGTCGACCGGGCCCGTCGGGTGCTCCGGGCAGCGCGTGGTGGGCGGGTCGCCGGTGACGGAGTCCTCGATGAGCTCGAGCGCGCGCTTCACGTCCCCGCGCATCTCGTGCAGCTTGCTGTCAGGCGTGTCGGTGCTGAGGCCCTCGCCGTGCTCGCCGAGGACGCGCAGGGCCCGGCCGAGCGCGGTGAGCTGTGCGTGATTCACGGGCGTGTGCCCCTTCCGTGCGGGTTGCGTGGCCGGCTTCAGCCAGCGTCTCACGCGGCACTGACACGGCCGTCCGGCGCCGGTCCGCGACGGCGGCGCACATCACGATCCGGTCTCGACAAGCGGAACGGGGGTTGCCAACAAGCCGTGTAATCGATTCCAATTCTTCGTGTAATCGATTCCATGACGGTTTCGGACCGACTGGAACCAGGTTTTCGGACCATGCAGCCACAAGGAGGTGGTCCTGCGATGACGAGCATCAAGGACGTCGCCGCGGCGGCGGGTGTCTCCGTCGCCACGGTCTCGCGGGTGCTGAACAGCCACCCGTCCGTGAGCCCGGACGCCCGCGCCCGCGTGCTCGGCGCGGTCGAGTCGCTCGGCTACCGCCCCAACGCCGTGGCCCGCTCCCTGCGCACCGCCCAGACCCGCACGCTCGGCCTGGTCATCAGCGACGTGCTCAACCCGTACTTCACCGAGCTGGCCCGCTCCGTCGAGGAGGAGGCCCGCGCGCTGGGCTACAGCGTCATCATCGGGAACGCGGACGAGCAGCCCGACATCCAGGACCACCACGTGCGCACCCTCGTCGACCGGCGCATCGACGGCCTCCTCGTCTCCCCCACCGACGGCGGCTCGCCGCTGATGCTGGAGGCGGCGCGCGCCGGTACGCCGATGGTCTTCGTCGACCGCTGGATCCCCGGTGTGGACGTGCCCGTGGTCCGGTCCGACGGCCGCGCCGCCGTGTGTGACCTCGTGGCCCATCTGCACGCCCTCGGCCACCGCCGCCTCGCCATCATCGCGGGGCCCGCCGCCACCACGACCGGCAGCGAGCGCGTCGAGGCGTTCCGCGAGGCGCTCGCCGCGTTCGGGATCGCGCTGCCGGACGACTACATCGGGCAGGGCGACTTCCAGGCGGACAGCGGCCGGCGCGCGACGGAGCGCTTCCTCGCCCTGGCCGAGCCGCCCGAGGCCGTGTTCGCCGCCGACAACCTGATGGCGCTCGGCGCGCTCGACGCGATCAGGGCCGCCGGGCTGCGCGTCCCGTACGACATAGGGCTCGCGGCCTTCGACGACATCCCCTGGTTCGTGCACACCGACCCGCCGGTCACGGCGATCGCCCAGCCGACCAAGGAACTGGGGCGGGCCGCCGTACGGGCCCTGATCGACCGCATCGAAGGCAGGACCCCGCAGTCCGTGACGCTGCCAGCGCGCCTGGTCGTCCGCCGGTCCTGCGGCGAGGCGGGAACCTCCGAGGCCCGGCCCCCGGCCGCCACGGCTCCCGCAGACACCCCCACCGCCACGACCTCAACGAGGAGGAACCCGTGAGCAACCCGGAAGAGCGGGCCGGCCAGGAACCGGCCGGGCAGCCCGAGGAGCTGCTGCGCATCGAGGGGATACGCAAGACGTTCCCCGGCGTCGTCGCGCTCGACAGCGTCGACTTCGATCTGCGCCGCGGCGAGGTGCACGTACTCCTCGGCGAGAACGGCGCGGGCAAGAGCACGCTCATCAAGATGCTCTCCGGCGCCTACCGGCCCGACGCGGGCCGGATCTTCGTCGACGGCGAGGAGGCCCGTATCCACGGGGCGCAGGACGCCGAGCGCCTCGGGATCGCCACCATCTACCAGGAGTTCAACCTCGTCCCCGATCTGACGGTCGCCGAGAACATCTTCCTGGGCCGCCAGCCGCGCCGCCTCGGGCTGATCGACCGCAAGAAGATGGAGGCCGACGCCGAGGAGCTGCTCCGGCGCGTCGGCCTGACGGTGTCGCCCCGGACCCGGGTGCGCGAACTGGGCATCGCCCGGCTCCAGATGGTCGAGATCGCGAAGGCCCTGAGCCTGGACGCCCGCGTCCTGATCATGGACGAGCCGACGGCCGTGCTCACCTCGGAGGAGGTGGACAAGCTCTTCGGGATCGTGCGCGCGCTGCGTGAGGACGGCGTCGGCGTCGTCTTCATCACCCACCACCTGGAGGAGATCGCCGCGCTCGGCGACCGCGTCACGGTCATCCGCGACGGCAGAAGCGTCGGCCAGGTCCCCGCGTCCACCCCCGAGGCCGAGCTCGTACGGCTCATGGTGGGCCGCAGCATCGAGCAGCAGTACCCGCGCGAGCGGCCCGAACTCGACGCCGCGGAAGCTCCGTTGCTGCGGGTCGAGGGGCTGACCCGCGACGGGGTCTTCCACGACGTGCACTTCGAGGTGCGGGCCGGCGAGGTCGTCGGCATCGCGGGCCTCGTGGGCGCGGGCCGTACCGAGGTCGTCCGTGCCGTGTTCGGCGCCGACCCGTACGACAAGGGAACGGTCGAGGTCGCGGGCGCGCGGCTGCCGCGGCACGACGTGAACGCGGCGATGGCCGCCGGCGTCGGGCTCGTGCCCGAGGACCGCAAGGGGCAGGGCCTCCTCCTGGACGCCTCCGTCGAGGAGAACCTCGGCCTCGTCACCCTGCGTTCGGCGACCCGCGCGGGCCTCGTGGACCGCAGGTCGCAGCGAGTAGCGGCCGCCCGCATGGCCGAGCAGCTCGGCGTGCGCATGGCCGGGCTCGGCCAGCATGTGCGCACCCTGTCCGGCGGCAACCAGCAGAAGGTCGTCATCGGCAAGTGGCTGCTCGCCGACATCAAGGTCCTCATCCTCGACGAGCCGACGCGCGGCATCGACGTCGGCGCGAAGGTCGAGATCTACCAGCTCGTCAACGAACTCACCGCGGCCGGGCACGCCGTCCTGATGATCTCCAGCGATCTGCCGGAGGTCCTCGGGATGAGCGACCGGGTCCTCGTCATGGCGCAGGGCCGGATCGCGGGCGAACTCGCGGCCGGCGAGGCGACCCAGGACTCCGTGATGGCACTCGCCGTCAGCACCCAGACATCCGCGGCAACCACCCCCGGACACAATGAAGTGGAGGGCTCCCGTGGCCACTGACACGCTCAAGAGCAGCACGGCCGGCGCGGGTGGCCTGCGCCGCGTCCTGCTCGACAACGGCGCGCTGAGCGCCCTGGTCGTACTCGTCATAGCGATGTCGCTGCTGTCCGGCGACTTCCTGACCACACAGAACCTGCTCAACGTCGGCGTGCAGGCCGCCGTGACCGCGATCCTCGCGTTCGGCGTCACCTTCGTCATCGTCTCGGCGGGCATCGACCTGTCGGTCGGCTCCGTGGCGGCCCTGTCGGCGACGGTCCTCGCGTGGGCCGCGACCAGCTCGGGCGTCCCCGTGTGGATCGCCGTGATCCTCGCCGTCGTCACCGGTGTCGCCTGCGGATTCGTCAACGGCGCGCTGATCTCGTACGGCAAGCTCCCGCCGTTCATCGCGACGCTCGCGATGCTGTCGGTGGCGCGTGGTCTGTCGCTCGTCATCTCGCAGGGCAGCCCGATCCCGTTCCCTTCATCCGTCTCGCGGATCGGTGACACGCTCGGCGGCTGGCTGCCGGTGCCGGTACTCGTGATGATCGTGATGGGGCTGATCACGGCGCTGATCCTGAGCCGTACGTTCATCGGCCGGTCCATGTTCGCGATCGGCGGCAACGAGGAAGCGGCGCGCCTGTCGGGTCTGCGCGTCAAGCGGCAGAAGGTCGTCATCTACGCCCTGTCGGGCCTGTTCGCCGCGGTCGCGGGCATCGTCCTCGCCTCGCGTCTGACCTCCGCGCAGCCGCAGGCCGCGCAGGGCTACGAGCTGGACGCCATCGCCGCGGTCGTCATCGGCGGCGCCTCGCTGTCCGGCGGCGTCGGCAAGGCGTCGGGCACGTTCATCGGCGCGCTGATCCTCGCCGTGCTCAGGAACGGCCTCAACCTCCTTTCCGTGTCGGCGTTCTGGCAGCAGGTCGTCATCGGCGTCGTCATCGCTCTCGCCGTGCTGCTCGACACCGTGCGCCGCAAGGCGGGCGCGACCCCGACCGCCGCCGGCGCCTCGTCCGGGCCGGGCGGCTCCAAGGGCAAACAGGCCGCCCAGTACGTGATCGCGGCCGTCGTCGCCGCGGCGATCATCGGCGGCATCTCCCTGTGGAACAACGGCTCTTCGGGCAAGTCGGCCAAGCTCGGCCTGTCCGTGTCGACGCTGAACAACCCCTTCTTCGTACAGATGAAGGCGGGCGCGCAGGCCGAGGCGAAGAAGGAGGGCATCAAGCTCACGGTGACGGACGCCCAGAACGACGCGTCCCAGCAGGCCAACCAGCTCCAGAACTTCACCAGTGAGGGCATGAGCGCGGTCATCGTGAACCCCGTCGACTCCGACGCGGTCGGCCCCGCCGTGCGCGGCGCCAACAAGGCGGACATCCCCGTCGTCGCCGCCGACCGCGGCGTCAACAAGGCGAAGACGGCCACGCTCGTGGCGTCCGACAACGTCGCGGGTGGCCGCCAGGCGGCGAAGACCCTCGCCGACAAGCTCGGCGGCACCGGCAGGATCGTGATCCTCCAGGGCACGGCCGGCACCTCCGCCAGCCGGGAGCGCGGCCAGGGCTTCGCCGAGGGCATCAAGGCGTACCCCGGTATCAAGGTCGTCGCCAAGCAGCCCGCGGACTTCGACCGCACCAAGGGTCTCGACGTCATGACGAACATGCTCCAGGCCAACGCGGGCGTCGACGGCGTCTTCGCCGAGAACGACGAGATGGCGCTCGGCGCGGTCAAGGCGCTCGGCTCCAAGGCCGGCAAGTCCGTCGCCGTCGTCGGCTTCGACGGCACGCCGGACGGCCTCAAGGCCGTCGAGGCGGGCACGCTGTACGCGTCCGTCGCGCAGCAGCCGAAGGAACTCGGCCGGATCGCCGTGCAGAACGCGGTCAGGGCGGCGAAGGACAAGAAGGTCGAGGAGATGGTGAAGGTGCCGGTGAAGGTCGTCACTTCGAAGAACGTCGCGAGCTTCAAGTAGCCGTCGCGCATCCGACGCGACCGGGCGCCCGACCGGCCCGTCGAGAACAGCGGCCCATCGAGAACACGGAGAAAGTGACAGCGATGCACGAGTACGACCTGCTGGTGGTGGGTTCGGCCAACGCCGACCTGGTGACCGTCGTCGAGCGCCGCCCCGGCGCCGGGGAGACCGTCCTCGGCTCGGACCTGGCCGTCCACCCGGGCGGCAAGGGCGCGAACCAGGCCGTCGCCGCCGCCCGCCTCGGGGCCCGCACGGCGCTGCTCGCGCGGGTCGGCGACGACGGGCACGGGCGGCTGCTGCTCGACTCGATGAAGTCGGCGGGCGTCGACCCGGCCGGCGTCCTCGTCGGCGGGGCGCCCACCGGGGTCGCCCTGATCACGGTGGACCCGTCCGGGGACAACAGCATCGTGGTGTCACCGGGTGCCAACGCCCGGCTCACCCCGCAGGACGTCAGGGCCGCAAGCAGCCTCTTCCAGGCGTCGCAGGTGGTCTCGGCGCAGCTGGAGATCCCGCTCGACACGGTCGCGGAGGTCGTACGGGCCCTGGCACCGGGCAGCCGCTTCGTCCTCAACCCGTCGCCGCCCGCTCCCCTGCCCACCGAGGTCCTGGAAGCCTGCGACCCGCTCATCGTCAACGAGCACGAGGCGCGCGTCGTGCTCGGCACGGACATCACCGGGGAGCCCGAGGACTGGGCGCCGGCGCTGCTCGCCCTCGGGCCGCGCTCCGTCGTGATCACGCTGGGCGCCGAGGGCGCGCTCGTGGCCGACGCCACGGGGACGCGCCGCGTGCCGTCCGTCAAGGTGACGGCCGTGGACACGACCGGTGCGGGGGACGCCTTCACGGCGGCCCTGGCGTGGCGGCTCGGCGCGGGCGCGAGCCTCGCGGACGCGGCGGGCTTCGCGGCCCGCGTCGGCGCGGCGGCGGTCACGAAGGAGGGTGCGCAGGCGTCGTACCCGACGACCGCCGAGGTCGCGGCGCTGTCCGGTGCCGCCCCGGGGGACCACCCCCAAGCCCCCGGCCGGACAGACGGGTCGGACGGCGCGTCCCCGCAGGGCGAACCCAAGTGAAGCGGGCCGGAATACTCAACCGCCACCTGGCCGGCGCGCTCGCCGAGCTGGGCCACGGCGACGGCGTGCTGGTGTGCGACGCGGGCATGCCGATCCCGGTGGGACCGCGCGTCGTGGACCTGGCGTTCCGGGCCGGTGTCCCGTCGTTCGCCGAGGTCGTCGACGGGCTCCTGGACGAGCTGGTCGTGGAGGGCGGGACGGCCGCCGCGGAGATCCGGGACGCGAACCCCGAGGCCGCGGGGCTGCTCTCGCAGCGGCTGCCCGCGCTCTCCTTCGTCCCGCACGAGGAGCTGAAGCAGCTCTCGCGGGGCGTGCGGCTCGTCGTCCGTACGGGAGAGGCGCGGCCGTACGCGAATGTGCTGCTGCGCTGCGGGGTCTTCTTCTAGGACCTGCCGGTGCGCAGGTAGGACCTGCTGGTGCGCATGCAAAAGGGGGCCCGGTCGGCGGACCGGGCCCCCTGACGCTTCCCCTCCCCATCAGAACCCCCGCGATCCCCCCGGATCCCCCTCCAGAAGTCCTGATGCCACATACGACCCGCCTGACGCGGAAAGGGTTGCGCGGTCCGGCCGAAATCTTTTCGGGGTGCCGACACAGTGGGGCAGACGTAGCGTTTCGGCATGAGCGAAAACACCGGACCTGCCGAACCCTCCCTGCAGAAGGACGTACTCGACGAGCTGGGCGAGGACCGGCTCGGCGAGATCGCCGGGCTGCTCGGCACGGACGCGGCGGGGGCGCAGGACGTCGTGAGCACGACCGTCTCCGAGCTCTCCGGAGGGCTCAGGGAGAAGGCCTCGGCCGACCCCCAGCAGGCCGAGGAGCTCCGTCAGGCGCTCGCCGAGACACAGGAGCAGCAGCCCCTGCAGGGCGTGGCCACGTTCGGCGGGCTCGGCGGCCTGGCGGGCGGCGGCCTGATGGCCGGGATCCTGGCGAAGATGAGCCGGCCCGTCGCGACCGCCGTCGCGAAGAAGACGGGCCTGCCGCCCGCGACGGTGACACGGGTCATCGAACTCCTGGTCCCGGTGGTGCTCGCGGTCTTCACCAAGCGCGCCGCGGGCAGGAAGGGCGGCCGCGGCCCCCTGTAGGACGCCGACCCCGGTAGGAGCCCGCCCGCTGCAGGAGGCCGCCCGCCCGGAAGGCTCGGCTCAGCCGGCGTGCCGCACGAAGCGCTCCGCCGTCTCCGCGAGAACCTCGCGCCCGTCGCGCGCCCACAGCCCGTCGTTGAACAGCTCCACCTCGATGGGCCCCGCGTACCCGGCGGCCTCGACGAGACCGCGCCACGCGCGCATGTCGATCGCGCCGTCGCCGATCTGCCCCCGCCCGTTGAGGACGCCCTCGGGCAACGGCGTGGTCCAGTCTGCCAGTTGGAAGGCGTGCAGCCGCCCGCCCCGACCCGCGCGCGCGATCTGTGCGGGCGCCCGGTCGTCCCACCAGATGTGGTACGTGTCCACGCACACGCCGACCTGCTCGGCGGGGAAGCGCTCGGCCAGGTCGAGCGCCTGCGCCAGCGTCGACACGACGCAGCGGTCGGCGGCGTACATCGGGTGCAGCGGCTCGATGGCGAGCCGGACACCACGCTCGGCGGCGTACGGGCCGAGCTCCGCGAGCGCGTCGGCGATCCGCTCCCGCGCGCCGTGCAGGTCCTTGCTGCCTTCGGGCAGGCCGCCGGAGACCAGGACGAGGGTGTCCGTGCCGAGGGCCGCCGCCTCGTCCACGGCCGCGCGGTTGTCGTCGATGGCCCGCACACGCGCGTGCGGGTCGATCGCGGTGAGGAAGCCGCCCCGGCACAGCGTGGTGACGGCGAGCCCCGCGTCGCGCACGAGTTTCGCCGCGGCCTCGACCCCGTACGCCTGCACGGGCTCGCGCCACAGGCCGACACCCGGGACCCCCGACTCGGCGCAGGCCACGACGAGTTCTTCGAGGCCGAGCTGCTTGACGGTCATCTGGTTGAGGGAGAAGCGGTCGAGTGCGTGGCTCACTGGTCGACTCCGTACACGCTGAGCAGGGACTTCATCCGGGTCTCGGCGAGGGCCGGGTCCGGGAACAGGCCGAGACCGTCGGCGAGTTCGTAGGCACGGGCGAGGTGCGGCAGCGGGCGGGCCGACTGGAGGCCGCCGACCATCGAGAAGTGGGACTGGTGGCCCGCGAGCCAGGCGAGCAGGACGACGCCCGTCTTGTAGAAGCGGGTCGGCGTCTCGAACAGGTGCCGGGACAACTCGACGGTCGGGTCGAGCAGTTCACGGAACTTGACGGTGTCCCCCGTGTCGAGGACGCGCACCGCCTCGGCCGCGAGCGGGCCCAGCGGGTCGAAGATGCCGAGGAGCGCGTGGCTGAAGCCCTGCGCGTCGCCCGCGATCAGCTCGGGGTAGTTGAAGTCGTCCCCCGTGTAGCAGCGCACGCCCCGCGGGAGGCGGCGGCGCAGCTCGACCTCGCGCCGGGCGTCCAGGAGCGAGACCTTGATGCCGTCGACCTTGTCGGGGTGCGCGGCGATGACGTCGAGGAACGTCTCGGTGGCCGCGTCGAGGTCGGGGGAACCCCAGTAGCCCTCCAGCGCGGGGTCGAACATCGGGCCGAGCCAGTGCAGGATGACGGGCTCGGCGGCCTGGCGCAGCAGCTGCCCGTAGACGTCGAGGTAGTCCTCGGGTCCCGAGGCCGCGGCCGCCAGGGCCCGCGAGGCCATGAGGATCGCCTGCGCGCCCGTCCCCTCCACCAGCGCGAGCTGTTCCTCGTAGGCCGCGCGGACCTCGGCGAGCGTGGCGGGCCCGGTCAGCTGGTCGGTACCCACCCCGCACGCGACGGCGCCGCCCACCGACCTGGCCTCGGCGGTCGAGCGCCGGATCAGCTCGGCCGCCCCCGCCCAGTCGAGGCCCATGCCGCGCTGGGCGGTGTCCATGGCCTCGGCGACGCCCAGGCCGTGCGCCCACAGATGACGGCGGAAGGCGAGCGTCGCGTCCCAGTCGACGGCGGCCACGTCGGGGCCGGCGTCGGCGAACGGGTCGGCGACGACGTGCGCGGCGGAGAAGACGGTCCGCGAGACGAGCGGGGCGCCGGTGGTGAAGGAGGCGGGCTCGGCTCGCGGGGTGTACGCGCGCAGCGCGCCGCCGGGGCCGGGGAGTCGGATCGTCACAGCGCGATCTCCGGGACGTCCAGGCGGCGGCCCTCCGCCGACGACTTCAGGCCGAGCTCGGCGAGCTGCACCCCTCTGGCGCCGGCGAACAGGTCCCAGCGGTAGGGCGCCTCGGCGTACACGTGCTTGAGGAACAGCTCCCACTGCGCCTTGAAGCCGTTGTCGAACTCCTGGTTGTCGGGCACTTCCTGCCACTGGTCGCGGAAGGGGTAGGTGGCCGGCAGGTCCGGGTTCCATACGGGCTTGGGGGTCGAAGCGCGGTGCTGGATCCGGCAGTTGCGCAGCCCGGCGACCGCCGAGCCCTCCGTGCCGTCCACCTGGAACTCGACGAGCTCGTCCCGGTTGACCCGCACCGACCAGGAGGAGTTGATCTGTGCGACGGCGCCGCCGTCGAGCTCGAAGATGCCGTACGCCGAGTCGTCGGCGGTCGCGTCGTAGGGCTTGCCGCCCTCGTCCCAGCGCTGCGGGATGTGCGTCGAGGCCAGCGCCTGCACGCTGGTCACGCGGCCGAACAGCTCGTGGAGCACGTACTCCCAGTGCGGGAACATGTCGACGACGATGCCGCCGCCGTCCTCGGACCGGTAGTTCCAGCTCGGCCGCTGCGCCTCCTGCCAGTCACCCTCGAAGACCCAGTAGCCGAACTCGCCGCGCACGGACAGGATCCGGCCGAAGAAGCCGCCGTCGATGAGGCGCTTGAGCTTGAGCAGGCCCGGCAGGAACAGCTTGTCCTGGACGACGCCGTGCTTGATGCCCTTCGCCTTGGCCAGGCGGGCCAGTTCGAGCGCGCCGTCGAGGCTCGTCGCGGAGGGCTTCTCCGTGTAGAGGTGCTTTCCGGCGGCGATGGCCTTCTTGAGCGCCTCCTCGCGGGCGGAGGTGACCTGCGCGTCGAAGTAGATGTCGACGGTGTCGTCGGCGAGGACGGCGTCGAGGTCCGTCGAGACGTTCGCCGGGTCGAGGCCGTGCTGCTCGGCGAGCGCGCGCAGCGCGTGCTCGCGGCGCCCGACGAGGACCGGCTCGGGCCACAGCACCGTGCCGTCACCGAGATCGAGGCCGCCCTGTTCGCGCAGGGCGAGGAGGGAACGGACGAGGTGCTGGCGGTAGCCCATGCGCCCCGTCACCCCGTTCATGGCGATGCGCACCGTCTTGCGAGTCACGAGAGTCCCTTCGTGCAGATGCCGATCAGAAGCCGATGAAGAACACGCTCGTCGTAGCAAGCGCTTTCTATACGGGAAGAAGCTAGCCTCTGCACAGCCGGTCGGACAAGACCGGGGGCTGATGAAACGGGATTGCAAGGCCGGACGTCCGGACGGCCGCCCGGACTGCCGACCGGAGGATGATGCGATGACCGTGACCCTGGCGGACGTGGCGGCCCGCGCCCAGGTCTCCCCTGCCACCGTCTCCCGCGTGCTCAACGGCAACTACCCCGTGGCCGCGGCCACGCGCGAGCGGGTGCTGCGCGCCGTGGACGACCTCGACTACGTGCTGAACGGGCCGGCCAGCGCCCTGGCCGCCGCCACCTCCGACCTGGTCGGCATCCTCGTGAACGACATCGCCGACCCCTTCTTCGGGATCATGGCCGGGGCCGTGCAGTCCGAGATCGTGGGGCCCGGCGGGCGCGCGGGCGGCGAGCGGCTCGCGGTCGTGTGCAACACCGGCGGGTCGCCCGAGCGCGAACTCACCTATCTGACGCTCCTCCAGCGCCAGCGGGCCGCGGCCGTCGTCCTCACGGGCGGCGCCGTCGAGGACGCCGAACACGCCCAGGCGATCTCCGGGAAGCTGCGGCGCCTCGCGGACGCCGGGACGCGGGTCGTCCTGTGCGGCCGGCCGCCGGTGCCCGACGCGGACGCGGTCGCGCTCGCCTTCGACAACCGCGGCGGCGGCCGGGCCCTCACCGACCACCTGCTGGACCTCGGCCATCGCAGGATCGGCTACATCGCGGGCCCCGAGGAACGGACGACGACCCGCCACCGCCTGGAGGGACACCGCGCGGCACTGGCGGCGCGGGGCGTGCCGGACGACGCCGGGTGGACCGTGCACGGCCCGTACGACCGGCGGTCCGGTTACGAGGCGACGGTCGAACTCCTGCGCCGCGACCGGTCGTTGACGGCGGTGGTCGCCGCGAACGACACGGTGGCGCTCGGCGCGTGCGCCGCGCTGCGGGAGGCGGGCCTGAGCATTCCGGGAGACGTGTCCGTGGCCGGCTTCGACGACCTGCCGTTCAGCGTGGACGCGGTACCGGCACTGACGACGGTACGGCTGCCGCTGGCCGAGGCGGGAGCCCGTGCCGGCCGCATCGCGATGGGCCGCGAGGCGGCTCCCGCCGGGGGGATGGCAGTGGTGCAGGGGGAGTTGATGGTGCGGGGGTCTACGGGGGTGCCGTCCGAGGCGTCGGGCTCGGGCGGGTGAGCGGGGGCCTGCGTCCGCTCACCCACCCGGATCTCCCCTGACCGTCACACCTGCGGGCGACGGCCCCTCTCCTGGTGCGGGAAGTGCTGTTCCGCCCCCGGGAGCGTCGGCTTCGGGAGTGTGGCGACCTCCTGCTTCGCCTTCTCCAGCTGCTCCGCCGTGTCGTCGGGCAGGCGCGGGGCGTGCGGCCTGCGGTCGGAGAACCGGAACGCCGACGTCAGGTCACCGAACGTGTCGCGGCGCCAGTCGGTGATGTTGGGTTCCTCGACGCCGGTGAACCGCTCGAGGAACTGCAGGGCCGAGGTGTGGTCGAAGGTCTCGCTCGCGACCCAGCCGCCCACCGTCCAGGGCGACACGATGATGGCGGGCACCCGGAACCCGGCGCCGATCGGCAGCCCCTGGACGTACTCGCCCTTCGTCCCGGCGGGCGCCGTCGGCGGCGGCACGTGGTCGAAGAGTCCGTCGTTCTCGTCGTAGTTGAGGATGAAGGCGGTCTTCGCCCACACCTTCGGGTTCGACGCGATGGCCTCGATCTTCGAGGCCACGAAGTCCGCGCCGGCCGCCGGCAGGTAGTCCGGGTGCTCGGACTGGTAGCTGGTCGGCATGATCCAGGAGACCGCGGGGAGCCGGTCGTTACGGGCGTCGTCCTCGAACGTGCCCTCGGGCTGGGGCCGCACCCCGCGCTCGTAGAGGTCGGAGCCGGGCTTCGCGTCCTTGAACGTCTGGAACTGCTCCAGCATGTTGCAGCCGTAGTCGTCGTCCTGCTGGTAGACCTTCCAGCTGACCCCGGCGGCCTGGAGGCGTTCGGCGTACGTATTCCAGCGGTACGGCGTCGGCGCCTTGTTGGACAGGACGGGGCCGCCCTGCGTGCCGCCGGCGTCGATCGAACCGGTCATCCAGTACAGCCGGTTGGGCCAGGTCGGACCGAAGACCGAGCAGAAGTAGTGGTCGCAGATGGTGAAGGCCTCGGCGAGGGCGAACTGGAAGGGTATGTCCTCGCGGGTGTAATAGCCCATGACGTAGGGGCCGTTGACCCCGTCCGCCGCGCGGTGGGCGGGCAGCCAGCGGTCCATCCGGCCGCCGTTCCATGCCTCGTGCTGGACGGACCAGGCGTGGCTGGTGGAGGGGATGGCCTGGGCGCTGGAGCTGTGCGTGTCGAGGTGGAAGGGGAGCAGATACCCCTTCGGGTTCACCGAGTCCGGCTGGTAGAAGACCGAACGTCCGGTGTCCAGCTCGAGGGCCCGCGGGTCGTTGAAGCCGCGGACGCCGGACAGGGTGCCGAAGTAGTGGTCGAAGGACCGGTTCTCCTGCATCAGCATGACGACGTGCTCGATGTCACGCAGGGAGCCGTTCCGCGGCGGCCCCGCGGCGACGGCCTTCTGCACACTCGGCGGCAGCAGCGAGAGCGCTGCGGCACCTCCGACCGCGCCTGCGGCCGAACCCAGCAGCCTGCGACGGGTGAACTCGGGCATGGGGATCCCTTCATGCGACGGACGACCATGAACTCCCGTGTACGGAGGGGTGATTGGGGCCCTCGTTCGTCCACGGGTGTGCGGGGGCACGTGCGTTCCGGTGAGCCACTGTCCAGGGCCGAGGTGAGGTGCGCCGGGAGCGGGCGGTGAATACGTGGCCAACGCACGGAATCGGCTTGGCCAAGCCGTGACCCGCGTGGCGGGGACGTTGCCGAAGCTTGGGGCGGGGAGGGGATTGGGCCCGGCTCCGTCAGGTGGCGTCCCTACACCGGGGGCCGTGCCGGGCGGCCCCCTCAGCCGGCCGCCGCACCGCGGCTCGCTCTTGACCCCGGCGCGAGGCCCGGTAGCGTCCCCGCCATGAAACTGGCCTTTTCCACGCTCGGGGTCCCCGGGCTTCCCCTCGCCGATGTCGTCCGGCTCGCCGGCGATCACGGATATCACGGTGTCGAGCTGCGCGCCCATCCTGAGGAACCCGTACACCCGGGCCTCGGGCTCACCGAACGGGCTGACGCAGCGGCCGAGTTCAAGGCCGGCGGGGTCGAGATCCTCGGTCTCGCCGGGTACGCGCGCGTCGCGGCCCCCGGCGAGGACGAACCGGTGATCGCGGAGATCAGGTCACTCCTCGAACTCGCCCGCGACGTCGGCGCCCCCTACGTACGTGTCTTCCCGGGCGGCGGCACGGAGCAGAGCCTCGCCGAGGCCGACGCCACGGCCGCCCGCCGCCTGGGCACCGCCGCCGAGTACGCCACCGACCTCGGCGTCCGCATCCTCCTGGAGACCCACGACTCGCACCGCACGGGAGCCGACGCGACACGCGTGCTCGGCCCCGTCGGGCACCGTCAGGTCGGCGCCCTGTGGGACGTCATGCACACGTGGCTCGGCGGCGAGCAGCCCGTTCAGTCGTACGCCGCGCTGTCCCCGCACCTGGGCTACGTACAGGTGAAGGACATCGCGGGCGCCGACGACACGACACCGCTCGCCCTGGGCGCGGGCGTGCTGCCGCTCACCGAGGTCGTGGACGTGCTGTGCCGCGAGGGCTGGGACGGGTGGCTGTGCTGGGAGTACGAGAAGCGCTGGTACCCGGACGCCGCCCCGCTGCCCGGACTCCTGACGGCCGGGCGCGAGCATCTGGCCCTGCTGCTCAACGAGTCGGCGTAGCCCGCCGGGCGGCTGTCCGGACAGCTATGCGAACACCTTCGCGAACGCCTCGTGGAACCCGGGGAACGTCTTCCGTACGCACCCCGGGTCGTCGAACGTGACCCCGCCCGGGATCCGCAGGCCCGTCACCGCGAAGGACATCGCGATGCGGTGATCCCCGTACGTGGTGATCTCGGCCGGGGCGGGGGTGCCCGGCTGGATCTCGATCCAGTCGGGTCCCGTCGCCACCGTCACCCCGAGCGCGCGCAGGTTCTGCGCACAGGCCTCCAGGCGGTCGCACTCCTTGACGCGCGTGTTGTGGACGTCCTCGATACGGACCGGGCCGCTCGCGTACGGCGCGACGGCCGCGAGGGTCGGCATCGTGTCGGAGATGTCCCGCATGTTGACCGTGACGCCGGACAGGCCCGCGGGGCCGGGGGCGATGACCGTGGTGCGGTCCCCCGTCGTCGTCACCCCGGCGCCCATGCGCCGCAGGACGTCGACGAACGCCAGGTCGCCCTGGAGCGCGTCCTTCCCGAGGCCCTCGACGGTGACCTCGCCGCCGGTGAGCGCGGCCGCGGCGAAGAAGTAGCTCGCCGTCGAGGCGTCGGGCTCGATCGCGTAGGTGGTGGCGCGGTAGCCGCCGGGTGCGACCGTGAACACGCTGCCGTCGCGGACGACTTCGGCCCCGAAGCTGCGCATCATCGCCAGGGTGATCTCGATGTACGGCGCCGAGACCAGGTCGGTGACGGTGATGCGCAGGCCGGTCCTGGTCAGCGGGCCGAGCAGGAGGAGCGCGGTGAGGTACTGGGAGGACTGGCCCGCGTCCAGGGTCACGTCGCCGCCCTGGACCCCGCCCGCCGTGACCGTGAGCGGGTGGTGCCCTTCGGCCTCTTCGTGGCGCAGGTCCACGCCCAGGTCGCGCAGGGCCCGGGTGAGCGGCGCGAGGGGGCGGCGGCGCATCTGGGGCGAGGCGTCGAAGCGGTACGTGCCGTGCGCGGCGGCGGCCGCGAGCGTGGGCAGGAAGCGGGCGGTGGTCGCGCCGTCGCGGCAGTACACGTCGGCGTCGGTGGTGGCGGGGCCCGCCGGGCGGCCCTCGATGTGCCAGGCGTCCGGGCCGCGTTCGACGCCGTAGCCGAGGCGGAGCAGCCCTTCGGCGAAGCCCTCGGTGTCGTCGGAACTGAGGGGGCGCAGGAGGGTGGTCGTGCCCTGCGCTGCGGCGGCGAGGAACAGCGCCCTCGCCGTCACGGACTTGGAACCGGGAATCTCAACGACTGGCATGCACTTCATGGTCGCCGACGGGCGACGCGGGCGCCGGAGTGTCCACACGCTGGACGGTCCTGTTCCGGGGAGCGGGCGCGAGCGACGCGAGGGCGACGCCGCCGACGAGGAGCGCGGCGGCGCACCAGCGCAGAGGGCTGACGCTCTCGCCGAGGAAGAGCGCGGCGGACGACATCCCGAACACCGGGACGAGCAGGGTGAAGGGGGCGACCGACGAGGCGGGGTGGCTGCGCAGCAGGAAGCTCCAGGCGCCGAACCCGAACAGCGTCGTGACCCAGGCGACGAACGCGATGATGCCGACACCGGTCCAGTCGAGCGACGCGAGGGCTCGGGTGTCGCGGTCCCAGCCCTCGAAGGTGAGGGAGAGCGCGAGCAGCGGCAGGACGGGGACGGCCGACGTCCACACCATGAAGGTGAAGGGTGCGGAGGGCGCCGCCTTGCGGGTGAGGACGTTCGAGACGCCCCAGCCGACGGCGGCCACGACGACGAGCGTGAAACCGAGCAGCGGGCCGCTCGCGCCCTCGTCGACGGCCGCGACGCCGATCCCGGCGAGCGCGACGGCCATGCCCGCCACGCGGATCCGGCCCGGCCGCTCGCCGAGCGCGACGAAGGCGAGCAGGGCGGTGAACACAGCCTGGATCTGGAGGACGAGGGAGGAGAGCCCGGCGGGCATCCCCTGATTCATGCCGACGAAGAGCAGGCCGAACTTCATGACGCCGAGGGCCAGTCCGACCCCGACCACAAACTTCCACGCCACCTTCGGCCGCCCCACGAAGAACACGGCGGGCACCGCCGCGACGAGGAAGCGCAGGGCGGAGAAGAGCAGCGGCGGGAAGTGGTCGAGGCCGACCTCGATGACGACGAAGTTGACGCCCCAGACGGCGGCGACGAGGACGGCGAGCGCGATGCGGGACGGGCGCATAGGGAGCGTGGGAGCCATACGTCGAGGATCACGGGCAACGACCGTGTAGCACCAGCGCGAATGTCTGCATGGTTGAATTCAGTAACGCTAATGAATGTTCAAGGCATCATGACTGCCCGAGGCGTCATGACCGCCCAGGCCCACCGGGAGGCCGGCATGCTCGATCTCCAGCGGCTGCGCGCGCTGCACGCCGTCTCCGTGCACGGCACGGTCGGAGCCGCCGCGGCGGCGCTCGGCTACACGCCGTCCGCCGTCTCGCAACAGATCTCCAAGCTTGAGCGGGAGACGAGAACCGTGCTCCTCGAACGGCACGGGCGGGGCGTCCGTCTCACCGACGAGGCCCTCGAACTCGCCCGCACCGCACAGGACCTGATGGTCATCGTCGAGCGCGCCGAGACCGGTCTCGAGGAGCGGCGCGGGCTGCCGTCGGGGCGTCTGACGATCGCCGCCTTCGCCTCCGCGGCGCGCGGCCTGCTGCCGTCCGTCCTCGCGGATCTCGCCGTCCGGCATCCCGCTCTCGACGCCCGGCTCACGGAGGTCGACCCGCACCTGTCGGTCGACCTGGTCGCCAAGGGAGCCGTCGACCTGGCCGTCGCGCACGACTGGGACATCGCCCCGCTGCCGGCCCCCGCCGGGGTGGAACAGGCCGCCATCGGGGACGACCTGTGCGATCTGCTCGTGCCCGCCGGGCATCCGCTCGCGGGACGTGCCGCGGTGCGCCGTGAGGAACTCGGCGGCGAGCGCTGGGTGTCGCAGCCGCCGGGGCGGGTCTGCCACGACTGGCTCGTACGGACGCTGCGGGCGGCCGGCTTCGAGCCCGACATCAGGCACCAGGCCGAGGAGAACCCGACGCTGACGGCACTCGTCGCGGCCGGGCTCGGGGTGGCGCTGATCCCCCGGCTCGGCCGCGGCCCGCTGCCGGACGGCGTCGTCGCGGTGTCGCTCGACCCCGTGCCCGTACGGCACTTGTACGCGCTGTGGCGGACGGGGGCGTCGCGCAGGCCGGCCATCGCGGAGGCGGTGCGGACGCTGCGGGAGCGGTGGGGGGAAGTCACGGCCGAGCGGGATCAGGCTCGCTGACGGAGGTCACTGCGGAGCGGGATCAGGCTCGCTGACGCGAAGTCACCGGGGAGCGGGATCGGGTTCGTGGGGAACCCGCTCGCGTACCGCTCCGTCAGAACGGCGTGCTGCCGGAGAGTCTCCGCCGTGCGGTGTCGGCCTCGCTGCTGGCGGCGCATGCCGACCACCCTCTCCGCCGCCTGCGGCCGGCAGCACGCCGTCACCGGCGCGCCCCCCTCCTCAGCGCCGGTGACGGCCCCTCCCTCGGCCCTTCCGCCGCCCCGGCTGCGCACACCCTTGACTGGCAGAAACTTTCCGGATATTCGTGACCCTCGGAAGTTTCTTTCAGGGCATGGATCACCAGTTCTCCTCCGGAAGGAGTGCGCACCGTGCACCACAACCTGTCCAGACGCACCCTGCTCGCCGCCGCCACCGCGGGCGCCGCCGCAGTCACCCTGTCCGGCGTCCCGGCCCAGGCCGACGACGCGTCGCACAAGGACAAGGACGCGCGACTCAAGCGGCTCATCTCCCGGATGAGCCTCGAGGAGAAGGTCGGCCAGCTCTTCGTGATGCGGGTCTACGGCCACTCCGCGACCGAACCCGACCAGGCCGACATCGACGCCAACCTCGCGGAGATCGGGGTGCGCACCGCGGCCGAGCTGATCGACAAGTACAAGCTCGGCGGCATCATCTACTTCACCTGGGCGCACAACACCCGCGACCCGCACCAGATCGCCGACCTCTCGAACGGCATCCAGCGCGCGGGCCTCGCCCAGCCGAGCCGTATCCCGCTGCTCATCTCCACCGACCAGGAACACGGCATCGTCTGCCGCGTCGGCGAACCCGCGACGCTCTTCCCCGGCGCCATGGCCGTCGGCGCGGGCGGCTCCCGCTCGGACGCCCGCACCCTGGGCCGGATCGCCGGCGCCGAACTGCGCGCCGTCGGCATCCGCCAGAACTACGCGCCCGACGCCGACGTGAACATCAACCCGGCGAACCCGGTCATCGGCGTGCGCTCCTTCGGCGCCGACCCCGAGGCCGTCGCGGGCCTGGTCGCCGCCGAGGTCAAGGGCTACCAGAGCAGCGACATCGCCTCCACGGCCAAGCACTTCCCCGGCCACGGCGACACCGCCACCGACAGCCACTTCGGGTTCCCGGTCATCACGCACACGCGCGAGCAGTGGCAGCAGATCGACGCCCCGCCGTTCAAGGCCGCGATCGCCGCGGGCATCGACTCGATCATGACCGCGCACATCATGGTCCCCGACCTCGACGGCTCGGGCGACCCGGCGACGCTCTCCCACCCGATCATGACGGGCATCCTGCGCGAGGAACTCGGTTTCAAGGGCCTCATCGTCACCGACTCCCTCGGTATGCAGGGCGTACGCGACAAGTACGGCGACGACCGCGTGCCGGTGCTCGCCCTGAAGGCGGGCGTGGACCAGCTCCTCAACCCGCCGTCCCTGGAGGTGTCCTGGAACGCCGTCCTCGACGCCGTGAAGAACGGCGAGCTGACGGAGGCGCGCCTCGACGAGTCGATCCTGCGCGTCCTGCGCCTCAAGGAGAAGCTGGGCCTGTTCGACGAGCCGTACGTCACCGGCCGCGTCGTCGACAAGACCGTCGGCACCCGCGACCACCTGGCCGCCGCCGACCACATCGCCGAGGCCACCACGACGCTGCTGCTCAACAAGAACCGGCTGCTCCCGCTGTCGCGCCGCACCCACAGGAACATCCTCGTCGTCGGCGCCGACCCGGCCTCGCCCTCCGGCACGACGGGCCCGCCCACCACGACGCTCGGCCAGGCCCTGACCGAACTCGGCTTCACCGCCACGGTGCTGTCGACCGGGACCGCGCCGAACCAGGCGAAGATCGACGAGGCGGTCGCCGCCGCCAAGGGCAAGGACGCGGTCCTGGTCGGCACGTACAACGTCACGGCGGGCAGCGGTCAGCAGCGGCTCGTGAACGCCCTGACCGCCACCGGAGTCCCCGTCGTCGCGGTCGCGATCCGCAACCCGTACGACATCGCGCAGGTGCCCGGCGTGGGCGCCTCGCTCGCCGCGTATTCGTGGACGGACGTCGAACTGCGGGCCGCGGTACGGGTGATCGCGGGCCGCGCCAGGCCCCGGGGCAAGCTGCCCGTGCCCGTGCAGCGCGCCGACGATCCGGCACAGGTGCTGTACCCGATCGGATACGGGTTGTCGTACTAGACGTACGCCGCACACCCGGCGCACCACCCCCAAGTGACCCAAACCACCCTGCACACCTGGCGTGTGCCCGCCCCGGCGGGTCACGCTGGGGTGTGTATCGGGGGGATTGCCATGCTTGCGTGGAACAGGGCGCGGTGGGTGGGGGCGGTGTGCGCGGCGTTCCTCGCCGTGGCACTCGTGGGGTGTCAGGGGTCGCCGGACGCGGGGTCCGGCGGGCCTTCGCCGGGGGTGAGCCGGTCACCGTCGGGATACGGGGCGGTGTTCCTCGCCGTGGACGAGTGCAGCTCGCGGGGGCGGGACACGTTCACCGAGGTGCCGTGCCGGAGCGAACGGGCGGTGGCCCGGGTCACCGCCCGCTACGACGGGAAGGTGGCGGCCGGGCCCATGTGCCCGGCCCACACCGACTTCGTCCTGCACATCAGCGAGAACCGGCCCGCGCCGGACGCCGACGGCGCCGGGGAGACCCCGCAGGGCTACGCCTGCATGCGCAACCTGGAGCCGCCGCACCCCGGCGATCCGGGGGGCGGCGGCGGGCCCCGCACGATCGTCGGGGACTGTCTGTACGCGGCGGGCCGCGGCCAGGTCCGCGAGACCGCCTGCGACGGCTCCGGCACCGGGAAACCCCGGTACCGGGTGGCCGCCGCGGCGGTCGACCGCGCCGAGTGCCCTGCGCTCACTGCGCTGTACGTGACGCTGGGCGGGTCCGAACCGGTGGGATGCGCGGTCCGGGTGTAGACCCGACGGCTGCCGTCAGGGCCGCAGGGTCAGCTCGCGCTGGACGTCACGCTTGTCGAGCCTGGCGTCGTACGGGGCGAGCGGCTTGGCGGCCTGCGCGGCGGGGGCGGAGACGCCGGCCCACTTCAGGATCCGCTCCGTGGCGAACGCCTTGTCGTCGGTGTTCAGACCGGCGACGTTCGCCCCGTGGTTGGCGCCGGGGGCGGTGAGCACGTACGAGTCCGTCGAGCCCTTGCCCGGACGGAACCGCTCGGCGCCCCACGGGTCGTTGGAGCCGTAGACGTACAGCATCCGCGTCGCGTGGTGGCGCACCCAGGAGTCCACGTCGCGCATCGCCGACGGCTGGAACTTCATCGGGATGGAGCGCGGCACGAAGTTGCGCGGCGGCTGGTAGCCGTAGCGCGACAGGTCGCCCAGCCAGGGCTGCTTGATGTCGGGCGAGCCGAGCTGCGTCCCCGCCTGGTAGTAGTACGGCGTGTACTGGGTGAGGCCCTGGTCCGCGTACGAGGCCCAGCCGCCGACTGCGTCGACGTAGTCGAAGAGCGCCTGGTCCGTGACCGTCTTGGCGTCGGGCACCTCGGCGCACGCCGTCTGCGAGGGCTGGTACTGCCAGAAGCCCCACACCAGGTCGAGGACGGTGGCCTCGTAGGCCTTGTCCAGCGAACCGACCGTGTCCACGGTGTAGTTGTTGGCCTTCAGGTAGTCCGCGTACTTCTTCTCCAGGGCGTCGCGGCGCACCAGCGTCTCGCGCTGCACGTTCTGCAGCGCCACGCGGCAGTCCTTCGGGCCGACCGTCTTGAAGAAGTCGTCGTACGCCGAGTCCTCCTTGTTCACCACGTCGTTCGGCGCGACGTACGCGACGACGCCGTCCATGTCACGCGGGTAGAAGCGCTCGTAGTACGTGGCGGTCATGCCGCCCTTGGAACCGCCGGTGGTCAGCCAGTTCTTGCCGTAGACCGGCTTGAGGGCCCGGTAGATGGCGTGCTGGTCGCTGGCCGCCTGCCAGATGTCGAGCTTGGACCAGTCCGCCGGCGCGGGCCGGGACGGGGTGAAGTAGCGGTACTCCACGGAGATCTGGTTGCCGTCGACGATGCGCGTCGGCTCGCTGCGGCTGGGTGTCGTGGACACGTTGTAGCCGCTGGTGAACATGACCGTGGGGCGGCTGACGTCCTTGTGCAGCACGGTGATGCGCTGCTGGAAGGTGCCCTTGGACGGGTGCCGGTGGTCGACCGGCTGGGTGAAGTTGAGGACGAAGTAGCGGTAGCCGGTGTAGGGCTTCTCCTCCACCAGGCTCATGCCGGGTATGGCCAGGAGCCGGTCCTTGATGTCGGTACTGGTGTCGGCGGCCGCCGGCCGGGCCTGAGCGGCGGTGGCCGCTGTGGCCGTACTCACGGTGCCTATCAGCACCACGAGCGCGAGCAGCCATCTCAGCGCGTTGCGCATGCATACTCCCCTGTAGAACACAGATGCGCACCGGAACCTAGCGGAGGAACATCTGTTCTGTCAGGGGTTCTTGGTGTTCTGTCAGCGCACGGGGTGCGCGTTCAGCAGAGGATCCAGCCCGAGCTCACCGACACTCCGCGGACCGCGCCCCTCACCCACACGCAGCGGTGGCCCGTGTGGACGGTCACCGGGCCCGCGTGGTGTGTGTAGCGCCCGCTGTCCCCCACCGGCCTGCTGCCGCGCGCCTGCACGCTGACCGACATCTTCTGCCGTACGCCGTCGCGCTTGGTGAGGGTGTACGCGCAGAGGTAGTTGCCGCTGCGGTAGATGACCGTCTTGCCGGTGGAGAACGGGAGGGTTCGCACCTTGTGGCCGGGGCAGATCGCCGCGGCCTGGGCCGTGCCGGCCGCGGGACCCGCGAGGGCCAGCAGCGCCGAGGAGGTCAGTACGGCTGCCGCTGCCGCCAGCCGTCTGCGTATGCCGCCCTCGCTCATGCCTCCACCCACCGTCGCCCCTCCAGTCACGTGTGCCCCAGCGTACTGATGAACGGACGCGACACACAGGGCCGGTGGTTGCGCAAAGCGCGGGTCCGGTGATTACGCGAATCGCAGGGCCGGTGGTCGCGCGAACCCGCCGTCACCGTGAGGAGCTAACCTCCGCCTCGGGCTCGGGCTCACCGGCGAAGGTCCGCCACAGCTCGGCGTAGCGCCCGCCGAGTGCGAGGAGCTCGGCGTGCGTCCCGTCCTCCGCGACGCGCCCGTCGGCCATCACGACGACCCGGTCGGCGCGGGCCGCGGTGGTGAGGCGGTGCGCGACGACGAGCGTGGTGCGCTTGCCCGCTATGCGGTCCGTGGCCTGGTTGACCTGGGCCTCCGTGGCGAGGTCGAGCGCGGCGGTCGCCTCGTCGAGCAGCAGGATGTCGGGGTCGACGAGTTCGGCGCGGGCCAGGGCCATCAACTGCCGCTGCCCGGCGGACAGGTTACGGCCGCGCTCGGCGACCTCGTGGAGGTAGCCGCCCTCAAGGGTGGCGATCATCTCGTGCGCGCCGACCGCGCGGGCCGCCGCCTCCACTTGTGCGTCGGTGGCCTCGGGACGGCCGTAGGCGATGGCGTCGCGCACGGTGCCCTGGAAGAGGTACGCCTCCTGCGGCACGACGCCGAGACGGTGGCGGTAGCTCGTCAGGTCGAGGTCGCGCAGGTCGGTGCCGTCGACGGTGACGCGGCCGGCCGTCGGGTCGTAGAAGCGGGCGACCAGCTTGACCAGGGTCGACTTGCCAGCGCCGGTCTCGCCGACGAAGGCGACGGTCTGCCCGGCGGGGATGCGCAGGGCCACGTCGCTGAGCGCCGCCTCCGGTGCGTCCGAGGCCCCGTAAGCGAAGTCCACGTCCTCGAAGACGATCTCGCCGCGCAGGGACAGGACGTCGAGGGGTGCGTCGGCGTCCTTCGTGGACGTCGGCTCCCTGAGCAGCTCCTGGATGCGGCCGAGCGAGACCGTGGCCTGCTGGTAGCCGTCGAACACCTGGGAGAGCTGCTGCACGGGCGCGAAGAACAGGTCGATGTAGAGGAGGTACGCGACGAGCGCGCCGGTCGTCAGGGTGCCCGCCTCGACCCGGCCGGCGCCCACCATCAGGACCGCGGCCGCGGCGACCGACGACAGGAACTGGACGAACGGGAAGTACACCGAGATCAGCCACTGGCCGCGGATACGGGCGCTGCGGTAGGCGCCGCTGCGCTCGGCGAACCGTTCGGCGCCCGAGCGCTCGCGCCGGAACGCCTGCACGATCCGCAGCCCGGCGACGGACTCCTGGAGGTCGGCGTTGACCACCGAGACGCGCTCACGGGCGAGTTCGTACGCCTTGACGCTGGAGCGGCGGAAGAAGAACGTGCCGACGATCAGCGGCGGCAGCGTCGCGAAGACGACGAGAGCGAGCTGGACGTCGATGACGAGGAGCGCGCCCATGATGCCGAAGAAGGTGACGACGGAGACGAAGGCGGTGACCAGGCCGGTCTGGAGGAACGTCGACAGGGCGTCCACGTCGGTCGTCATCCGGGTCATGATGCGCCCGGTCAGCTCCCGCTCGTAGTAGTCGAGCCCGAGCCGCTGGAGCTGGGAGAAGATCTTCAGGCGGAGCGAGTAGAGGACCCGCTCGCCGGTGCGTCCCGTCATGCGGGTCTCGCCGATCTGCGCGCACCACTGGACGAGGACGGTGACCAGGCCGAGCGCGGCGGCCGCCCACACGGCGCCGAGCGCGAGCTGCGAGACGCCCTGGTCGATGCCGTGCCGGATCAGTACGGGGAGCAGCAGGCCCATGCCGGCGTCGAGGGCGACGAGGGCGAGGCTCATCAGCAGGGGCGCGCCGAATCCGCCCAGCAGCCGGCGCAGCCCGTACGACTCCTCGGGTGTGACGGCACGTGCCTCGTCGATGTCGGGGGTGTCGGTGGCGGCGGGCAGCGCGTCGACCTGGGCAAGGAGCTCGGGCGTCGCGGGCATCCCGGACAGGGCCGTGTCCTTGGGCTCCCGGTCGCCCGTCCACAGGGTGGGCGTGATGCCGCGCTCGGCGTCGAACTCGGCGTCCAGCTCGTCGCGTACGGAGGTGTCCTCGTCGGGGAGCGCGGGCGCGATGTGGCCCGGCGAGACCCCGCCGAGCTCGTCGGGGTCGGTGAGCAGGCGCCGGTAGAGGGCCGATCCGGCCTCCAGCTCCTCGTGGGTGCCGATCGCGGCGAGGCGCCCGCCGTCGAGGACGGCGATGCGGTCGGCGAGGCCGAGGGTGGAGCGGCGGTGGGCGATGAGGAGGGTGGTGCGGCCGGCCATGACGCCGCGCAGCGCCTCGTGGATCTCGTGTTCCACGCGCGCGTCGACCGCGGACGTGGCGTCGTCGAGGACGAGGAGGCGGGGGTCGGTGAGGATGGCGCGGGCGAGCGCGACGCGCTGGCGCTGGCCGCCGGAGAGCGTGAGGCCGTGCTCGCCGACGGTCGTGTCGTAGCCGTCGGGGAGCTCGGCGATGAAGCGGTCGGCCTGGGCGGCGCGGGCAGCCGTCTCGATCTGCTCGTCGGTCGCGTCGGGGGTGCCGTACGCGATGTTCGCGCGGATGGTGTCGGAGAAGAGGAAGGAGTCCTCGGGCACGAGACCGATGGCGGCCCGCAGCGAGTCGAGGGTCAGTTCGCGCACGTCGTGGCCGCCCACGAGGACGGCGCCGTGCGTGACGTCGTAGAAACGCGGCAGGAGCAGCGAGACGGTGGACTTGCCGGAGCCGGAGGAGCCGACGACGGCGAGGGTCTGGCCGGCCGGGATCTCGAAGGTGAGCCCGTCCAGGACGGCCCGGTCGGCACCTTCGTAGGAGAAGGAGACATCGTCGAACTCGACGGTCGCGGGCGCGTCGGCGGGCAGTTCCTTCTTGCCGTCCTCGATGGACGGCTCCGTGTCGATCAGTTCGAGGACGCGCTCGACGCCGGCGCGGGCCTGCTGGCCGACGGTCAGGACCATGGCGAGCATGCGGACGGGGCCGACGAGCTGGGCGAGGTAGCTGGAGAACGCGACGAACGTGCCGAGCGTGATCTGGCCGCGGACGGCGAGCCAGCCGCCGAGCGCGAGCATCGCGACCTGACCGAGCGCGGGCACGGCCTGGAGGGCGGGCGTGAACTTCGAATTGAGCCGGATGGTGCGCAGACGCCCGGCGAACAGCCGCCGTCCGACCTCCCTGAGCTTCCCGGTCTCCTGGTCCTCCTGCCCGAACCCCTTCACGACGCGCACGCCGGACACGGCCCCGTCCACGACCCCGGCGACGGCGGCGGCCTGCGCCTGCGCGTACCAGGTGGCGGGGTGGAGCTTGGAGCGGCTGCGCTTGGCGATGAACCAGAGGGCGGGGGCGACGGCGAGCGCGACGAGGGTCAGCGGCAGGGACAGCCACGCCATGATCACGAGGGAGATCAGGAAGAGCAGGACGTTCCCGATCGTCATCGGGAGCATGAAGAGCAGGCCCTGGATGAGCTGGAGGTCGCTGGTCGCCCGGCCGACGACCTGGCCGGTGGACAGCTCGTCCTGGCGGCGGCCGTCGAGGCGGGTGATCGTCCCGTACATCTCGTTGCGCAGGTCGTGCTGGACGTCGAGCGCGAGGCGTCCGCCGTAGTAGCGGCGGATGTAGGTGAAGACGTAGACGACGAGGGCGGCGCCGATCAGAGCGCCTGCCCACGGGCCCATGGAGCGGGTGTGGTCCGTGACCACGTCATCGATGATCACCTTGGTGATCAGGGGCACCAGCGCCATGACGGCCATACCGCCCAGGGACGCGCCCAGCGCGAGCACGACGTCCTTCGGGTACCGCCACGCGTACCCGGCGAGACGCCGGCCCCAGCCCCGTTGCTCCGCCACGTCTGTCCTCCCGTTGTCCTGACCTGCCCAGAGGGCCAACGCGGAGACCGGCGGATTTCATCCCGCCGCAACAAATCGGGGAGCAGACCGGGACCAAGGTCCGAGCCGCCCTCGTCCTCAGGTCCCGGTTCCGGTCCCGCTTCCGGTCAGCTCTCGGGCACCGCCACGAACGCCTCCTTGGGCGTACTGGTCGGCGTGTAGCGGGACGCCGCCGGGGCCGTCGGCGTCAGATCCTTGTGGATCACCTTGGCCACGCCCTGAATCGTGTCCACCCCGTAACTCATCGTGCTGTTGCCGTGGGTGAGCACCGAGATCGTGTAGTCGTGGCCGCCCCCGCTGAACGCGCCGATGCTGTGCACGCGCCAGCCGTACGTGGAGCGCTGCAGCCAGCCGTTCTTGACGTGCACGGCGACGGACGACGGCGCGCCGGCCGGGGTCCCCCACCGCTGCGAGGACACGACCTTCCCCATGAGCTTGAGGATGTAGGCGCGGGAGTTGTCGCTGAGGACGGAGTTCTTGGCGGTGACCAGCGAGAGCAGCTTCTGCTCGTCCTGGACGTCGATCTGGGTCAGCCCCCAGTAGCCGCCGGACCCCGGCACCGTCCGCGTCATCCCGGCGGCCTTCAGGAAGCCCTTCACCTTGGTGGTGCCGAGCTGCTTCCACAGCGACGTGGTGGCCGCGTTGTCCGACTTGGTGATCATGGCGGTGGCGAGACTGGCCTCGCGCGACGTCAGATACCGGTTGGTCTTCTTGGCGTCCCACAGAAGCGTGGCGAGAACGGTCACCTTCACGACGCTGGCGGAGTCGTACGAGGACGTGGCGCGCAGCGAGCACGTGGTGTTCGTGGTCCGGTCGTGGAGCCCGACGGCGACGGTGCCCTTGCGGCCGGCGAGGGCGGCGGTGATGTCCTTCTGCAGCTTGGCGGCGAGGCCCGCCTTGCCGGAGGTGCAGCTGACCTGCGGGGTCGTCGCCGCGGCGGCGGGCGCGGCGCCCGCGACGAGCGGCACGAGGACTCCGGCGGCGAGCACCGCCGGGAGCACACGGGCGCGGGTGTGTATTCGGTTCATTCGGCGAGTCATGCGGGTCCCCCCTGGAACGGAACGAGCACGCCTCCGGCGCACTCGCCTCACATGACTCCTGGGTGGGGGCGGATGGTTGTACGAAATGCGCTAGCGCCCAGCCATCCAGAAGAAGACCGCCGTCATCCGCTTGTCCTCCAGAGTGGTTCCGCAGTAGCCGTTGGCACTGTGGATGGTGTTGGCCGCGTAGAGGAGCAGACGGTTGTAGCGGTACGGAACGGCGACGTCTTCGATGAACGAGTCCGGCGGGACGAAACGCGTCCCCAATGCGTCCACCAGGTTGTGGTGTGGAGCCGCCACCGTGTTGCCGCCCAGCCTGCCGCCGGGCAGGCGCCGGCGGTAGAAGCCGGTGCCGCAGTTCTTGGGTGCGGTGGGGGTGAGGTAGAGCACCGCCGCGTACCGGCACACGGCCCGCGAGTCCGTGTGCGGCCGCGGCTCGGACTCTCCCTCGCCGACCACCTGGATGCAGTTGTGGTCGGTGGCTCCGCCCATGGCAGAGGCCGGCGCCCATATCCTGCGCGCACCGGTCGCCTTCCTGACCAGCCTCTCCACATGAGCCGGCTCCCCGGGCTCCAGTCCCGGCTTCGTACGCAGCCCCGGGCAGGTCTCGGGCCGGTGCGGGTAACCCTGCGTCCAGGTGTCCGTGGCCAGGCAGCGCTTGCGGACCGCGTCGGGGTCCTCAAGGACGTCGTCCAGCACCCAATAGTCCCTGCCCAGCGTGGGCTTGCGGTACGGAAGCGTCGGAAGCCCCCTGTTGGGGGGTGGGCTCAACGGCATGCCCAGAACCTAGGAGCCCACGTGGCTCGGGAAGATCATGCGAAGGTCAATCTTCCGCCAAGGTCTGCCGGGACTCAGGGTGGCAGGGCGTGCGCGCCGGGCACGGCCAGCGCCCGACGCTCAGGCCGGTCAGTCCAGCTGGTTGCCATCCCGAACGTCGTACGCCCGACCGGGAAGGCGGGCGCCCCGGCTCTCCGCGATGCGGTGAACGTCAGTCAGCGCCTCGGCCATGCGGGCCACCAGGAAGCGGAGTTGTACGGAGGTGGCCTTGTGGTCGGCGAGCATGTCGGCGGCGTGGTCGAGGAGTTCGACGGACATCCAGAGCTGCACGCTCTCGATGCTGTCGGCGACCCTGGAGAGGTATCCGGTCCCGTCACCGACGAGGTAGCAGGGCTTGCCTTCCGGGCCGGACCACGGGAGCAATCGGGCCACTTCTGTCCGGCTGCCCATCACACGGTCACCTCCACACCGTGGATCAGGCGCGGCCCGATGTCGACACCGTGCACCGCGAGCCACAGGGCGCGTCGCCGGGCTCGCTGCTGTTTTGCCTGCTCGCGTTGTTCGTGGGCGAGGAGGTAGGGGCGGACCAGGCGGGAGTCCTCGCCTCGGAGCGTGGCCGTGTGCGGGGAGCGACGGCGGGGCGGGGTGGGGACTGCGGGTTCGGGGCCGAGATGCTCTCCGGCGTCCTGCCGGTGACGCCCCGAGGCAGGGACGAGTAACCGCAGCATCGGCTCCATGAGGCGGGCGATATGGTGCAACACGTCATCAACTCCTGGCTAGTTGAGGGCCATGCCCCCGGGCCGTCTCCAGCGGTCGCGGGGGGCTTCCGTTTCGGCCGAGATCGCTCAGCGCCTGTGCAAGAGGTAACCGCTCCGACACCCTCCGCAGGTACCGTTGGAAGACGGTGCGACCGTGAACACCGTGAACGCCGTCGTTGAATGCCGCGGAATCTGCCAGGAGTTGAGGACATGGCACGGAAGCGCACCCCCAATCCCGCCCTGGACAACCTGCTTGACCAGGCGCGATGGACCAGGACGCAGCTCGCACAGCAGGTGAACCGCCTCGGCCCCGAGGCAGGACTCGACCTGACGTACGACCGCACCGCAGTCGCGCACTGGATCGCAGGAGCCCAACCAAAACCCCAGGTCAGGGCGCTGATCGTCGAAGCTCTCTCCGCGCGGCTCGGACGGCCGGTCACACACGCGGAGGCGGGCCTGAAGCCTGCTCCGTCCCTCGCGGAGGTGCGTCACACCGACACTGTCGAGGAGTTGATCGACCTCGGAAGGGCAACCATGGATCCGTCCCGCCGCAGCTTGCTGGCTGCCACAGTCTTCTCCGCCGCCCTTTCCGTGCCCGCGTTCGCCCTCCCCGCACGAGCAGCCGACGAACAAGTCACCCCTGGCAAGAGGACCGTTCGCATCGGCTCTTCACAGGTGCAGTCGATTCGCACCCTGACCGAACGGATCGCGGACATCCTCGACGAACTCGGAGCCGGGCACGCGTTGCCCATAGCATCCGCGTTTCTCGTCAACACCGTCGGCCCCTGGCTTCAGGCGCAGTCCACGGAATCGGTCCGCAAAGAAATGCTGGCAGCCGCATCCGATCTCACGTACCTGACCGGATGGATGGCGATGTACGAGAAGGCCCACGGCCTCGGACAGCGCTACTACGTCCAAGCCCTCGGCCTGGCCCGTGAGGCGGAGGACCACATCACCTACTGCAGGACCCTGCGTGGCATGTCCCTCCAGGCATCCAACCTGGGACACGGGCCAAAGGCTCTGGAGCTCGCGGACTCCGCAGCGGAAGCAGCACCCACGGCGGGCCCGCGTCTCGTGGCATTCCTGCGCGGGCAGCAAGCCCACTCCGCGTCCATGGTCGGATTCAGGCACCAAGCACATGCCCGCCTCAAGGAGGCGGAGGATGCCCTGTCGAAAGCAGACAACCGCAGGGACGCGATCGGCGGCTACGACCAGACCGCCTATCTCTTCCACGTCTCCCATGTCCTGTACGAGGAAAGGGACTTCAAGGGCTCGATCAGGGCTCTCAAGCAGTCGATCCGGCTTCAGCCCCAGCAGGAACGCCAAGGGCGCGTGCACGCCTACGCGGTCCTCGCGCAACGCCAGCTGCGCCTCGGCCACCTCGACGCCGCCTGCGAGAGCTGGTCACGTTTCCTGGACGAGTACGAACATGTCTCGTCCAACCGCGGGGACGATCACTTCCACACGATGAACGCAGACCTGCGTCGGCACCCAACTGCCCGCCCTGTACGCGAACTTGCGCTCCGAGCACGCGATGTGGCGGCGGCCAAAGCGGCCTAGGGACCGCAAACGCCAACGGCCCCCGGAAAGACATCTCCCGGGGGCCGCCGCGTGAATGACCGATCGGCTGATCGCCTCAGCCCAGATGCGTAGGCGCGAACATCTTCAGCAGCGCCGGCAGCACCACCACCGACGGACCCGGCGTCGCGAACGCCTTCGTCAGGTCGTCGCGGAGGGTTTCGGGGGACGTCCGTACGCCGGTCACCCCGAACGACTCCGCCAGCGCCACGAAGTCCGGGCGCGCAAGCTCCGTCGCTGTCGCCTCACCGAACGCGTCCGTCATGTACTCGCGCAGGATGCCGTAGCCGCCGTCGTCCACGATCAGCCAGGTCACCGGCAGGTTGTACTGCTTCGCCGTGGCGAGTTCCGCGATCGAGTACATCGCGCCGCCGTCGCCCGAGACCGCGAGGACCGGCTTCGACGGGTCGGCCGCGGCGGCGCCGAGCGCGGCCGGGAAGCCGTAGCCGAGGCCGCCCGCGCCCTGCGCCGAGTGCAGCGCTCCCGGCCATGCCGACCAGGCCCAGTAGGCGAGGATCGTCATGTCCCAGAAGGAGGGGGAGGAGGCCGGGAGTGCCGCCCTCACAGCGCCCAGGATCTCGCGTTCGAAGGCCAGGTCCTGGCCGTCGAGGCGTTCACGGACCGCGGCGAGAAGGGCGGCGACCCGCTCGGGGGCCGAAGGGTCGTGCCGCTCCGCGACCGTGTCCAGGAGCGCCGAGAGCGCCAGGCGCGCGTCCGCGTGGATGCCGAGCGCCGGGTGGTTGGACTCCAGCTTTCCGGCGTCCGCCTCGATCTGGATCACCCGGCCGCGCGGTGCGAACGTGTGGTAGTTCGAGGAGAGTTCGCCGAGGCCGGAGCCGACGACGAGCAGGACGTCCGCGTCTTCCAGGAGGTCCGTCGTGTGGCGGTCCTCCATCCACGACTGGAGCGAGAGCGGGTGTTCCCAGGGGAACGCGCCCTTGCCGCCGAAGGTCGTGACGACGGGGGCGTCGAGGCGTTCCGCGAGGGCGACCAGCTTGCCGCCGGCGTCCGACCGTACGACGCCGCCGCCCGCGATGATCACGGGGCGGGAGGCGCGGGACAGCAAGTCGGCGGCCACAGCGGTGAGTTCGGGGCGGGGCGCCAGGTCGCGGGGGGTCGCGTCCATCGCCGTGACGACCGGGAGGGTGGTCTGGGCGAGGAGTACGTCCTGCGGGATCTCCACCCAGACCGGGCCGTGCGGCGCGGTGAGGGCGGACTCCCAGGCGGCGGCGATCGCGGACGGGATCTGCGACTGCGTCCGCACGGTGTGGACGGACTTGACCACGTCCCGGAACGAGGCCTGCTGGTCCCGGAGTTCGTGCAGATAGCCGTGGCGTCCGCCGCCGAGCCCGGCGACCGGGATCTGGCTGCCGATGGCCAGGACCGGCGCCGACGCGGCCGCCGCCTCCTGGAGCGCGGCGAGCGACATCAGCGCGCCGGGGCCGGTGGAGAGCAGGAGCGGCGCCACTTCGCCGGTCACGCGGCCGTAGGCGTCGGCGGCGAAGCCCGCGTTGTTCTCGACGCGCAGGCCCACGTACCGCAGGTCCGAGCGGCGCAGCGCGTCGAACATACCGAGCGCGTGCTGGCCGGGGAGTCCGAAGACGGTGGACGCGCCGAGGCCGTGCAGGGTCTCGACGACGAGGTCGCCGCCGTTGCGGCCGGGGGGAGGGTTCAGCGCGGCTGCGGTCTGCGCCTCGGTGGGCAGCAGGTCCAGGTCGTGGTCGTGGGTCATGTTCGGGGTTCCCTGGCGTCGTGGTCGGGTGCGGGCCGGTGGTCGGGGTGTGCCCACACCCCGACCGTCGTCCGTCCTACTGTGCCGCGCGGCTCGACGCGATCTGACGGGACATGATCGTCGTCAGCTCGTACGCGGTGTGCGAGGCGGCGACGGCCGTGATCTCCGCGTGGTCGTAGGCCGGGGCGACCTCGACGACGTCGGCGGAGACGAGGTTGCAGGACGACAGGCCGCGCAGGATCTCCAGGAGCTCGCGCGAGGTCATGCCGCCGGCCTCGGGGGTGCCGGTGCCGGGCGCGTGGGCCGGGTCGAGGCAGTCGATGTCGATGGAGATGTAGAGGGGGCGGTTCCCGATGCGCTGGCGCAGCTGGTCGGCGACCTCGTCGGCGCCGCGGCGGTAGATGTCCGCCGAGGTGACGATGCCGAAGCCCATCTTCTCGTCGTCGGTCAGGTCCTGCTTGCCGTACAGCGGACCGCGCGTACCGACGTGGGAGAGGGCGGAGGTGTCGAGGATGCCCTCTTCGACGGCGCGACGGAACGGGGTGCCGTGCGTGTACTCGGCGCCGAAGTACGTGTCCCACGTGTCGAGGTGCGCGTCGAAGTGGAGCAGCGCGACCGGGCCGTGCTTCTTGGCTACCGAGCGCAGGAGCGGCAGCGCGATGGTGTGGTCGCCGCCGAGCGTCATCATGCGGGCGCCGGTGCCGAGGAGGTCGTCGGCCGCGGCCTCGATCGTCTCGACGGCCTCGTTGATGTTGAACGGGTTCGCCGCTATGTCACCGGCGTCCGCGACCTGCGCGAGGGCGAACGGGGAGGCGTCCTGCGCCGGGTTGTACGGGCGCAGCAGCCGGGACGCCTCGCGGATCGCGTTGCCGCCGAAGCGGGCGCCGGGACGGTACGAGACGCCCGTGTCGAAGGGCACGCCGACGACGGCCACGTCCGTGGTGCCCACCTCGTCGAGGCGGGGCAGCCGGGCGAAGGTGGCGGGACCGGCGTACCGCGGGACGCGGGAGGAGTCGACCGGACCGCGGGGCGTCTCGTTGCTGCTCATGCGAATTGCCTTCTTTCCTACGCTTGTCGGCGCCGCGCAGCCCTTGGCGGGGCCACGCGGCGCCTGGTGAATTTACTGAGTGGCGGTGGCCGGCTCCGCGTCCGTCTCCGCGTCGGCCCCGCGCCCCGCGAGCCGCTCGCGCCAGGTGGCGAGCACCGCGGCGTCGGTCGGCTTGGTGGCGAGGGAGACGATGACGTAGGCGGCGAGGGACAGCAGGAGGCCGTAGTAGACAGGCTCGTTGGCGAGGATTCCGTAGCCCCACATCAGGCCGATGACGGAGAGTCCGCCGACGGTGACGGCGGCGAGGGCGCCTGCCACGGTGCCGCGCTTCCACAGCAGTCCGCCGAGGATCGGGACGAGGAGTCCGCCGACGAGCAGGTTGTAAGCGACGGTCAGTGCCTCGACGACGTTGTTGAGCGCGATGGCGATACAGATCACCGCGACGCCCATGATGAGGATGAAGGCGCGGTTGCCCTTCACCTCGTCGTGCGGTTCGCCGGACGGCTCGCTCTTGTTGCCGACGACGCCCTTCAGGCGCGACCAGATGTCGTTGTTGGCGACGGTCGCGCAGGCGATCAGCGCGCCGGACGAGGTCGACATCACGGCGGCGAGCGCGGCGGCGAGCACCAGACCGCGTACGCCGATGGGGAGCTCGTCCTTGACGATGGTCGCGAACGCGGCGTCGGCGCTGGGCAGCTTCGGGTACATGACCTTCGCGGCGGTGCCGATGACGGCGCCGGCGACGGCGTAGACCAGGCAGTAGGTGCCCGCGACGGTGCCGCCGATGCGGGCGACCTTGTCGCTGCGGGCGGTGAACACGCGCTGCCAGATGTCCTGGCCGATCAGCATGCCGAACGTGTAGATGAGCACGTACGTGAAGATCGTCTCGCCGCCGATGCCCAGCGGGTCGAAGTATTCGGTGGGCAGCTTGGCCTTCATCTCGCTGAAGCCGCCGGCCTTGATGACGGCGATCGGCAGCAGCAGGAGCAGCACGCCGATGGTCTTCACCACGAACTGCACCATGTCGGTGAGGGTGATGGACCACATGCCGCCGAGCGTCGAGTACGCGACGACGATGGTGCCGCCCAGGATGATCGCGACCGTGCGGGGCATGTCGAACAGCACGTCGAAGATCGTGGCGTAGGCGATGGTCGAGGTGACGGCGAGCATCAGCGTGTACGCCCACATCACGACACCGGAGATGACTCCGGCCCGGCCGCCGTAGCGCAGGTCGAGCATCTCGGAGACGGTGTAGACCTTCAGGCGGGCGATGCGCGCCGAGAAGAACACGGACAGCGCGAGCAGGCCGAGGCCGATGGTGAAGACCATCCACGCGCCGGACAGGCCGTACTGGTAGCCGAGGCCCACGCCGCCGATGGTGGAGGCGCCGCCGAGGACGATCGCCGCCATCGTGCCGGAGTACATCATCGGGCCGAGCCTGCGGCCCGCCACGAGGAACTCACTCTTGGACTTGGCGCGGCGCATGCCCCACCAGCCCATGGCGAGCATGCCGGCGAGATAGACGACGATCACTGTGTAGTCGACGGCCATAGGGCCCTCCTTCGCGCACCTCGGTGGCGTGTCGTGCAGATGGGGTGGGTGACCGGCCGTGGGGACATCCGCCCGTACCCGTGGCCTGCGGTCGGCACGACCCTAGGTGGCCTGAAAGCAACGCTGAAGTGTACTTTTTATCCACCCTCTCGCGAATGGATGGAGAAAACATCCACCATGCCGGACGCAACCCGGCCGGCGGCGGGCCCGTCAGGACCCCCCGCCCCGGCCGTTCCGCCCACCCCGCCGGTGCCGCTCAGCGCGCTGCTCGCCCGCGAGGACCTGGGCCTGCGCCAGATCGCGGGCCCGCCCGTCGGCCCGGACACGGTGATCCACTGGGCGCACACGTCCGAGATGGCCGACCCGTACCCGTATCTGCTCGGCGGCGAGCTGCTGCTGACCGCCGGGGTGCACGCGACGGAGTCGGCGGGCACGGGCCCCTATTACGACGACTATGTGGCGCGGATCGTGGCGGCGGGCGGCGTGGCGCTCGGCTTCGGCGTCGCGCCGGTGCACGACACGGTGCCGCGCGCGCTGGTCGAGGCCTGCGAGCGGCACGGGCTGCCGCTCCTGGAGGTGCCGCCGCACTCGACGTTCAGCGGCGTGACCCGCGCGGTGTGGCAGCTGATGGCGCAGGCACGGCACGCGGAACTGCGCAGGGTCAGCGAGGCGCAGCAGGGCCTCGCCACGGCGGCGGCGCGGCCCTACCCGGTGCCCGCGGTGCTGCGGCAGCTGGCGCAGCGCACCGGCGGCTGGGCGGTGCTCACCGCGCCGGACGGTTCGGAGGTCGGCCGGGCGGGCCCCGATCCGACGGCCGAGGTGAGCGCGGCGATGACCCAGCTGATGCGGATCGTCCGCCCCGGCGAGACCCGCCTCTTCCCCGCGCCCACCTCGGCGGCGGACTCGGTGGGCGACGCGCATCTGGCCGCTTACGCGCTGGGCGGCGGCCAGGGTTACGCGCTGGGGACGGCGGTCGGCCGGCGCGACCCCGGCGATCACACGATCGCGGGGGTGGCGGTGGTCCTGCTCTCCCTGCTCACGGGCGAGCACCAGACGACGGCCGAGGCGGCGCGCTCGGCGGCCCTGGTCCGGCTCCTGCTGGGCGAGGAGCCGTCCGGCGTCGGGGCTCTGCTCGGCGACGGCACGTGGCGGGTGGTCCACGCCGCGCCCGACCGCCCGTCCCCGCCCCCCGTCTCCCTCGGCACGCCCCTGGTCGACACCACCGACTCCCTCGTACGCGCCCTGCTGCCCGCGGACCAGGAGGTCATCGCCCAGGAGGGCTGGGTGATGGGGGTGAGCGGCACGGCTCCCACGGACGACCTGGCGGCGGCAAGCGCGCAGGCCGGGCGCGCCCTGATCCGGGCGAAGGCGACCCGCGCGACGCTCGTCCACCACCACGTGGACGCGCGGGGACTCGCCTCGCTCCTCGACCCCGGGGAGGCGACGGCCCACGCCCGGACGCTCCTCGCCCCGATCGCGCACACGCCCGCACTGACCGAGACGCTGCGTACCTGGCTTTCCCTGCACGGGAGTTGGGACCGTACGGCGACCGCGCTGGCCGTCCACCGCAACACCGTGCGCCAGCGCATCGCGAAGTGCGCCACGCTCCTGGACACCGACCTCGACGATCCCGACGTGCGCATGGAGCTGTGGTTCGCACTGCGCCACGCAGAGTGACGCCCGTCCCACCCCCCGGGACATCGGGGTCCCCCGCAGCGCCCGACGGCACAATGGGGTGCATGCCGATACCCGGGACCCCCAGCCGCGCCGCGCTCGTCGACCATCTGATCCGCACCCGCATCGCGGGCGACGTGGCCACACCCCGCGACAACAACCTCTCCCACTACCGCAGGCTCGCGAACGGCGACCGCCATTACTGGCTCGGCCTGGAGCTCGGCGACCGCTGGACCGACGAGCAGGACGTCCTCGCGGTGATGGCGGAGCGTTGCGGCGTGAACGACGATCCCGAGTACCGCTTCGGCCAGGACACCATCGACCCGCAGCTCACGGTCGACGCCCTGGAGCGCATGGGCGCCCGGCTGCGCAAGGCGGCGGCCGGGAAGGAGCGCGTCCTGTTCGCCACGGGCCACCCGGGCGGCCTCCTCGACGTCCACCGCGCGACGGCCGCGGCGCTGCGCGCGGCGGGCTGCGAGATCGTCGTGATCCCCGAGGGCCTCTCGACGGAGGAGGGCATGGTCTTCCAGTTCGCGGACGTGGCGATGCTGGAGCGCGGCGCGACGCTGTGGCACACGCATTCCCCCGACCCCATGGCGCGGATCCTCGATGGCCTGGAGCGCGAGGGCCGGCCGCTGCCGGACCTGGTCGTCGCCGACCACGGCTGGGCGGGCTGCGCGGGACAGCGCGGCATCGACTCCATCGGATACGCGGACTGCAACGACCCGGCGCTGTTCATCGGCGAGGCGGAGGGCACCCTTCAGGTGACGGTGCCGCTCGACGACCATGTGACGAGCCCGCGCCACTACGACCCGATGACGGCGTACCTCCTCGACGCGGCGGGCCTCAGCCCCACGGGTTGAGCCCCTCCTGGCGCCGCTGCGCGAAGCCGGGCGTCGGGTCGAGGTAGACCCGGGTCACGTTCGGGAACCGCTCGCGCAGCCGGCGGGCCGCCTCTTCGCAGGCCCACTCGATCTGTGCGGCGGTGGAGGTGTCGCGCAGGTCGACCTTCGCCGCGACGAGCGCCTCGCGCGGCCCCTGGACGAGGGTGGTCAGTTCGAGTACGGCCTCGATGTGCTCGACGCCCGCGAGGATTTCGCGGATCTCCAGGCGGACCGGCTTGGGAAGCGGGCGCCCGATGAGGAGTTCGGCGTTGGAACGTCCGAGGACCCAGGCGACGTACAGGAGCAGCGCGCCGATGCACAGGGAGGCGATGGCGTCCCAGATGCCGGAGCCGGTGAGCTGGCCGCCGAGCAGTCCGCCCGCGGCGAGGACCAGGCCGGCGAGTGCGGCCGAGTCCTCCATGACGACGGCCTTGACGGCGGTGTCGGGGGTGCGCCGCAGATACCGGCCCATGGGCGCCCCCATGCGCTCGGCCTCGCCCCGGGCCTGCTTGATGCCCGTACGCAGCGAGAAGCCCTCCAGGAGGAAGGCGAGGACGAGGACGATGTACGAGACGAGCGGGTTGCCGAGCTCCTCACCGGCCACCAGGGTGTGCACGCCGTCGTAGATCGAGAAGACGGCGCCGCCCACGAAGGTGGCGACGGCGGCGAGCATGGCCCAGATGTAGCGCTCGGGTCCGTAGCCGAGGGGGTGTTCCTCGTCCGCGGGTTTCTCGCTGCGCTTGAGCGCGGTGAGCAGCAGCACCTCGGTGACCGTGTCGGCGACGGAGTGGGCGGCCTCGGAGAGCATGGCGCTCGACCCGCTGATGACTCCGGCGACGGCCTTGGCGAGGGCGATCCCGAGGTTGGCGGCAGCCGCCACGAGGACGGTGGTGACGCTCTCGCCCCCGCCGTCCTCACCCGTGTCCCCGGCCGTCCCACTCTGTTCAGCGCTCGTGCCCATGCACGCGACCGTATGTCCGATCCCCGCGTACCGCGAGACCACGCGGCGGCCCTACCGGGGAACGCGGACGACGCCCTCCTGGATCACGGAGATGGCGAGCTGTCCGTCGCGCGTGTAGATGCGGGCCTGGCCGAGGCCTCGGCCGCCCGACGCCGACGGCGACTCCTGGTCGTACAGGAGCCATTCGTCCGCGCGGAACGGCCGGTGGAACCACATCGCGTGGTCGAGCGAGGCGCCGACCACGTCGCCCACGGCCCAGCCCCCGCGCCCGTGCGCGAGCAGCACGGAGTCGAGGAGCGTCATGTCGGAGACGTACGTGGCGAGGCAGACGTGCAGCAGCGGCTCGTCGATGACGCCGTCGAGCTTGCCGTTCGTACGGAACCAGACCTGCGAGCGCGGCTCCTGCGGGGTGCCGACGCTGCCGAACGGCGGCGCGTCCACGTACCGCAGGTCGACGGCCTCGCGCGCTTCGAGGAGGCGCTCGGCGACGCCCGGCTCGACGAACGCGTCGGCGTAGCGCGGCAGCATCTCGGCGGCGGTGGGCAGCGTCTCCGGGTCGGGCGCGGGCGGCATGGCCGCCTGGTGCTCGAGCCCGTCCTCGTACGTCTGGAAGGACGCCGAGAGATGGAAGATCGGCTGCCCGTGCTGGACGGCGACGACGCGGCGCGTGGTGAAGGAGCGCCCGTCGCGGATCCGGTCGACCGTGTAGACGATGGGCGCGCCGGGGTCGCCGGGCCGCAGGAAGTACGCGTGCAGCGAGTGGGCGTGGCGGTCGCCGGGGACGGTGCGCCCGGCGGCGACGAGCGCCTGGGCCGCCACCTGTCCGCCGAAGACCCGGGGGACGACGGCGGAGCGGGACTGCCCGCGGAAGATGTCCTGCTCGATCCGCTCCAGGTCGAGCAGATCGAGCAGGGACTCCAGTGCCTGATTCATACAGCCAGTTCTACAGAAGGCGGAGGGACGGGCGGGTTACAGGCCCATGTCCTTCGCGATGATCGTCTTCATGATCTCGCTGGTGCCGCCGTAGATGCGGTTGACGCGGTTGTCCGCGTACAGGCGCGCGATCGGGTACTCGTTCATGAAGCCGTAGCCACCGTGCAGCTGGAGGCAGCGGTCGATGACGCGGTGCGCGACCTCGGTGCAGAACAGCTTGGCGGAGGCGGCCTCGGCGGGGGTCAGCTCGCCCGCGTCGAGGGCCTCGAGGGTGCGGTCGGCGACGGCCTCGGCGGCGTCCACCTCGGCCTGGCAGGCGGCCAGTTCGAACTTGGTGTTCTGGAAGGACGCGACGGGCTTGCCGAAGACGGCGCGCTCCTGGACGTACTCCTTGGCGAACCGGACGGCGGCCTTGGCCTGGGCGTAGGCGCCGAACGCGATGCCCCAGCGCTCGGAGGCGAGGTTGTGGCCGAGGTAGTAGAAGCCCTTGTTCTCCTCGCCGAGGAGGTCCTCGACGGGGACCTTCACGTCGACGAACGCCAGCTCGGCGGTGTCGGAGGTCTTCAGGCCGAGCTTGTCGAGCTTGCGGCCGATCGAGTAGCCCTCGGACTTGGTGTCCACCGCGAAGAGGGAGATGCCGTGGCGGCGGTCCTCGGCGGTGGGCGCGTCGGTACGGGCACAGACGATCACCTTGTCGGCGTGGACGCCGCCGGTGATGAAGGTCTTGGCGCCGTTGAGGACGTAGTGCGTGCCGTCCTCGGAGAGCTTGGCGGTGGTCTTCATACCCGCGAGGTCGGAGCCGGTGCCCGGCTCGGTCATCGCGAGGGCCCACATCTCCTCGCCGGAGACGAACTTCGGCAGGAAGCGCTTCTTCTGCTCGTCGGTGGCGAGCATCTTGATGTACGGCAGGCCGAGCAGCACGTGCACACCGGAGCCGCCGAACTGGACACCCGCGCGCGAGGTCTCCTCGTACATCACGGCCTCGAACTTGTACGAGTCGATGCCGGCGCCGCCGAACTCCTCGGGCACGCGGATGCCGAAGACGCCCAGCTCGGCGAGCTTGTAGTAGAAGTCGCGCGGGGCCTGCCCGGCCGCGAACCACTCGTCGTAGACGGGCACGACCTCGGCCTCTATGAAGGCGCGGATGGTGTCCCGGAACGCCTCGTGGTCCTCGTTGAAAACGGTACGGCGCACGACCTGCTCCTTCGGAAACGGCATCACTGCACGACTAAGCGCTTGCTCAGCTTAGGTTACCCGCCAGTTTCGGGAGCGTCCAGAGACGCGCGTCACGCCGGGGCGCCCGGGGCCTGATCCGAGAGAGGCCCTACGCCGCCGCGAACGCCCCGCGAGCCATGCGGTGCAGCAGCCCGGCCGTCGCCTCGCGGCCGGGCAGTCCGCCGGACCTGCCCAGGTGCGGAGTGGAGTTCAGCAGGCCGAAGACGGCGTGCACGGCGGCGCGCGCGGGCTGCTCGGCCAGGCCCGGATACACCTCGCGCACCGCCTCGACCCACAGCTCGACGTACTGGCGCTGGAGCTGGCGCACCAGCTTGCGGTCGCTGTCGCGCAGGCGGTCCAGCTCTCGGTCGTGCAGCGTGATCAGGGGGCGGTCGTCGAGGGCGAAGTCGATGTGGCCCTCGATGAGCGAGTCGAGCAGCGCCTCGGGGTCGCCGCCGTCGGACTCGGCGAGCCGGCGCTTGCCGCCGGTCAGGAGCCGGCCGCTGATGCCGACGAGCAGCTCGGCGAGCATCGCGTCCTTGCCCGCGAAGTGGCGGTAGAGCCCGGGGCCGCTGATGCCGACCGCGGCGCCTATCTCGTCGACGCCGACCCCGTGGAACCCGCGCTCGGCGAAGAGCCGCGCGGCCTCCTTGAGGATCTGCTCGCGGCGGGTGAGGGCGTCGGTTCTGGTGGCCATGAGGTAATTCTAGACAGCGACGTTAGCGGTCGTTAACCTGAGGGAAACGCGTTAACGCTCATTAACCGAGCGAGAGCCGATCGAGGGGACTGCGCAATGCAGGAGGCACCGGAGCTGACGAGCGCGGCCGATCCCGCGTCGGAGGCCTGGAAGGCCAACGAGGCGGCGCACGAGGCGCTGGCCGACGAGCTGCGCGGCAAGCTGGCCGCGGCCCGGCTCGGCGGCGGCGAGCGGGCCCGCGCCCGGCACACCGCGCGCGGCAAGCTGCTGCCGCGCGACCGTGTGGACACACTGCTGGACCCGGGCTCCCCGTTCCTGGAGCTGGCGCCGCTCGCGGCCGACGGGATGTACGGGGACCAGGCCCCCGCCGCCGGGGTGATCGCCGGAATCGGGCGGGTCAGCGGCCGCGCGTGCGTGATCGTCGCCAATGACGCGACGGTCAAGGGCGGCACGTACTACCCGATGACGGTGAAGAAGCACCTGCGCGCCCAGGAGGTGGCCCTGGAGAACCGGCTGCCGTGCGTCTACCTGGTGGACTCGGGCGGCGCCTTCCTGCCGATGCAGGACGAGGTCTTCCCCGACCGCGAGCACTTCGGGCGGATCTTCTACAACCAGGCGCGGATGTCGGGGGCCGGCATCCCCCAGATCGCGGCGGTCCTCGGCTCGTGCACGGCGGGCGGGGCGTACGTCCCGGCGATGAGCGACGAGGCCGTGATCGTGCGCAATCAGGGCACGATCTTCCTGGGCGGCCCGCCGCTGGTGAAGGCGGCCACGGGTGAGGTCGTCACCGCCGAGGAGCTGGGCGGCGGCGAGGTGCACTCGCGGATCTCGGGCGTCACGGACCATCTCGCGGAGGACGACGCGCACGCGCTGCGGATCGTGCGGACGATCGTCTCGACGCTCCCGGAGCGCGGCGAGCTGCCCTGGTCGGTCACCCCGGCGATCGAGCCGAAGGTCGACCCGGCGGGGCTGTACGGCGCGGTGCCGGTCGACTCCCGCACCCCGTACGACGTGCGGGAGGTCATCGCGCGCGTGGTGGACGGTTCGCGGTTCGCCGAGTTCAAGGCGGAGTTCGGGCAGACCCTCGTCACCGGCTTCGCCCGCATCCACGGCCACCCGGTCGGGATCGTCGCGAACAACGGCATCCTGTTCTCCGAGTCCGCCCAGAAGGGCGCGCACTTCATCGAGCTGTGCGACCAGCGCGGCATCCCGCTGGTGTTCCTGCAGAACATCTCCGGCTTCATGGTGGGGCGCGACTACGAGGCGGGCGGCATCGCCAAGCACGGCGCCAAGATGGTCACGGCCGTCGCGAGCACCCGCGTGCCGAAGCTGACCGTCGTCGTCGGCGGGTCGTACGGCGCGGGCAACTACTCGATGTGCGGACGGGCCTACTCGCCGCGCTTCCTGTGGATGTGGCCCAACGCCAAGATCTCCGTCATGGGCGGCGAGCAGGCCGCCTCGGTCCTCGCGACCGTGAAGCGCGACCAGCTGGAGGCGCGCGGCGAACAGTGGCCCGCCGAGGACGAGGACGCCTTCAAGGCGCCGATCCGCGCCCAGTACGAGGAGCAGGGGAGCGCGTACTACGCGACGGCCCGGCTCTGGGACGACGGCGTGATCGACCCGCTGGAGACCCGGCAGGTCCTCGGCCTCGCCCTGACCGCCTGTGCCCACGCGCCACTGCCGGAGAAGTCCGGCGGCTTCGGCGTCTTCCGGATGTGAGGGGAGGGACCCCATGAGCATGTTCGACACCGTCCTTGTGGCCAACCGCGGCGAGATCGCCGTCCGCGTCATCCGTACGCTGCGGGCGCTCGGCATCCGCTCGGTGGCCGTGTACAGCGACGCGGACGCCGACGCCCGCCATGTGCGGGAGGCCGACACGGCGGTCCGCATCGGGCCGCCGCCCGCCGGGGAGAGCTACCTCCGCGTGGACCGGCTCCTGGAGGCGGCGGCGCGCACGGGCGCGCAGGCCGTCCACCCGGGCTACGGGTTCCTGGCGGAGAACGCCGCCTTCGCGCGGGCCTGCGCCGACGCCGGCCTCGTCTTCATCGGCCCCTCCGCCGACGCGATCTCCCTCATGGGCGACAAGATCCGCGCCAAGGAGACGGTGGAGGCGGCCGGGGTCCCGGTCGTGCCCGGCTCGTCCGGCAGCGGCCTGACCGATGTCCAACTGGCGGACGCGGCACGGGAGATCGGCATGCCCGTCCTGCTCAAGCCGTCCGCGGGCGGCGGCGGCAAGGGCATGCGCCTGGTGCGTGACGAGACGCTGCTCGGCGACGAGATCGCAGCCGCGCGGCGCGAGGCCCGCGCCTCCTTCGGCGACGACACACTGCTTGTGGAGCGCTGGGTCGACCGCCCCCGGCACATCGAGATCCAGGTCCTGGCCGACGGCCACGGGCACGTGATCCACCTGGGCGAGCGCGAGTGCTCCCTCCAGCGCCGCCACCAGAAGCTCATCGAGGAGGCACCGAGCGTCCTCCTCGACGAGGCGACGCGCGCGGCGATGGGCGAGGCCGCGGTGCAGGCGGCCCGCTCGTGCGGGTACCGCGGCGCGGGCACGGTGGAGTTCATCGTGCCGGGCGACGACCCGGCCTCCTATTACTTCATGGAGATGAACACCCGCCTCCAGGTGGAGCACCCGGTCACGGAGCTGATCACGGGCGTCGACCTGGTGGAGTGGCAGCTGCGGGTCGCCGCCGGTGAGCAACTCCCGTACACGCAAGGCGACATCGAGCTGACCGGGCACGCGGTCGAGGCCCGGATCTGCGCCGAGACGGTGTCCGTCAAAGAGGGTTCGCGCGGCTTCCTGCCGTCGGGCGGCACGGTCCTCTCGCTGCGCGAGCCGCAGGGCGACGGCGTGCGCACCGACTCCGGGCTGAGCGAGGGCACGGAGGTCGGGAGCCTGTACGACCCGATGCTGTCGAAGGTCATCGCGTACGGCCCGGACCGGGCGACCGCCCTGCGCAAGCTGCGTGCCGCCCTCGCGGAGACGGTCACGCTGGGCGTGCCGACGAACGCCGGGTTCCTGCGGCGGCTGCTCGCGCACCCGGCGGTCGTGGCGGGCGAGCTGGACACGGGGCTCGTGGAGCGCGAGGTGGACGGCCTGGTCGAGAGCGAGGTGCCGGGCGAGGTGTACGAGGCGGCCGCCGCGGTCCGCGAGGCCGCCCTGGCGCCGTCCGGCGAGGGCTGGACCGACCCGTTCGCGCAGCCGACCGGCTGGCGCCTCGGCGGCACGCCCGCGCCGCTCGACTTCCACCTCAAGGCATCGGGACTCGAACCCGTCACGCACCGCACGCGCGGCACCCACACCGTCACCGCGGACCGGGTCACCGTCCACCTGGACGGTCTCACGCACACCTTCCACCGGGCCGGCGACTGGCTGGGCAGGGACGGGGACGCCTGGCACGTGCAGGACTTCGACCCGGTGGCCGCGTCCCTGACCGGCGCCGCGCACTCCGGCGCCGACTCCCTCACCGCCCCGATGCCCGGCACGGTCACCGTCGTGAAGGTGGCCGTAGGGGACGAAGTGGCCGCCGGGCAGAGCCTGTTGGTGGTCGAGGCGATGAAGATGGAGCACGTCATCTCCGCCCCGCACGCCGGCACCGTGGCCGAACTGGACGTCACGCCGGGCACGACCGTCGCGATGGACCAGATCCTCGCGGTCGTCACACCGCACGAGGAGATGACGGCATGAGCACCCCCGCAACCACCGCATCCGCCACGTCCACCGCGACCTCGGAGACCACCGCACCCACCGCCCTGCCCATGGTCGTGGCCTCCCAGGATCTGCCCGCGCGCGTGCGGATCCACGAGGTCGGCGCGCGCGACGGACTGCAGAACGAGAAGGCGACGGTGCCCACGGAGGTCAAGGCGGAGTTCATCCACCGCCTCGCGGCCGCGGGCCTGACCACCATCGAGGCGACCAGCTTCGTGCACCCCAAGTGGGTGCCCCAACTGGCAGACGCGGAAGCCCTGTTCCCGCTCCTCCAGGACTTCGGCGGTGCGCCCCACCCGCACCTGCCCGTCCTCGTGCCGAACGAGCGGGGCCTAGACCGGGCCCTCGCGCTCGGGGCGCGCCGCGTCGCCGTGTTCGCCAGCGCCACGGAGTCGTTCGCCAAGGCCAATCTCAACCGGACGGTGGACGAGGCGCTCGCCATGTTCGAGCCGGTCGTGACCCGCGCCAAGGAGGGCCGGGCGCATGTGCGCGGCTATCTCTCCATGTGCTTCGGGGACCCCTGGGAGGGCGCCGTCCCGGTCCACCAGGTCGTCCGGGTCGCCAAGGCGCTGATGGACATGGGCTGCGACGAGCTGAGCCTCGGCGACACGATCGGCGTCGCGACGCCGGGCCACGTCCAGACGCTCCTGGCCGAGCTGAACGAGGAGGGCGTGCCGACGAACACGATCGGCGTGCACTTCCACGACACGTACGGCCAGGCCCTGTCCAACACCCTCGCGGCGCTCCAGCACGGAGTGACCACCGTGGACGCCTCCGCGGGCGGCCTCGGCGGCTGCCCCTACGCGAAGAGCGCCACCGGAAATCTCGCCACCGAAGACCTCGTGTGGATGCTTTCGGGCCTCGGTATCGAGACCGGGGTCGACCTCGGCCGTCTCACCGCCACCAGCGTGTGGATGGCCGAACAGCTGGGCCGGCCCAGCCCGTCCCGCACCGTCCGCGCCCTCTCCCACCAGGAGTGATCCCCATGTCCCTGGACCACCGCCTCTCCCCCGAACTCGAGGAACTCCGCCGCACGGTGGAGGAGTTCGCGCACGACGTCGTCGCCCCGAAGATCGGCGACTTCTACGAGCGGCACGAGTTCCCGTACGAGATCGTGCGGGAGATGGGCCGCATGGGCCTGTTCGGGCTGCCGTTCCCGGAGGAGTACGGCGGCATGGGCGGCGACTATCTCGCCCTCGGCATCGCCCTGGAGGAGCTGGCCCGCGTCGACTCGTCCGTGGCCATCACCCTGGAGGCGGGCGTCTCGCTGGGAGCCATGCCGATCCACCTGTTCGGCACGGACGCCCAGAAGGCCGAGTGGCTGCCCCGGCTCTGCTCCGGCGAGATCCTCGGCGCGTTCGGCCTGACCGAGCCGGACGGCGGCTCGGACGCGGGCGCGACCCGCACGACGGCGCGGCTCGACCCCGACACCGACGAGTGGGTCATCAACGGCAGCAAGTGCTTCATCACCAACTCCGGCACGGACATCACCGGCCTGGTGACGGTCACCGCGGTCACCGGCCGCTCCCCCGAGGGCAAGCCGCAGATCTCCGCGATCATCGTGCCGTCCGGCACCCCGGGCTTCACGGTCGCGGCCCCGTACTCGAAGGTCGGCTGGAACGCCTCCGACACCCGCGAGCTGTCCTTCGCCGACGTGCGCGTCCCGGCGGCGAACCTGCTCGGTGAACAGGGCCGCGGCTACGCCCAGTTCCTGCGCATCCTGGACGAGGGCCGCATCGCCATCGCCGCGCTCGCCACGGGCCTCGCGCAGGGCTGCGTCGACGAGTCGGTCAAGTACGCCGGGGAACGGCACGCGTTCGGCCGCCCGATCGGCGCCAACCAGGCGATCCAGTTCAAGATCGCCGACATGGAGATGCGGGCCCACATGGCCCGCGTCGGCTGGCGCGACGCCGCGTCCCGCCTCGTCGCGGGCGAGCCCTTCAAGAAGGAGGCGGCGATCGCGAAGCTCTACTCCTCCACGATCGCCGTCGACAACGCGCGCGAGGCCACGCAGGTCCACGGCGGCTACGGCTTCATGAACGAGTACCCGGTGGCCCGCATGTGGCGCGACTCCAAGATCCTCGAGATCGGCGAGGGCACGAGCGAGGTGCAGCGGATGCTGATCGCGCGGGAGCTGGGCCTGACGGGCTGAGAGGGCGCTGCGCGCGGCTCGGGCGGCGGCTTCGGCGGCTGCCCGGGCGGGCTGCGACGGGGCCCCTCTGGACAACAGCTTAGGTTAGGTTAACCTAAGCCAGAATCCGGCCAGCGGCCCTCCGTACGTCACGAAAGCAGCCACTGTCATGCCCTATGCCCGTCTCACCACCCCTTCCCGTCGCGGCATCCTCGCCGCGGGCGGCGCCCTCGGCCTCACCGCCGCGCTCGCCGCCTGCGGGAGCGATTCCAAAGACAGCGGCTCGGGCGCCAAGTCGGGCAGCGCCAAGTCCGGCCCCTGGTCCTTCAAGGACGACCGCGGCACGACCGCGAAGGCCGGCAAGGTCCCCGCGAACGTCGTCGCGTTCACCAGCGTCGCCGCCGCCCTGTGGGACTACGGCATCGAGTGCAAGGGCGTCTTCGGCCCGACGAAGACGCCGAGCGGCAAGGCCGACGTCCAGGCCGGCGACATGGACGTCGACAAGGTGACGATCATCGGCAACGAGTGGGGCCGATTCAACATAGAGAAGTACGCGGGCCTCGCCCCGGACCTCCTCGTCACCACCGTGTACGACACCGCCGGCACCCTCTGGTCCGTCCCGCTGGAATCGAAGGACAAGATCCTCAAGCTGGCCCCGGCCGTCGGCGTCTCCGTCTACGACCGCCAGATGACGCAGCCGCTCCAGCGACTGCTCGCCCTGGCCGAGTCGCTCGGCGCCGACGTGAAGGCCGACAAGGTCGTCAAGGCCAAGCAGCGCTTCGAGGCCGCGGCCGCGCGCCTGCGCAAGGCCGCCAAGGCGCACCCCGAGATCAGGGTCCTCGTCGGCTCCGCGAGCCAGGACATCTTCTACGTCTCCGGGACGAACCTCTCCGCCGACCTGGAGTACTTCAAGTCGCTCGGCGTGAACTTCGTCGAGCCGTCGGAGAAGGCGAAGAAGGCGTCCGGCGGCTGGTTCGAGAACCTGAGCTGGGAGAACATCGACAAGTACCCGGCCGACATCATCATGATGGACAACCGCACGGCCACCATCCAGCCCGCCGACCTCGACAAGGCGACCTGGAAGAAACTGCCCGCAGTCAAGGCCGGCCAGGTCATCCCGCGCGTCACCGAGCCCATCTACTCGTACGCCAAGTGCGCCCCGGTCCTCGAAGACCTCGCCGAGGCGATCGAGAAGGCGAAGAAGGTCGGCTGACACACATGACGACGACCGAGTCCCCCGCAATCGCACCCTTCCGATTCTTCGACCTCCAGGTAGCGCGGACGCGGCGGCTCGGTCCATCGCTGCAGCGCGTCACGTTCACGGGGCCCGACCTCGTGGACTTCCACGCCGGGGGCCGCGACCAGAGCCTGTCGCTGTTCCTGCCGCGGCCGGGCCAGGACGCCCCCGTCCTGCCGCCCGCCGAGCCGGGCGACGACGGCCGCGCCTGGCACGCCGCGTACCGGGCGCTCCCGGACGACGTACGGGCCGTGATGCGCTCCTACACGGTCAGCGGGCAGCGCCGCACGCCCGGTGAACCAGGCGAGGTCGACATCGACTTCGTCCTGCACCACGACGGCCCCGGCGGCGCGGGCCCCGCCTGCGTCTGGGCCGAGGCGGCGAAGGCCGGCGACCGCGTGACGGTCCTCGGCCCGGCGGTCGCCGACAACACGGCCGTACGCTGCCGCCCCCACGAGGGCGCCGACCACATCCTCATGTGGGGCGACGAGACCGCCCTGCCCGCCGCCCTCGGCATCCTCGCCTGGCTGCCGCCGGAACTGCCCGCGCACGTATGGCTGGAGGTCCCGCACCGCGAGGACATCCCGGACGTCGCGACCGCGGGCGACGTCACCCTCACCTGGCTCGTGCGTGACGAGAACGCGCCGTCCGCGCTGGAGGCGATCCGCGCGGCCGAACTGCCGGAAGCGTCGAGCCCGTACGCCTGGCTCGCGGGCGAGTCCGGGGCGATGAAGGAGCTGCGCCGCCATCTCGTGCGCGAACGCGCCTACGACAAGCGGTCGGTGACGTTCGTCGGCTACTGGCGCAAGGGGCTCAGCGAGGACGGGCTGCGCGTCGCCGAGGCCCAGGAGGCGGCCACCGAGGGCTGACCGGCAGCAGGTTCCGGCCACTGAAGAGGGGCGGGGTCGCCAGCACAATTTAGGTTAGGCTAACCTAAGTCAGGTGCTGGGACCTCGCCCCTTTCCCATGCCGCCCGTCTTCCCCCCTCACCCGCATTCCTGCCCCCACCCGGAGGACCGTCCATGCGCTCGCACCTGCTCAACGACACGACCGCGGAGCACTACCGCCGTTCCGTGACCGAGGGAATCGAGCGGGTGGCGGCCAAACTCGCCACCACCGACCGGCCGTTCACCGGGGTCACCGTCGACGAGCTCGCGCCCCGGATCGACGCCGTCGACCTGGACGCGCCCCTCCTCGACACGACCGCCGCGCTGGACGAGCTCGAAGAGGTCTACCTCCGCGACGCCGTCTACTTCCACCACCCGCGCTACCTCGCCCACCTCAACTGCCCGGTCGTCATCCCGGCCGTGGTCGGTGAGGCCGTCCTCTCCGCGGTCAACTCCTCCCTCGACACCTGGGACCAGTCCGCCGGCGGCACCCTCATCGAGCGCAAGCTCATCGACTGGACCACCAGCCGCATCGGCCTCGGCCCCGCCGCCGACGGCGTCTTCACCTCCGGCGGCTCCCAGTCCAACCTCCAGGCACTGCTCCTCGCCCGCGACGAGACCAAGTCCGAGAACGCCGAACACCCGACGAAAATGCGGGTGTTCGCCTCCGAGGTCAGCCACTTCAGCGTCAAGAAGTCCGCCACGCTCCTCGGTCTCGGCCCCGACGCCGTGGTCACCATCCCTGTGGACCGCGACAAGCGGATGCAGACCGTCGCCCTCGCGCGTGAGCTGGAGCGCTGCCGCGAGGAGGGCCTCGTACCCATGGCGGTCGTCGCCACCGCCGGGACCACCGACTTCGGCTCCATCGACCCGCTCCCCGAGATCGCCGAGCTCTGCGACCGGTACGGCACCTGGATGCACGTCGACGCCGCGTACGGCTGCGGGCTCCTCGCCTCCGTCAGGAACCGGCACCTCCTGGACGGCATCGAGCGCGCCGACTCCGTCACCGTCGACTACCACAAGTCGTTCTTCCAGCCCGTGAGTTCGAGCGCGGTCCTGGTCCGTGACGCCGCCACCCTGCGGCACGCCACGTACCACGCCGACTACCTCAACCCGCGCCGCATGGTCACCGAGCGCATCCCCAACCAGGTCGACAAGTCCCTCCAGACGACCCGCCGCTTCGACGCGCTCAAGCTGTGGATGACGCTGCGCGTGATGGGCGCCGACGGTGTCGGGCAGCTCTTCGACGAGGTGTGCGACCTGGCGGGCAAGGCCTGGGAGCTGCTCGCCGCGGACCCCCGGTTCGACGTCGTCGTCGAACCGCGGCTGTCCACCCTCGTCTTCCGCCACATCCCGGCCGGAGTCACCGACCCCGCCGAGATCGACCGCGCCAACCTGTATGCCCGCAAGGCCCTGTTCGCCTCCGGCGACGCCATCGTGGCGGGCACCAAGGTGGGCGGTCGCCACTACCTGAAGTTCACCCTGCTCAACCCCGAGACCACCGTCGACGACATCGTCGCGGTCCTCGATCTGATCGCCGGCCATGCCGAGCAGTACCTGGGAGAGAACCTTGTCGAAGCTTCCTGAGTCCCCTGATCCCCTCGACTTCATCGGGATCGGCCTCGGCCCCTTCAACCTCGGCCTGGCCGCCCTCACCGAGCCGATAGCCGAACTGAACGGTGTCTTCCTGGAGTCCAAGCCGGACTTCGAGTGGCACTCGGGGATGTTCCTCGAAGGAGCCCACCTCCAGACCCCGTTCATGTCGGACCTGGTCACGCTCGCCGACCCGACCTCCCCGTACTCCTTCCTGAACTACCTCAAGGAATCGGGACGGCTGTACTCCTTCTACATCCGCGAGAACTTCTATCCCCTGCGGACCGAGTACAACGACTACTGCCGCTGGGCCGCCGCGAAACTCACCAGCATCCGCTTCGGCACGACCGTCACGCGGGTCTCGTACGACGAGGCCGCAGAGGTGTACGTCGTGAGAACCGAGGGCGGCGAGACGTACCGCGCTCCGCGCCTCGTCCTCGGCACCGGCACCCCGCCGCACATCCCCGAGCCCTGCCGGGGCCTCGACGGCGACGCGATCCACAACTCCCGTTATCTGCACCACAAGCAGGAGCTCCAGCGCAAGGACTCGATCACCCTCGTCGGCAGCGGCCAGTCCGCGGCGGAGATCTACTACGACCTCCTCAGCGAGATCGACGTCCACGGCTACCGCCTCAACTGGGTCACCCGCTCCCCGCGCTTCTTCCCCCTCGAATACACGAAGCTGACGCTGGAGATGACGTCCCCCGAGTACGTGGACTACTTCCACGCGCTGCCCGAGGAGACCCGCTACCGCCTGGAGAGCCGGCAGAAGAACCTCTTCAAGGGCATCGACGGCGACCTGATCAACGAGATCTTCGACCTGCTCTACCAGAAGAACCTGGCCGGCCCCGTCTCCACCCGGCTGATCACCAACTCGGCGCTCCAGAGCGCGAGTTACACGAACGGTACGTACACGCTCGGCCTGCGCCAGGAGGAGCAGGGCAAGGACTTCGAGCTGCGCACCGACGGCCTGATCCTGGCCACGGGCTACAAGTACGAGACGCCCGCCTTCCTTGAGCCGGTCCGCGACCGGCTCAACTGGGACAGCCGGGGTCGCTTCGACCTCGCCCGCAACTACTCCGTCGACACCACGGGCCGCGGTGTCTTCGTCCAGAACGCCGGCGTGCACACGCACTCGATCACCTCGCCCGACCTGGGCATGGGCGCGTACCGCAACGCGTACATCATCCGTGAGCTGCTCGGCACCGAGTACTACCCCGTAGAAAAGACCATCGCGTTCCAGGAGTTCGCCGCATGAGCACCCCCACCGGCTCCCCCACCGGCACCTTCAGCATCCGCCCTCTCGACCCCGTCGCGGACGGCGCGCTGCTGCACCGCTGGGTCACCGACCCCAAGGCCGCGTTCTGGCTGATGCAGGACGCGAAACTGCAGGACGTGGAGCGCGAGTACATGGCGATAGCCGCCGCCGAGCACCACGACGCGTTCATAGGCCTCCACGACGGCGAGCCCGCCTTCCTCATGGAGCGCTACGACCCGGCGCACGTCGAACTCGTCGGCCTGTACGAGCCCGAGCCCGGCGACATCGGCATGCACTTCCTTACGGCACCCAGCGACGTCCGCATCCCCGGCTTCACCCGCGCCGTGATCACCACGGTCATGGAGTTCCTGTTCGCCGACCCGGCGGCCCGGCGCGTCGTCGTCGAGCCCGACGTGCGCAACAAGGCCGTGCACGCCCTGAACGAGGCCGTCGGCTTCGTCCCCGAGCGCGTCATCCAGAAGCCGGAGAAGCAGGCGCTGCTCAGCTTCTGCACGCGCGAGCAGTTCCTCGCCGCCACGGAGGTGGCCGCCGTATGACACTCTCCGACGCCGTCACCCACCTCTCCCCCGAGCGCTGGGCCGAGGCCAACCGTCTCCTCATCCGCAAGGCACTGGCCGAGTTCACCCACGAGCGCCTCCTTGCGCCCGAGTCCCTCGGCAGCGACAGGTACGCCGTGCGCTCCGACGACGGCGCGACCGAGTACCGCTTCACCGCCCGCCGCCTGCGTCTCGACCACTGGCAGGTGTCCGCGGACTCGATCACACGCCACCGCGACGGCTCCGAACTCCCGCTCAGCGCGCTGGAGTTCTTCATCGACCTGAAGACCTCGCTCGGCCTGAGCGACGCGATCCTGCCGGTCTACCTGGAGGAGATCTCCTCCACGCTCTCCGGCACCTGCTTCAAGCTGACGAAGCCGGACGTGACGTCCGCGGAGCTGGCCACGTCCGGCTCCTTCCAGGACATCGAGACGGGCATGACCGAGGGCCACCCGTGCTTCGTCGCGAACAACGGCCGGCTCGGCTTCGGCATCCACGAGTACCTCTCGTACGCCCCCGAGACCGCCGGCCCCGTACGCCTGATCTGGCTGGCGGCGACGCGCGAGCGGGCCGCGTTCACGGCGGGCGTCGGCCTGGACTACGAGTCGCTGCTACGCGCCGAACTGGGCGAGGAGACCCTCGCCCGCTTCGACGGGATCCTGCGCGACCAGGGCCTGGACCCGGCCGGCTACCTGCTGATCCCGGTCCACCCCTGGCAGTGGTGGAACAAGCTGTCCGTCACCTTCGCGGCCGAGGTCGCGCAGCGGCACCTGGTGCTCCTCGGCGAGGGCGACGACGAGTATCTTGCGCAGCAGTCGATCCGTACGTTCTTCAACGCGACGTCCCCGTCGAAGCACTACGTCAAGACGGCACTGTCGGTCATCAACATGGGCTTCATGCGTGGCCTCTCGGCGGCGTACATGGAGGCGACCCCGGCGATCAACGACTGGCTCGCCGGGCTCATCGAGAACGACGAGGTACTGAAGGACACGGGGCTCACCATCATCCGTGAGCGCGCTGCCGTCGGCTACCGGCACCTGGAGTACGAGGCGGCCACCGACCGCTACTCGCCGTACCGCAAGATGCTGGCGGCGCTGTGGCGCGAGTCGCCGGTGCCGACGCTGCAGGACGGCGAGCGGCTCGCCACGATGGCGTCGCTGCTGCACGTGGACCGCGAGGGCCGCTCCTTCGCCGGGGCCCTGATCGAGCGCTCGGGCCTGACGCCGAGCCAGTGGCTGAAGCCGTACCTGAAGTCCTACCTCACCCCTCTGCTCCACAGTTTCTACGCCTATGACCTGGTGTTCATGCCGCACGGCGAGAACGTCATCCTGGTCCTGGACGAGCGCGGCGTGGTGCAGCGGGCGATCTTCAAGGACATCGCCGAGGAGATCGCGGTGATGGACACGGACGCGGTGCTCCCGCCGAAGGTGGACCGGATCCGCGCCGAGGTCCCCGACGACATGAAGCTGCTGTCCATCTTCACGGACGTCTTCGACTGCTTCTTCCGCTTCCTGGCGGCGAACCTGGTCGAGGACGGTGTCGTGGACGAGGAGACGTTCTGGGCCGCGGTCGCCGACTGCGTACGCGACTACCAGCGGTCGGCACCCCAACTGGCCGAGAAATTCACCCAGTTCGACATGTTCGCCCCGAGCTTCGCGCTGTCCGCGCTGAACCGGCTCCAGCTGCGCAACAACGAGCAGATGGTGGACCTGGCGGACCCGTCGGGCGCGCTGCAGCTCGTCGGCGATCTGGAGAACCCGATCGCGTAAGCCTGCTCAGATCCCCCCACAGACCGAAAGGGGCTCGGGAGACGGTCCTCCCGAGCCCCTTTCACCTGCTCATGGCACAACTACCCGGCGGGCCAGGGCACTTGTGCCGACTTGTAGTAGCCGATGCCGAGCGCGTCCCAGCGGGGCGCCTGCGCGGCGAGCCGCACCTTGTACGCGTCCCAGTCGTGCGTGGCCGCGGGCGACCAGCCGAGCTCGGCGACACCCGGAAGCCGCGGGAAGGCCATGTACTCGATGTGCGCGGAGGTCGACAGCGTCTCCGACCACATCGGTCCCTCGACGCCCTTCACGGCCGAACTCGGCGCTCCCGGAAGGTAGGTGCCGGGATCCCAGTCGTAGGAGCGCTGCACCTCCACGTACCCGGCCCACGCCAGGCCCAGCGGCGTGTCCTTGTTGTACTTCATGTCGAGGTACGTACGGTCGGCGGGCGAGATGACGAGCCCGGTCCCGTTCTTGGCGGCGTTCGCGACCTGCGCCTTCTCTGCGGCGCTGGTGCCGTCGGTGCCCCAGTACTGCGCGAGGGCGCCCTTGGCGGGCGTGGCGCCGGTCAGCTGGTGCCAGCCCATCACGGTCTTCCCGTACTTGGCGACGATCGGCTGCACCTTGTTCATGAAGGTGACGTAGTCCTCATGACTGGTGGAGTGCGCCTCGTCGCCGCCGATGTGGAGGTACTTGCCGGGCGTGATCGCGGCGATCTCCCGGATCACGTCGTCGACGAAGTCGTACGTGCGGCCCTTGTTGACGCACAGCGAGCTGAAGCCGACATCGGTGCCGGTGTAGAGCGGCGGCGCGACACCGTCGCAGTTCAGCTCCGCGTACGAGGCGAGCGCCGCGTTCGTGTGGCCCGGCATGTCGATCTCGGGGATGACCTCCAGATACCGCGAGGCGGCGTACTGGACGATCTCCTTGTACTGGGCCTTGGTGTAGTAACCGCCCTGACCGCCGCCGACCTGCGTGGACCCGCCGTAGGTGGCGAGCTTCGGCCAGGAGTCGATGGCGATGCGCCACCCCTGGTCGTCACTCAGGTGCAGATGCAGTTTGTTGATCTTGTACAGGGCGAGTTCGTCGATGTAGCGCTTGACCTTGTCGACGCCGAAGAAGTGGCGGGAGACGTCGAGCATCGCGCCGCGGTAGCCGTAGCGGGGGCTGTCCTCGATCGTGCCGCCCGCGACCAGCCACGGCCCGGCCTGCCTGCTGCTCTTCTCCACCTTGGCGGGCAGCTGCTGACGCAGGGTCTGCACGCCGTGGAAGAGACCCGCGGCCTTGTGGGCGGTGATGGTGACGGAGCCGCGGCCGGACACGAGCCGATACCCCTCGTCCCCCAAGTCCTTTGCCCGGCCGCTGAGTTCGAGCCGGACTCCGTCGCGGCCACCCTGGCCCGTGACAGGCAGCCGGTAGCCGGTGGAGGGCCTGAGCACGTCCGCGAGATAGCCGGCGACGCGCTGCGCCTCCCTGGAGTCCTTCTCGACACGGATCCGCGTCTTGGAGGTGATCTCGTACGCCGGTCCGCCGGCGGCCACCGAGGCCGGAGCGGGCACCACCTGGCCCAGCGGGGTCGCGGCGGCGGACCCCGCGCCCGGTGACGGGGCGGCACCGACGGCGGACACCCCCGCGGCCGCGACGAGCAGCAGTGACCCGAACAGCCGGGCGGTCCTGCGGCGCTGCTTGTGTTGCTGTCTCACAAACGGTCCCTTCGACGAGCGACGAGGTCGTGGATCGCGGGGGGTTTCACATCTGCGCAAGCGAACAGTCACCATGGGTACCGTCCGCCCCATGAGCGGGTCAAGGGTGTAGACCAATTCTCGCGGGGTGGATGACAGAATCCCGGCATGGCGGAAATCATCCAGCGCGACGGGACGTGGACCTTCGACGGTGACGCCCTGCGGCTCGTGCCCGGCCGGGACAAGAGCGTCGGGCTGCTGCGCAGAACACTGGGTGAACTGACCGTCCCGCTGGCCGCGTTGGCGGCGGTCTCCTTCGAACAGGGCAAGAAGTCGGGCCGGCTGAGGCTGCGCCTGCGCGACGGCGCCGACCCCCTGCTCCAGGCGACGGGCGGCAAGCTGACGGACGCGTCCGACCCGTACCAGCTGACCGTGGACGCCGACCGATACGGGGTCGCGGAGTACCTCGTGGACGAAGTCCGCAGCGCGCTCCTGCTGGACCAGGTCCCGTCCACCGCCTGCGCGTCCTATCTCCTCCCGGGCCCCTCGGTGCCGCTCTCCGTCTCTGCGGGCGACGGCACGGCGGGCTTCGACGGCGAGCAGGTGCGCCTGGAGTGGAACTGGAAGACGGAGGAGGGGAAGGCCGCCGCCGGCACCCGGCTCCTCCCCCTCACCGACATAGCGGCGGTCGCGTGGCAGCCGGCGGCCGGCCTGGAGAACGGGTCCCTGCGCTTCACCGTGCGCAGCTCACCGACCAAGGCCCCGGCCAAGTACGACCCGAACTCGGTGGAGTTGTGGGGCTTCAAGAAGGATCCGCTGATGGCGCTGGTCGCCGCGGCGGTCCAGGCCCGGCTGCCGCACCCGAGCGCGCCGCCGGACCCGGAGCCCGCGCTCGCCCCGGCCCCCGCCGCCCCGAAGTCCCTGACGCCCCATCCGGAGCCGGACCACGACGCGCTGCTGAGGCGCCTGCGCGAGCTGGGCGAGCTGCACCGGGCCGGGGTGCTGACGGACGACGAGTTCAGCGCGGCGAAGAGCGCGGTGCTGAGCAGGATGTAGCGAAGGGCCCGCCCCTTCGCGAAGAAGAGGCGGGCCTTTCGCTGAGGTGCGGGCCGTTCGCTGGGGGCGGGCCCGACCCCCGGTGGCTCAGCCGCGCCGCACCTTGCGCGCGACGACGAACCGGTCGATCTCCTCGCCGGTCTCCGCGAGGCCCCGCACCGTCAGCTTCGCCGTGTGGCCCGCCGGCGCCGGCTCCACGTCGACCCGCAGGAACGAGTAGTTCGTGTAGCGCACGCGCGACCAGTCGACGGTGATGTCCTTCTTGCTGCCGTCGGGCTGGACGACGAACGACGCGAACGGGTCGATCTCCTTCTCGTGCCCCTCGTACGTGTCGTCGACCGGGAACGCGTACAGGCTCCGGCCCGCAGCGCCCGCGGTGACGTAGACGACGCCGTCGGTCTCCGGGTACGCCGTGCCGCCGATCGGCAGCTCCTTGGTGACCCGGTCGCCCTTGAGGACGTCGGTGCGCTCGTAGACGTGGTTGTGCCCGTTGATGACGAGGTCGACGGTGTACTTCTCGAACAGCGGCACCCACTCCTTGCGCACGCCGCCCTCGGAGGCGTGGCTCGTGGCGGTGCAGTACGCGCAGTGGTGGAAGAAGACCACGATGAAGTCGATGTCGCGGTCGGCGCGGAACTTCTTCAGCTGCCGCTCGAACCACGCGGTCTGCGTGCCGCCGGACAGGCCGAGGTTGGCCGGGATCTCCCAGGACACGTCGTTCGCGTCGAGCGAGACGACCGCCGTGTTGCCGTGCACGAAGGAGTAGACGCCCGGCAGGTTCTTCGCGTCCGGGCCGTTGTCCGGCAGGGTGAAACGGGCCTGCTGGCTGCCGTAACCGTGCGGCGCGTACCAGGCCTCCATGTCGTGGTTGCCGTACGCGACCATCCACGGCACCTGCTTGGCGACGGACTCCGTCTGGGCGAGGAACTGGTCCCAGGTCCGGGCGTCGAAGGTGTCGTTCGTCTGGCCCGAACCCGACGGGTCGGCGTAGGCGATGTCTCCGGCGTGCAGGTGGAACGACGGGTTCTGCGCCAGGATCAGGCTGTCGTTGGCCAGTGCGTGGTAGCTGACGCCCTGGTCGCCGAAGGCCGTGAAGGTGAACGGCTCGCGGTGCGAGGGCGCCGTCCTGAAGGTGCCGAGCGTGCCGGCCAGGTGTGCGGCCGCCGGGTCGAAGCCGTCGTGGCCGACGCCGTAGTAGTAGGTGGTGCCGGGGCGCAGCCGGGTCAGCTGGGCGTGGAGGTAGTACTGGGTGTGGTCGGCGCCGGTGCCGACCCCGGCCGGGGTGTAGAGCGGCCTGACCTCGGCCGCTATCTTCCGCGACAGGTCCCAGGGGTGGACGCCGACGCGGATGTACGGGTTCTTGACGGCGACCGGGACCTGCCAGGAGACGGTCATCTCGGTACGGGCGTCGGTGCCGTAGGCGAGGTGGCGGGCGAAGGGCGCGACGAGCGCGCCGTCGACCTTCTCGGCGGCGGGTACGTGGCCGGGGGTCCGCCCGGCCTGCGTCGGTACGGCGGCGCTCGCCGCGCCCGGCACGAAGGCGCCGCCCGCGATCGCGCCCAGGGTGACGGCGCCGCCGCGCATCATCGTGCGGCGGGAGAACTTGCTGCGCAGGTACTCGTGCTGCTCGGCCAGGCTCCGGTCGGCGAGCTGCTCGGGTACGCCCATGCGGGGAATGTCCATGACCCGAAAAGTTGCTCGGGTCACTCATCCCGGCCGGATACGCCAAGTGAACGCAACGGGAACAAGCGGCATGGTGCCCTTCAAACCTTGACCACAGCTGCCCCAAGAGCCCCGGCGCCCGCTCTCGATGACGCATGCCTGCCCGATATCGGGCAGAATTCTTGCGAACAGCCCCCTCTTCCTCCAGGATCATCCAGGTGCACGACGAACTTGTTGATCACCTGACGCGCAGTTCGCCCCTGAACCGGGGCGAGGCACTGCGGGTGATCCAGGACGTGCTCGCCTACTTCGACGAGACGACCGAAGGGTTCGTCCGTCGCCGCCACCGCGAGCTCCAGGGTCAGGGCCTGGTGAACGCGGAGATCTTCGAACGGATCTCGGCGGACCTGAAGTACCGCGCGGTCGCGCCGCCCGAGCTGTCCCTGCGGCAGCTTCGGCGCATCGTCTACGGCTAGAGGGGATCAGTACACATATGTGCGGAATTGTCGGTTACATCGGTAAGCGTGACGTGGCACCGCTGCTGCTCGAGGGGCTGCAGCGCCTGGAGTACCGCGGCTACGACTCCGCGGGCGTCGTCATCACCAGCCCCAAGGCCAGTGGCCTGAAAATGGTGAAGGCCAAGGGCCGCGTGCGTGACCTGGAAGCCAAGGTGCCCGCCCGCTTCAAGGGCACCACGGGCATCGCCCACACCCGCTGGGCCACCCACGGCGCACCGTCCGACGAGAACGCGCACCCCCACATGTCCGCGGACAACAAGGTCGCCGTCGTCCACAACGGCATCGTCGACAACGCCTCCGACCTGCGCGCGAAGCTCACCGCCGAGGGCGTCACCTTCCTCTCCGAGACGGACACCGAGGTCCTCACCCACCTCATCGCCCGTTCCCCCGCCGAGAAGCTCGAGGACAAGGTCCGCGAGGCGCTCCGGCTGATCGAGGGCACGTACGGCATCGCCGTCCTGCATGCCGACTTCCCCGACCGCATCGTGGTGGCCCGCAACGGCTCCCCCGTCGTCCTCGGTATCGGCGAGAAGGAGATGTTCGTCGCCTCGGACATCGCCGCCCTGGTCGCCCACACCCGCCAGATCGTCACCCTCGACGACGGCGAGATGGCCACCCTCAAGGCCGACGACTTCCGCACCTACACGACGGAGGGCACGCGCACGACCGCGTCCCCGACCACCGTCGAGTGGGAGGCCGCCTCGTACGACATGGGCGGCCACGACACGTACATGCACAAGGAGATCTTCGAGCAGCCGGAGGCCGTCGACCGCGTCCTGCGCGGCCGCATCGACGAGCGCTTCTCCGCCGTGCACCTGGGCGGCCTCAACCTCGACGCCCGCGAGGCGCGCAGCGTGCGCCGCGTGAAGATCCTCGGCTGCGGCACCTCGTACCACGCGGGGCTGATCGGCGCGCAGATGATCGAGGAGCTGGCGCGCATCCCCGCGGACGCCGAGCCGGCCTCCGAGTTCCGCTACCGCAACCCGGTCGTCGACCCCGACACCCTCTACATCGCGGTCTCCCAGTCCGGCGAGACGTACGACGTCCTCGCCGCCGTGCAGGAGCTGAAGCGCAAGGGCGCCCGCGTCTTCGGCGTCGTGAACGTCGTCGGCTCGGCCATCGCCCGCGAGTCGGACGCCGGCGTGTACGTCCACGCGGGCCCCGAGGTCTGCGTCGTGTCGACCAAGTGCTTCACGAACACCACGGTCGCCTTCGCGCTCCTCGCCCTCCACCTCGGCCGCATCCGCGACCTGTCCGTCGCCGACGGCAAGCGGATCATCGAGGGCCTGCGCAAGCTGCCCGGGCAGATCACGCAGATCCTGGAGCACGAAGAGCAGATCAAGAAGATCGCCGAGGAGTACGCGGACGCCCGATCGATGATGTTCATCGGCCGGGTCCGCGGCTACCCCGTCGCCCGCGAGGCCTCGCTCAAGCTCAAGGAGGTCTCGTACATCCACGCCGAGGCCTATCCCGCCTCCGAGCTGAAGCACGGCCCGCTCGCCCTGATCGAGCCGGCGCTCCCCACGGTCGCGATCGTCCCGGACGACGACCTCCTGGAGAAGAACCGCGCCGCCCTGGAGGAGATCAAGGCCCGATCCGGCCGCATCCTCGCGGTCGCGCACCAGGAGCAGGAGAAGGCCGACCGCACGATCGTCGTCCCGAAGAACGAGGACGAACTCGACCCGATCCTCATGGGCATCCCGCTCCAACTCCTCGCCTACCACACGGCATTGGCCCTGGGCCGCGACATCGACAAGCCGAGGAACCTGGCGAAGTCGGTCACGGTGGAGTAGCAGACGACCATCAGGGGCGCGCCCCTAGGGGACAGCACCTCTCGCCCCGGCGGAAGCGCCCCGGAAGGGGCGCGGGGCTGTGACATCGTGCGGCTCCGCAGCGTGGGCGCGACCAGCCCCACCGGCCCGCGCCACGAAAGACCACGCAAGAGAACGGGCCCCCGTACGCGCCACCAAGCGCACGGGGGCCCGTTCTTTCGAGGGGGGCCGGGGCGCCCATTCCCCGGCCCCCAGCTGTCAGCCGGTGGCCGTCACCCCCCGGCCGGCAGCACGCCCCGGCAGGGCCGTCGGCAGTCCGCCCAGCGCGGCCGTCGCCGCGTACCAGGCGAGCAGCCCGCCCACCGCGGCGAACCAGCCGCCGACCTTGGCGAGCCCGGCCGTGTCACCGAACGCGGCCACGGCGAGCAACAGCAGGGCCACGCACAGTGCCCCGTACGCCGCGCGCACGAGGGTTCCGGAGCCGGCGGCCCCGAGGGTCAGACTCAGCGCGAGCAGCGCGAAGAGCAGCAGGAACAGCCCTTGCGCGTTGGCCGACACCGGATCCCCGGCCGTGACACCCCAGGTGAACCAGAACGCGCCGAGCGCGGCGAAGGCCGTACCCGTCGAGGCGTCACTGGCGCGATAGGCGAGCAGGCCGGCGACGAACAGGGCGATGCCACCGACGTACGTCGCGAGGGATACGGCGTTCGCGGCCGTCACGCCGTCGATCACTTCGGTGTGACCGAGGCCGAAGGCCAACAGGGTGAGTCCTAGGGCGAGATGGCCGAGAGTGGAGGTCGTGCTTCCCGCGGAGACGTCTTTGTCCACGGCGGGCTCCCTTCGTGCGGGTGCAGTTGTGCTGCGCGCGGTACTGGGCCCTGCGATGGTCCAGCGACCGGTATGTACCCTTCACAAAGGCACAAAGCACCTCTACGCGTGAGTAGGATTCGCCCATCTCACCTGGGGCTCAAGGGAGTTACGGGAAGAGTTACGGGATGACTATGACCGGGCGCCTGGCGCGTCGCGCGAGCCGTCCCGCGACCGAGCCGAAGATCCGGCCGACGATCCCCTGCGTGGAGCCGACGACGATCGCGTCGGCCTCGTACTCCCGGCCGACCTCTTCGAGTTCGTGGCAGATGTCGCCACCGCGCTCGACCAGGATCCAGGGCACTTCGGACAGATAGTCCGCACACGCGAGTTCGAGCCCGAGCACCTCGGTGCGGTGGTCCGGTACGTCGACGAAGACCGGCGGCTCGCAGCCCGCCCATACGGTGGTGGGCAGCCGGTTGGCGACGTGGACGATGATCAGGCCGGAGCCCGAACGGTGTGCCATGCCGATGGCGTAGGCGAGGGCCCGCTCGCTGGAGGTCGAGCCGTCGAAGCCGACGACCACTCCGTGCTTGAAGGCGGGATCGCAGGGCTGACGTGTTTCTTCCGCCGCCTGGGGGGTCGCCGTGGGATCGGCGACCTGCCGCTTGCGGTCCGCGGGTTCAGGGAATTCGTGACCGGCCATGGGTGTCTCGGCGATAGATCCTCTGGATCCTCGGCGGATCCTCGGTGGAGGGACGACAGGGAGCGGCGGAGCTGTGTCCGGGAATCATCTTCCCAACCCCATACCCCCAAGGGTACGGCGACACTCCTCCTCTGCCCAGAGTCCTCTGCCCGGTGAAGCGCACGCTCCGCGGCGTTCAGGGGAGCATGCACGAGGCCGCGCCCGTATGGCAATGGTTGCTGCCTCGTACAGACGGTTTGGGTACGGTTCGGGCACCCCCGGTTCGGCCGAGTGACCGGCCGGACCACCACGCGTTGAACGTGCGTACCCACAGCAACAGGGAGCGCGCCTTGCCCGGACCGTCCATCGTGCACCCGTCCGCCGACGCCCGGAGCGAGCAGCGGCCGCCCGAGGGGCGGCGGGAGACCACGGAGCCGTCCGGCCCGGACACGGTGAGCGACGTCGTCCGCTGGGCCGCGTTCAGCTGCGTCCTGGTCCCGGTCGTCCTGGTGGGGTACGGGATCTCGCTGGCCGGGGCGACGGGTGCGGCGCTCGGCCTGGCCGCGGTGACGGGGGTCTGCCGAGTGCTTCTGCGCCAGTCCGAGCGGGGCGCGGCGCGGCCGGCTCCGGTACGGTCCTGCCGCCACCGGGGCGGGCGCGGGAAGACGGTGCCGGGGGCGCGCAGGGGCGGTCGCCGCACGGGATGATGTGCGCCGGGGGGCTGACTGGTTCCCGCGCACTACTGCGTATATTTTCAGCCAACTTCGCCCGGCCGTGCATTTCTTGCCGTCACCCGCCTCCAACCCCCGTGCCACCAGGCATGAAAGGACCGAAGAAGGCGCTTGCACCCTACGGGGACCGGCCACTGAGTTGAGGCGCACTTCCCTGCAACGCCCCTGAGTGCCACGCTTCGTGATCGAATGCTTCACGCCAAGTTGCCATGTCGACAATGTGCCGGATCCTCAACTGGTCACGACGGGACTGCCGGACGCAGTAGATTCGATCATGACTGTCCATCGGCGGGGGACTCTGCAGGACCGAGGGGAAACGTGCTGGAGCGACAAGCCCGTCACACTACAAAGGGCGACGCGACCACCGAGGGGGGCTTAGCGGGATGAGCCACGACTCCACTGCTGCGCCGGAGGCCGCAGCTCGGAAGCTTTCCGGGCGACGGCGCCGGGAAATAGTCGCGGTGCTGCTGTTCAGCGGCGGACCCATCTTCGAAAGTTCCATTCCGCTCTCCGTGTTCGGCATCGACCGCCAGGACGCCGGGGTTCCGCGTTACCGGCTGCTGGTGTCCGCCGGTGAGGAAGGCCCGCTGCGCACGACGGGCGGCCTCGAACTCACCGCACCCCACGGGCTCGACGCGATCTCGCGGGCGGGCACCGTCGTCGTGCCCGCGTGGCGGTCGATCACCTCGCCGCCCCCGGAGGAAGCGCTCGACGCGCTGCGCCGCGCGCACGAGGAAGGCGCGCGCATCGTCGGCCTGTGCACCGGCGCCTTCGTACTCGCCGCGGCCGGCCTGCTCGACGGCCGCCCGGCGACCACCCACTGGATGTACGCGCCGACGCTGGCCAAGCGCTACCCGTCGGTGCACGTGGACCCGCGCGAGCTCTTCGTGGACGACGGCGATGTCCTGACGAGCGCCGGGACCGCGGCCGGTATCGACCTGTGCCTGCACATCGTGCGCACGGACCACGGCAACGAGGCGGCCGGAGCGCTCGCCCGACGCCTGGTGGTCCCGCCGCGCCGCAGCGGCGGCCAGGAGCGCTACCTCGACAGGTCTTTACCTGAGGAGATCGGCGCCGACCCGCTGGCCGAGGTCGTCTCCTGGGCGCTGGAACACCTCCACGAGCAGTTCGACGTGGAGACCCTTGCCGCGCGCGCCTACATGAGCCGTCGCACCTTCGACCGCCGGTTCCGCTCCCTGACCGGGAGCGCTCCCCTGCAGTGGCTGATCACCCAGCGTGTGCTGCAGGCCCAGCGGCTCCTGGAGACCTCCGACTACTCGGTCGACGAGGTCGCCGGACGCTGCGGCTTCCGTTCGCCGGTCGCCCTGCGCGGGCACTTCCGGCGCCAGCTCGGCTCGTCCCCGGCCGCGTACCGCGCGGCCTACCGGGCACGCAGGCCGCAGCCGGAGAAGCCGGTGGAGATCGCGGCGGCGCCAGGACCGGAAACCCCGGTCCCGGCCCAGGCACGGCGTACCGCGGCGGCCGGAACCTATCCGGGACCCACCGCCTCACTGCCGACAGATCCGGGCAAACCGAGCTCGGACGCATACGCGGCGGGGCGCGCGAGTCTGCCCGGGCAGAGGAGTGCGCCGTAGGGTAAGGCGCATGAACGATCGCATGGTGTGGATCGACTGCGAGATGACCGGGCTCTCGCTGGCGAATGACGCGCTCATCGAGGTGGCCGCACTGGTCACCGACTCTGAGCTGAACGTACTCGGCGACGGCGTGGACATCGTGATCCGCCCGCCGGCCGAGGCCCTGGAGACCATGCCCGAGGTGGTGCGGCAGATGCACACCGCCTCGGGCCTCCTCGACGAGCTCGCGGGCGGCACGACACTGGCCGACGCCGAGGAGCAGGTCCTCGCGTACGTACGCGAGCACGTCAAGGAACCGGGCAAGGCGCCCCTGTGCGGGAACTCGGTCGGCACCGACCGTGGATTCCTGCTGCGGGACATGCCGACGCTGGAGGACTACCTCCACTACCGGATCGTCGATGTGTCCTCGGTCAAGGAACTGGCCCGCCGCTGGTACCCGAGGGCGTACTTCAACAGCCCGGACAAGAACGGCAACCACCGCGCGCTCGCCGACATCCGCGACTCCATCGTCGAGCTGCGCTACTACCGCGAGGCGGTCTTCGTCCCACAGCCGGGACCGGACTCCGACACGGCGAAGAAGATCGCGGCCAAGCACGCCCTGCCTGCGGAATAGCGCCTCGCACCACATTTCCGCCCCCTGTGTACGGGGTCCGGAAAAGGTGTGCGCGAGCACCCCTTCGGACCCTGTACACTTTTTCTCGGCCGGTCGGAAGAAAGAAAAACGACCGGACATGGTGGGTGTAGCTCAGTTGGTAGAGCACCTGGTTGTGGTCCAGGTGGCCGCGGGTTCAAGTCCCGTCACTCACCCTGAATGATCAAGGCCCGGTCTGCGGAAGCAGGCCGGGCCTTCGTCATGCCCCGGCTCGCCCGGACCCCAGGGCCGGGAAACAGCTCAGCCTGGAACTACGGCCCGAGATCCGGCGGTTGCTCGTGCGGCACGCAGAGATCCCCGGCATCCGCTTCATGCGGCAGCCGAAGCGCGTACCGCGGTGCACCCTGCCCGCCGGACCCAACGGACGAGCACCGGCACGCCTACAGCGGCGAGCTCCGCAACGGCGTCCGCGTTGACACGAGTTGGCCGCGCCGGGCTGCCGGGCCGCGCGCCGTCGTACACGCCACGCGACCATGGGCGACACCGCCACTGCATGGCCGCACGCTTCGCGCATATTAGGATAAAAAGCTAAAATACCCACATCTGGCGCACCGAGGGAGAGGTTCGGTCTGATGTCCACTGAGACACTTCTGGCGATCATCATCCCCGTCGTGGTCGTGCTTGCACTGATCGCAGTGGCGGGCTTTCTCATTGTGCGCCGTCGCCGTCTGCGCGAGCGCTTCGGCCCGGAGTACGAGCGAACGGTCGAGGACGCCGACAGTCGCAGGGTCGGCGAACAGGAGCTCAGGGCACGCGAGAAGCACCACGACTCGCTGGACATCAAGCCCTTGGACGGTGACGCCCGAGACCGGTACAGCCGGGACTGGACCCATGTCCAGCAAGAGTTCGTGGACCGGCCCGAGGGCGCGGTGCACGACGCGGACCACCTGGTGACCTCCCTGATGCGCGAGCGCGGCTATCCCACCGAGGGCTTCGAGCAACAGGTGAAGGACCTCTCGGTCGAACACGGGCGCACGCTGGAGCACTACCGTGCTGCCCACGAAATCGACGCACGCAGCACCGAGCACAGCGCGACCACCGAGCAGCTACGGGGCGCCATGGTGCACTACCGGGCCCTGTTCGACGAGTTGCTCTCCGACGGCGGCGGCCAAGCCCGGCACGCCCGCGCCTGAACGACCTCACCCTCGTTGGATGCGGGCCGCCCATGCGGCCAGGGACGGAGGAGACGTGGAGAGTGACCTCACACCTGACCGATCGAGCGGACTGTCGACGGAGGATCTCGTCCAGACCTCGGACCGGTCCGACCGGTCACAGGACGAAACCGTAGAAGACCGGACCGAGACCCCTGCATTTCCCGGCGAGAGCACCGCCATTCCGTCGACCGAACACGACGAGGCCGAGGAGGAGGAGACGGGAGCCGAGGGGGAGGAGACGGGAAGGGACGTACCGGCCGAGGAGGAAGTCACCCGGCTCCTCAGCACGGAGGACGAGGAAGGCTTCCGCTCACGCTGGGAAGAGACCCAGAGCAAGTTCGTGGACGATCCGCGCGACGCCGTGCATTCCGCTGACGCCTTGGTCGCGGACGTCATGCAGACCCTGGCCGCGACGTTCGCCGAGCGCAAGAAGGAGCTCGAAGAACAGTGGAGCCGGGGTGAGCGGGCGGACACCGAAGACCTGCGCGTGGCTCTGCGCCACTATCGGTCGTTCTTCAACCGTCTGCTCACTGCCTGAACAGCTGCGGAGCCCGACTGGGTGGAGCAGCTGAAAGAAGAGGAATCGGAAGCGGCAAGGGGCGTGACCATGATCATTCTAGGCGTAATCTTGCTCGTCATCGGCTTCGTCGCGAACATCTCGATCTTGTGGACGATCGGCATCATCCTCGTCGCGATCGGAGCCATCTTCTTCCTTCTCGGCGCCCTGGGGCACGGGATCGGAGGCCGGCGACATTACTGGTAGGCCGGGCAAGATCCGCCCTGCCCCGACGCTCCGCCGGTAGGCACGGGCCCCGCACGAAGCGCCCCTCTCTCGCCCCTCGGGCGGGAGGAGGCGCTTCGCTCTTCGCTCGGGTGACGCCCCACGCCCCTCACGACGAAGCCCGCTCCACCAGTTCGTTCGGCAGGACCAGCTGGTGGGGTTCGAGGGCGTGGGACGCGGGCGGGCGGGGAGCGGCGATCTCCTTGAGGAGCAGGTCGATCATGGCGCGGCCCATCTCCTCGATGGGCTGGCGGACGCTGGTCAGGGGCGGGTCCATGTGCCGGGCGATGGCCGAGTCGTCGTAGCCGACCAGGGCGACGTCGTCGGGGATGCGGCGTCCCGTCTCGCGCAGCACCTGCCGGGCGCCCGCCGCCATCACGTCCGACCCGGCGAACACCGCGTCCACCTCGGGACAGCGCTCCAGGAGCTGCGCCATCGCGCGTCGGCCGCCCTCCTCCGTGAAGTCCCCCGGCGCGATGAGCCGCTCGTCGACCTCGCGGCCGGCCGCCTCCAGGGCGGCGCGGTAGCCGTCGACGCGGCGCTGGGCGCCGTACACGTCGAGCCGGCCCGTGATCGTGGCGATCGTCGTGCGGCCGCGGCCCAGGAGGTGTCCGACGGCCGAGTGCGCGCCCGCGAAGTTGTCGGAGTCGACCGAGGGCAGCGTCTCCGCGGCGGAGCGGCGGCCGCTGATGACGGCGGGGATTCCCAGCTGGCTGAGCAGATCGGGCAGGGGGTCGTCGGCGTGGACGGACACCAGCAGGACGCCGTCGACGCGGTGCGCCGCGAGGTACTGGGCGAGGCGCTGCCGCTCCCGGTCGTTGCCCGCGAAGATCAGCAGGAGCTGCATCTCGGTCTCGGCGAGCTGGGCGCCGACGCCACGCAGCATGTCGGAGAAGTAGGGCTCGGCGAAGAAACGTGTCTCCGGCTCGGGCACGACGAGGGCGACGGCGTCGGTGCGGTTGGCCGCGAGGGCGCGGGCCGCGGTGTTCGGTACGTAGCCGAGTTCGGCGACGGCCGCCTCGACCGCGGCGCGGGTCGCGTCGCTCACCCGGGGCGAGCCGTTGATCACCCGGGAGACCGTGCCCCGGCCCACTCCCGCGCGGGCGGCAACCTCCTCCAGGGTCGGACGTCTGCCGTGAGTGCCGCGAGCCGCCATGACTCCTACCTCCCCAGGTCTCACGCGGAATCTAACAGCCCTATAACCGCGCCCACTTGTCGCTGTCAGGTGTCTTGACACCCCCGGGCCGAGCGACGACTCTTCAACACATCACTGGTGGGAGCGCTCCCACTCTATTGCACGCATACAGAAGCCGCACGCCCCCCGCCCGAGCCGCACGTGAACGAACAGGTCCAGCAAGGCAGTTGGCCGGGGTTGGCACTTCAGAGCAACTGAGTTCTTTGGAGGACGCAATGCGCACGACTGCCCGTACGTCCCGACGCGCGATGACCTTCGCGGTCGTCGCCGCCCTGGCCACAGGGCTGCTCGCCGGGTGCGCGAGCGATGACGACGCAGGATCCGACGGCGGTTCGAGTGGGGGTGCCGCGGGCAAGGGCGGAACCACGGTCACGATCGGCACCTTCGGCGTCTTCGGCTACAAGCAGGCCGGGCTCTACGACGAGTACATGAAGCTGCACCCGGGCGTCACCGTCAAGGAGAACGTCACCACCCGCACCGACGTCTACTGGCCCAAGACGCTGACCCGGCTGCAGGCCGGATCCGGCACCGACGACATCCAGGCCATCGAGGTCGGCAACATCACCGAGGCCGTCCAGACACAGGCGGACAAGTTCGTGGACCTCGGCAAGGAGGTCGACAAGTCGCAGTGGCTGGACTGGAAGAACGCCCAGGCCACCACGAAGGACGGCAAGCTCATCGGGGTCGGCACGGACATCGGCCCGATGGCCATCTGCTACCGCAAGGACCTGTTCGAGAAGGCCGGTCTGGAGACCGACCGCACCAAGCTCGCCGCGCAGTGGAAGGGCGACTGGAGCAAGTACGTCGACGTCGGCAAGCAGTACATGAAGAAGGCGCCCGGCGGCACCAAGTACGTGGACTCCGCGTCCTCCGTCTACAACGCGGCGCTCGGCGGCGAGGCGCAGAGGTACTACGACAAGGACGGCAGCGTCATCTGGGACAAGTCCACGGGGGTGAAGAAGTCCTGGAACGCCGCCATGGAGGTGGCGACCAGCAACATGTCGGCGAAGCTGAAGCAGTTCGACAAGCCGTGGGACCAGGGCTTCGCCAACGGGACCTTCGCCACGGTGGCCTGCCCCGCGTGGATGCTCGGCTACATCCAGGAGAAGTCGGGTGACGCCGGCAAGGGCAAGTGGGACGTGGCGGCCGCGCCGACCGCGGCCAACTGGGGCGGCTCGTTCCTCGGCGTACCGACAGCGAGCAAGCACCAGAAGGAGGCCATCGCCCTGGCGAAGTGGCTGACCGCGCCCGAGCAGCAGGCCAAGGTCTTCGCCAAGCAGGCCAGCTTCCCGTCCACGCCGAAGGCGTACGACGGCCTGAAGCCGCAGGCGGCGACCACGACGTTCTTCTCGGACGCGCCCCTGACGCAGATCTTCTCCGACTCGGCGAAGACCATCCCGGTCCAGGTCTTCGGCGTCAAGGACCAGCCGATCGGCACCGCGATCACCGACGTCGGCATCCTCCAGGTCGAGCAGAAGGGCAAGTCCCCGGAGCAGGGCTGGGACGCCGCGACCAAGGAGGTCAAGGACGTGCTCGGCCAGTGACCAGTTCCGACGAGGTTCTCGCGCAGTCCGCGCCGAGTGCCGACGCCGCGCCCGGCTCTCAGGAGCCGGGCGCGGCGCGGGACGCCCGCGAGCCCGGCTCCTGGCGCAGCCGGCTGTACCGCTGGGACATGAAGGCGTCGCCGTACGCGTTCATCTCCCCCTTCTTCATCATCTTCGGCGCCTTCTCCCTCGTGCCGCTGCTCTACACCGCGTGGTACTCGCTGCACCACGTCCAGCTCTCCTCGCTGGACACGCAGACCTGGGCGGGCCTCGACAACTACAAGAACCTGTTCACCTCGGACTTCTTCTGGAACGCCCTGAAGAACACGTTCACCATCGGCCTGATCTCGACCGTGCCCCAGCTGATCGCGGCGATCTGGCTGGCGCACATGCTCCACTACCGGCTGCGCGGCTCGACCGTGTGGCGCGTCGTCATGCTCACCCCGTACGCCACGTCGGTGGCGGCGGCGACGCTGGTGTTCACGCTGCTGTTCGCGCCGGACAGCGGCATGGTCAACTGGCTGCTCGACACCATCGGCCTCGACCCGGTCAACTGGCGTGAGTCCGACTGGGGTTCGCAGTTCGCCGTCTCCTCCATCGTGATCTGGCGGTGGACGGGTTACAACTCACTGATCTACCTGGCGGCGATGCAGGCCATCCCGGCGGACCTGTACGAGTCGGCGGCCCTGGACGGCGCGAGCCGCTGGCAGCAGTTCCGGCATGTGACGGTTCCGATGCTGCGCCCGACGATCCTGTTCACCGTGGTCGTCTCCACGATCGGCGCGACCCAGCTCTTCGGCGAGCCCCTGCTGTTCGGCGGGGTCAGCGGCACGAAGGGCGGCTCGGAGCACCAGTACCAGACCCTCGGCCTGTACATGTACGACCAGGGCTGGATCATCGGCAACCTCGGCAAGGCGTCCGCCATCGCCTGGTCGATGTTCCTGATCCTCCTGATCGTCGCCGCGGTCAACCTGCTGATCACCCGACGGCTGAGGAAGTCCCGATGACCACCACTGATGTGACGCTCCCTCAGGTTACGGAGCAGGGGGCCGACCCGGGCCGGCGCCGGACACGCATGACGGGCGCGGGCAGACAACTGCACGCGGGCCCGCTCACCTATGTGATCCTCACCCTGTTCGCGGCCCTGTCCCTGGCCCCTCTGCTCTGGACGACGATCGCGGCCTCGCGCACCAACACCCGCCTCGCGCAGACGCCACCTCCGTTCTGGTTCGGCGGCAACCTGTTCAAGAACCTGGAAACGGCCTGGGACCAGGCCGGCATGGGCACGGCGATGTTCAACACGATCCTGGTGGCAGGCACCATCACCATCGGGACGGTCCTGTTCTCCACGCTCGCCGGTTTCGCCTTCGCGAAACTTCGCTTCCGCTTCTCCACGACCCTCCTGTTGATGACCATCGGCACGATGATGGTCCCGCCCCAACTGGCCGTGGTCCCGCTCTACTTGTGGATGACGGATCTGGGCTGGGCCAACCATCTGCAGACGGTCATCCTGCCGACGCTGGTCAGCGCCTTCGGTACGTTCTTCATGCGCCAGTACCTCGTCCAGGCACTGCCCACCGAACTCATCGAGGCCGCCCGGGTCGACGGGGCGAGCAGCCTGCGGGTCGTCTGGCACGTGGTCTTCCCGGCCGCGCGCCCGGCGATGGCGGTGCTGGGTCTGCTGACGTTCGTGATGGCGTGGAACGACTTCCTGTGGCCGATCATCGCGCTCAACGGAGAGAACCCGACGGTCCAGGTAGCCCTCAACCAACTGGGCACCGGGTACATCCCGGACGACTCGGTGATCATGGCCGGAGCCCTGCTGGGCACGCTGCCGCTGCTGATCGCGTTCCTGCTGTTCGGCAAGCAGATCGTGGGCGGCATCATGCAGGGCGCGGTAAAGGGCTGAACTCTGGGGGCCGCCGCGAGCGGCGGCCCCACAACGCCCCACAACTTCCAACTCATGGGAGCGCTTCCATGCCCAAACCCATTACAACCACCACCACCCCACCCCCCACCCTCACCTTCCCGCCGGGCTTCCTCTGGGGAGCGGCGACATCGGCGTACCAGATCGAGGGGGCGGTGCGCGAGGACGGCCGGACGCCGTCCATCTGGGACACGTTCAGCCACACTCCGGGCAGGACGGCGGGCGGCGACACGGGCGACATCGCGGTGGACCACTACCACCGCTACCAGGACGACGTGGCGCTCATGAAGGACCTGGACCTGGGCACGTACCGCTTCTCGGTCTCGTGGCCGAGGGTGCAGCCCACCGGCCGGGGCCCGGCGGTCCAGCGGGGCCTGGACTTCTACCGGCGCCTGACGGACGAACTCCTCGCGAAGGGCATCAAGCCGGCCCTGACGCTCTACCACTGGGACCTGCCGCAGGAACTCGAGGACGCGGGCGGCTGGCCGGCCCGCGACACGGCGTACCGCTTCGCGGAGTACGCGGGCATGGTCGGCGAGGCGCTGGGCGACCGCGTGGACCTGTGGATCACGCTCAACGAGCCCTGGTGCAGTGCTTTCCTGGGCTACGGCTCGGGCGTGCACGCCCCGGGCAGGACGGAACCGGCGGCAACACTGCGCGCGGCACACCACCTCAACCTGGCCCACGGCCTGGCGACACAGGCCCTGCGCCGGACGCTGCCACCCCGGGCAGAGGTAGCGGTAAGCCTCAACTCCTCCACAGTCAGGCCCCTTTCACCCACCAGTGCCGCCGACAACGACGCCCGCCGCCGCATCGACAACCTGGCCAACGGCGTGTTCCACGGCCCGATGCTGCACGGGGAGTACCCGGCGGACCTGATCACAGACACCGCACGCATCACGGACTGGTCCTTCGTCCAGACCCCGGACCTGGCAACGATCCACCAGCCGCTGGACGCCCTGGGCCTGAACTACTACACCCCGTCCCTGGTCTCCTCAGCCCCGTCAGCGCCGGCAACCCGTTCCGACGGCCACGGCGCGAGCGACCACTCCCCCTGGCCAGGAGCGGACGACGTCGCGTTCCACCAGTCCCCGGGCGAGCGCACGGAGATGGGCTGGAGCGTCGACCCGACGGGTCTGCACGACCTGATCATGCGCTACACCAGGGAGGCACCGGGTCTGCCGCTGTACATCACGGAGAACGGCGCGGCGTACGACGACAAGCCGGACCCCGAGGGCCGGGTCCACGACCCGGAGCGCATCGCGTACCTCCACGGCCACCTGTCCGCCGTACACCGCGCGATCAGGGACGGAGCCGACGTCCGCGGCTACTACCTCTGGTCACTGATGGACAACTTCGAGTGGGCGTACGGCTACGAGAAGCGCTTCGGAGCGGTCCACGTGGACTACGCGACCCAGAAACGTACGCCGAAGTCGAGCGCACACTGGTACGCCCAAGCGTCACGGACGAACGAACTCCCGCCCCCGCCGGAGGACTAGCACCGGCGATCAGCCGCGTACGAAACCGAAGGGGCCGTGGGGGCATGTGCACGCGGAAACAACCCGCGCCCCGAACGAAAGCGCGCCCCGGCCGAGTGGGGGGAGAAGGATCCGGCCGGGGCGCGCAGCTTCCCGCGGGGGGCTACTTGAAGGAGGCGAAGGCCTTCTGGAAGGCGTCGGCCGACTGCTCGATCGAGGAACAGGTCGGCTGGGCCGAGTTGGACGCCCCGCCCTCACACGCCTTGTCGCGGGTGGCGGACCACATCGACAGCCCGCCCAGGCCCTTCTCCTTGGCGAAGGCGACCAGCTGCGTGGCGTCGTCGACCTTGAAGACCTCGGACGAGACGTCGTTGACGCCGATCATCGGGGTGATGGCGACGGCCTTCCAGGCAGCGGCGTCGGACAGCCCGAGCGCGCTCTTGATCTGAGCCTGCGTGGCAGTTGCGGCCTGCTCGGCATAGGTCCCCATGTCGCCGCTGTACGAGGCCCCGTAGTCCATCGCCATGATGTTGACGAGGTCGGCCGAGACCCCGTTCTCCTTGGCGTTCTTGAGGAAGTTCACGCCGTCCGAGGTAAGGCCCTCGGGCATCACGGGGAGCGTGAAGGAGACGTTCAGATTCGGGTTGTTCTTCTGCAGAGTGGCGATGGCCTGGGCGCGCTTGGTGTTGGCGGCGGTGTCCGGCAGGGCGCCGCCCTCGACGTCGAAGTCGACCTTGGTGAGCTTGAACTGGTCGATGACCTTCTGGTACGCCGCCGCCAGGTCGGAGGCCGAGGAGCAGGCCTGCGCCAGCTCGGTGCCGGAGGCGCCGCCGAAGGAGACCCGGACGTCGCCGCCCGCGGCCCTCAAGTCACCGACCTGAGCGGCGACTTCGTCGCTGCCGAGGTCGGTGACGCCGCCCCACTTCGGGGTGCAGGAGCCGCCGGAGGTGACGAAGGCGAGGTTGTACTCCTTGACGCCGGTGGCCTTGGAGGAGGCGACCAGATCGAACTTCGGGTAGAGCGAAGTATCGACATACGGAGCGAACCCACCGGCGGCCGCGGAACCCGACCCCGTACCGGAGGACGAGGACGGAGCTGGAGCGGAGGACGACGACGGAGCCGGAGCGGAGGACGTGGACGGGGCCGGAGCGGAGGACGTGGACGGGGCCGGAGCGGACGCGCTGGCGCTGGGGGTGGCCGTAGCGGACTCGGTGGGCCGGCCGCTCGGTTCCGGCGTGGCCCCGTCATCCACGGAGCACTTGGCACCGTCGATGAGACACCCGGCCGGATCGGCCTCGCCGGTGACGACGAACCCGACGGTCACGGACTTACCGGCGGCGATGCCTTCCTTGTCCCAGGAGGCGGGCTTCACGGTGACGTGCGAGCCGGACACCGACGACTCGGCGTTCCACAGGGAGCCGAGCTTGGTGCCCGAGGGCAGATCGAACTCCAGCGTCCAGTCCGACCGGGCCTTGTCCGTGTCGTTCTTGACGACGTACTGGGCGGTGTACCCGCCGGACCACTCACTGGTCTTGGTGTACGCGGCGCCGACACCGGCGGCCTGCGCCGTACCGGAGAACAGAAAGGCGCCGCCGCCCACGACGGCCGCGGCCACGAGCCCGCCTATCGCCTTGTTCCTGCCGCTGAACCTGCGCCGGTGCGTGCTGCTCATCGCGTGCCTGCCTTAGCTGTACGGGGGTGGGGGTGCGGCAGCACGCTAGCGATCCGGAACCCGGCAAATGGTGCACCATCACCGGCGGTTGAGGTTCTTATGGAGGGCTTAAGGAACCCATCGGAACGGATTAAAGGTAGAGACCGACCCCGAAACGATGAGGACTCACCCGACTACACAGCGGCACCGGACGACGGGGTACGGCGTCGGCGCCGTGCCGCGCTGCGATGCCCGCGCCGCCCCTCGGCGGGGCCCCGCCCGTCCAGCTGCACCCAGATCCGCACCTCGGTCCCCCCGAGCACGGAGGACCCGATCCGCACATCACCGCCGGTCGACTCGGCGAGCCGCCGGACGATGTCGAGCCCGAGCCCGGTGGACCCGTCGCTGCCGGACCCCCGCCCACGTGCCATCGCGGCGTCCGGGTCGAGGATCCCCGGCCCCGCGTCGGAGACGAGCACGATCACGGCGTCCTCACCGCTGTGTACGTCGACGGCGAAGGCGGTGCCTTCAGGGGTGTGCCGGAAGACATTCCCGAGGAGCGCATCGAGCGCGGCGGCCAACTCGCCCCGGGCCACGGGGATGCGCACGGGCCGATCGATCCCGGCGACGCGCACCTTGCGCCCCTCGTCCTCGGCGAGCGCGGACCAGAAGTCCATGCGCTCACGGATGACCTCGGCGGCGTCACACCCGGCACCGGGCCCGGCGGCGGCGGTCTGCGGCTTGGCGTCGCGGGCGGTGCGGATGATGGTGTCGACCTCACGCTCCAGCTGCTCGACGGCGGCGCGGGTCTGCTCGGCGGCGGCGCCCTCCCCCAGCGAGACGGCGTTGAGGCGCAGAACGGTGAGGGGCGTACGCAGCCGATGGGAGAGATCGGCGGCCAGCTCCCGCTCGTTGGCGAGGAGCTGAACGACCTGGTCGGCCATGGAGTTGAAGGCGACGGCGGCGAGCCGGAGTTCGGTGGGCCCTTCCTCCGGCACGCGGGCCCCGAGCTTCCCCTCGCCCAGATCGTGCGCGGCGTGGACGAGGCGCCGGGCGGGCTGCACCATGCGTACGCCGAGCCGGTCGGCGACGGCCACGGACCCTATGACGAGGGCGATGCCGACACCTGCCAGCACGAGCCACGCCGTGGCGACCCCGTTGGTGACCTCGGACTCCGGTACGAACACCTCGACGACCGCGATGCCGGAGCTGACGGCGATGGGCTGGAGCCACACGGACCCGCCCGGCACATCGGCGACGGTGGCCTGCCGGAGGCCGACGTGCTCGCCACCGGCGCGCGACGTGCCGACCTGGATTGCCGGGGCGCCCCCCGCGGCCGGGATGTAGACGGCCATGCGGCCGTCGGCGCCGGCCTCGGTGGAGGCGACGGCGCGGGTCAGTTCGTCACGGTCGGTGGTGATGGAGAGGGTGGGCCCGATCGCGGCGGCGGTCCGCTCGGCGTTGGAGAAGGCACGGTCCCGGGCCATTTCCTTGATGACGAGGCCGAGAGGAACCGCGAAAGCCACCACGACCATGGCGGTGACGGCGAGGCACACCTTGACCAGGGCCCACCTCATGCCGGACCGCCCTCCGCCCGCGGCGGCTCCAGCTTCACGCCGACGCCCCGCAGGGTGTGCAGATAGCGCGGCCGGGCGGCCGTTTCACCCAACTTCCTGCGCAACCATGACAGATGGACGTCGATGGTCTGATCGTCCCCGTACGACTGCTGCCACACCTCGGCGAGGAGCTCCTTACGGGGGACCACGACGCCGGGCCGGCCCGCGAGGAAGGTGAGCAGGTCGAACTCGCGCCGGGTGAGATCGAGTCGCGCCCCGTCCAGCTCGGCCTGGCGCCGCAGCGGGTCTATCGCGAGGCCGCCGACCTGGAGGAGGCGCGAGGGGGGCTCGGCGGCGGCGCTGGAGCGCGCGCGGCGCAGCACGGCGGCCATGCGGGCGGACAGGTGCTCGGGCGAGAACGGCTTGGTGAGGTAGTCGTCGGCGCCGTCGTTGAGGAGCCGGACGATCTCGGTCTCGTCGTCGCGGGCCGTGGCGATGATCACGGGGACGTCGGTGATGCCGCGCAGCATCTTCAACGCCTCGGACCCGTCCAGATCGGGCAGACCGAGGTCGAGAATCACGACGTCGAAACGGAAATGGGCGACCTCGCGCAGCGCCTCCAGGGCCGTGCCGACGCTCCGTACGGTGTGGGAGGCCTCGGTCAGGTGCCGGATGAGGGCTGAGCGCACGAACTGGTCGTCCTCGACCACGAGCACACTTGCCATGGGCGGCACCGTACGCCATACGGGGGACCCCGGTCCTCCTTCCGTGCAGGTCCGGGGCAACCCGGGTCCCCCTGGGACACGGGTGGGGCGGGTGCGGCAGTATGGCGACGATGCACCCCATGCGCAGAGGACTTGTTCACACGGCGGCCTGGCTCCTGGCCACGGGCGCGGCCGTCACGCTGTCGTGGTGGGGCGTGCACACGGTGATGGCGGGCACGGCCTACGACCCGCCGCGCGCGGTACCGATCGCCGCCGGAGCGGTGGAGGCGCGGTCCTCGTCCACGCACCGCCCGGAGCCGTCGCCGCCGGCGTCGCCGTCCCGCTCGGACACGGAGAAGCCGTCGCACTCCCCCGGCTCGGCCACCCCGTCGTCGAGCCGCCCGGCGAAACCGAGCACCTCCGCCAAGCCGCCCGCGTCACCGTCGGCGTCCGGCACGGTGAAGGGCTACACGACAGACGGTGGCCGTGCGGTGTTCGACCTCGGCAAGGACGCCGCGACGCTGGTCTCGGCGACACCCTCGGCCGGCTGGTCGGTGCAGGTGTGGAAGGACTCGACGTGGATCAGGGTGGAGTTCACCTCGGGCACGGACAAGGTCTCGGTGTTCTGCACGTGGCACGACCACGCGCCGCGCGTTGAAGTAGGGAATTACTGACCGCCCGCGCGAGGGCCCGCCCCGCCCTCCCCGAAACGAATCGCCCCCTCAGCCCCCGTCACGGAAACCCGTCACCGAATCCCGTCACCGGAAGACGGACGGCGGAGGAGCAGGCGAGGCGACGGCGCCGGAGTCGCTGACGGCTGCGGCTCCCCCGGTGAAGTCCGAGAGGGCCTTGCCGTGTTCGACGCGGGCGGGATGCGGATCGCTCGCCGCGCGCCGGGTCAGCTCGGCGACGGGCAGCACCCGGTCGGAGGCGACCAGTACGGCGTTGCCGAAGCGCTTGCCGCGCAGGACGGCGGGGTCGGCGACGAGGGCGAGCTCGGGGAAGACGGCCGCGGCGGTGGCGATCTGGCCGCGCAGATGCGCGAGGGGCGGCCCGTCGGCGAGGTTGGCGACGTAGCATCCGCCGGGCTTGACCACGCGGCGGACCTCGGTGAGGAACTCGGTGCTGGTGAGGTGCGCGGGCGTACGCGCTCCGCTGAACACGTCGGCTATCAGGAGGTCGGCCCAGCCGTCGGGGAGTTTCGCGAGACCCGCGCGGGCATCGGCGGCGCGTACGCGGATCCGGGCACCTGGGTCCAACGGCAGTTCGCGGCGCACCAGTTGGACGAGCGCCTCGTCGCGTTCGACCACTTGCTGGGTGGAACGCGGGCGGGTCGCGGCGATGTAGCGGGCGAGGGTGAAGGCGCCGCCTCCCAGGTGCACGGCGTGCACGGGGCGGCCCTTGTCCACGGCGAGGTCGATGACATGGCCGATCCTGCGCTGGTACTCGAATTCGAGGTACGCGGGATCGTCGAGGTCGACATGAGACTGCGGGGCACCGTCCACGAGCAGCGTCCAGGCGCGCGGCCGGTCCCGGTCGGGTATCAGCTCGGCGAGCCCGCCGTCGACGGCCTCGACGACGGCCTCCCGGCCGCCACGGGCCGCTCCGGCCTGCTTGTTCTTTGCCCTTGACCTTGCCATCCGTCCATTATCGACGGGCAGCGACGAGTCGGCCCAGCGGCCACGGAGCCACCCAGCGCTGAGGCGCGGACCGCAGAGCCGCGGACGGCTCAGGCCCGGTCCGCTGAAGCCTGGACCGCTGAAACCCGGTGCCGGGCCTCAGCGGCAGTTGTCCGCGGCCTCGATCATGCGGGCCGCCTCGCCGAGCGCCGCCCGCAGGACCGCCGGGTCGGTGACGAGCTCGGCATCGCCGGGCGGGAGCAGCCAGCCGCCGCCCTCGACGGGGGTGGGTGGCACGGGCCCCGCGCTGAGGCCGCGCTCCCGCGAGGGCGACGCGGGGGTGTGGGTGCACGCGCTGCCGGGGAGGTCCCAGCCGTCGGCGGTGCCGGACGGGACGAGGAAGCCGAGGGTGTCGCAGTCCCCGTCGTGCAGGACCGGACCGACGGCCTCGGTGGCGCCACGACGCAGGATGTCGACCGCTTCGAGGCCCTGCCGGGCCGGGACGGTCACCACGTCGCAGGACGCGCTGTCAGGGGGTGGCGCGCTGCGGTCCTGGGTCGGCCGGTGCCGCGCCGTCGAAAGTGATGCCTCCAACACGTCAGCCCCTCCTCGCTCTCGCGTACGGGTTGCACGACCGGAACGACCGCTCCGGCCCCGCAAGGTTCAACGCCCTTGAGCGTCAACAGCTACGGCAGCACGCCGCCGCAAAGGATGGCACTTCATGGCGGATGCGGGGGGAGATATCCGATTTGTAGCCAAACACTGTGTGTCGGAGTCGTTACAGCAGGTACCTTCGTGCCCCGTCGGAACAGGGGTTGCACCAGGGTTCCCAGAGGCCCAACTCCCCGGTGATCCGGCACGGTTCGCACGAGAGGGCCCGATCATGACGCCGTCACCGGTGGCATCGTCAGCGCAGTCCCCGCGGCCGAATCTCGCCTTCAGGCGGCTGCGAGGGCAGCGCTCCCCGGGCGAGTTCGCGGCCGCGGTGCGCCGGGCCGCCCGGGAGATCGGCGAGCGGGTCAGCTGCGACGCGCGCTACATCGGGCGGGTGGAGGCCGGCGAGATCCGCTGCCCCAACTACGCGTACGAGCGGGTGTTCCTGCACATGTTCCCCGGCCGCTCGCTCACGGACCTGGGGTTCGCGCCCCGCTCGGCCGTCCGCGGCCGGGCGGCGCGCCCCACGGAGCCCGTACCCCTCGTGCACACCGAGTTCGAGTTCCCGCACCACGACGAGGAGAGCGACGTGCGGCGTCGCGCATTCATGACCGGAGGGACGGCCACCGTGGCCATCGCCTCCCTGGCGCCCTTCGGCATCGCGGCCGACGGCACGGCAGCTGACGCGGCGAAGTCAACTGCCGCGGGCCACGGCGGGCGCGCGGCGCCCAAGGCCGGTGTCGGCGCGGTCGAGGAAGCCATCCGCCGGATCCGGCTGCTCGACGACCGGCACGGCGCCGACGGGCTCTACAAGAGGGCCGCGGCCCCGCTGCGTACGGCGTTCGCGCTGCTCGACGCGGGGACGGCGGCGCCCGGCACGGCCGAGCGGCTCCTGGCCGGAGCGGGTGAACTCGCCATCTCGGTCGGCTGGTTGGCGCACGACTCGGGACGCTTCGACGACGCGCGGTCACATTACGCGGAGGCGCTGGCCACCGCGCGCGTGGCGGGCGACCCGGCGCTTGAGGCGCACGCGTTCTGCAACACCGCGTTCCTGGCGCGGGACGCGGGGCGGCCGAGGGAGGCGGTGCGGGCGGCGCAGGCGGCCACGCGCGTCGCGGGCCGGCTGGCGTCGCCGCGGCTGCTCTCGCTGATCGCGCTGCGCGAGGCCGGCGGGTGGGCGGGGCTCGGGGACCGCAGGGGATGCGAGCGGGCGCTGGCCCGGGCCCAGGCCCTCTTCGCGCGCGGGGAGTCGGACGACGACCCGGAGTGGATGACGTTCTACGGCGAGGCCGAGCTGGAGGGCCTGGAGGCGCAGTGCTACTCGGCGCTCGGCGACTGGACCCGCGCCGCCCGGCACGCGCACCGCGCAGCCGCCCTCCAGGACCCGCACTTCACCCGGAACATCGCCCTGTACACGGCGGAGCTCGCCGACGATCTGGCGCGCGCCGGTCAGCCCGACGAGGCCGCGTCCGCGGGGATGCGCGTTCTGCATCTGCTGACCGAGGTCCAGTCGTCGCGCATCCAGTCGATGCTGGCGACCACCGCGCGCGTGCTCCTTCCGCACCGCAGGGCGTCGGGCGTCTCGGCCTTCCTGGAGCAGCACGCGTCGGCGCCGCGCACGGTGTGAGCCCTGCCGGCGGGTCCAGCGCGGCTAGCCCTCGTGGCCCGCGAGGTGGCCGATGTCGTTCCACGACTCGATCGCCGGTTCCCCGTAGGCCCAGCCGAGGACCGACAGGGACGTCGGGTTGAGGCGGATGCGGGCCGCGAAGTCGAGCGGGAGTCCGAGCCAGCGTGCGCCGATCGAGCGCAGCATGTGGCCGTGTGCGAACACCAGGGCGTCGCGGTTCTCCGATCTGGCCCAGGCGACGACCTCGTCGGCGCGCGCGGTCATCTGTTCCAGGGTCTCGCCTTCGGGGACACCGTCGCGCCAGATGAACCAGCCGGGGCGCCGCTCCTGGATCTGGGCGGGGGTCAGGCCCTCGTAGGCGCCGTAGTCCCACTCCATGAGCGTGTCCCACTCGGTGGCCCGGTCGCCGAAGCCGGCCAGGTCGCAGGTCTCGCGCGCGCGGGAGAGCGGGCTGGTGCGCACCTCGGCCCCGGGGAGTCCGTCGAGGGGCGACCGGTGCAGACGTTCGCCGAGGAGCTTGGCGCCGCGCCGTCCCTCTTCCAGGAGGGGGATGTCGGTCCTGCCGGTGTGCCGCCCGGACAGTGACCATTCCGTCTGTCCGTGCCGGGCCAACAGGATGCGCGGTGCCATGGGTGACCTTTCCGAGGGCGGGTGAAAAGGGCTGCCATGTACCGACAAGTCAGGCCAGGCGCGCCCGCTCGTTCCATCATCGCTCACCCGGGATTCAGGCAACCTCCCGGGTGATCGTTGCGTCTTCGTGGGTCGGAGGCGCCCCTTCCTGGCGGACACGTACACCGTAAAGTGAGCCACATGGCCACGGGCCGCCGTACACGGAGTTAAGGGGGAGCGGCCGGATGTCGCAGACCGAGGCATCGCCCACTGCGGCGACAGGGGGCGACCGGCTGCGCTGGTGGACCGAACTGCCGCTGATATTGCTCGTGTACGCCGCCTACTCGGCGGGCCGGCTCATGGTGGGCGGGAAGGTGTCGAGCGCCGTGGACCACGGCCTCGCGATACTCCGGGCCGAGAAGGCACTCCATCTCAACCTCGAACATCCGCTGAACCGTCTCTTCACCGCCGAGGCCTGGATCGGTGTCCCCGCCGACTTCTGGTACGCCTCACTGCACTACCTCGTCACCCCAGGCATCCTGATCTGGCTCTTCCGCAGCCGCGCCGCCCACTTCCGCGCCGCCCGGACCTGGCTGATGACGTCCACCCTGATCGGCCTGATCGGCTTCACCCTCGTACCGACCTGCCCGCCGCGCCTGCTCTCCCCCGGCCACGGCTTCGTCGACACCATGGCCCAGTACAGCTCGTGGGGCTGGTGGGGCGGCCAGGCGAGCGCGCCGCGCGGGCTCGGCGGCATGACCAACCAGTACGCGGCGATGCCCAGCCTGCACGTCGGCTGGGCGGTGTGGTGCGGGGTCATGCTGTGGCGCCACGGACGCACGCCGCTGGTCAGGGCGGCCGGTATCGCCTACCCGCTGATCACCACCTTCGTGGTGATGGGCACCGCGAACCACTACTTCTTCGACGCGCTCGCCGGGGCGGCCGTCATGGGCCTCGGCTTCCTGGTGAGCCAGCGCGTGACGCGGGCCGCGGACCTCGTACGGGCGCGGATGCGCAGCGCGCCGACGGCCGGATCCGCACGGCCCCGCCGCACCTCTCCCACCCCGGCTTCCACGGCGGCGTCCTCAATTGTCAGTGGGGAGTGCCAGACTTCGGCGGGTGAGCGAATTCCCCGACAGCGCAAGGTCAGTGCAGGACCGGGCGGCGGCCCGGGTGCCCGCTCCTCCGACGCGGGGGACGGCGCTGCGACAGCAGCTCGCTGAGCTGCGTGGCGCCGGCATAGCGCCACGGGCGCTGGATGCGCGGGCGCTGGCGGCGCTCGCCGCGAATCCCGGATGCCGGCGGCGCGCGCTGCTCGACGGGGCGGGCGTCGACAAGGCGCGGCTCGCGGACGCGCTCGGGGCGCCGTCCGGATTCGGCCAGTCGCAGTTCGCGCTCACGCGGGGGAACGCGTTCGAGGCGAAGGTCAAGGCCGACGGAGGCGCGGAGCTGCTCCGGCTCGTGCACGAGCGCATGGGCGGCGGGCCCGAGCCGGTGCCGGGCGAGGCCCGTACGCCGGATCTGACGGCGGTCGGGCCCGAGGGCCGCACGGCCCGTACGGCGCTCGCACTGCGCGAGGCGACGGCAGAGGCGGCCCGCTCCGGTGCCTGGACGTTCCTGGAGCACCCGATGCTCGCGCTCGACGTCGCGGGCACCCCGGCCTTCCTCGAACCGGACGCGGTGGTCGTGCACCCCGACGGGTCGTGGACGGTCGTCGAGATCAAGTCCTTCCCGATGATCGACGGCAGCGCGGACGCGGCGAAGGTCGGCGCCGCGGCCCGCCAGGCCGCGGTGTATGCACTGGCGCTCGAGCGGGTCGCCGGGCACCTGGATACGGCGCCCGAGGTCAGGCACCGGATCCTGCTCGTCTGCCCCAAGGACTTCAGCAACCTCCCGACGGCATCCGCCGTCGACGTACGCAAGCAGCTGTCGGTGACGCGGCGGCAGCTGGAGCGGCTGACCCGCATCGAGGACATCGCCGACGCGCTGCCCGAGGGCACGTGCTTCGACGTCACGCGCCCCACGGACGAGCTGACCGAAGCGGTCGAGTCGGTGCCGGCGGCGTACGCGCCGGAGTGCCTGGCCGCGTGCGAGCTGGCGTTCCACTGCCGCGACCGGGCCCGTGAGGAGGGCGCGGTCACCTCGCTCGGCCGCGGCCTGCGGGCCGAGCTGGGCGCTCTGACCACGGTCGACGAGGTCCTCTCGGCGGCCCACGGCCACTCCGGAGACCCGCGGGACCCGGCGGTCGCCGCCCTGCGCCGGGCGTCCCGGCTGCGGGCCGAGGCGCTCGGTGCGCGCGGAGAGGCGGCGCCGGCATGCCGCTGATCACCGATCTGGCCCGCCTGGAGGCCGTACAGAGCGGGCGCGCCCAGCCGGTCGCGACCGTGCGGCACCGCCATCTGTCGCAGCGCCCCCTCGTCCTGGTCCCGCTCATCACGGCGGGCGAGGCGGGCGCCCCGCTCGGCGCCCTCGTCGGCACGGAGCGCACCTCGCCCCGGCTCCTCGTGGTGCCCCAGCCCCGCGACCGCGACCTGCGCTTCGCGTTCCTCGCCGAGCTGGCGGGGATCGTCCTGCCGTACGTCGACGGGTTCGCGGCCGACGTCGAGACCGCCGAGCGCGCCGAGACCGACCCGACGACCGGCAAGCGGGTCAAGGTGGAGGTCGAGCTGTGCGCGGACGCTCCCCAGCTGATCCTGCCGAGCCGTTCCGGCATCGAGTTCGTACGGCTCCTCGGCCGCTCGATGCGCTTCCGCCGCACCGCCGAGCAGGAGCCCGAGGCTCCGTATCCCGCCCCGCCGCACGTCCCGCTCCTGGGCCGCTGGCTGACGCACTTCGGGGAGCGGGCCAGAGTTCCCGGTTCCGCGCTCCTGCTCGCCATGACGGACCTGCTGTCCCGGCACTGGGCGACGGGCCAGTCCACCCTGGAGGACCAGCACCTGGGCGCGCTGCTCGCCTGGATCGAGGCCCCGCAGGACACCTCCGGCGCCGAGGCCGCGCTCCGTGCCGAGCTGGCCCGGGACAAGGACGGCCAGCTCCTCTGCCCGCCCGCGGGCCCGGCCACCGACCCGGCGTTCGACAACAAGCTCCTCGCACCCGCGATCGAGCGCTACGACAAGGCCCGCACACTACTGGCCGCCGCCGAGGACGGCATCGAGGCGGACGTGAGGCTCGCCGCGCTGACGGCGGCCGAGCGCGACATCCACGCGCTCGTCGAGAGCCGGACCCGGCCCACGTGGGACGCGGTGTGGCGCGGCCTGGACGCGATGTGCACGCTCCCCGAGGGGCCGCGCGCCGCGGAGCGCTGGACGCGCGACCGCTGGTCGTTCACCGGTCACCGGGACCGCGTCGCCGCGGGCGAACCGCCGCAGCCGCGCCGCGACGACGCGGTGACGGCGGCCAACAAGCTGGCGACGCGCGAGCGCGAGCAGGCCAGGCTGGACGCACAGGAGGCGCTGGACGATCCGCTGGTCATGGCGGGCCGCCGGCTCACCGGGGAGGCGTTCGCGGGCGAGGTGACCGAGTCGGTCCCGGCGTACAACGAGAAGAACCGGCCGCGCCCCCTGATCACCGTCCGCACCGACGACATGCCGCATCTCGGCGAGCGCACGAAGGTGTACCGCTCGCTCGACGGCAAGCCGCAGGCGGCGGAGTTCGTGTCGTACGACGCCGGGGGCGACGTCGTCCTGCGCGTCCTGGACAAGATGGGCCGGGGCAAGGAGCCGGAGCCGGGATCCGTCCCGGAGAAGGGTGACCAGGTGTGCTTCACGCTCTTCGAGCACGAGCAGCGGGGCGGCCCGAAGCTGCCGGACCCGGAGGAGACGCCGTGGACGCACGGCGGCCCGCCGCACACGGACGGCTCGGGTGCGCCGGTGCCTGAGGCGCCCGACGCCGTGACCACGGAGGATCTGCTGTGACGACCGCACCGCATCAGCTCGGCCGCTCCGGCACAGGCGGCGACACCCCGTTCGACCCGGGGGCGGCGGCCGGCCGCGCCACCGAAGCCATCCTCCGCGACACCCTGCACGGCACGGCCCGCGGCACCGTCGTGGACTCCCCGCCCGGCGCCGGCAAGTCGACGCTCGTCGTGCGTGCCGCGCTCGAACTGGCCGAGGCGGGGCGCCCGTTGATGGTCATCGCGCAGACGAACGCACAGGTCGACGACCTCGTCCTGCGCCTCGCCGAGAAGAACCCCGAGCTGCCCGTCGGACGCCTGCACAGCAGCGACACCGACCCGTACGACAAGGCACTCGACGACCTGGCGAACGTGCGCAAGTCGACCAAGGCCGGTGACCTCGCCCCGCTCCCGGTCGTCATCTCGACGGCCGCGAAGTGGGCGCACGTCAAGGACATCGCCCCCTGGCAGCACGCCATCGTCGACGAGGCGTACCAGATGCGCTCGGACGCGCTGCTCGCCGTGGCCGGCCTGTTCGAGCGGGCCCTGTTCGTGGGCGACCCGGGGCAGCTGGACCCGTTCGCGATCGTCGGGGCCGAGCAGTGGGCGGGCCTGTCGTACGACCCGTCGGCGTCCGCCGTGACGACGCTCCTGGCGCACAACCCCGAGCTGCCGCAGCACCGGCTCCCGGTCTCCTGGCGCCTGCCGGCATCGGCCGCGCCCCTGGTCTCCGGCGCCTTCTACCCGTACACGCCGTTCCGCAGCGGCACGGACCACGGCGACCGCAGCCTCGGGTTCGAGGTGGCCTCCGACGGCTCCGGCCCGGACCGGGTGATCGACGAGGCCGCGGAGTCGGGCTGGGGCCTGCTCGAACTCCCGGCCGGGCACACGCCCCGCACCGACCCCGAGGCCGTACGGGCCCTGGCCCAGGTGGTGCGGCGCCTGCTGGAGCGCGGGGGCGTCACGGAATCGGAGCGCGGCCCCGGCCCGTCCCCCCTCACGGCGGACCGCGTCGCGGTCGGCACGGCGCATCGCGACCAGGCGGCGGCGGTGCGCTCGGCGCTCGCGGACCTCGACGTCACGGACGTCACCGTGGACACGGCGAACCGGCTGCAGGGCCGCGAGTTCGACGTCACGGTCGTCCTGCACCCGCTGTCGGGCCGCCCGGACGCGACGGCGTTCCACCTGGAGACGGGCCGTCTGTGCGTCCTGGCCTCCCGCCACCGCCACGCGTGCATCGTGGTCTGCCGCGCGGGCGTCCCGGACCTGCTGGACGACCACCCGTCGACGGAACCGGTCCAGCTGGGAGTCACGGTGAAATTCCCGGACGGGTGGGAGGCACATCACGCCGTACTCGCCCGCCTCGCGGAACACCGGGTGGCGTGGACGCCTTGAACACGTGGACGCCTTGAACAACGGGCGCTCTTGCGGGCCTGCGGACAATGGAAAGTGGCCCCGGCGTCGACGTGGGGCTGCACACCGTACGAGGAGGAACATCATGGCCGAGCCCGAGCGGGCCCGTACCGAGAGGCGGATGCGTCCGGCCCCGCTGCTCTTCGAGCCGGCCGAGGCCGCCGCGGATCCGGAGCACTTCTTCGATCTGGAGGCGATCGAGGATCCGCGTGAGCTGCTCGCCCGGGCGACGGAGCTGACGCACGCGTTCCGGGCAGCGACCGACCGGTCCGTGGAGTTCCAGGCCATGGCGGCGGCCCAGCTCGCCGACCCGCGCCGCTTCGACCGCCTGACGCCCGCGGTGATCGCCGAGCAGGCGCAGTGGACCGAGGACTACGCGAAGAAGATGGTCGAGTTCGGCCGCGATCTGATGCGCGGGCCGGCCGAGAACCGGCCGTAGCGGACAGGGCGCGGCAACCGCCCCGCAACCGCCCCTGTAAAGATCGTTTGGCATATGCCAGGGGGCAAGATACTCCACCCCGCCCACTCCTGTCCCGATTTCCGGCAACCCTGAGAGGTCGCACGCTCACGCCCGGTAGACGTAACTGCCATGAGTGCCACAGACACCCAGAACAGCACCGGCCGGCTGACCCGGTACGACCGATTCGACATCGCGGGCGCCACCCGGGAGGGCGCCGCGTGGCTCGCCTCGGCGGGAACGCATCCGCGCAGCACCCTCGCGTTCTGGGAGTCACGGCCCGGCGCCCCCGTGGTACTGCCCTGCGGCAGCGTCTTCGACGTGGTGAACGTGCCGTCGATGTTCGGGCGCCGGATGCTGGACGCGCTGTGGGAGGAGGGTCCTGGCTCCGGCCCCGTCGCCGCGCACCGCGGCCGCATGCTGCTGTTCACGGCCCCCGGCACCGCCCAGCGCCTGCCTTCGCTCCTCGAGTGGGAGGAGTGGGGCCCCGCCGTGCCGCCCCTGCTGTGCCACGGAAGCGGTGACGCCGTGACGGTCCCGCCACCGGCCGGGGGCACCGATCACGCCGGGGACCGGGGCTCCGACTCGCGCTGGATGGTCGCCCCCGACACCCGCCACCCGTGGCTGCCGGGCCCCGAGGTTCTGCTCTGGGCCTGCGTCCGCGCGGCCCGCGCGAGCGCCAAACCCTCGGTGCGGATATCGATTTTTCCTGGCCCGGATCAGGATGCTAAGGTCTACGACGTCAGCAGGCGCCGCTAGCTCAGTTGGTTAGAGCAGCTGACTCTTAATCAGCGGGTCCGGGGTTCGAGTCCCTGGCGGCGCACAGACAAGCAAAAGCCCTCCACACACGTGGGGGGCTTTCGCTATTGGCGGGCCCCGAGGCACTCACCCCGTACTCACCTTGACCGTCCATGACCCCGACCGCGTGCGGCCCTCGACCTCGACCTGTACGTTCTCGCCCGGCACCCTGAAGGTCTCCCCGACCCGCACCGGCGCGTCCGCGAGCGCCGGATAGACCGAGTCGCCCCAGCACGCATCCGTGTCGGGGTGCGCGTCGAGTACCTGGACCGGGCCGCTGCCGGAGGCGGTCTCGCTGCGCACCCGGTAGACGAGGATGCCTTCGGAGCACGACGCCGCGTCGTTGCCGTCGGCGCTGCGGGCCTCGATGGCGATCGCGCTGTCCTCCCCTGTGCGTACGACGGCGAGCTTCGTCCCGTTGCCCGTGCCGAAGGGCGTGCCCTTGATGCCGGGTGCCGCGGCCGGCCGCGCGGGCGCGGACGTCAGGGGTTCGAGGGTGAGGCGCCGACTGCCGGTCCCCGTCACGCACACCACCTGCTTCCGGTCCAGCCAGCCCAGCTTCCACTTGTGCCATCCGAAGAAGTCGGGCGCGAGCCCGAACTGACTGCCCATGACATCCCAGTCACCGACGTACGTGTCCCAGTCCCCCTTGCCGTCGGTCGGCCGGTGGTAGAGGTCAGGCAGGTCGAAGACATGACCCGTCTCGTGGGCCAGGACGTTGCGGTCGGGCGGGTGCTGCTCGAAGACGGTGACGATGCGTTTGATGTCCTTGCCGTCGGCCCGCATCGGCTGGTCGAAGTTGACCACCTTCGTGGCGTCCGAGTCGACGCCCGGGGCGTCGGGGTCGGCGACGAAGTAGATGACGTCGTACTTGCTGAAGTCGTTCTTCGGGTCCGCCGTCGCGAGGGCGTCGCGCAGATAGGCGCTGCGGTGCGAGGCGTCCCAGTCACGCTTTATGGCGTACGAGGTCGAGGCGTGCGGCATGCGGAGCCAGCGCCGCTGCGGGTGCGGGACCAGGTGGAACTTCCCGTAGGAGGCCCGGTCGTAGAAGTCGCTGGTGGCGGGGAAGTAGTCGGCCGTGAGTTCCTCGGGGGTGGTCACCGGCCGGGCGTCGGGGAAGGAGAGGAAGACCATCAGCGCGTTGAGGGTCCTGACCGGGCGCGGATAGGCGCTGTTCCAGGTGTCGAGGCCCTCCGAGTGGTGGGCGGCGGTGCGCTCCAGCGCGCAGGGACCCCCGTAGGGGGCGGAAATCGCGGGGCCCGCGACCAGGGACGTGGCGGCCATGGCCATGAGCGCGGTGAAGGCCGCGCCGACGGAACGCAGGCGTGGTCTCTCCACTCCCCCGGGTGGCAGCGGGCGCGGCAAGTCGACCTCCGGATCGGGAAAGCGGGACACCCAACCCAGAGTGTGGGGATTTGTAGTATTGCGCCCTGTTTATCTGACCCGGTCGGGTGAGAGGGCGACACCCCCGGCGGTCACAGAACGTCACGCGCGGTCGCGGGGGACCAGAAGGTGTGCTGGGCACGAGCAGAAACGATCTGTCGGCTACCCCGGGATGCGGCCGAACCGGCGGATCGGGCGGGCAAGGCTGGATCGCGCCTCGGGGCTGCCTCTATGATCGGCACACTTTCCTGCGCGGACCCGGCTGCGAAGGCCGTTCGCCACCCAGACTGTGATGCCCCGGGAGCAAACCCTCCCGGACCCCCGGAACGACTGCACTGCGGGAGCGAGCGGTGAGCGGAATGTCCGAAGGGCCGACGACCGCGGCCGACGCGGCACCCGACTCCGCCCGCCGCGCCGTCACGGAGAGTTCCGCAGCGGTGGCGGCGCCCTCGCACGCAGCCGCCCCCGACGCCGTACGCGGCGGCCAGGAAGCCCGGGCCCATGAGGCGCTCGGCGTCGTCGAACCCCCTCCCCCGCCGGCGTCCCCGCCCGCCCCCTACCTCTCCGCCTTCCTCGCCGCCCCGCTCGCCCTGGCCGTCGTGGACCGCCAGGGCCAGGTGGTCACCGCCAACGCCGCGCTCGCCGCGATGCTCGGCGTCGACGACCCCGGCAGGCTCAGCGGGCACACGGCGGCGGAGCTGGTGGACCTGGCGTCCGACTCCCGCACCTGGCACACGTACCGCGAGGTGCTGCGCGGCCGGCAGGCGCGGCTGACGTGCACCCGCAGGATCAAGCACGCCGACGGGCACTCCGTGTGGGTGCAGGTCACCGTCTCACCCGTGCCGGGCGGCCGTACGGTCCTGCTCTCCCTCACCGACATCAGCGCCCGCCGTGAACTCCAGGCGCGGCTGCGGCACTTGCAGATGCACGACCCGGTGACCCGGCTGCCGAACCGCACGCTGTTCTTCGAGCGGCTCTCCGCCGCGCTGGAGGCGGGCGCGTACGACGGGGCGGGCAGCGGCCGGATCGGGCTGTGCTACCTCGACCTCGACGGGTTCAAGGCGGTCAACGACACGCTCGGGCACGGCGTCGGGGACCGGCTGCTCGCCGCCGTCGCCGAGCGCCTGACGCGCTGCGCCGACCGGATCGGCTACGGGCCGGGGGCCGCGGCACCGCTGGTCGCCCGGCTCGGCGGCGACGAGTTCGCGCTGCTCGTGGAGGACTCGGCCGGTACGGAACAGCTCGCGGGGCTCGCCGAATCGGTGCTCCGCGCGGTCCAGGAACCGTTCGACCTGTCGGGGCAGCGGCTCGCCGTGTCGGCCTCGATCGGGGTCGTGGAGCGGCACATGGAGGGCACGACGGCGACAGGCCTGATGCAGGCCGCGGACACCACGCTGTACTGGGCGAAGGCCGACGGCAAGGCGCGCTGGACGCTCTTCGACCCGGAGCGCAACGCGCACCGGATGACCCGCCAGGCCCTGTCGTCGGGCCTGCGTCCCGCGGTGGAGCGCGGCGAGTTCGTCCTCGAGTACCAGCCGCTGGTGAATCTGGGCGACGGGGTGCTGCGCGGCGTCGAGGCGCTGGTGCGCTGGGACCATCCCCAGTTCGGAATGCTCACGCCGAATCGGTTCATCGGACTGGCCGAGGAGGACGGCTCGATCGTGCAGCTGGGCCGGTGGGTCCTGCGCACGGCGTGCCGGCAGGCGCGCAGCTGGCAGCTGGAGCACCCCGAGGCGCCGCCGGTCTACGTGAGCGTGAACGTGGCGGTGCGTCAGGTGTGGGACTCGGATCTGGTGGCGGATGTCGCCGAGGTCCTCGCGGAGACCGGACTCGCCCCGGAACTCCTCCAGCTGGAGCTGACGGAGTCGGCGGTGATGGGCTCGGCGGGCCGCCCCCTCCAGGCCCTGCAGTCGCTCAGCGACATGGGTGTGCACATCGCCATCGACGACTTCGGCACCGGTTACTCGAACCTCGCCTACCTGAGCAGGCTCCCGGTGTCGGTCCTGAAGCTGGACGGCTCGTTCGTCCGCGGTTTCCAGTACGACGACGGGGGCGAGCACGCGACCCCCGCGGACGCCGTGATCGTCGAGGCCATGGTGCAGCTCGCGCACCGGCTCGGCCTCACGGTCACGGCCGAGTGCGTGGAGACGGCGGCGCAGGCGGCGCGCCTGCGCCAGATCGGCTGCGACACGGGCCAGGGCTGGCTGTACTCACGCCCGGTGGCGCCGGATCGTATCTCCGCGCTGCTGACGGCTTCCTGACGCCTTTCGAACGACCACGGGGTGCCGCCTCCCCCGTGCGAGGCGGCACCCCGGTCCGCAGGTCAGGCCCGCGGCAGCCCGTACGCGTCGGCGACGAGTTCGTAACTGCGCAGGCGGACCTCGGCGGTGTGGGCGTTGGCGGTGAGCATCAGCTCGTCGGCGCCGGTGCGCTTCTGGAGGTCGTCGAGGCCCGCGCGGACCTCGTCGGCGGTGCCGTGGATGACGTTCGAGTTCCAGCTGTCGACGAACTCCCGCTCCATCGGGCTGAATTCGTAAGCCTCCGCCTCCTCGGGGGTCGGGACGAGACCGGGGCGGCCGGTGCGCAGGCGGACCATGTTGAGGGCGGCCGCGAGGACCTGGCGGCGGGCCTCCTTCTCCTCGTCCGCGGCGAGCGCGGAGACGCCGATGAGTGCGTACGGGGAGGACAGGACCGCGGACGGCTTGAAGGACTCGCGGTAGAGGTCGAGGGCCGGGACCGTGTTCTGCGCGGAGAAGTGGTGCGCGAACGCGAAGGGGAGGCCGAGGACGCCGGCGAGGCGGGCGCTGAAGCCGGAGGAGCCGAGGAGCCAGATGGGCGGGCGGTGCGGGGACTGCACGCCGCCGGGGGACGTCGCCTGGACGGGGCCCGGGACCGCGTGGATGCGGGCGTAGGGGTGGCCGTCGGGGAAGTCGTCGTCGAGGAAGCGGGTCAGCTCGGCGAGCTGCTGCGGGAAGTCGTCGGCACCCTCGTTGAGCCGGTCGGTGCGGCGCAGGGCGGCGGCCGTCGCGCCGTCGGTGCCGGGGGCGCGGCCGAGGCCGAGGTCGATACGGCCCGGGGCCATCGCCTCCAGGGTGCCGAACTGCTCGGCGATGACCAGGGGCGCGTGGTTGGGCAGCATGACGCCGCCCGAACCGAGGCGGATGCGCTCGGTGTGGGCGGCGAGATGGGCCAGGATCACGGCCGGGGACGAGGACGCCACGCCGGGCATGGAGTGGTGTTCGGCGACCCAGTAGCGGTTGAAGCCGCGGTTCTCCGCGAGCTTGGCGATCTTGACGCTGGTGCGGAGGGCGTCGGTGGCGGTGAAGCCGGCTCCGACGGTCACCAGATCGAGGACCGAAAGGGGCACGGGGGCGGTGCCCTGGGCGGTTGCCCGGATCTCGTCGTTACCGGCCACGGAGTCCTCCTGTAAGTACGGTGCTGTCTGCGACCGGACATAACGGAGGATGGCTCCGGTTTATTCCGGACGCCTGTGACGCTGTGGCTGTGACGCCAGAAAAGGATCACACCTGCACCAGCGGCTCCTTCGCGAAGAGCGCGCCGAGCGCCGGTGCGTTCACGCGGCGCCCCGCCAGCCGCAGCGCCTCCCAGACGGTGACCTGGTTGGCCGTCAGGACCGGCTTGCCCAGCTCCCGCTCCAGGTCACGGATGTAGGCCGCCGTGTGCAGGGCCGTGTCCGGCAGGAGCAGCGCCTGCGCGTCCTGGTGATCGCCCGCCACGGCCATCGCCCTGACCTCCGGCCACCCCCAGGTGCCGACCTCGGCCGCCGTGATGATGCCGCTGCCCCGCACCGAGACGACCTCGATGCCGCCCGCCTTCAGGAACGTACGGAAGTGCTCCGCCACGTCCTCCGGGTACGTCGCCGCGATCGCGACGCTGCGCGCGCCGACCTCGGGTACGGCGTGGGCGAACGCGAACGACGTACTCGAGGCGGGCAGGCCCGCGGCCCTGGCCAGCTCCCGCACCTGTTCGTGCGCGCCCTCCCAGCCGCGGACGAAGCTGCCGCTGGTGCACGCCCAGACGACCGCCTCGGCGCCGGACAGGCGCAGCTCCTCGACGCCCGCGGCGAGCCGCTGCGGGGAGCCCATCTCGATCAGCGCGTCGACGCGGTGCGCGTCCTCACCGATGTCGGTGTGGACGAGCGGCAGCCTCACATCGCTGTCGAGCAGCATCTCGATACGCGGATAGTCGTCCTCGGCCGAGTGTCCGGGGTAGAGAAATCCGACTGCGGTCATGCCCACCCTTCCTGTTCTTCCGGCAGCTCATGGGCCGGTTCCTGCGGCAACTGCGTCAGCTCGGGGGCCGGCCAGTGGCGCGCCGACTCGTCGAGCAGCGCCTGATACGGCCCCACGGCACGGGTACCCAGCCTGCGCAGCGCTGCCCATACCGTTACCTGATTGGCTGAGATCACCGGGATCCGCAGCTCCGCCTCCAGCTGCGGGATGACGTCGTAGGTCGGCAGGTTCGTGCAGCTGATGAACAGCGCGTCGGCGTGCTGACGCACGGCGCCCCTGGCCATGTCGGCCACGTCCCGGTATGGAACCTTCCAGATGTGCCGGGTCAGACCGAGGAAGGCTCGGCCCGTGACGGTGATGCCCGCCTCGGCCAGGTACTCCTCGAGCGAATCGGTCACCGACCGCGTGTACGGGGTGACCAGGGCGATACGCCGGGCGCCCAGCTCGGCGAGCGCCTCGAGGAGCGCGCCCGACGTGGTGACGGAGGGGCGCTCGCCCGAGCGGAACATGGCCTCGCACATGGCGCGTTCGCCCGCGATGCCGCCGACGAAGCTGCCCGACGTACAGGCGTACGCGAGTACCTCGGGTTCGGCGGCGCTCAGCGCGCGCACCGCCTCGCCGAGGGTCTCGTGCTCACTGACCAGACGGGCCAGGTCGAGGCTGACCTCGACGGGCACGTACGGGGTACGGGTGAGGTGCAGTGACACCTCGTCCGGAACCCAGCGCCACAGCTCGCGGTCGAGGGCGAAGTCGAAGGGAGCGACGACACCGACACCGCGTTGAGGGTGTGGTCCGCCGAGGAAGGAGACGTCCATGACAGGCCCCAAGTCTCTTGAGACGTTCGAGACGATGCTGCGGAGAGCCGGCCGGCGGGCCGGGACGTCGGGACAGGGCGAGGGCAACGGAAGAGTGCCTCTGTTGACGAAGGTAGGTTCGGGTGCCAGCGTGGTCAATCCGCACTTTTTCCTACCAATGAAGCGGACCATCGTTGCGAAACGGTTTCTGCCGATGACCGGCTCGATGACCAACTCGACGACCAGCCAGAATCCCGGCCCGATGACCCCCAGTGCGCGGCCCGACGACCGGAGCGAACGTGTCTGAACTGACCCTGCTGGTACTCGACGACGACCCCCCGCCGCGCCTGGGCCGGCTCATGGGACGGGCGCGCGTGGTGCACGCCGACGAGTCGACGCTCGCCGCCCAACTCCCCTCGGCCGACGTGCTGCTCGTCTGGGACTTCCTGTCCGACGCGGTGCGCCGCGCCTGGCCGGGCGAGGGCCCCCGCCCGCGCTGGGTGCACACCGCGAGCGCGGGCGTCGACCGGCTGATGTGCCCGGAACTCGCCGCGTCGGACACGGTCGTGACGAACGCGCGCGGCGTCTTCGACCAGCCGATCGCCGAGTACGTCGGCGCGCTCGTCCTCGCCATGGCGAAGGACCTGCCGCGCACGCTCGCCCTCCAGGGCGAGCGCGAATGGCGCCACCGCGAGACCCAGCGCGTGGCGGGCACCCGGGCCTGCGTGGTGGGTTCCGGGCCGATCGGCCGGGCGATCGTCGCGACGCTGAAGGCGCTCGGGATCACGACGGCGCTGGTCGGGCGCACCGCGCGGGCCGGCGTGCACGGGCCGGCGGACCTCGGGCGGCTGATGGCCCGCGCGGACTGGGTGGTGTGCGCGGCGCCGCTGACCGACGACACGCGGGGCATGTTCGACGCACGGCTCTTCGGGATGATGCAGCCGTCCGCCCGCTTCATCAACGTCGGCCGCGGGCAGCTCGTCGTCGAGGACGACCTCGCGGACGCGCTGGCCAAGCGGTGGATCGCGGGCGCCGCGCTCGATGTCTTCGAGCACGAGCCGCTGCCGCGGGACAGCGCCCTGTGGACCGCGCCCGGCCTGATCGTCTCCCCGCACATGAGCGGCGACACGGTCGGCTGGCGGGACGAACTGTCGCGCCAGTTCGTGGAGTTCTACGAGAAATGGGCTGCCGGGGAGCCACTTCCGAACGTGGTCGACAAGAAACGTGGGTATGTCCCCGGACACTGACCGATCCGACTGAACGGACTGATCCACGAGGGTCCCGGATCGGCACTCCCGGATCGACCTGAGGAGAGCGGATGACCGAGCTCACCGAGCTGACCGCGGAAGCGCTCGTCGACGGCTATCGCACGGGCGGGTTCAGCCCCGTCGATGCCACGCGGGCCGTCCTGCGCCGCATCGAGGAGGTGGATCCCGCGGTCAACGCGTTCGTTCGGCTCGACGCGGAGTCCGCCCTCGCGCAGGCGGAGGCGAGCGCGGAGCGCTGGCGCAGAGGTGAGCCCCAGGGCCTGGTGGACGGGGTCCCGGTGTCGGTGAAGGACATCCTGCTGATGCGCGGCGGGCCGACGCTGCGCGGTTCGCGCACGGTGCGGGCCGAGGGCGCCTGGGTCGAGGACGCGCCGTCCGTGGCGCGGCTGCGCGAGCACGGCGCGGTGTTCGTGGGCCGCACGACGACACCGGAGTTCGGCTGGAAGGGCGTCACGGACTCGCCACTGTCGGGCGTGACCCGCAATCCGTACGACATCTCGCGCACCTCGGGCGGATCGAGCGGCGGCAGCGCGGCGGCGGTGGCGCTCGGGGCGGGGCCGCTGTCCCTGGGCACCGACGGCGGCGGCTCGGTGCGTATCCCGGCGGCGTTCTGCGGGATCTTCGGTCTGAAGCCGACGTACGGGCGGGTGCCGCTCTATCCCGCGTCCGCGTTCGGGACGCTCGCGCACGTGGGGCCGATGACGCGGGACGCGGCCGACGCGGCGCTGATGATGGACGTGATCACCGGCGCGGACTGGCGTGACTGGTCGCAACTCGGGCCGGTGGAGGGCGGTTTCCGCGACGGACTGAGCGGCGGGGTGCGGGGCCTGCGCGTCGCGTTCTCACCGTCGTTCGGCGGGCAGGTCGCGGTGCGGCCCGCGGTCGCGTCGGCGGTCCGCAAGGCCGTGGAGGGGCTCGCGGGTCTCGGGGCGTACGTCGAGGAGGCCGATCCGGACGTCACGGACCCGGTCGAGGCGTTCCACACGCTGTGGTTCAGCGGGGCGGCGCGGGTGACGCAGAACCTGTCGCCCGCGCAGCGCGCGCTGCTCGATCCGGGCCTGCGCGAGATCTGCGCGCAGGGGTCCGGGTACAGCGCGCTCGCCTATCTCTCTGCGGTCGACGTACGGGCCGAACTCGGGCGGCGGATGGGCCGGTTCCACTCGACGTACGACCTGCTGGTGACGCCGACGCTGCCGCTCACGGCGTTCGAGGCCGGCGTCGAGGTGCCCAAGGGGTCGGGGCTGCGGCGCTGGACGGGGTGGACGCCGTTCACCTACCCGTTCAACCTGACGCAGCAGCCGGCCGCGACCGTCCCGGTGGGGGTGGACGCGGACGGGCTGCCGGTGGGGCTGCAGATCGTGGGCGCGCGGCACGCGGACGCGCTGGTCCTGCGTGCCGCGCACAGCCTGTACGAGGCGGGGATCGCCGGAATTCCGGCGCCTACGCTCGCCTGAACTCGAGCGTCTCGCCCAGCGCGCCACCGCGCCACAGGTCCTGGCAGGCCTCGGCCATCCGGTCGAGGCCTTCCACGACCTGGCCCCAGACGATGCCGGGGACCCAGCCGACGTCGCCGTTGATCAGCAGGTTGTTGCGCTCGTAGAAGAGGGCGAGGTCGACGACGGCGGCGCCGGGCTTCAGTTCGGCGCCGGATTCATAGCCGTATGCCTGGGTCCCCAGTTCCGTACCGGAAAAGGAGAAATAGCAGAGGTCCCCCGGAATGGGGGTGATGGTCGGATTCTCCAGGGGTGGTTCCCGGTCCGCGAATGCCGGGAAAAGGGCGTAGATCTCGTTGCGCGCGTATTTCGCGTGGTAGACGTCGGAGCCCAGTGGAAGCGCGTCCCACACCGCCGAGCAGGTCAGCGGAGCGCGGTCGTCGAGCAGCTTTGCCGTGCACTGAACTCCCCGCTTGGCGAGGGAGACTTCGATGTATCGGTCGGCCATGCCCTCCATGTTCAGCCCCATGGTCCCCCCTGGGTCAAGGGTGCCCCGCTCGCATCAGGGGCTTGAATTGATACGCATAGGTCGTGTCGAGTCGGGTAGCCGCGCGCCCATGGCTCCACCTATTTGGAATGTCACAGAAGGAACACAAAGACTAGAAGGCACCAGAAAGGGCATACGCCGACGATCTCTGCTCATCGGTGCCACCGCTGTCGGAGCGGTCGGCGCCCTCGGGGCCGCGGGTTGCAGCCGCGTCCCGGACGGCGACACCCTCGCGCGGCTCCAGGGGCAGGGCACGGTGCGTCTCGGGATCGCGGGCGAGGTGCCCTACGGCTACATCGACGACAGCGGCAAGTTCACGGGTGAGGCCGTCGAACTCGCCAAGGTCATCTTCAAACGGCTCGGTGTCGGCCATGTCCAGCCCGTCGCCACCGACTTCAGCTCCCTGATACCCGGCCTGCAGACCCAGCAGTTCGACGTGGTCTCGGCCGGGATGTACATCAACAAGGAGCGCTGCCAGCAGGTCATCTTCGCGGACCCCGAGTACCAGATGCTCGACTCCTTCATCGTCCGCAAGGGCAACCCGAAGAACCTGCACGACTACGCGGACTGCGTGAAGGCGAAGGCGAAGTTCGGCACCGGCACCGGCTACGCGGAGATCGCCTACGCGGTCGAGGCGGGCTACAAGGAGAGCGACATCGTCATCCTCCAGGACCAGGTCGCCGGCCTGAACGCCGTGGAGGCGGGACGCATCGACGTGTTCGCCGGCACCGCCCTCACCACGCGTGAGGTGACGAGGAAGAGCCGCAAGGCCGAACACACCGAGCCGTTCGCTCCCCTGGTCGGAGGCAAGAAGCACGTCGACGGCGGCGGATTCACGTTCCGCCCGAACGACACCGCGCTGCGCGACGCCTTCAACAAGGAGATCCACAAGATGAAGGCGAGCGGCGAACTCTTCCGCATCCTGCGGCCGTTCGGCTTCACCCAGGCCGAGATGACGAAGCTGACCGCAGAGGAGCTGTGCAAATGACAGCGGGACTGTGGGAACACTGGGTTCTTCCGGGCATCTGGATCACGATCCAGCTGACCGTGTACAGCGCGGCCCTCGCGACCGTCGTCGCCTTCGGCGTGGGCATGGCCCGCACCCACCGGCTGTGGATCGTGCGCTTCGTCGCCGGCTTCTACACCGAGGTCTTCCGCGGCACGTCGGCACTGATCCTGATGTTCTGGATCTTCTTCGTCCTGCCGCAGCTCGCCGGCTGGTCGCTGGTCCCGATGTGGGCCGCTGTCCTGGCACTCAGTCTGTCCTACGGCGCGTACGGCGCCGAGGTGGTACGCGGCGCGCTCGGCGCGGTGGCACCCGCTCAGCGCGAGGCGGGGGTCGCGCTGAGTTTCACCCCCTGGCAGCGGATGCGGCTGATCCTGCTGCCGCAGGCCGTGCCGGAGATGATCCCGCCGTTCTCGAACCTGCTGATCGAACTCCTCAAGGGCACCGCCCTGGTCTCGCTGCTCGGCATCGGTGACGTGTCGTTCGCCGCGAACCTGGTACGTCTGGCGACGACGGAGAGCGCGGAGATCTACTCCCTCACGCTCGTCATCTACTTCGTGATCGCGTTCCTGCTCACGCGCGTGATGCGCTCCCTGGAACGCAAGGCCAAGGCCGGGATCGGCCAGCGCCCCGACACGGGAATCGGCATCATGCGCAAGCTCAACATCCGGCAGACGACGGAGACCGCACCCGTTCCCACCAGCGCGGGAGGTGGCGGCGCGTGATCACCATCGCATCCGGCACCTGGGACTGGTCGGCCGTCGCCGACTTCATGCCGCACTTCTGGGACGGCGTCCTGGTCACCCTCCAGGCCCTCGTGCTCGGCTCGCTGATCTCCTTCAGCCTCGGCCTGGTGTGGGCCGTCGCGTTCCGCGCGCCCACACGTTTCGTCCGCTGGCCCGTCGGGATCATCACGGAGTTCATCCGCAACACCCCGCTCCTGGTCCAGCTGTTCTTCTTCTACTTCGTGCTGCCGGAGTGGGGCGTCCAGTTCTCCGCGCTGACCACCGGTGTCCTCGCGCTCGGCCTGCACTACTCGACGTACACCGCACAGGTGTACCGCGCGGGCATCGAAGCGGTCCCGGTGGGCCAGTGGGAGGCCGCCCGCGCGCTGAGCCTTCCCTACCGCAGGACGTGGACCGCGGTGATCCTGCCGCAGGCCATCCGCCGCGTCGTGCCCGCGCTCGGCAACTACGTCATCGCGATGCTGAAGGACACACCGCTGCTCGCCGCCATCGGCGTCCTGGAGATGCTGCAGCGCTCGCGCCTGGAGGCGGCCCAGACGTTCCAGTACACCGAGGCCCTCACGGTCATCGGTGTCGCCTTCATCGTCATCGCCTACCCCTCCTCCCTCCTCCTCCGAGCCCTGGAGCGACGCCTTGTCCGCTGACGCGAACCTCACCGACGAACAGTCCAACCCCAAGGTCGACGGCAGCGAGCTGATCCGCTTCGACAAGGTCGTCAAGCGCTTCGGCGCCAACACCGTCCTCGACGAGCTCGACTTCTCCGTCGACTCCGGCAAGCACGTCACGCTGGTCGGCCCGTCGGGCTCCGGCAAGACGACGATCCTGCGGCTCCTGATGACCCTGATCAAGCCGGACGAGGGCACGATCAAGGTCAACGGCGAGTACCTCACGCACGAGGAGCGGGGCGGCAAGCTCGTCCCGGCCGGCGAGAAGCACATCCGCGAGGTCCGCAAGAACATCGGGATGGTCTTCCAGCAGTTCAACCTCTTCCCGAACATGAAGGTCCTGCGCAACATCATGGAGGCGCCGGTCACCGTCCTCGGCCTCTCCAAGGACGAGGCGGAGCAGCGCGCCCGCGAGCTGCTCGACATGGTCGGGCTCGGCGACCGCTGCGACGCGTACCCGACCCAGCTCTCGGGCGGCCAGCAGCAGCGCGTCGCCATCGCCCGCGCCCTCGCGATGCGCCCGCAGGTACTGCTCCTCGACGAGGTCACCTCCGCGCTCGACCCGGAGCTGGTCGCCGGCGTCCTGGACGTGCTGCGCGACATCGCGCACACCACGGACATCACGATGCTCTGTGTGACCCACGAGATGAATTTCGCCCGCGACATCTCGGACCAGGTCCTGATGTTCGACGCGGGCCGGGTCATCGAGTCCGGGCCGCCGGAGAAGATCTTCAGCGATCCTGAGCACGAGCGGACGCGGGAATTTCTCAGCGCGGTTCTGTGACCACGAGCGGTGAGGGCCGGTAAGTCACGAGGTCCCGAACCTGGGGCTTGACTTTGGCATATGCCAGGGTGGCGCGTTCCTGCTGACAGGCCCGGAGCGCGCCACCAAAGTCCCCAACAGGCGTCCCACAAAGGCCTCTTGGCGGCTATCGTGGACCGAGGCCAGCTGTCCGGAACCGGTCCTTGCAGGGGGATGCCGTGGCGCTGAAACACGAGCCGATCGCGCAGCACCACTCGGTGCAGCACGCCCTTCGTGTGCTCGAAACCGTCGCACGACGCGGCGCCGGCGTCACCGACACCGAACTCGGCAACGAGACAGGACTGCCCGCGGACCGGCTCGCCCCGCTGCTGCGCATGCTGCGCCGCGAGGGGTACGTGGAGCAGACCGCCGACGGCGCGTACGTCACGGGCGAGACGCTGACCAGCCTCGGCTCGGCGCAGGGCCGCGAGGACGCGCTCACGACAAGCCTCCAGCGCACCCTCGACCGGCTGCGCGAGACAGTGGGCGCGGCGGTCTATCTCAGCCGGTACGTGGACGGGGAGATCCGCATCACCCAGTTCGCCCAGGGCCCCACGACCCCCGCGGTCAACGAGTGGGTGGACTTCCGCTCCGCGGCGCATGCGAGCGCGATCGGCAAGAGCCTCCTCGGCCAGCTCGACCTCAACGCGCGGCGCGACCACCTCTCCCGCCACAAGATGGCCCGCCTCACCTCGCGCACGATCACGAACGAACGCGTCCTTCTCTCGAAGCTCGACGCCCAGCCCGCGACGGTGCCGGTCCTGGACCTCCAGGAGTACGCGGTGGGCACGGTGTGCGCGGCGGTCCCGATCACGGCGGGCTCCTCGGTGGGCGCGCTGGCGCTCTCGCTCCCGATCGAGCACGCCCACCGCCTGCACCACGCGGCGGAAACACTGAACCGCGGGGCGGCACCGCTCCTGCTCTCCCTGGCCATCTAGGCCCCCGCCCGCCACGTGTCCGGAGCACCCCTGAGGACCAGGTATTATTTTCGAGTCAGCAGGCGCCGCTAGCTCAGTTGGTTAGAGCAGCTGACTCTTAATCAGCGGGTCCGGGGTTCGAGTCCCTGGCGGCGCACGTTGTCGTTGGCGAGGCGTGTTCGCGTAAAGCGCGAACCGTCTCGCCAACGTTGTTTCTGCGCGGCTGCGCCGCGCGTTGTGGGGGCTCTGCCACCCACACCCCCAGGTTCGGGTCGCCGCCTCTCAAGCCCGCAGGTAAGCCAGCACCGCCAGCACCCTGCGATGCGTGTCCGTGTCGTCCGCCGGGGGCAGGTCCAGTTTTCCCAGGATGTTGCCGATGTGCTTGCCGACGGCGGCCTCGCTCACCACCAGGTCCCGGGCGATCGCGCCGTTCGACCTGCCTTCGGCGACCAGGGCGAGGACCTCGCGCTCGCGCGGGGTGAGCCGCTCAAGGGGGTCGCGGCGGCGCCGCAGCAGCTGGCGTACGACTTCGGGGTCGACGACCGTGCCGCCGGCGGCGACCCGCTCCACCGCCTCGACGAACTGCTCGACCTGCCCGACGCGGTCCTTCAGCAGATAGCCGACGCCGGTGCCGTCACCCGTGTCGAGGAGCTCGGCCGCGTACGAACGCTGCACGTACTGGCTGAGGACCAGGACCGGCAGGCCGGGGCGGTCGGCGCGCAGGGCGAGCGCCGCGCGCAGGCCCTCGTCCTGGAAACCGGGCGGCATGCGTACGTCGGTGAGGACGAGGTCCGGCGTGTGCTCGGCGACGGCGGCGCGCAGCGCGTCCGCGTCGCCGACCGCGGCGACCACCTCGTGCCCGAACCGTCCGAGCAGGCCGACGAGGCCCTCGCGCAGCAGCACGGCGTCCTCGGCGAGGACCACTCTCAGAGCGCTGGGCACGGGATCTCCAGGGACAGTACGGTCGGCCCGCCGGCCGGGCTGGTGATCGTCAGTGTGCCATCGAGGACGGCGAGCCGGTCGGCGAGTCCGGTGAGCCCGCTGCCGCGCGCGGGGTCGGCGCCACCGTCTCCGTCGTCCTGCACGTCGACGACGAGCCGGCCGCGCTCGTGGCGGGCGGTGAGACTGGCGCGGCCGGCGCCGCTGTGCTTGGCGGCGTTGGCGAGGGCCTCGCACACCGCGAAGTAGGCGGCGTACTCGACGGGTCCGGGCAGGCGGGGCAGGTCGATGCGGGTGTCGACGGGGACGGCCGAGCGGTCGGCGGCATCGTCGAGGGCGGCGGCGAGCCCGTAGTCGGCGAGGACCTGGGGGTGGATTCCGTGGATCAACTCCCGTAGTTCCAGGAGCACTTGGCCCGCATCGTCGTGCGCGGCGGCGAGGCGTTCGGCGAGGGGGCCCGTGGCGGGGGCGTCGAGGCGGGCGAGCCCGAGACTCATGGTGAGGGCGACCAGGCGCTGTTGGGCGCCGTCGTGCAGGTCGCGCTCGATGCGGCGCCGCTCGGCCTCGAACGCGGCGACCAGGCGCGCCCGCGACCTGGTGACCTCCGCGAGCCGCGCCTCCTCCTCCGTCTCGCGGGGCGCGAGCAGCAGCCGGGCGAGCGCGGCCCGCGCGGCGGCGTACCCGCCGAGCGGGTAGAGGAGCACCGCGAGCAGGGCGAGCCCGGCGACGGTGCACAGGGCGGCCTGCCCGTAGGAGTCGATGAGCCACAGCTTCACGACCCGGGTGTCGTGGCCGGCGCTCGCCAGCTGGACCGGCGCCGCCGCCACCGCCCCGGCCAAACCGATCGTGCAGGTCAGGACCAGCAGGTCGAGCGGCCACAGGACGAGCGCGAGGAGCGCGGCGTAGGCGAGTTCGCGCCAGGTCGCCTGTTCGCCGAGGCGCAGCCGCAGCCAGGCCGTGGCGCCGGGTTCGGCCGGTGTGCGGTGCGGGCTGGGCGCCGCGTCGCCGGTCACGGGCCGCAGCCGGCGGCGCTCCAGCGCGGCGACCGGGATCCCGGCGAGCGCGAGCAGGGCGAGCAGCGGCAGCCCCACGAGGACGAGGGAGAGCACGGCGCCCGCGACGCCGAGCGTCACGAACGTGACCAGGAGCGGGGCCCCGACGAGTACCCCTCCCGCGAGATACACGGCGGCGCGCCAGGGGGCGCCGCCGCGCAGGTAGGAGGGAGCGTGCAGAGAGGCGGCGAGGGAAGTCATCGGGCGGGCCCGCCAGTTGGGGACGGCCCCGCGCCCGGGGAGGGCGGCGTGACCGGGGAGGGCGGCGTGAGCGGGGAGGGCGGCCTCACCGCGGACGCCCCGCGACCGCGGACGCCCCCGTCGACTCCGTCTCGTCGAACCTCTGCCGTGCCTCCTCGACCAGGGGCAGGTGTCCGGACGACCACTCGGCGAGTGTCGCGAACAGCGGGGCGAGGCTGCGGCCCAGGTCGCTGATCTCGTACTCGACCCTGGGCGGCACCTCCGGGTAGTACGTGCGCACCACGAGTCCGTCGCGCTCCATCTGCCGCAGGCGCTGCGTGAGCACCTTCGGTGTGATGGTGCCGATGGTGCGCTGGAGCTGTACGAAGCGCTGGGTTCCGTACTCGTTGAGCGCCCACAGGATCGGCGTGGTCCAGCGACTGAAGACGATGTCGAGAACCGGCGAGATCGGGCAGGCCTGCGCGGGCCCGCCGTCCTGCCACCGCGTACTGCCGCTCATGCAGCCCTCCAGGGAAGTCACTTTCCTCTAGGTACCTACTTTACTCAGGATGCTAGCTTCCGAGAACAGAGCGGGGCACCAAGCCCCCCTCCGTACAAGGGAGTTGAAGATGATCGTTGTCACGGGTGCCACCGGGAACGTCGGCCGTCCGCTCGTCGCCGCCCTGACCGCCGCGGGCGAGCAGGTCACCGCCGTGTCCCGGCGGCCCGCGCCCGACCTGCCCGTACGCCACGTGCAGGCGGACGTCGGCGACGCGGAGAGCCTGCGGCCGGCGCTGGAGGGGGCCGACGCGCTGTTCCTGCTGATCGGGGCGGAGGTGCATCAGGGAGGGGAGCCGCCGGCCGCCGTACTCGACGTGGCGAAGGCGGCCGGGGTGCGCCGCGTGGTCCTGCTCTCCTCGCAGGGGACGGTGACGCGGCCCGAGGCCGTCTCGCACGCCGGGCTGCGCGCGTTCGAGGAGGCCGTGCGGCAGTCGGGCCTGGACTGGACGCTGCTGCGCCCCGGCGCGTTCGCGTCGAACGCCTTCGCGTGGGCCGACTCCGTACGCGCCCACCGGACCGTCGCCGCCCCCTTCGCCGATGTGGCGCTGCCGGTCGTCGACCCGGCGGACATCGCCGCGGCGGCGGACGTCGCGCTGCGCGAGGAAGGTCACGCGGGCCGGGCCTACGAACTGACGGGACCGGTGGCCCTGTCACCGCGCGAGCAGGCCGTGGCGCTCGGCGAGGCGATCGGCGCCGAGGTGCGGTTCACCGAACTGAGCCGCGCCGAGGCCCGCGCCTTCATGACGCGGTTCATGCCCGAGCCGGTCGTGGACGGCACGCTCGACATCCTCGGCTCGCCGCTCGCGGCCGAGCAGCAGGTGAGCCCGGACCTGCGTACGCTGCTCGGCCGCGAGCCCGGCGCGTTCGCACAGTGGGCGGCGCGCAGCGCGGCGGTCTTCGCCTGACCGGTCCCGCGGGTGCGCGCGCCTCACCGGTCGAGCAGTTCCGACCTCCCGTGTGCCGCGTACTGGGCCGTGAGCGCCGTGACGTCGGCATCGGTCAGGCGCCGGTAGCCGCTCTCCCCCGGCGGCCGCCACCACACGGCGTCGGCGCAGCGGAACCCCTCGCGGCGCAGCCCCACCCGGTGCACCTTGTTCGTCGCGGTGACGGGCATGCGCCCCACGATCCGGACGAAGCGCGGCGCCATCTTCGTCCCCAGGTCGGTCTGGGACAGCAGGAACTCGGCGAAGCCGAGCGGGTCGAAGGGCTCGGCGGGGTCCGTCCCGCGCAGGGCGAGCGCCGCCATCACCTGGTCGCCGGCCACCGGGTCCGGCACCCCGTAGACGGCGACCGCGGCGGCGGCTTCGTACCGGGCGAGGATGTTCTCGATCATCGCGGGCGCCAGGTTCTCGCTGTCGACGCGCAGCCGGTCGTCGGTGCGGCCCGCGAAGTACAGGAAACCCTCGCGGTCGCGGTAGAAGAGGTCCCCGGTCCAGTACCAGCCGTCCCGTACGCGCTGTGCGTGCGCGCCCTCGTTGCGCCAGTACCCCTCGAAGGGCGTGCGGCCGCGGTTGACCAACTCCCCTATCGCGACAGCCCCGTTGAGGAGCCGTCCGGCCGCGTCGAACTCCGCGGGCGGGCACTCCCGCCGGGTGGCCGCGTCGACGACGGCCAGGTCGTCCCCCGGCGTCGCCCGCCCTATCGCCCCGGCCGGTGTCCCCGCCGAGCGCTGGATGGCCGCGCCGCCCTCGGACGACCCGTACCCCTCGACGAGCCGTACCCCGAACCTCTCGGCGAACCGCGCCGCGTCCACCGCCCCCGCCTCTGTGCCGAAGCCGACCCGCAGCGGATTGTCCCGGTCGTCCGGCCGCTCGTCGGTGGCCAGGATGTACTGCACCGCGCGCCCGACATACGTGAAGTACGTGGCCCCGTACGCCCGTACGTCGTCCAGGAAGCGTGACGCAGAGAACCGGCGCCGCAGCGCCACGCCCGCGCCCGCGGCGACGGCGGGAGCCCAGTCGGCGATCACCGCGTTGCCGTGGAAGAGCGGCATGCAGATGTAGTGGACGTCGTCGCGGCGCACGCCGAACTGGCCGACGAGGGACTGCCCGGCGGCCGCGAGCCGCCCCTGTGAGCAGATCGCGGCCTTGGGCGCGCCCGTCGAGCCGGAGGTGAAGTACAGCAGCATGCGGGTTTCGGGGGTGGCGCGAGCCGGGTCGGGCTCGGCGCCCGCGTACGGCGCGAGCAGTTCGCCGTACGCGTCGGAGTCGGTCACCAGGATGCGTACGCCCGGGAGTTGGAGCCCGTCGAGCAGTGGCAGATGGGCGCGCTCGGTGACGAGGACGCGGCAGTCGGTGTGCAGGATGTCGCGGGCGAGTTCGGGGCCGCGCCGGGTCGGGTTGACGCCGGCGACGGCCGCGCCCGCGAGGGCCGCGGCGCTCAGCCAGAGCGGGAACTCGGGGGTGTTGTCGAGGAGTACGCCGATGTGCGGCTCCGCCCCCCGGGGCAGCAGGTCGGCGAGGAGCGCGGCGCGGGCGGCGGCGCCCGCGGCCACCTCGTGATGGCTGAGGACCTGGTCCTCGCACCACAGTCCGGGGCGGTGGTCACCCCAGCGCTCCTGTACGAGTTCCGCGACCGAACGCCTCATGGGACCCATGACCGCGCACCATAATTGACGCACCGTCAGAAGTGGAGACCCCGGGAGGTGTGAGACCTCAGAACGTCAGGGCGATGACGGCCACGAAGGCGACGCACACGGCGACGACGAAGCCGAGGAAGGCGAGGAGGAAGATCAGGCACGTCGCGTTGCGCCCCGGGGCCGGGGGGTGCGCCGTGGCCCGGTCGGGGCGGTCGGCGGTGTAGTACACCAGCACGAGGTCGCCCTGCACGGTGGTCGCGGGCCCGTTGGCCTCCTCGAACCTGACGGGGCGTCCGTCGCCGGTCAGGAACTCGTAGACGTGGTGCTGCGTGGTGCTCCTGTGGCCGTCGCTGTCACGGCTGGTCGAGGCGAACGCGCGCAGGCAGCGGGCCTGTGCGGTCAGGCCGCTGGCCCAGGCCCTTCTGACCTGCATCGAGCGACGGGTCATCGCCACCGCCATGAAGATCGCCACGCTCGCGATGAACACGGGCGCGATCAAGAACAACACCTGCATGGCCATCCCCCGATACCACGTTCCGTGCACGCCGCCCCGGTCGGAACGGCGTGCACGGAACGTACCCGCGTGAAGGCCCCGGGAGCCTCAAGCCAGGCTCAGAACTGAACGTCCGAGCAGGCGTAGAACGCGTTCGCCGTGTCCGCGATCGTCCACACCGCGAGGATCACGTGGTGGCCGCTCTTACCGGACGGCAGGGTGCCGGTGTGCGAGAGGGTGGCCGGGGGCTGCCCGCTGAACGGCACCGTCAGGAACGGCGCGGTGTCCAGGTCGGCCCTGGTCAGCGGCTTGCTGTCGTCCCAGCCGTTCTTGGTGATGTAGTAGCGGAAGTCCGTGGTGGAGTGCCGCGCGGTGAACTGCCAGCGGAAGGTCTGGCTCGCACCCGCGGTGACCTTGGTCGTCGGCCAGGCGGTGCCGTTCGGGGCCTTCGCGCCGTTGAGCGCGCCGAACTCTCCGTGGTTGGCGGAACAGATCGTCCCGTCGGCGGGACCGGCGGCCGGGAAGCCCTTGGGGCCCTCGACGCTCTGCGGTTCCCACTGGATGTTGCCGCATCCGGTGACGGTGCCGTCGGCGCAGAGCTTCTGCCGGCTGATGGGGAGGTCGGTGTAGCCGTGGCTGCTCGCGCCGCCCGACGAGAGCACGAAGGCCCCGGCGGTGGTGAGGCCGAGCAGTGCCGCGTACATCTTCTTTCGCATGCTGCCGCTCCTGAACGTGGGGGAGTTCCGGTGAGCCGTGCGCACAGCGCTACATCAGGTCTAGACCAAGGCCCAGATTATTGCCGTTCGTTGAACATGTCCATACCAATAGTGGAGAGGATCCGGCGGGTCTCCACGATCGACGGGGAGGATCCGACGGGGGGCTCTACGACGCGTCGCTGCCGCGTCCGGTGCAGAAGGCCACCGTCAGATCCTTGACCAGCGCCTTGCGTTCGTAGTCGTCCAGCTCGACCAGGCCCCGCGTCGTCAGCCGCGTCACCGTGTCCTCGACCGAGTCGACCACCGACGTCAGCACGCTGTCACGGTGCTGCGCGTCGAGCGCCGCGATCCGGCGGCGCTGCATCGCGGCGGCGACCTCGGGCGCGTACTCGATCCTCGTCGGCTGCGCCGAGAACACCTCGATACCGACGGGTGCCACGTCGGCGGCGAGCTGCCGGGTGAGGGCGTCGCCGACGGCCTCGGCGTTGCGCAGGGTCGGGGCGTCCTGGTGGACGGGGCTCCCCCCGGCGGTGGCCAGGGGAGCGTCGGCCGGGAACTGCGAGAGCACCCGCGCCATCGCCGCCTCCACGCACTCGCGCAGATACTGCTGATGGTCCTCCACGGCGAGCATGGCGCGCGCGGTGTCCTTGATGCGCCACACGACGAGGACGACGACGCGCAGGGCGACCCCGTTCGCGTCGACGGCCGGCATCGGCTCACTGCGCCAGTGCCGCAGACGTACGTCGCAGCGGCGGCGCAGGACCAGCGGGTTCACCCACGTCAGGCCGGTGCGGCGGACGGTTCCGCGGTAGCGGCCGAAGAGGGTGAGCACCCGGGCCGCGCCGGTCCGGCCACGCGCGAGACCGCCGAACCCGAACAGGGCGAGCGCGCCGGAGCCCGCGACCGCCGCCCACTGGAGCGGCCCGAGCCCCGCGCCCGAGGGGACGGGCAGCGCCGCGATCCGCGGCAGCACCCCACCCCACCACAGCGACGCGGAGACGCCCGCCGCTCCCGCGAGGCCGCCGAGCACGCCGACCGCGCCGGGCACCGTGCGCCCGGGGCTTTCCACGAGGTCCGGGTCGACGACCGGCGCCGGGCGCGCGGCCGACCGGGGCGGCATCCAATGCGGCACGCGCGGCAGCTCGCCGCTGCCCTGCCTGCGCCCGACGACGGTCGGCCGCAGCGGCACCGAGACCGGGTCTGGCCCGTCCCGGAAGAGCAGATGGACCGGGATCTCGGTGGTGGCCTCGCCGTGGATCAGCCGGGCGGCCCGGACGGCCGTCGCCTCGGATGCCGGGGCGGCGAAGGCCACGTCCCGGCCACCACCCCCGGGCTCCCCGCGGCCGGTTCGCGCATCGTCACTGTCGCCGTCGCCGTCGCCGCCACAGCCTCCGTCGGCGTCGGCGTCCGGGGGCAGTTCGGGCCCCTCCGGCCACTCCGTCGTCGTACTCATCCTTGCCTCCGTGCTGGATCCGTACATCCGCGATGGCCTCCGGTTCGGCAAGGCCGGAGGGGGCGTGCGGCGGGGCGAGTCGCCGCGCACCCCCGGGGCCGCGCGCGGCCGACGGGACCTCACGCCCCGCCGGCGGCCGGCCGGTGGGCGCTCACGAGAAGAGCCTTCGCCAGGTCTCGGGCCCGGGGTAGCCGTCGGCCGCGCCGCCGCGCCAGCCCTGGGACCGCTGGAACGCCTCGACGCCCCGCCGGTCGCTCTCGCCCCAGCGGGTCCCCGGGCCCTTCGTGTAGTGCTTGCCGAACCCCTTCTTCACCAGCTGCCTGCCGAGCCGGGTGACGTACGCGTTGTCCGCGCCCGGCCGGAACATGCCGCGCCCGGGATAGGGCGGCACCTTGGACACGGCGGAGGCGGGGGCGGGCGCGCTGCCGGGACTGGGCGCGCCGCCCGGGGCGGGCGGGATGTCCTTGCCCTTGCCGCCCACGAGATAGGCCCAGGTCGCGGCCCCGGGGAGGCCGTCGGCGTCCGTGCCGGTCCAGCCCTGTGCGCGCTGGAACGCCTGCGTGGCGAGCCGGTCGGCCTCGCCCCAGCGCGGCCCGGGCCCGGTCGTGTAGAACCTGCCGCCTCCCCGGTCGACGAGCATCTTCCCGAGCCGGGTGACGTTCGCGTTGTCCACCCCGGAACCGAACGACTTGGCGCCCGGGAACCGCGTCGACGCCGGACCGCCGGCCGCCATCTCCTCCTGCTTCAGCCCCTTGTAGCGATAGGGCACATAGCGGGTCGAATTGCTCCAGTAGGCATAGGGCGTGGACTGCTTGCGGGCGCTGGGCGGCGCCTGCTCGTACGCGATGTAGTAGGTGTGCGTGTAGTCGGTCCAGCCGCCGAAGATGACGACGTGCGATCCCTTCTGAGGGTCCGCCGGATTGTGGAAGAGCAGCATGTCGCCGGGCTGGAGCTGATCGCGCGTGATGCGCGTCCCGAACTTGTCGAGACTCCCGGTCCATTCGTTGGTGCCGAGGTGCCAGGCCATGGAGACGAAGCCGGAGCAATCCTGCCGGTATCCGTCGCTCCAGAACTTGGCCATGCTGTACGGCACCTTGGCGGTGGTCCAGAGCTTGGCCCGGTTGATGATCGCCGCGCGGGTCGTGGCGGGCAGTGCGGCCACCTGGCCCAAAGGCGCGGCCGGGCTCCCCGCCGGTCCGTGCAGCGGGCCCGACCCGCCCTGCGGGGTCGGCGGCTCGTCCGTGGACGGCAGCCCGGGTCTGGCCGACGCGTGGGCGGACGCGACGGCGGGGGCCGTGGACGCGCCGCCGATGACCGTGCCGGCCGCGGCCGCGAGGACGAGCGCGCGCCGGGCGCCGTGGGCGGCGGGGTGGCCGCCGAGACTGATCGTCAGCGACGACAGGGAGCACTGGCCGGCCTGCCGCCAGCGAAGGCATCCCGGGCAGTCGCAATCGCTCGCAGGATCGAATTCTTCGAACACCGGAGCTTCCATGCGATTCCCCTCACACTCCAGAACGAAATGTCCAACATCTCCACAAACGGAAGCCTCTCAACTCTCTGGTGATATCGCATGTTGACGGTCCGAATGATGTATTTAATGGATAAATAGGGTGATACGGACAGGCGCGGTGGTCCTGAGCACCCCAGGGATTCGGGTAGAGTTCTCCAGGTCAGCAGGCGCCGCTAGCTCAGTTGGTTAGAGCAGCTGACTCTTAATCAGCGGGTCCGGGGTTCGAGTCCCTGGCGGCGCACAGACAAGCGAAAGCCCTCCACACACGTGGGGGGCTTTCGCCATTGGCGGGCCCACCGCGTGAGCGGGCGGGTCTTTCTGCTGCTCGGGGGCGTACGGCAGCCGCTCCTGCCGATAACGTGGGCCCATGGCGCGTGACCTCCAGGAGCGGATCAAAAAGCTCATCATCGACCGGCGGCTTCCCTCCGGTGCCTCCCTGCCCACCGAGCCCGAGTTGATGGAGCTCCTCGGCGTCAGCCGGAACTCCGTGCGTGAGGCGCTCAAGGCTCTCCAGGCGATGGGCATCGTGGAGATCCGGCACGGCTTCGGCACCTACGTCGGACCGATGTCCATGGCCCCCATGATCGAAGGGCTCACCTTCCGCACCGTCGCCGGGCACTACCGCGGCGAGGACAGCCTGCTCCAGCTCCTCGAACTGCGCGAGGCCGTCGAGACCGGCCTCATCGCGCGCCTCGCCGGCCGCGTCCCCGAGGCCGACCTCGCCGAACTGGACGCCCTCGTCGACCGCATGGACACCGAGGCGGCCACCGACGGCGCCGTGAGCCCGGGTACCGACCGCGCCTTCCACGCGACGCTCTACCGCGGCCTCGGAAACCCTCTGCTCGGCGAGGTCATGGAGGCGTTCTGGGATGCCTTCCACCGGGTCCGCACCGACCTCGTCGCCATCCCGCACGACCCGAAGGTCACCAGCCTCCAGCACCGCGAGATCGTCGACGCCGTGCGCTCCGGCGACCCGCTGCGGGCGGAGCGCGCCATAACGGAGCACTTCGGCGACATCCGCACCCGCCTGAGCACCCCGGCCAGCAAAGCCTGAGCGCCCCGCCCCCAGCGGGCAGCACCTGGACGCCCCGGCGCGCCCCCCGGCGCACACCCCGTAGGCGACTGCCGCGCGCCCCATCCGTCCCAACAGGCGCACTAAATCGTGCGTATGACCGGTAAACAGCTTGTTTCGCTTCGTATCGCCCTTGCGATCATGATGAAGCGCATAGAACCCTGTCCGGGAGCCATCGGCTCCGATGAGGCAGGCGGCACAAGGCAGTTGGGGCCGACGCCCGACCGGTACCGGTTGCGCTCGACTCAGGGGCGGGGGCCCCGTTCATGAAGCGATGCCGAGGGGGGCATCATGCAACCGGAAGGCCGCCTTCTCAGTCTTAGACGGGGGATGGTGGCCTGCCACTGACACGTCCGGCAAGGTCGAGGGGGACCGAACCGGACGGATGACCGACGACCACGCGGTGACTCGCGTGCGGGGGGAATGACTCATGACGTCGACGCCGACAGGCGCCCGGCAGAACTTCGATCCGTCCCAGACCACCCAGCTACGCGTGCCGCCGCATCGGACCGGCGGCTTCCGGCGCATCAAGAAGGCCCTGCCGCGCTACGACTACGAGCACTACAGCCGCCTCGCGGGCCCGCTGACCCAGCCGGAACCCGGCAAGCCGTACAAGGTGCAGTACCGCTCACTGCTCTCGCAGGAGCCGCACCGGCTGCGGGCCGCGCTGATGCTGGGCGCCGCGCCGCTGCTCTCCCTCGTGCTCCTCTTCTGGCTGCTCCAGCCCGAGCACTGGACGGAGCGGGACTACCCGGCGTACGACTTCCTGCCCGCGCTCGACGTCGTGATGCTGGTGTCGATCGGCCTGATCGAGTTCTTCCGCTGCATGAACGTCCTGTCGAACGCGCACGCCACGCTCGTCGCCCGTGACCCGATCCCGGTGGTGCCCGAGACCGGCACGAAAGTCGCGTTCCTGACCTCGTTCGTGCCCGGCAAGGAGCCGATCGAGATGGTGACGAAGACCCTGGAGGCGGCGGTCAAGCTGCGCCACCGGGGGCTGCTGCACATCTGGCTCCTCGACGAGGGCGACGACCCCGAGGTGAAGGCGGTCTGCGAGCGCCTCGGCGTGCACCACTTCTCCCGCAAGGGCGTCGCGAGGTGGAACCAGGCCAAGGGCCCGCACCGCGCCAAGACCAAGCACGGCAACTACAACGCCTGGCTGGACGCGCACGGCGACGACTACGACTACTTCGCCTCCGTCGACACCGACCACGTGCCGCTGCCCAACTACCTGGAGCGGATGCTCGGCTTCTTCCGCGACCCGGACGTCGGCTTCGTCATCGGCCCCCAGGTGTACGGCAACTACGACAACTTCGTCACCAAGGCCGCCGAGTCGCAGCAGTTCCTCTTCCACGCTCTGATCCAGCGCGCGGGCAACGCCTACGGCGCCCCGATGTTCGTCGGCACCTCCAACGCCGTACGCATCAAGACCCTCAAGCAGATCGGCGGTCTGTACGACTCGATCACCGAGGACATGGCGACCGGTTTCGAGATCCACCGCGCCAAGAACCCGGCCACCGGCAGGAAGTGGCGGTCCGTGTACACGCCGGACGTGCTCGCCGTCGGTGAGGGCCCGAGCGCCTGGACGGACTTCTTCACGCAGCAGATGCGCTGGTCGCGTGGCACGTACGAGACCATCCTCAAGCAGTACTGGAAGGGCTTCTTCTCGCTCCCGCCGAGCAAGCTCTTCAACTACACGATGATGATCATCTTCTACCCGATGTCCGCCATGAACTGGATTCTGGCGGCGCTGAGTTGCGCCCTGTTCCTGGGCCTCGGCGCCTCGGGTGTGAACATCGACCCGACGATCTGGCTGATGCTGTACGGCAATGCGTCGGCGCTGCAGATCGGCCTCTACATCTGGAACCGCCGGCACAACGTCTCGCCGCACGAGCCCGAGGGCTCCGGCGGTGTGGCCGGCATGGTGATGTCCGCGCTGTCCGCGCCGCTGTACGCGAAGGCCCTGTTCGACGCGGTGCTGCGCCGCAAGAGCAAGTTCGTCGTCACGCCCAAGGGCGACTCGGCCAGCCCCGACCGGTGGTTCGGCACCTTCCGGTACCACTGGTACTTCATCCTCGTCTTCGCCGGGTCGATCACCGCAGGCTTCGTGTACGGGCACTCGCACCCGGCGATGATCACTTGGGCCTGCTTCGCCCTGCTGATCACGGCGCTGCCGATGTTCGCCTGGCGGTACATGCTGCGCCAGGACAGGAAGAAGCCGAAGCCGCCCGCCGCCGAGACGTCCGAGCCGCCGCATCCGCAGCCGCACGGCGTTCCGCAGCAGAAGCCCGCATGGGCCGCAGGCGGGGGCAGCGACCAGACCATGCAGATCTCCCTGGGGGGACGTAACAAGTGAAAGACGGTGCCAGCCGCCGCCGTGCCCGACGCATAGCCATCGGCACGGTGGTGGTGCTAGCGCTTGCCGGGATGAACGGGCCGTGGGTCTATCGGTTCGGGTCCGCGAAGTACCACGAGTACAAGATCGACAGACCCGAGTACAAGGCCGAGAACGGCAAGTGGGACATCGTCGAGTTCCCCAAGGAGTACCGGCAGAACACGATCCACGCCGCACTGCTGCACACGGGCAAGATCCTGCTCGTGGCCGGCTCCGGGAACAACCAGGACAACTTCGACGCGAAGAAGTTCGACACCCGCCTGTGGGACCCGGTGAAGGGGACGATCAAGAAGATCCCCACGCCCACCGATCTGTTCTGCACGGGCCACACCCAGCTGGCCAACGGCAATCTGCTCATCGCCGGCGGCACCAAGAGCTACGAGAAGCTCAAGGGCGACGTCACCAAGGCCGGCGGCCTGATGATCGTCCACAACGAGGACCCGGACGAGCCGAAGACGATCCCCAAGGGGTCCAGGTTCACCGGCAAGGAGAACGGCAAGACCTTCGTCACCAGCGAGAACATCACCATCGAGCGGGCGAAGAAGGTCTTCGACCCCGCGACGGGCAAGTTCCTGCGCAACGACCCGGGCATCCGCCGGGTGTACGTCGAGGCGCAGAAGAGCGGCACGGAGTACGAGACGGGCACGCAGGACAACTACCGCGTGCAGGGCCTCAAGGGCGCCGACGCGCGCAACGTCTACGGCATCGCGCAGAAGCTCGCCCTCGACAAGAAGGACTTCCAGGGGATCAGGGACTCTTACGAGTTCGACCCGGTCGCCGAGAAGTACATCAAGGTCGACCCGATGAACGAGGCGCGCTGGTACCCGACGCTGACCACGCTCTCGGACGGCAAGGTCCTCTCGGTCTCCGGGCTCGACGACATCGGCCAGCTCGTCCCGGGCAAGAACGAGACGTACGACCCGAAGACCAAGAAGTGGACGTACACCAAGGGGATCCGCCAGTTCCCGACGTACCCGGCCCTCTTCCAGATGGAGGACGGGAAGATCTTCTACTCGGGCGCCAACGCGGGCTACGGGCCCGACAACGTCGGCCGCACGCCCGGCATCTGGGACCTCGGGACCAACAAGTTCCAGAAGATACCCGGGCTGAGCGACCCGAAGCTGATGGAGACCGCCGGCACGGTGGAGCTGCCTCCCGCGCAGGACCAGCGCTACATGGTGGTCGGCGGCGGCGGGGTCGGCGAGTCCAAGGAGTCGAGCCGCAGGACGCGGATCGTCGATCTGAAGGCGAGGGACCCGAAGTTCGTCGACGGCCCCGAGCTGGAGAAGGGCACGCGCTACCCGCAGTCCTCCACCCTCCCCGACGACACGGTCCTGGTGTCCGGCGGCTCCGAGGACTACCGCGGCCGCGGCGACTCGAACATCCACCAGGCGCGGCTGTACGACGTGAAGACCAACACGTTCAAGCGCGTCGCCGACCCGCTCGTCGGCCGCAACTACCACTCGGGCTCGATCCTGCTGCCCGACGGCCGCGTGATGTTCTTCGGCTCCGACTCGCTCTACGCGGACAAGGCGAACACCAAGCCCGGCGTCTTCGAGCAGCGCATCGAGATCTACACGCCGCCGTACCTGTACCAGGACTCGCGGCCCACGCTCAGCGGCGGCACGAAGACCGTCGCGCGCGGCGGCACGGCGACGTACACGTCGGACCACGCGACGGCGATCAGGACGGCCCGCCTGATCAGGCCGAGCGCGTCCACGCACGTCACGGACGTCGACCAGACGTCGATCGCCCTCGACCTGAAGAAGTCGAAGGACAGTGTCACGGTGACCATCCCGAACAACCGCAGCCTCGTCGAATCGGGCTGGTACATGCTGTTCGTGACGGACGATCAGGGAACACCCAGCAAGGCGCAGTGGGTGCACGTGCCGTAGGGGAACGTACGTAAGGGGGTGCGGGGCCGAAGCCCCGCACCCCCTTTCCGCTGTCCCTGCCGCCGGCCCTACTTACTGGCCTTGGCGAGACCGATCGCGTACTCCGGCCACCAGGCCCCCGCCTTCGGACCCCCCTTGCAGTCACCGTCCGACTCGCCGGGCCGCTTGACCCACAGGTACGCCTTGACCAGCGGGTCGCCGGTCCTGGTGCCGGGCTCCTCGCCCAGCGCCCGCCCGGGAGGGTTGCACCAGCGCTGGTCGGGGTCGCCGCCCGTGTAGGGACCGTTCCCGTTGCGGCTGGTGTCGATGACGAACGGCTTGTTGCCGACCTTCGCCGAGAGCTCCTTGCCGTACTTCACGGAGTCCGCGGTGGTGTAGAAGTTCGACACGTTGACCGAGAAGCCGTCGGCCTGGTCGATGCCGGACCACTGCAGCGGCTGGAAGATCTGGTCGGGCTTGCCCCAGCCGGCGTTCCCCGCGTCGAGGTAGACGGTCGTGTTCTTCAGGGACTTGAGCTTGCCGACGGCGCCCTTGAGGAGGTCGTAGCGCTCCTCGTGGAACTCCTCCGGCGTGCAGTTGTCCACCATGTGCTGCACGGCGTCCGGCTCCAGGATCACCGTCGCGTGCCGGTCGCCGATGCCCTTGGCGACGCTGTCGATGAACGCCCGGTACTGGTTCCCGTCGGCCGCGCCGCCCTTGGAGAACTGGCCGCAGTCGCGGTGCGGGATGTTGTAGAGCACGAGCAGGGCGTCCCGGTCGGCCTGGTCGGCCGCCTCGGTGTAGCCCCGGGCCTGGTCCTCCGCGTTCTCCGGGATGATCCACTCGCCGCTGGGCTGCTCGGCTATCTTCCGGATCTGCTCGGCGTCGTCCTTCTTGCCGGCCTTCTCGTAGGCGGCGACCTGCTTGGCGGCGCTGCCGTCCGGGTTGACCCAGTACGGGTCGGAGCCCTTCGGCTGCTGTTTCACGGGTGACGGTGAGCCGTTCTTGTCCTTGCCGTCCCCGGAGGAACATCCGGACACCAGCAACGCCGCCCCCACGGCCGCCGCTCCCGCCCTCACCCCCCAGGCGCCGACACCGCGTACGCGGCCTGCGTCCTTGCGGTACATCCACTCCCCCTTGGGTGCCCTGTACGACTCTCAATCCTGGCATACGGGCCGCCGCGGCCACGAGGGCGGACAGGGTTCGTCAAATACCCGTTACAGCCCCCGCGTTCGGCGTTCACCAGGTGGGAGAGCGCATGCGGACTCGGTGTCGAACAGCCTCTGGGCCACGTCGCCCATCCGCTCTGGAGTCGTCGTGAGCGGCCCGAGCCCCCGGCCGGCACCACCTCTCCGCGAGGGCAGGTCCCGCCTGGCCTCCCGCGCCGACGCCGGGTCACTCCCGCAGCCCGAGCGCGCGCGGTCGAGGATCAGCCCGGCCGGCGGCTCCCCGGGGGGAGCGGGTCGTCGGCCGGGCCAGGTTGTCAGCGCTGCCGGCGTTGTTGTCGTTGTCAGCTCGCGGACGCGGGTGCGTCGGTCACGCCGGTGAGGTACGCGGACACGACGACGTTCGCGGTGTAGGTGTGCGACGCGCGGTCGAAGGAGCCGCCGCACGTGATCAGCCGCAGCTCGGCCCGGCCGGACTGCCGCTGGCCGTACGCCTTCTGTGCGTCGAACCGCTCGCGGCTGAAGACCTGCACGTCGTCGACGGTGAACTCGGCGACGGACCCGTCGACCCGCGCGACCCGCACCTTGTCGCCCGGCTTGGCCGAGCTGAGGCGGTAGAAGACGGCGGGCCTGGTGTCCGTGTCGACGTGCCCGACGAGCAGGGCCGTGCCGCGCTCGCCCGGTTTCGTGCCGCCGCCGTACCAGCCGACGACGCCTGCCTGCGAGAACGGCGGCGGATCGATCGCGCCGCCCCCGTCGAGGCCGCGGGCCGTCACCGGTGCCTTGATCTTCAGTGCGGAGACGTCGATGCGCTGCGGCTGCGCCGCGGCCATCGGCTTGTGCGCGGGCGGCAGTTCGATGCCGAGGGGCCGTCCCACGGCGGCCGCGTCGCCGGTCGTGGGCGCGGACAGGCCGTGGAAGTCGGTGACTTCGCGGCCCCACACCGTAAGGCCCAGCAGCAGTACGGCCCAGGCCACTCCGGTCACGAGCCGCCCGTTGCCATGAGGTCGTTCGCGATCAGCCATGATCGTCCCCCGCTCAGCCGGAACGGCGCCGGCGGGCGCCGCGCAGGGCCACGGCGACGGACGCGACCGCGGCGAGCACCAGGCCGATCACCACGTGCCGGGTGCCGGGGCCCTCCTCGCGCGGAGCGGCGGCGATCTCGGTGGTGTGGGCCGCGGTGAGCTGCGCGGTGCCGCCGCCGCCCGCGTGCACGGGTGCGGTGGGGGCCTGCGCGGGCCGGCCCGGCTGGAGGACCTGGACGCTGCCCCTGACCTTGCCGCTGACGCCGTCGCAGGTCACCTTGATCTCGTAGATCCCTGGCGTCGCTGACGAGCGGATGTGGGCCTGGGTGGTCAGAGTGGGCTGGTCGGCGGACGGGGCGAGATCGCCGGGGTTCTCGAAGGCGTCCGAGTAGGCCTTGCCCTTGGATTCCTTGCAGCCGGAGACCCTGAGGTCGACCTGGGTCCCGGGGGCGGGGGCGTACGGGGTGACCGTCACGGAACCGGTGGATCCGTCGTTTCCGCCGCTTTGCGCGCCTTCCGCGTGGGCAGCGGCGACGGGCAGTGTCACCAGTACCGCTGCCGCCCCTATCGCACGGAGAGCGAACATCTCTCTACGCATTGTGAACCTCCTGTATTGGAAGGGTCACGCGCGCAGGCCGGATCCGCATCCCGGGGGCGCCGGGAAAGGCCGCCCCCGGAGCCGGGATCAGACGAGTTCGACCAGGTCAGCGATGGAATTGACGACCTCGGAAGGCCGGAAGGGATAACGGTCGATGTCGGCCCTGCCGGTCAGCCCGGTCAGGACGAGGAAGGTCTTCATCCCGGCCTCGAGGCCCGCGAGGACGTCGGTGTCCATGCGGTCGCCGATCATGGCGCTGCTCTCCGAGTGTGCCCCGATCGCGTTCAGGCCCGTCCGCATCATCAGCGGGTTCGGCTTGCCCGCGAAGTAGGGCTGCTTGCCGGTCGCCTTGGTGATCAGCGCGGCGACGGCGCCGGTGGCGGGCAGCGGGCCCTCGGTGGAGGGGCCGGTCTCGTCCGGGTTGGTGCAGATGAAGCGGGCGCCGGCGTTGATCAGGCGGACGGCCTTCGTCATGGCCTCGAACGAATAGGTGCGGGTCTCTCCGAGAACCACGTAGTCCGGGTCGTGGTCCGTGAGGACGTACCCGATGTCGTGCAGCGCCGTCGTCAGGCCGGCCTCGCCGATGACGTACGCCGTGCCGCCGGGGCGCTGGTCGTCGAGGAACTTGGCGGTGGCCAGGGCCGACGTCCAGATGTTCTCGACCGGCACCTCCAGGCCCATGCGGGTCAGCCGGGCCTGGAGATCGCGGGCGGTGTAGATCGAGTTGTTCGTCAGCACCAGGAAGGGCTTGCCCGACTCGCGGAGCTTCTTGACGAAGGCATCGGCGCCGGGGATCGGGACGCCCTCGTGGATGAGCACACCGTCCATGTCGGTGAGCCACGATTCGATGGGCTTGCGCTCTGCCATGTGCCGGTCTCCTGCCATACAAGAAAACACTGGGGTCAAGAAATAGCTGGGGGCGCCGGGACCGCTCTGTGCCGACACCCCCCAAGCCTAATCAGGACGGGCTGATCTTGACCCCGCCGAGCCCGCGTGAGCGGCGGCAGGTCAGCTGCCCGTCGCCGCCTTCCAGTCCTCCACGTACGTCTGGAGGTTCTTGTCGATGTCGTTCCAGTCGGGCTCGAAGATCTCGACGCCGTCCATCACCTTGGCGAGGGCGATGGCGTTCTCGTCGGTCGCTTTGACGTCCTTGCGCGCGGAGAAGCCGCCGCCGATGGAACTGACCTGCTGCTGCGCCTTGGTGGACAGCATGAAGTCGAGGAGCTTCTTGCCGTTCTCGCTGTGCGGGGCGTTCTTCACCAGGCCGCCGGCGTAGGGCAGGGCGAACGAGGTCGGCTTGCCGCCGGCCTTCTTCGGGAACCAGATGCCGAGGTTCGGCATGGTCTTGGCCTGCGCGAAGCTCATCTGCACATCGCCGTTGGCGACGAGGAGTTCACCCTTGTCGACCTTGGGGGCGAGCTTGCCGGTGGAGGCGGACGGGCCGACGTTGTTGGCCTGGAGCTTCTTCAGGTATTCCATGGCGGGCTTCTTGCCGCCGAAGTCGTGCATGGCCTTGACGACCACGGCGGTGCCGTCGCCGGCGACGCCGGGCGTGGAGTACTGGAGCTTGTTCTTGTACTTGCCGTCGAGCAGCTCGTCCCACGTGGTGGGCGCCGTCTTCAGGTCCTTCTTGTTGTAGACGAAGCCGAAGTAGTTGTTCACGACGGAGGTCCAGGCGCCGTCGGCGGCCTTGTCGGCCCCGTCGACCTGGTCGGCGCCCTGGGGCGTGTACTTCTCCAGGAGGCCCTTGCCGTCGGCCTGCTGGATGAACGGCGGGAGCGTCACGATGACGTCGGCCTGGGTGTTCGACTTCTCGCGGGCGGCGCGCTGCACCATCTCGCCGGAGCCGCCCTCGACGTACTTGACCTTGATGCCGGTCTTCTTCGTGAAGTCCTTGAAGACCTGGTCGTACCAGCCGTCGCCGTTCTCGCCCTTGAGGCCGTCCGCGCTGTACACGGTGACGGACTTCTCGTCGGAGGCGGCGGAGCTGCCGCCGCAGGCGGAGAGGGTGGCGGCGAGGGCGATGCTTCCGGTGACGGCGGCGATCGGCTTGAGCAGGTTTCTGCGCATGGCGAGGTGAACTCCTTGCAGCGATACGGGAATCGAGGGTCAGGAATCGAGGGTCAGCGGTAGGAGGCTTTGGTGCGGATCCGCGAGACGAGCAGCAGGACGAGCAGCGTCGCTGCCATGAGGATCACGGAGATCGCCGATCCGGTGAACAGGGAGCCGCGGTCGGTGATCGCGTAGATCTGCACGGGCAGCGGCATCCAGTCCGGCGGGTAGAGCATCATCGTGGCGCTCAGTTCGCCCATGGACAGGGCGAAGCAGAGTCCCGCGGCCGCGTTCAGCGACGGCAGCAGGAGGGGCAGCTTGACCTTCCACAGGACGTACGAGGGGCGGGCGCCGAGTGACGCGGCGGCCTGTTCGTACGCGGGGTCAAGTCGTACGATCGCGGCCGAAACCGACTGATAGGCGAACGCCGTGACAAGAATCGTGTGCGCCAGGATGACGATCCAGCGGGTCCCGTTGAGCACCAGCGGCGGCTTGGAGAACGCGACGAGCACGGCGAGGCCGACCACGACGGACGGTACGGCGACCGGCAGCATGAACAGGGCGTCGAGGACCCTGCGCCCGCCCTTCCTGAGGGCGGCGGCCGCGAGCGCGGCCCAGGTGCCGACGAGGAGGGCGAGGAGGCTCGCGCTGACGGCGGTGACCAGGCTGGTGGTCAGTGCCTGGAGGGACGCGCCGCTGGTGGCGGCCTGGTAGTGGGCGCCGGTGAATCCGGTCGGGAAGGCGCTCGACCAGTTCGTGGCGAACGACGCGGCGACGATGACGAGCAGCGGCAGCGCGAACAGCGGCAGGAAGAAGGCGCAGAAGAGAACCCAGGTGGCCCACTTGCCCTTACGGCTATGCACCAGCACGGCGGCTCACCACCCTGTAGAGGCCGTAGAGGCCGACGGAGATCAGGACGTTGACGACGGCGACCACGCACGCGCCCGGGTAGTCGGACTCGAGGATCGCCTTGCTGTACACGAGCATCGGGAGCGTGGTGACGCCCTTGGCGCCGGTGAAGAGCACGATGCCGAACTCGTTGAGGCACATGACCAGGACGAGGCTGCCGCCGGCGGCGAGCGCGGGCAGCGCCTCGGGCAGGATGACCCGCCGCACGATGCGGGCCGGCTTCGCGCCCAGTGAGGACGCCACCTCCAGCTGCGCGGTCTCGATCTGCGAGAACGCGGCGAGCAGGGGCCGCATCACGAACGGTGTGAAGTACGTGATCTCGGCGAGGAGCACGCCCCACGGGGTGGTCAGGAACTGGAAGGGCCCGGTGGCGGCGCCCGTGACGTCCGTCCACAGTCCGTTGGCCATGCCCACGGACCCGTAGACGAAGAGCAGCGCGAGGGTGATGAGGAAGGACGGGAAGGAGAGGAACACGTCGATGAACTTGGCGACGGCCTTTCCGCCGGGGAACGGGACGAACGCGATGACGAGCGCGAGCGCGAACCCGAGCACGAGGCAGCCGACGGTCGCTCCCAGCGCCAGCCACACCGTCGTCCCGAGCGCCTCCCGGAACGCGGACGACGCGAAGACGTCGGCGTACGGCCCGAGGGAGGAGCCGCCGCTGTCGGGCTGCACGGACTGCTGCACGACGAGGGCGAGCGGGTAGAGGAACACGAGGGCCAGGACGGCGACGGGCGGCAGCGCCCACACCCACTTCGGCATCCCCTTGCGGGGCCCCGTCGCCTTGCTCACCGGCGTGCTCAGCGTGGCACTAGCCATCCTTGCTCACCCCGGCCGAGAGCAGCACCGCGTCCTCGGGTGCGAAGTGCACGGTGACCTCTTCGCCGAGCGCGGGCGGGGTGCGCAGTTCGCGCAGGTCGGCCTTGAGCCGGTGGCCGTCCACGTCGACGTACAGGCGGTGGGTGGAGCCGCGCCACTGCACCTCGGACACGGACCCGGTGAGGGCGTTGGGCCCGTCACCGAGTCCGACGAGGTGCGGGCGCACGCACAGCGTGGCGGACACCCCGGAGGCGACGTCGCCGGTGGGCACCTTCAGCTGGGCGCCCGCGAAGGACACCGTGTCCGAGCCCACCTGGACCGGAAGCAGATTGGCGTTGCCCACGAACGAGGCGGTGAATTCGGTGCGGGGCCGGCGGTACAGCTCCTGCGGGGTCCCGCAGTCCTGGAGCCGCGCCTTGTCCATGACCGCGATCCGGTCGGCGAGGGTGAGTGCCTCGACCTGGTCGTGGGTGACGTAGAGGATCGACACGTCGGGCAGCTCGCGGTGGAGTCTGGCCAGCTCGGCCAGCATGCCGGAGCGCAGCTGCGCGTCGAGCGCGGACAGCGGCTCGTCGAGCAGGAGCACCCCGGGCCGGATCGCGAGGGCCCGCGCGATGGCCACCCGCTGCTGCTGTCCGCCGGACAGCTCGCGCGGGTAGCGCTTCGCGTAGGACGCCATGCCGGTCATCTCGAGGGCCTCGGTGACCCGGGCGGGGATCTCGGCCTTGGCGACCTTCTGGGCCTTCAGGCCGAAGGCGACGTTGTCCTCCACGCGCAGGTGCGGGAACAGGGCGTACTGCTGGACGACCATGCCGATGCCGCGCCGGTGGGGCGGCAGGTCCGTGACGTCGCGGTCGCCGATCAGGACGCGGCCCGTCGCGGGCCGCACGAATCCGGCGACGGCGCGCAGGGCCGTCGTCTTGCCGGAGCCGGACGGGCCGAGCAGCGCCATGACCTCGCCGGGCTCGACGGTCAGGTCGAGGGAGTGCAGGACGGTGTTCGCGCCGTAGGCGACGGACACCTTGTCGAAGCGGATGCCGCTGGCCATCAGCTCTCAGCTCCCAGGCGCACGACGGGTATGGGGTCGGTCTTGTCTCTCACGGCGGCCACGCTCCTCGGAGCGGATGACCCGTGTAGGTCCGCACGGCAACGGGACGGTGAACGGCCACCCAAAGTTGGCCTAGACCCGTTACGTTTCCGTAACCGAAGTGCGCCAACCGCCGCCCCTCTGCGGTCAGTTACCCAAACGCGTGGTGAACGAGAACCGGTCCCCCCGGTAAAGCGTCCGCACCCGTTCCGTGGGCCGGCCGCCCGTGTCGTACGAGACACGGTGAATGAGAAGCATCGGCAGGGCGGGCGGCGTGCCGATCAGAAGGGCCTCGCGCGGGGTGGCCAGCACCGTCTCGATGCGCTCGTCGGCGGACCCGAACTCGATCCCGAGCCGCTCGTGCACATACGTGTAGAAGGACGAGTCCGGATCGAAGTCGACGTCGAGGCGCGGCATCCGCGACACGGCCACATAGGTGCTCTCCAGGCCGACGCGCTCGTCGTCGGCGAGCAGCACACGCTCCATGTGCCACACGGGCTCGCCCCGCTCGACCTCGATCTCACCGGCGAGGGCGGGCGGGCAGGGGAAGCGGTCGAGGCCGATGAGCGTACGTCCCGGTCGGCGGCCCTGACGGCGCACGCCCTCGGTGTAGCTGGCCATCGACAGCGGCTGCTCCAGCTTGGGCCCGGCCACGACCGTCGCCCGGCCCTGGCGGCGCAGGCGCCCTTCGAGCAGCAGCTCACGCAGCGCCTGGCGCACGGTCTCGCGCGCCACCTCGAAGCGCAGGGCCAGATCCCGCTCGGTGGGCAGCGGCTCGCCCTCGCCCAGCTCGTCGAGGAGCGCGGAGACATGGGCCTTGACCGCGTAGTACTTCGGGATGCGGCCGTGCTCGGGAATGCCGGCGCGCACGGGTGCGCCAGGTGCCTGGTCGTTCGGGTAATCCACCCAGGGATGTTCGCAGACATTTGTTAACGGGGTGACGGGGTGGTTGTCAGCGGGCGTCGGGGGCGGTTGCTCACGGGCGCCGGGGGGACGGTTGTCAACGGGTACCGGGGTGGTCGGGAGCGCGGGGCGCAGGGCGGGCCGGCGTGGCCGGAATCGGCCCTCAGCGGCGGTCGGTGCGCAGCCGCCGGGAGCCCGCCACGAGGGCCGCGCCGAGGAAGAGCAGGGCGCCGGACGCGAGGCCGAGTCCGCGCAGGGAGCGCGACCCGGTCAGCGCGAGCTCGTCGGGCGAGAAGGGGCTTACGTCGGTGTCGGGGGCGGGTTCTTCGCCGGCGCCTGTGCCGGGGGCGGTGTCGGTGTCGGTGTCGGAGTCAGGGGCCGTGTCGGGTTCTTTCCCGGCGCCGGTGTCGGTGCGTGTGTCGGTGTCGGGGGTGGAGCCTGTGTCGCTGTCGGGCGTGGAGCCCGTGTCGGTGGTGGGGGTGGAGCCTGTGTCGGTGGTGGGGCCGGTCCCGTCGGGGGTTCGGCCGCTCGCGGTGCCGCTGTCGTGGCCTGGCTCGCGCAGGCCCGCGTCGGGTTCGTCGCGCTGCTCACCGGGGCGCCTCCCCGACTGCTCGCCGCCCTCATCCCTGCCCTTCCCCTTCCCCTTCTCCTTGCTCTTGCTCTTGCCCTTGTCCTTGCCGTTCGTGAGCGTGAACCGGTAGTCGCCCGACTCCCCCACCCAGTCGCCGTCGTCGTCCCGGCGCTGCACGACGGCCGCGTTGGCGACGACGCTGTTCGGCCGGGCGTCGGAGGTGAACGTGAGCCGCGCCTGGACGGTGAGGGTCCTGCCCGGGCCCACCCGGAAGCCGGGGAAGCCGTCGTCGAAGACGCCGATGTTCTCGCCCCGGTCGGTCCGCTCGAAGCGGACGGGGTGGCGGCGCTTGCCGTCCGAGAACTCCAGCTGGATCTGCCGCGTGGCCAGCGTCCGCTTCTCGTCGATGAGTACGAGGACGGGGTGGATGTCGGCGCACTCGGCGTCGGTCTCGTTGGTGAGGTCGAGGGACCAGGTCCGGGAGCCGCCCCCGGGGTGGTACGTCGCGGGGCCGCCGTGGATCCGGGTGCTGATCGGGAAGACGGCGGGATGCCTGGCGGCGCAGGTGGGCTCACGCGGGGCGGACCCGGCGCGGACCGGTTCGGCCGCGAAGGGGGAGCCGCCGGTCACCGCGGAGGTCAGAGCCACGGCGGTCAGGGCCACGGCGGTGACGGCGAGCGGGATACGCAATCGCATGGGGAGCCTTCGCTGATCGCGGGGCGGGAAGGGTACGGCCGTCGCGACCGTGCCACGCGCGCCACGCCCCGTACGGGACCAGCAGGGCCCCGTACGGCCCGATGCCCGAGCGATTCCCCTCGATCAGCTCAGATTTCTTTCATTCCGGTTGGCTCCGGCCGGCCGGGGATCTCCGTCATTCCGGTTGGCCGGGGAAGCGGCCGTGCGCCCGGCCGTACAGGGGCGCGAGGACCAGTTGGGCGGCGCCCTCGACCACCACGCTCTGCGAACCTGGCGCGCGCAGGACAGGGACCTCCACCGTGCCGCCGCGCCGCGCCCGCTCGCCGAGGACCGCCCGTACCCCTTCGACGAAGCGGTCCTCGGCGGCCGCGACCGTGCGCCCGCCGAGGAGGACGAGGTCGATGTCGAGGAGGCCGACCATGTTCGCCGCGCCTTCGCCGAGCACCCGCGCGGCCTCGTCGAAGGAACCGGCCGCGACCGCCGCGAGGCACAGCGCCTCGATGCAGCCGCGATTGCCGCAGCCGCAGAGCGGACCGTCCAACTGGATCACCTGATGGCCGAATTCGCCCGCTCCGGTGTGCGGCCCGCGGTAGGGCGCTCCGCCCAGGACGAGTCCGGCACCGAGCCCCGTACCGAGGTGGAGGTACGCGAACGAGTCGCCGCACCCGGCGAGCGCGAGGCCGAGCGCGGCAGCGTTGGTGTCCTTGTCCACGACCACGGGAAGCCCGAGCCGCCCCGCGAGCGCGTCCCGCAGCGGGAACCCGTCCCACTCGGGAAACCCGGTGACGCGGTGCAGCACGCCGGAGGAGTGATCAAGGGGCCCGGGCAGCGCGACACCTACGCCGAGGACGCGGGGCGTGAGGGGTGTGCGGGGGTCAGGGTGTACGCCGGGGTCTTGGGCATGGGGGGCCTGCGCATCGAGGGCCTGCGCGGCATCGGGGGCCTGCGCGTCCGGGTGGCCCGGGGCTTCAGAATCGCCCGGGGCTGCGGAGTCGCCCGGGGCTTCGGAATCGCCCGAGGCTTCGGAATCGCCCGAGGCTTCGGAATCGCCCGAGGCTGCGGCATTCGGGACCCCCGCGCCCGGCTCCACCCCCTCTCCCCCCTCTCCCTCTCCCGCCGCCACATCCCTCAGCAGCGCCTCCACCTCGCTCGCCGCCGCCTCCACCACCGCGTCGCCGCCCGCGCCGAAGGCCAGCGGTGCGCGGCGTTCGGCGACGACCGTGCCCGCGAGGTCGACCAGGACCGCCGTCAGTTCGTCGCGGTCCAGGTGCAACCCGACCGCGTATCCCGCGTCCGGCACGAGGCGCAGGACGGTGCGCGGCTTGCCGCCCGTCGAGGCGCGGCGGCCGGCCTCCGTCACCAGGCCCTGCTCCCGGAGGCGCGCCGTGATCTTGCTGACGCCCTGGGGGGTGAGCCCCGTGCGCTCGGCCAGTTCGAGCCTGCTGATGCCCTCGTCGCCCGCCGTGCGCAGCAGATCGAGTACGAGTGCGGCGTTATGGCCTCGCAGCACCGCCAGATTGACCCCGGAGTTAGCCCTGTTCACTCCCCCATTGTCCCTTCCGCTTGCACTTTGGCAACACCGTTGCTTAAGTGGATGCATGACTGAAGGCATGACATCAGGTACGGCAGATACGGCTGAGGCCACCGGCTCCCCTCGCCCCCCTCTCCGCGTCGGTCTCGTCGGCTACGGCCTGGCGGGCTCCGTCTTCCACGCCCCGCTGATCGCCGCGACCGACGGCCTCGTGCTCGACACGGTCGTCACCTCGAACCCGGAGCGTCAGGCGCAGGCCCGCGCCTCCTTCGGTGACGGCATCCGCTTCGTGGCCACCCCGGACGAGCTGTGGCCCCTGGCCGACGAGCTCGACCTGATCGTCATCGCCTCCCCGAACAAGACGCACGTACCGATCGCGACGGCCGCCCTCAAGGCGGGCCTCCCGGTCGTCGTCGACAAGCCGATCGCCGGCACCGCTGCCGAGGCGCGTGAGCTCGCGGCCCTGGCCGAGGAGCGCGGTTTGCTCCTCTCGGTCTTCCAGAACCGCCGCTGGGACAACGACTTCCTGACTCTGCAGGGCCTGATCGCGGACGGCGAGCTCGGCGACGTCTGGCGTTTCGAGTCGCGCTTCGAGCGCTGGCGGCCGCAGCCCAAGGGCGGCTGGCGCGAGTCCGGCGACCCGGAAGAGATCGGAGGTCTCCTCTACGATCTCGGCAGTCACGTCGTCGACCAGGCCCTGGTCCTGTTCGGCCCGGCCGTCTCGGTCTACGCGGAGTCCGACGTGCGGCGCGCGGGCGCGGCGGCCGACGACGACACGTTCATCGCGATCACGCACGCGAACGGCGTCCGCTCCCACTTGTACGTCTCCGCGACCGCGGCCCAGCTCGGCCCGCGCTTCCGCGTCCTCGGCTCGCAGGCCGGCTATGTGAAGTACGGCCTCGACCCGCAGGAGGCGGTGCTGCGCGAGGGCACGATCCCGGCGGCCGGCGAGCCCTGGGGCGTGGAGCCCGAGTCGATGTGGGGCCGGATCGGCTCCGGTGAGTCCCCGCTGACCGGCGGCGGACGCCCCGTCGAGACGCTCCCCGGCGCCTACCCCGCGTACTACGCGGCCGTCGCCGCCGCGCTGCGCGGCACCGGCGAGAACCCGGTCACCGCCGAGCAGGCAGCGTCCGCGCTCGACGTCCTGGAGGCGGCCCGCCGCTCGGCCCGCGACGGTGTGACGGTGACCCTGTGAGCGCGCCGACGACCGAGGAGATCGAGGAGCAGGAACGCCGCCTGATCCTGCCGAAGTTCGGTTACGAGGACGCCTGGGAGCTGGGCTCGCTGCTCGTCGAGCTGGCCAGGGAGCGCAAGGCTCCGGTGGCGATCGACATCACGCGCGGCGGCCAGCAGCTCTTCCACGCGGCGCTCCCGGGATCGACCCCGGACAACGACGCCTGGATCGCTCGCAAGCGCCGCGTCGTCGAGCGCTATGCCTGCTCGTCGCTGCTGGTCGGAACCCGTTTCCGGGCGAAGGGCACGACGTTCGAGGACTCGTCCAGGCTCGACCCGGACACGTACGCGGCACACGGCGGGGCGTTCCCGATCGCCGTCGAGGGCGCGGGAGTCATCGGAGCGGTGGTGGTCTCCGGCCTCCCCCAGCTGGAGGACCACGCACTGGTGGTCAAGGCCCTGGACCTCTTCATCACGGGCTAGTCAAGCGCCCCACACACAAGGGGCGCGGGGAACTGCGCGCTCAGCCACGACGGACCCGCGGCCGACGAACGACCGCGGGCCGGCGAGCCCCGCAGTTCCCCACCTGACCCGGCGGAGCGCTTACGCGTCCTTGAGTTCCTGGCGCTGCCGCCCCAGACCCTCGATCTCCAGCTCCACCACGTCCCCGGCCCGCAGGTACGGCTTCGGCTCGGGCTGCCCCATCGCTACGCCCGCCGGCGTCCCCGTGTTGATCACGTCGCCCGGGTACAGGGTCATGAACTGGCTGACGTACCGGACCACTTCGGCGACCGGGAAGATCTGGTCGGCCGTCGAGCCGTCCTGCTTCAGTTCGCCGTTCACCCACAGCTTCAGGCCGAGCGCCTGCGGGTCCGCGACCTCGTCCGCCGTCACGAGCCAGGGGCCCAGCGGGTTGAACGTCTCGCAGTTCTTGCCCTTGTCCCACGTGCCGCCGCGCTCGATCTGGAACTCGCGCTCGGACACGTCGTGCGACACCGCGTACCCGGCGACGTGCGCGAGGGCCTCCTCGTGCGACTCCAGGTAGCGCGCCGTACGCCCGATGACGATCGCCAGCTCGACCTCCCAGTCCGTCTTCACGGACTTGCGCGGTACGAGCACGGTGTCCTCGGGGCCGACGACCGTGTCCGCCGCCTTGAAGAAGACGACGGGCTCCGCCGGCGGCTCGGCGCCGGTCTCGGCGGCGTGGTCGTGGTAGTTCAGGCCGATGCACACGACCTTGCCGATCCGCGCGACGGGCGGGCCGACCCGCAGGCCGTCCGCGTCGAGCACGGGCAGGTCGCCGGACGCGGCGGCGGCCCGTACGCGCCCCAGCGCCGCGTCGTCGGCGAGCAGCGCCCCGTCGATGTCGGGGACGACTCCGCCCAGGTCACGCAGGACACCTTCGGCATCGAGCAGGGCCGGGCGCTCCGCCCCCGCGATACCGACTCGCAGCAGCTTCATAGTTGAGACTCCCTTGATCGAGGAGGGACCTCACGACGGGTGCAGCCGTCGGAGGACTGGTCGATCGTCCAAGGTCCTCGTCCAGTCCGCAATACCTCGTTCACGGACTGGACCTTTACGCGGCAGTAGCAAGCACCGCGGCGGAGGGCATGTCGCGGTAGAGGACGGCCCGTTCGACGGCGCTCCACGTCGTGCTCGTCACCACGTACAGGGCGGCCGCGAGCGGCACGAAGCCCACCGTGAACAGCGTCATGAACGACATCAGCGGCATGATCTTCGTCATCGAGGCCATGGCACCCGCGCCGGGCGCCTGCGGCCCGTCCGCGGCGGCCGGCAGCATCGGCTGGGCGGCCATCTGACGCTTCGTACGGACGTAGTTGAAGCTCGCCACCGCCGCGACGATCGCGAACAGAACCAGATAGACGGCGCCCTGCGCGCCGAAGAGGCCGCCGTCCGCGAGCGCGTCCTTGAAGCGCCCGCCGAGCGGCGCGGCGCCGAGGGTGTGGCCGAGCAGGGCGTTGGGCTCGCCGCCGATGCTGCCGTTCGAGAACAGGTGGTAGAGCAGGAAGAAGGCGGGGAGCTGGAAGAGGCTCGGCAGGCAGCCGGACAGCGGCGAGACCTTCTCCTCCTTGTGCAGCTCCATGATCGCCTTCTGGAGCTTCTCGGGGTTCTTCTTGTGCTTCTTGCGCAGCTCCGCGATGCGCGGCTGGAGCTTGGCGCGCTGGCGCTGCCCGCGAGCCGAGGCCCGGGACAGGGGGTGGACGAGGAGGCGTACGAACGCGGTGAACAGGACGATCGCCGCCGCGGTCGCCGAAGCGTGGAAGACCGGGTCGAGCAGGTCGGCGATGTGCTCGACCAGGCTGGCGAAGACAGACATGAACGTAGACATGGGTGAGCCCTCCGGGGGTCCCGTCGTGCCGGAATCGGAAGACCGCCGGGAAGGGCGGCCGATCGGCGTGACGGCCCGTAGGGGGACTGCGGTCCCCTTGGGGGACTGCGGGTGGAGCGGGTGGAGCGGGTCCCCTACGCGGCCGTCAGGAGGAGACGGCCGGGTGCTCGGGGGCGGCTGCGCCCGCGGGCGTCGGGATCGCGCTGCGGCAGGAACGCGGTGCGTTGCTCCCGGTCGCGCATCGCTGTGCGGACCCGGGTGGGGGGCACGGCGGGGGCGCTGCGGGCGGCGAGCAGGGAGCAGACGGCGAGCGCGGAGCCCGCGGCGGCGGTCGCGGCGAGCGCGACGGCGGCGGTGAGGCTGCCGGTGTCGACGAGAACGGTCTCGACGAGGAGGAACAGGAACAGGGCGGCGGGCCGCAGGGCTGCGGTCCAGGTGCGCGTCATGTCCGGTGTCCCTCCTTCCTGTCTCTCGTTCACGCGTTGTGGCGTTCTGCCCGTTATACAGGATGGGCCGCGATCGGCAGAAGGGGCGTCATCGGCACCCCCGGCTCACCTGGGCCGCATCGACCGCAGCCTCCCCCACACCGCGAGCCGGTACTTGGACGTGTACTCGGGGGTGCAGGTGGTGAGCGTGATGTAGTACCCCGCCTCGCCGTAACCGGCGCCCCGCACGACGCCGCTGCGCGGCACGCTCGCGATGACGCCGCCGTCGCGCGCGGAGGTCTGCGAGAGGCTCTTGTCGACGACGTACGTGTACACGGCGCCGCGCGTACGGACCTGGACCTCGTCACCCTTGCGCAGCCGGTTGATGTACCGGAAGGGCTCCCCGTGGGTGTTGCGGTGCCCGGCGAGAGCGAAGTTCCCGGCGCGGCCGGGCTGCGCCGTGCCCGGATAGTGGCCGACGTAGCCCTTGTTGAGGACGTTCTGCTTCCCGACGCCCTCGGCGACGGGAACGGTGAGCCCGAGGCGGGGGATGGTGAGGACGGCGTAGGCCTGGTCCCAGTGGGGCGTTTCCCGGGAGGTGGAGGTGGAGTCGGCGGATGTACGGCGTCCGGACCCGCTCCCCGACCCGTCGCCGCCCGACGAACCGGCCGGGGTGTCGTCACCGGCCGGATCCGTGGCGTCGCCCTGGTTCCCGTCGCCCTGCCCCTCCTCAGGGGTGGCCGCCCACTCACGCTCCAGCGCCTGCACCTTGCGCTCGGCGCCGGCGCGGGCCTCGCGGTTGGTCCACCACAGCTGATGGACGACGAGAAGGAGAAGGACGACCCCGAGGGTGACGGTGACCTCGGCGCCGGTCCACAGGGTGCGGCGCAGGGCCGAGGGGCGCCGCAGGGCCGAGGGGCGACGGCCGGGCGCACGGCGTCCCGCGCGCAGGGTTGAGGGACGGAGGCCGGGGACCCGACGCCCCGCGCGCGGCCCCTGCCGCACGACGACCGGCCGCCGCTCCCGGTCCCGGCCCCGCCGCCACTCCCGCACCCGCTTCGGCTCCCGCACGGCCGCAAGATAGGCCCTGCTCCCGTAACTCACCAGTGACCGGACTGAACGGACCGGCCCGCCCTACCCACCCTTAAGATCGCGCCTCATGGGTCCCCTCTGGCTACTTGCGCTGATCCCTTTCATATCGGGCCTGGTCCTGGCCACCTCCCAGGGGCTGCAGCTCGTCACCGAGACGCTGCGCCGCGCCACCGGGACGGTGGTCGAGGCGACCGTGACCGGTCATGTCGCGTCGAACGAGGCGTCGTACGCGGTGCTGCACCCGGTGGTCAGCTGGACGGCGGCCGACGGCACCGCGCACGAGCGGGCGCTGCCCGACGAGGTCGGCGCCCACGCTCTCCGGGAGGGCAGCCGCGTACGGGTGCGCTTCGACCCGGCCCACCCCGAACTGGCGGCCCTGGACTCCGACAGCCGCTACCGCTCGTACCTGGCCTGGATGTGGGCGGGGATGGTGCTGTGGGCGGGCACGCTGGCCGTGGTGGTCGGGCGCATGGCGTACGTCTTGAACGAAAGCAACGGCTACGCGAGCCTGTGGTGACCTGGCGCCGGTGACGGTGGTCGGCAGTACGGTGTCACCCATGCGCCCCGACACGCCTGCTACGCCCGCCGAGCCTGTAGACCCTGTCAACCACATCGCCGAAGCCGAGCGCCTGGAGCGCATCGCCGGCCTGTACCCGGAGGACGCCGAGCAACTGCTCCTCCAGGCCGCGGCGCACTACGAACTGGCCGATGCCCGCCCACGCGCGGCCTCCCTGTACGACCGCCTGCTCGCGGGCCCGCCGCCCGAGCTGGAGCAGCCGCACCTCGTGAAGGCCCTGATGGCCGCGAACCTGTGGGAGTACGGCCACGAGGCGGAGGCCCGCGCGATCATCACGGGCATCCGGACAGCGGCCCCGAGGGACCCGGCCGCGCATGTGATCGCGGCGGAGGCCCTGGAGTCGCACGACGAACTGGAAGCGGCCCACGAGACCTTCACGGAGGCCCTGACGCTGCTCCTGCCGGAGGCGGAGCGCGCGAACCCGCCGTACGAGACCCACCCGCTCCTCCTGGGCCGCCACCGCGTACGCCGCCTGATCGGCGCGGAGCACGACGACTGGGACGCGCTCGCGGACCTCGTCCACAAGGCTGCGGTGTCCCTGGACGAACTCCACGACCCGAACCGGACGTGGGCGCTCGGCTCGAACAACCCGGCGGAGCTGAAGGCCGAAATCATGCGCCTGCACGCCGAGTTGGGCACGTACCGGCAGGCCCTGTCCCGCCCGTTCCCGGTGGCGGTACTGCACTGGCCGTCGACGGAACTGGCCGAACTGCTGGCCGCGTACCCGACCCTTGCCTCCGAATACCCGACCCACGAAGAGCACTTGTCGACCATAGAGTCCTCCCTCCGCGAACTCGCGGCCTCGGGCACACCGAACCTCGGCATCGTCACGGGCACGGTCCCGTCGTACGAGGCATTCGCGGCGTCAGAATCCTCGTCCCCGGCAGACGCGTCCCTGCTACCGCAGTACGCCACGACACTGGCGGCCCGAGGCCGAGCGATCCCGTGGCCGCCGGAGCGGGGGGCGGAGTGCTGGTGCGGGTCGGGGTCGGCGTACGGGGAGTGTCATGGGGTGGCGGAAAACTGACCTGACCGTGGACTGAGGGGTGTTGGGTCGGGGCCGGGCGTTCGCGTCGGCGGGCGGAAAGACGGGTGGACGGAGGGCGGAATCCGGAATTCCGCGAGGGATTCCGCCAGTCTTCGGCCCCTCGCCACACTATGTCCGACCTTTGCAGTACCGTCACACTTACCGATTGATGAACCGTCGGGCCGCTCCGTCCCCCCACGCAGGCCCCGACCTGTGTGCGCGAGGATGGTCATGCCCTACGAATCCGGTGCCGCATGGCAGTACGACGTACCCACGACGGGCAGCACGCACCTGCCGCCGGACTCCGGTTACGGCAAGGCCCTGTCCAATCAGGGCTACGGCTTCGAGGTCGCCGTCGCCGACCTCATCGACAACTCGATCGACGCGAAGGCCGACACGATCGTCGTGCACTTCCTGCGCGACGCCGACCGCATCCTGACCCTGCTGATCATCGACAACGGCCGGGGCATGGACGACGACGCCCTGGACGGGGCGATGACCGTGGGCCGTCGGCGGGACTACGGCGACGGCGCACTCGGCATGTACGGCACGGGCCTGAAGGCGGCGTCGCTGTCCAATGCGTCGGCGCTGACCGTGATCAGCCGTACCAAGCGCAGCCGGGCCGCGGGCCGCCGGCTGACCACCGAGGGCGTCGAGGACTCGTTCCGCTGCGACACCGTCGACCAGCGGTACGCGCAGGACATGGTCGACCGCTACGACGGCGTCATCGAGTGGCAGGGCACGGTCGTCCGCTGGGACGGGGTGCACGCGTTTGAGACTGTCGCGCGCGGGCACAGCGAGGCGTTCCTGTCGAAGGCCATAGCGCGTCTGGAGACCCATCTCGGCCTGTATCTCCACCGCTTCCTTCAGCGTGGTCTGCAGCTGGACATCGCCGTCTGGGATGTGACCGGCGCCGGTGCGGGGTTCGGCGAGGAGGTCGACCACATCGCCGTCGAGCCGCTGGACCCGTTCGGCTACAAGGTCCCGGGCAGCAAGGGCTATCCGCGTACGTTCACGGCTCCGGTCGAAGGCGTCGGCGACCTCGCGCTCACCGCCCATGTGTGGCCGGCCAAGTCAAATCAGGCCGGATTCCGCCAGATTGGTCCCCTGGCCGAGCGGCAGGGTTTCTACTTCTACCGCAACGACCGACTCGTCCAGGCCGGCGGCTGGAACAACCTGCGCAGCGCCGAGACCCATCTCGTCCTGGCCCGCGTGGCGGTGGATCTGCCGCTGGTGGCGAACAACGTCTTCAGTCTCGACGTGAAGAAGGAACGCGTCACGGTCACCCCGGCCTTCACCTCGGCAGTGGACAAGGCGGTGGACGCACAGGGGGCCACCTTCCAGCATTTCCTCGCCGCGGCCGAGACCGCGTACCGCGACGGATCGAAGCGTTCCGAGATCGTCCGCAAGGCCGTGACTCCGCCCGGCAAGGGGCTCGACCCAATGATCAAGCGGGTCATCAGGGAGGAGCTCCCGGAAAAGCCGGGCGAGGACCCCATCGCGTTCACGTGGACGACGCTGGCCGACGACGTCTTCTTCGCCCTGGACCGGGAGTCCAACGCGGTCCTTCTCAACAAGACGTACCGCGAGGACTTCAACGACGGCCGCCGCGGCGGTTCGAACGACGCGCCCGTCACCAAGACCCTGCTCTACCTGCTCCTCGAAGACTGCTTCGGCCTCGGCCGCTGGGAGCGGGCCCGGCAGGACCGGATCGACTACTGGAACACCATCCTTCTGGCGTCGGTCCGCTCCCAGCGTGAACGGCGTATGCGGCCCGACAGCTGACCTGCCGCCGCCACCGCCAGACGCACTCACGTCTCCTCACTTCGCCAAGGAAGCCGCCAGCATGACGACGGACGACGCTCTGCTTGAGATCCACACGAATGCCCTCGCCGGGATGGGCAGCACGCCTCGGCACTTCGGCAAGATGGCAGCATTCATCGCTGATGCCGGGCACCCCGACGAGGACCTCTCTGAGGAAACGTTCCGTGCCCGGATACTCAAGGGCGACAACGAACTTGTCGCCCTCTGGAACCGCCATCTGAACAACTGGGACTTCGCCCTGGAGGCCGCATGGGCCGACGGCGCCAGCCCGCGCACCCGGGCACGGCGCGACGCCGCATACGGCAAGCTCGCCCTCGGAACTGATCTGAGGAAGGTTCTCGACACTGTGGTGCCGATGTCCGAGATACCGGCACCGACGATCGTCACCAAGGACTTCCATGACTGGTACACCCTGGAGCGTGCCGCTGCCCGCTCCTTCTACTGGCGCGCCTACGAAGAGAAGCTCCAGTCAAAGGGGTGGTCCGCCGCCTCGATCGCCAGCCTGGACGAAGCGAGCCGTGCCGTCGTTGAACGGCTGACCGACCCCGAACAGATCCCGGCGCGCCAGGCGAAGGGGCTGGTCGTCGGCTACGTACAGTCCGGCAAGACCGCCAACTTCACGGGCGTGACGGCTAAGGCGATCGATGCCGGCTACCGCCTGGTCATCGTCCTCGGCGGCACGCTCAACATGCTGCGGGCCCAGACCCAGCGCCGCATCGACATGGAGCTGATCGGCCAGGAGAACATCCTGCGCGGGGCCGACCCGGACGACCTGGACTCGCTCGTCGGCGTCGACTACGTGGGCGACGACGACCCGGACTGGCCGAAGTTCGTCTCGCACGGCGGCCGTCCGTCCCTGCGCGGCGCGTTCGACATCGAGCGCCTCACCACCCGCGACAACGACTACAAGACCCTAGCCACGGGCATCCGTGCCCTTGAGTACGAGAAGCGCGACCAGACCCGTCCACTGCACCACCCCGCCAACCTGCACCACGCGGCGGCCCGCGTCATGGTCGTGAAGAAGAACAAAGCCGTGCTCAGCAAGCTGGTGAAGGATCTCAAGCAGATCAAGTCGCTGCTCGGCGAGCTGCCGACTCTGATCATCGACGACGAGTCTGACCAGGCGTCCCTCAACACATCGAACCCGAAGAAGTGGGCGGCTGGCAGCAAGGAGCGCACGGCGATCAACGACCAGATCTCCCAGCTGCTCGGGCTGCTGCCGCGTGCACAGTACGTCGGCTATACGGCGACCCCGTTCGCGAACGTCTTCGTGGACCCGTCTGACGCCCACGACATCTTCCCGACCGACTTCCTGATCTCGCTTCCCCGGCCTGCCGGCTACATGGGCGTCCAGGACTTCCATGACCTTGACAGCCCGGTCCCCGAAGCCGAACGCGACATCACCAACTCTCAGGAGAAGGCGCACGTACGCGGTATCTACACGGATACTTACGACGACGACCGCCTGCAGGAAGCGCTGGACGCGTTCCTCCTGACCGGTGCTCTCAAGCTGTACCGCGCGGAGCACGGGGTGACGGACGCCGACTTCCGCCACCACACGATGCTCGTCCACGAGTCGCTGAAGACGGACGACCACGCGGAGCTGGCGCTGCGCATCAACACCATGTGGCACGAGTCCGGCTACTCCTCCTCCGCGGGCCACGAGCGCCTGGCCGCCCTGTACGAGAAGGACTTCGCCCCGGTGTCAGCGGCGCAGGCTCCTGACCTGCCGACGCCGGCCACTTACGGCGAGCTGCGCGGATACGTCAGCGACGCCCGGCAGCGGATCACCTCTGGCGGCCGTCCGGTCATCGTCGTCAACGGTGACTCCGACGCCTACTTCGCCGCGCTCGACCTCGACTTCCACGGTCCGGTGCCGGTCTGGAAGATTCTGGTCGGGGGCACCAAGCTCTCCCGGGGCTTCACGGTCGAGGGCCTGACCGTGACGTACTACCGCCGTACGACGCATCAGGCTGACACGCTGATGCAGATGGGCCGCTGGTTCGGCTTCCGGCACGGCTACCGGGATCTGGTCCGGCTGTACATCGGCCGCGAGGAGGCCTACGGCCGGAAGCAGACCGCCGACCTCTACGAGCGGTTCGAGGCGATCTGCCGGGACGAGGAACTGTTCCGCCAGCAGCTCGCCAAGTACACCGGTCTGGTCGACGGTCAGCCGCGCCTTACCCCGGCACGAGTGCCGCCCCTGGTGGCGCAGCATCTGCGGACGCTGCCGCCGTCGGCGAAGAACAAGATGTTCAATGCGGAGCTGGTCGCGGTGAGGTCCCCGGGTGACTGGATCGAACCGCTCGCCTACCCGACAGACCGGGAAAGGCTCCGGCACAGCAACGAGGCCTGGCGCCCCGTGCTCGGCGCGCTGGACAACGACCCCTCCGTGTTCGTGCACCTCGGCGGTGACCGGGGCAGCTTCACCCGCTATGCCGCTAAGACCGCTGTCATCAGTCACAGCCAGCTACTCAAGACGCTGGACAGCGTGACCTGGGGGCGCCCTGACCTGGTGGCCCCGCACCTTGAGTACCTGCGGGACCCGGGGGAGCTGGGCTGCGCCACGGATGACTGGGTCGTGATCGCGCCGCAGATGTCCGACGGAGACAGCGCCGCGGGAAGCATTCTCGGCTCTGTGCCGCTCACGCTCGTCAAGCGAGGGCGCAACGAGCACGGCGTCTTCAACCGTCTCTCCGGTGTGGCCCACCGCCAGTCCGCGGAGCGCATCGCTGGCGCCCGCGCCCTCAGCGACGATGACCCCTTCGCGACCCAGCTGCACCAGCCCCGGCGCGGCGCCGTGCTGCTCTACGCGGTCGGGAACCAAGCCGACGGCTCACTGGACGGCCTGGTGGCCGGCGGGGCCGTCGCTCCGGACAAGGTGATCATCGCGGCGGCCATCATCCCCGCCACCGATCCCGCGGCCAAGCCGGTCCCGTACCTCACGTTCCGTACGATCGACTCGAAGAAGGACTCTCCGGTCATCGACGTCAGCTGAGCAGCTCCGCTCGCGGGAGGCGCAGAGCCAGTGCAGCCAGACAAGCCTGGTTGGGAGGCCCCGGAAGGATCCTGGGCCTCCTCGGCCGCGCGCCGCAGGAACATGCAGGCGATCCGCAGCCGCGACACGAAACCAGAACGCCTGCTCCGGCGTCTCCTGCACGCCCAGGGGCTGCGGTACCGGGTGGCCGCACGCCCGCTTCCCGGCCTGCGCCGGACGGCCGACATCGTCTTCCGACCGGTCCGGGTGGCCGTGTTCGTGGACGGCTGTTACTGGCATGGCTGCCCGGAGCACTACGTAGCGCCGAAAACTAACCCCGGCTACTGGTCCGGCAAAGTCGCCACCAATGTGGCGCGGGACCGTGACACCACTCAGCGCCTGGAGGAAGCGGGCTGGCTGGTGCTGCGGTTCTGGGAGCACCAGTCGGCGGACGAGTGCGCGGCCGTTGTCTCGCAAGCCGTCCTAGCTCGCCGAAAAGCTCTCCTGGACCGCCGTGAATGAGGGGTCTTCCTCCGGCTCGAATTCGGGGTGCGGGTCTTCTCGCAGCTCTCCCGTGCGCTGGAGAGCTGCCGCGATAGCACGCCCGACGGCCTCGGCAACCAGAGGCGGGAATGCGTTCCCCACCTGCCTGTACTGGGCCGTCTTCTTGCCCTCGAAGCGCCAGTCCTTGGGGAATCCCTGGATGATCGCCGCCTGGTCGACCGTCAGCATGGGGCCGCGCTCGTTCGCCAGACTTCCCAGGTCGCGGTCCCGGTCAGTGATCTTGTCCTCATCATTGGCCACGCCCATGCCGTTCACCCCGAGGGCGTTCCACGCCTTCTTGGCCCGGGTCGGTCCGAGATCGGCACCGCCGTGCTTCTTCGAGCCGCCCACGAGAGTCGGCGCGACGGTGCCAAGGCTCGCTTTGTCCCACCACTGCTTGAACAGCGGTGAGTCCTTCCCGCCAAGACGCCGGGCCATGGATTCCTCGAGCGCCTGCGCCACTGTCGTGATCTTCTTCCGGGGAACCGGCCAGTCGAATCCCCTGTACTGGTCCTTCCGGATGGCCACCAGGATCGCCCTCGGACGGAGCTGCGGAACACCAAAGTCCTGAGCTTCCAGGACATTCCAGCCGCAGATCACGTAGCCGGATTTACGCAGCCGGTTCTTGATGTGGTTGCGGTAGTAGCGGAATTTCGGCTCCGGCTCGACCAGGCCACGTACGTTCTCAATCATCACCGCGCGCGGCCGGAGCTGATCAACGAGATCCAGCATCTTCGGGAAGAGGTCACGCTCATCATCACGCCCGAGCTGCTTTCCGGCGGCCGAGAATGGGGGGCAGGGCACTCCGCCAGCAAGGAGGTCGAGTTCTCCCGGCTTAAGGAAATCGCCTTCCTCGCCGTGCTTCCCAGAGTTTCCCTTCTTCCCCTTGCTGGAGGGGCTGGGAACCTCTTCGAGTGGCTTGAAGGTATTCACATCGCGGTTGATGATGAGGCAGTGTTCCCGCTCCCACTTCCACGCGGGGTTCTCTCGGACGTTCAGAGCGAGCGTCGCGGCAGCGTACTGATCAATCTCCACGAGCGCCAAGTGCCGGAACTTCGCCGCGTGGAGCCCGACCGCCTGGCCGCCGGCACCGGCGCAGATCTCAATTGAGGTCAGCCTGTCGGCGGTGCTCATTCTCGGCTTCTCCTGGTGTGCGGCGTTGGCAGACATGCAAGTGTCGCATCCCGGCCAGGCAGGAGTCGCGGGACCGGACAACTTCCCCTCCCAGCAGGTCCGTCACACCCACGAGAGCGCTAAGCCGCCCGTTCCGACGGCTCATGCAGGCCGCATCAGCTCAACAGAGCAAGATCCCTCGATCTTCCCCAGACACGGAGGCCAGCCGCTTCCTGCCCGTGGTGGGCGAGCATCCTCTCGGATCCAGCCATGATCCCCGGAGCCATCATCTGCGACGGCACGCGGAAGCACGCCGACTCCCACCGGACGTCTCCGGTGGTATCGGCCGGTGCCGCGGCCCTGAGCCACGCCCTGTCGACGGTCGCAACCTGCCGCACCTGTCCGTCCTCCCCCACCAGCACCGCGACGAGGATCCACAGAGGGTCCATCCGCATAGTCTCGAACTCATTGCGCGAGAGGTAAACGGCCAACTGCCGTGCGTCAGTCGTAGCCTTGCACTCGATATGCAGCCGACGGCCCGCCACGGTCGCGGCGATGTCGTACCCGTAGGAGTCGGATGCGGCCGCGGCGTGGAAGACATCCTGCGCGCCAGACTCCCTGAGCAATTCCAGTAGCGCCCGTTCACCGGATTCGCCCGTGGCCTTTCTGGCCTCAAGGTCTCTCTTGGCCAGCACCCGCGATATCGCTGCTTCCGCATCACTCAAGTCCCTCGCCCGCACGGCCACCGCAGCCGTTCCCTGGGGCGTCACAAGACCGAGGCTGCGGAGCCAGACAAGCCCCTGGTCATACTGGCTGGGCGTGAGGTCCGCGTAGAACGGGCTGTTGCTGAATACGACCCGCAATCGACGGATCTCAGACTCCTGCAGCCTGGTCAGCCAGCGGTACGCCGCCTTGCGGGTGCTCTCAGTTACGTACTGCATTGTCGAGGTAGGCCATCAGTGCCCGTACGTCGCCCATATCCATGCCTGCCGCGATCGAGGGCTCCTCCTGCAGATCAGCAAGCTGCTGGACCGAAGGGTCGTCGAGGATCTTCCCCATGAACTCCAGCTTCTGTTCGAGCCGCAGCGCCACTACCTCGTCGATGGTCTTTTCGGCTGCCAGAACGGTCACCCTGGTCTCCGTGTCCGGAGCGAGCCCCAGACGGTGGATCCGGTCCAAGCTCTGCAGGAAACGCCCCGCCATGAAGTCGCGGTCGACATACACCGCGTCGTGACATTCGTGGTGCAGGCTGATCCCCTCGCCGAGGGTGGCCGGGTTGGAGAGCAGCACCATGCAGTCGGGGTCAGAGCGGAAACGCCGGATCTGTTCCTCGCGGTCCGGAGTGCCCCCGTGGACCACTGCCGGCTCATAGGCCGCGAACAGACGCTCCATGGTTGTCAGGCTCCGCACGAACGTCGTCCAGACCAGGGTCTTTCGGCCGGCCGCGGCGTTCTCAGAGACGATCTTCAGCGCTTCTTTGTACTTCGGTGAGAGCTCGTACGCGGGCAGATCGCGCATCAACGTGAACAGCGAATCGCCAGCCGGCACCTCCAAGGGAGGAACCCGGTAGGCCAGCGGCTCGTAGCGGCTCTCCCCTTCCCCGAGCAAAGCAGGACTCGTCGCGGCCATGAGCAGGCGCAGCATCGCCTTCCCGAGAGCGTCGAAATCGTCCCGCTCCGCTGACGCCCGGGCGGAGTACCGTCCGACCAGGGCGTCATAGATCTCGCGGTGGAGCGACCCGTCCGGAAGCGGCACGTACCGGATCCGTGTCTCGAACGGGGGCAGGCCCAGCTCGTGCTTGGTGGTCCTGGTGAACATCGGCCGGAGCACCTGGCTCGCGTAGGCGAGGTCTCCTCCGTCGACCGCGCTGGTCACGATCCTGCGGCCCTGGCCGGGCCAGACGAAGGAGAGGAGGTTCTCGAGGTCCCTCGCCCCGTTCGGCGCCGGCGTTCCGGTGAGGATCAGGCGACGCCGGCTCAGCGGCCCCAGCGCCATGCAGGCACTCCCGTAAATCCCCCGCGCACCGAGCTTCATCCGGTGTGCCTCATCGAGGATGACCATGGAGGGGGCGGCGCGCAGCCACGACGCGAGCGCGTTGAGAGACTTGTCGAGACGCTCGTAGTTCACGATGAGGATTTCCGCGGACGGGTCCGGCGTACTCCCCATCACCCGGGTGACGGGCGCCTCCTTGAAGCACTCGTCTGCCTCGAACAGCCACGACTCGTAAGCCGACTTGGGACTCACGACGAGCAGGCGTCGGACGTCTCCCCGCTCCTTCATCGCGGCGTACACCGCGAGGCCGACGCGTGTCTTGCCCGCCCCGGGGACACTGAAATTCGCCCCGTGCTGCATAGACAGCAAGTGCGCGATGTCGCGCTGCTGAAAGCTGGTGAGATCGGCCTTCCAACTGACACCCAGCAGGCTCTCAACATCGTCGGCGTCAACGTGCCGCACGGACTCGCCCTGAAGCTGGCGCTCCGCGAAGTCCGAGTCGTCCATGACGCTCTCGACGAGTGCCAGGAGTTCCTGATCCCAGTCGACCCCGTCGTCGGGCCAGTCAGCCAGCGCCTCAATGCCGGCCAGGAAGTCGTCCAGCCCAACCTCGGCCGTAAGCAGGCTGCGCTGGCCCCCCACCGAGAAGCGGGTGGCCAGCGAGGCGAGATCACGCTGGAACTGCTGTGCGGCGCGGAGTACCACCTTGGTCCGGGTGGTGTCGAAGCCGATGGTGAGCGAACGTTCCTCCGCCACGGTCATGCCTGCTCCTCGGTGACCGCGTCGAGCAGCCATGCCACTCCGTCGCCGGGCTCCGCTACGCTGCGCTTCGCCTCACGCGCGAGCTTCTCCAGGGTCGCCTTGAGCTTCAGCACTGAGTCGTCGAGGGTCTCCTCGTCCAGGCTGTTCGACGCGCGGGCGAGGCCGATGTCGAGGATGCACTGCTCGATGTCCTGGCAGGCATCGTTCAGACGGTCAGACGCGGCCTGCTTGCGCTTTCGCACGCGGGCATCCTTGCCAGCCGGCTCCAGAGCGTCCTCGATCGCGGTACGAGCCTGTTCGACGATCCTGGAAGCGACCTCGGATGCTTCCCCGGCACCAGCGCGCTCAAGAGCCTTCGCCTGCAGGACCTGATTGGTAAAGGCCTGCGCCTCGGCATAGGGCTGGGCCGCGGGCCTGACCACACGCGTCATGCCCGGGATACGGCGCTCCTGCGGGGCGGAGACATCCGGCTGGAGAGCCGGCGTAAGGCGGGTTTCCAGGTAGCGCTTCCGGAAGTCCGACTCGATGAGACGGATGTCGGTCTTGGAGAACTTCAGCGAGATCGCGGCGAGGCGGTTCTCCTTCATCAGCTCCGCGAGATCGCGGTTCCTCTTCGACTCCTTCACCCACGCTCGGTAGAGCTCATGAAGCTTTTCCTTGGCGTCCTCGAAATCGAGCAGCTGGAGCTGCGCCGAGCCCGCGCGGGACCGCTGCCGCAGGTCCTCAAGCGTGGCCAGAATCCACAAGTCGGCCTCAACCGTGGCGGCACGCTTGTGGAAAGCCTTCGCGATGTCAGTGACCTGGCGCCCCGAATCGATCTGCTCCTGCATCGCGATGAGCTCGTTGATATACGAGTAGTCGCGCCGTTTGTCCTGCCGGAGCTGCAGCGAGAGCTCGACCGCGTTGATGTCCGCCCACGTGGACGAGGCCGGCAGCACGCCAACGCGGATGTTCGGTACGCCCAGCTCCTTGAGCGCGGCCGCGCGGGTGTTGCCGTTGACCAGAATGCCGTCCCTGGTGATGAGACCGGGCTCGTTCTGCCGGTACTCCTGGAGGCTTTCCTTGAGGTCAGCGAACGCGGGGTCCCTCTTGGACGGGTCGTCCGGCTTGGCCTGCAGGAGGTACTGCAAGTAATCCTGGCTCTCTGAGCTCCACGGATTCTCATCCAGCAGACGGTCCCTCTCGGGACTGAAGCTCCGCTGCGCCCGGATCCGGTGCGTCGCCGGGTTGAAGTAGAGGGCCTCCACCGGCATGTCGATAACCTCGACCACCTTCGGCTGAGTCCGCCATTCAATGGTCAGCGTCTCGCGCAGCCCCTGACCGGCGGCGGCCTCCTTAAGGCGCTGGTCCACGATTTCGCGGTTGTCCGCGGCAAGCGGCGGCGCACCGAAGTCCTTACTCATGATTTCCTCCTGAGAGTTCAGCTACGTACCAGGGGGTGGGGCCGGCCGGCCCCACCCCAAGCGATGGGAACTAGACGTCAGACGTCGTGAGAGCCTCGCGGAACCGCTCGCGAGACTCCGCGGGAAGCGTGCGGTACACCGCCCAGAGCCGCTCCACCTTGCTGAACTCCCTCTGGTCCTTCGCGATCCACCCTGCGAGCACGTTGCGCTCGAAGCTACCAAGCCCCAAAATGCCCACCTCGATCTGCCCCAAGTCCACCTTCTTCGAGCGGCCGCCGATACGACAGCGGTTGCACTCAGCCACCAGCTCGATCTGCTCGCTGCCGTCGGCCCGCACCACCGGCCGGCGCGCGATGTCGATCTGCGCGGTGTCGAAACCGTCTCCGTAGTCCCCGCCCGCCGCGATGCCGCAGGAGCGGCACATGTTGCCGTCCGCGAGCAGAACCTCGCGGCGGCGCGTCTCCGTGATCGTGGAGCCCGACCGGCCGCTGCCCTTACCGGGCTCCCACACCGGCTCGCCGGCCGACACAAAGCGCTGCTCGTGCTGGCCGAGGCTCGGGTCCTGGCGATGCGTGTCGATCTGCCAGCCATGCGAACGCAGGTCACGTACACGGCGGTCCGCCTGCGTCACACCAGGGAACGCCTTAGCTACGTCCGCCTTCGTGAAGGTGTTTCCCTCGCCGATCACTGCGATCAGCCAGAGCGCCGCGCGCTTCATCGTTCCGAGCTCCGGATCGTCCCACGCCGGAAGAGCCATACCGTGCCCCCTTGGATCGGTTGGTCAGAAGACGCACCGGAGGAAGGCGAGTTGAGGCCTCCTCCGGCGGTCCCCTCAACCATGGCGTGGCCACCCAGGGAAATTCCAGTCCCACAAGACTTTCACTGGCGCTCGTAAGTCACATTCGCCCCAGAGCACTTTCCTGAAAGCCCAAACATCGCTCACAATCGGGGACTTACGCTGCTCAGGCGTGCTTCCGAGGAGGGGATGCTGTGGCCAAGAGAACGCAGGGATGGAAGGAGTTCCCGCCCGAGCACTCCGATGAAAGGCGCGCGTTCGCCACCGCCCTGCGACGGGTTAAGGACTGCACCGACCTCACTCAGGAGCAGCTGGCCAAGGAGTGCCAAGTCGCCACGAGCACGCTGAACGGATACCTGAACGGCAGGAACCAGCCAAAGCCTGAGGTGCTTTGCGAGATCTACGCCGCCATACGCCAGGACACTGACCTCGCCGGTATCCGAATTCCGCACTCCCTGGATGAACTCCTGACTCTGCTTTCCGGCCAGCCGGACAGGCCAGGAACGACCCCGGCCAAGCCGGCCGTCCGGATCTCGCGGCGGCGCCACACTGCCGCGTTCGCCCGAAAGCGCCAGCTGCGGGCGCGCAAGCGCGTGCGGGTGCCGGTCCCCCTGCCGGAGGGGGACCGGCACCCGCACGCGAACGAAGACGCGGGCTGGACGGAGCTGGAGACCCTAGTGAATCGCCTGCTGCGACGTCAGACGCAGGACGCCTTCTTCATGATCTGGCAGTCCGCAATGACCCTTCCCGCGGGTGAGATTCCACGCGTCGTCGCATCGTGCCGCTCGGCCGGACTATCCGAAGCCGCCGATGCCGTGATCGCTAACGCCGCACGCCGGGACCTTGACGCCGTGCTCCGGATAGTCGCGAGCTTCCACGAGACCCGTCAGTACGAGGATGCGACGCTGCTGCTCAACTCCGCGATCTCAGCAACATCGTGAGGCCTGCGGCCCTCTGCCCTCAGCGCAGCAGCCCTTTCGAAACCCATGCCGGCAAGCGAATTCGCCCGGCGTGGAACATGCTCTGTCCGTCGGCGTGACCTCGCGCGCTGACACGGCCAGGGCGCTCACGTCCGGCCCTGGTCGAGCACGTCGATGGCACGCGTGATGAGCGCGCGCACGTCAACCCCGCACACGGCCATGCTCCGCGGTTGTTCAAACACCTGCAGGTACAAGGCGATCTCCGCCGGCTCTGTGATGTTGGCCTCTGCCGAGGTGAGTTCGACGGAGACGAGCCAGTCGTCGTGCACGTGGAACGTCTCAATGGGCCAGTGACAGCGGTTCGATGTGTCCGCCGGTATGACGCCGAGCGACACCTGTGACAGTGCTCCCGCCGTGAGCAGGTAGCCGAGCTGGGCGGCCATTGTCTGCTCGTCGCCGATCTGGGCTCGCAGGCCGGCCTCCTCGACGAGCAGGAGGAACCGGCTCCGGGATGATGCGCGACCGCTCGACACGCGCCGCGGCGGCGGCCAGCACGTCGTTCACCGGCACCTGCCGGAAATCGGTGATGGACAGACCCGAGCCGACGCGAGAGGTCAGGGGTGGAGGATTCCGGCCTTGACCGCTATGACGAACGAGGTCCAGCCGGCCGAAGGGAAGACCAGCGCGGGCCCGTTCGGGGTCTTGGAGTCTCGGACGGGGATGCCTGCGGGGTGGTTGTCCAGGACTTCCAGACAGCTGCCGCCCTCACTGCCGCTGTAGGACGACTTCCGCCAGCCGTTCAGTGCGGCGGCGTTCCAGATGATCGGTTCAGTCATGGTGTCCGTAGTCCTTTGCCGTCGCCCGCAGTAGGGCCAGTGACTCCTTGAGCGGCAGTGCGTCGCTCAGCGCAAGATCGTAACGACCTTGCAGCTCCTGGACCATGGCCGGGGAGTCATGCACCTTCCCCATCCGTACCCCCTCGCTGTACGCCACCGGCGGCTGATCGTCGAACCACATCAGTGTCAGCATGCTCTCCAGCAACGGGTGAAACCCCAAGGAGCGCGGTAGTACGTGCACACGGATGCGTCCCGACTCGGCCAGCCTGACGATGTGCATGATCTGCTCGGCCATGACGTCGGGGCCGCCAATAGGTCGGCCCAGCACAGCCTCGTCCAGGAGAGCCCACACTACGGGCGATACCGGATCCTCAAGGATCTTCGCTCGCTCAAGCCGTGTGACAACGAGCCTGTCACATTCCTTTCCCCTCACGGGAGGGTAGGACGGGCTCAAAACCGCACGGGCATACCTTTCCGTCTGGAGAATGCCGGGGACGAAGGAGAGCGCGAACTCCCTGAGCTCAACCGCCTGTTGTTCGAGCGCATGGGCTGACTCGAAGTGCTCAGCCACCGCCCCGTCACTGTCGGGGAGGAAGCTGCTCAACACATTCCCGGTGTTCAGGGCCTTGTCCAGCCTCCGCGCGTCCTCCTTCGACGGCAGCCTTCGCCCCGCCTCGATGTGTGAGATGTGCGAACGCGTCATGACCGCCGCCGTGGCCAGCTCCTGTTGCGTTACGCCCGCCGCCTCGCGCTGCGCCTTCAACCATTCCCCATAGGTGTTTCTCATCGTCAACTCCCGTGCGACAGATGCTTTGTCACGTCCGACCCCCTGGCGAGACTAACCCGGCCCATCTCACTCTGTAAGCGGATCGCTACGCAGCGATGTCCATGCAGGTCGACCTGCCCTCAGGCACGGACGACCCCCGCGGCCGTTCTCGAAACGGCCCGGGGCATGGCCACCGACTTCAGAGGAATTGATGACGTGTTGAACCCTGTCGCCCGCCTCATCGAGGCGCTGCTGCGGCTTGCGTGGCCCGCCTCCGGGCGGCACCGGCACCACGCGGGGGCGCCGCCGAGCCCTGCGCCCGCAGCCCTCACCCCACCTCGCCGTCCCTCCCCACACGCAACGCTCCTCCGCGGTGAAGACTCCCGGCTCGTCCGGCCCTACCTCCTCGCCCACGAGCAACGCGAGCAGGCGAAGCGGCAACGTGCCCGGCGCCGTGCCCTTTGGCTCGCCGTACACGGCGTAGACATCGGCCCGCACCGCATCCACGGCATCAAGGTGGTCGCGTGATCTACCAGGGCCACGACGCCGGAACCATGAGCCGACCCCGCCTCCTCCCCTGGTCCAACGTGGACGGCAACCCCTGCTACCTCCTCGGCGACGGCACAGGCAGCAGCTACCTCTCCCGCGTAGCCGACAACGTCGAGTCCGTTCAGCTCGACATGGCCGAAGAGCTCCTGAACCACGCCGCCGACCTGCTCTGCGACAGCGACAGCGACAGCAAGACCACCTCGCCCCAACTGCGCTTCTTGGCTGCCCGGTTGACTGAGGCGTTGCGTGACGTGCACCGCATCGCCTGTAGCAGGGGCGCCCGCCTCGCCCTGCCAGACGGCGACGACGACGATGACGATGACGACGAGCGCACCGACGACTAGCTATAGACGGACTTGCGTGGCTGATCGTGTCGTTGGGCTGAGCTGGTCGTCGATCGGGCCCTGCGTCCGCATGTCTCGATCGGCGACCAGCTGACGCCCCGTTCCGCGCACAGCGGCCGTCAAGGCTGGTCGTACCAAGTGAACGACGCGATGCGCCAGCCCTCCGGCGTGCGGACGAACTGGATGGACTTCGTGCCGCCGCCCTCGAACGGTTCGCCGTTCATGATGCCGGACTTGCGGTACTCGCCGAAGCGCGCTGCGATGTCCCCCGCGATCTCCGTCCGTTCGGACGTCTCCCACTCGGTGAACTCCACCAGCCGGCCGTCCGACAGCAGCTTCCGGCGCGGCTCGATGAACTCGTCCACCGTGTAGGCCGTGGTCGCCGGGCCGGTGCTCACGATCACGGCGCCCGGGATCGTGAGCCGGCGGATCCGGTCGACGTCCGCCTCCCGTCCGTCCCGGTTGTCGAAGGCGCCGAAGAACTCGGCCGTGATCTCGTCTATCTCGGCCTTGGTGGTGTTGGACATGGCGGGGACCGTAACACCCCATTCGTCGCCACGGCTCACCAATACCGGCCCCAGGAAGGACCCACCTGCCCGCAAGCGCCGCAATCCCGCGCGTTAGCCTCGAATCGGTCCGCGCCCAGACCGGGCCGCACCTGACCGAGAAGCGAGGCAGTGATGGCGAAGGTACCGGCGGCAGCAGTGGCCGCGAGCGGGATTGTCGGCGGGTACGCCGTGGCCCGGTTCACCAAGAAGCGGCAGCTCGGTGGCGTCGTCCTGGGCGCCGCCGGCGTCGCGGCCGGGGCCCAGTGGCGGCAGGCGGCCGGGGGCAGGGTCGCCGCCGTGCTCGGTGGTGCCTATGTCGCCGCCTTCGCCGGGTCGCACCCGCTCGCCAAGAAGCTCGGCGCCTGGCCCGCCGTGTTCACGGTCGCCGGGGGCGTCGCCGCCGCGTCCTGGGCGCTCGCCGACCGCCACGCCGCGTAGGTCAGACTCCTACGACCCCTACGGGGCTACGCGCCCCGGTGCTCCAGTACGTTCACCACTCGCCCCTCCGGGTCCCGTACGAAGAAGCGGCGTACGCCCCACTCCTCGTCGCGGAGGTCGTGGACGATCTCCGCGCCCGACGCACGTACCTGCGCGTAGACCGCGTCCACGTCCTCGACCTCCACGCTGAGGTCCGGGATCACGGGCGCGGTCGCGTCGTGGGTGAGGAAGCTGATCTGGGCCGTCGGGTTGGAAGGGGACGCCAGGGTTGTCACCCAGCCCATGTTCATGACCTCTTCGAAGCCGAGCAGGCCGTAGAAGCCGCTGTTCTCGGCCATCGACTCCTGTGACGGCGTCGTGAGGTTCGGGACGATCCTGCGGATGGTCATCGGGGCTCCCGGGCGGTGGGGTCGTGTCGGGGCGGTGCGTCGGGCGGTACGCGGACTACCGGTCGTCATCCTCGCGGAACGTGCGTCCCACCGCCGCGGCGATGAGCACCGCCGCCGCCATCACGATCGAGAAGAACCACCACACCAGCTGCCACGGGAAGATGCCTTCCGGGTCGGGGTGGGACGCGAAGGACGCGTAGAGGAGCGCGATCGGCGGGGCCGCCACCAGCAGGACCGCGAGGGGGAGGCGGTCGCGGCGGCCGGCGTACGCGCCGAGGGCCAGGAGGGACACGGCGAGGATGGTGACGCCGAGGCTCGTCACCGGGGTGGTCTCGGTGATCGAGCCGGGGGTCTGCGGGCGGTTGCGCAGGTCCCAGGGCATGCACAGGACGTACGCCGCCGTGGACAGGCCCGCGAGGAGCAGACGCGTCAGCCAGCGCTCCGGCCACGGGCTGCGGGGCAGAGGCTTCAGGAGACGTGCTGCTGCGGTTCCGGCTGTCATGAGTACGAGGTTCTGGGAGCTGTCATGAGTACGAGGTTCCGGGAGGGGCCGCGGTGGGCGGCGGAGTACGCATACTCATGTCCGTACCCGCTCGCCGGCCGGCTCCCTCACTCCCCCCTCTCGCTTCCCCCTCTCACCTCCCCTGAACGTCGACCTCACCTCCCCCTGAACGTCGACCTGTACGCCCCCGGCGACACCCCGAGCCCCGCCTGGAAGTGCGCTCTGAGCGACGCGCCCGTGCCGAAGCCCGCCTCCGTCGCGATGCGGTCGACGGTGTGGTCGGTCTGTTCCAGGAGTTCGCGCGCGCGGTCCACCCGGCGCTGGGTCAGCCACTGGATCGGGGTGAGGCCGGTCTCCTCACGGAAGCGGCGGCTGTAGGTGCGCACGGACATGGCGTCGTGCGCGGCCAGTCCGGCGAGGGTGAGGGGCTCGGCGAGGTGGGTCAGGGCCCACGCGCGCGACGCCGACGTGGACGTCAACCCCTCTGATTCCACGGGGCGTTGAATGTACTGCGCCTGCCCGCCCTCCCGGTGCGGCGGCACCACCGTGCGGCGTGCCACCTCCGCCGCGACCGCCGCGCCGTGGTCGCGGCGGATCATGTGGAGGCACAGGTCGATGCCGGCCGCCTCGCCGGCGGAGGTCAACACCCTTCCCTCGTCGACGTAGAGGACGTCCGCGTCCACCGTGACCGCCGGGAACGTCCGCGCGAAGAGGTCCGACGACATCCAGTGCGTCGTCGCGCGCAGGCCGTCCAGGAGTCCCGCCGCGGCGAGGACGAAGGAGCCGGTGCAGATGGAGGCGACGCGGGCCGGTGACGTGCGCAGGGCCGCCGCCAACTCGCCGTCCAGCGCGCCGGGTTGCAATGCCTCGTCCGTCTCGTGCGACGCCGGTACGAGGACGGTGTCCGCCGTCGCCACGGTCGCCAGGCCGTGTTCCGCGTAGATCGGGAAGTCCGCGTCCGTACGGATCCTGCCGGGGCGCGGCGCGCAGGTGACGACGTCGTAGAGCCGCTCGCCCGACACCGATCTCGCCGTGCCGAACAGTTGGTGGACCAGGCCGAGTTCCATCGGCAGGACACCGTCCCTGACGAGGACGGCGACGGTCCGGGGGCCTGACCGGCTGGTCGTACGGCCGGCCGTACAGCGGCTCGTACGGCTGCTTCCGCGCTCCGGGGGCGCGTGCCTTGCGGGCGTCGCGGGCGTCATGGCCAGATTCTTTCAGGTCATGGCCATCTGGCCAGTCGTGGCGGCGGACGCCTCCGTCACAGGGTGAAGTCATGAAGGACTTCCACCCCCGGCCGCATCCCCGGAATCCCGGGTCACCCTGGACCGTCGCCTCGGGCGCCGCGCTCGCCATCGTCACGGCCGGGGCGTTCAGTACGCTCGCCGGTCTGCTCGTGGGGCCGTTGCACGCGGATCTCGGCTGGTCACGGGCGTCCGTCGGGCTCGGCTCGCTCGTGAACATGGTCGTGTACGGGGCGACCGCGCCGTTCGCCGCGGCCCTCATGGACCGGTTCGGGATGCGCCGCGTCGCCGTCGGCGCGCTGTGTCTCGTGGGAGCCGGGGCCGCGCTGACGACGACCATGACCGCGCCCTGGCAGTTCGTCCTGTACTGGGGCGTGCTGGTGGGCCTGGGGACGGGGGCGACGGCCACGACCTTCGCGGCGACCGTCACCGAGCGGTGGTTCGTCGCGCGGCGCGGGCTCGTCACCGGGCTGCTCACGGCGGCGAGCGTGGTGGGGCAGTTCGTGTTCCTGCCCGTGCTGTCGTGGGTGATCGACGCGTACTCGTGGCGGGCCGCCGCCACCGCCCTCGCGTGCGCCGCCACCTGCGCACTGCCCGTGGTGTGGGCCGCCGTGCGCGATCCGCAGAAGGAACCGGGCCGAACGGAAGACGCCGCTCACCCCGCCGGCCGAACCGGAGACAACACGCGCCCCACCGACCGAACCGAAGCCACCGCCCATCCCTCCGACCGAACCGAAGACGCCGCCCGGCGCGCCCTGCGCACCCTCGCCCGCGCCGCCCGCACCGGGCCGTTCTGGCTGCTCGCCGGGACGTTCGCCGTCTGCGGCGCCTCGACGAACGGGGTGATGTGGACGCACTTCGCACCCGCCGCCCACGACCACGGGATGCCGGTCACCGTCGCCGCGTCGCTGCTCTCCCTCATCGGGATCTTCAACGTGGCGGGGACCGTGGGGTCCGGATGGCTGACGGACCGCGCCGATCCGCGCCGGCTTCTCGCCACGTACTACGCCCTGCGCGGCCTCACCCTCCTCGCCCTGCCGCTGCTCCTGACGTCGGCGGTGGACACGCCTCTCGTCGCGTTCACCGTCGTCTTCGGGCTGCTCGACGTCGCGACCGTGCCGCCGACGATCGCGCTGTGCCGCGCGCACTACGGCGCGGACGCCCCGGTCGTGTTCGGCTGGGTGAGCGCCGCGCACCAGGTCGGGGCGGGGGCCGTGGCGTTCGCGGGCGGGGTGGCGCGGGACACTTTCGGCTCGTACGACCCGGTGTGGGTGGGCGCGGGCGCGCTGTGCGCGGGGGCGGCGCTCCTGGCGCTGACGCTGCGGCGGCCGCCAGGCCCGGGCCTCACGCGCCCAGCGCCCGCGAGGCCCGCGCGTCACGCCCCCAGCGCCCGCGACACCGCGTAGATCGCGAGTCCGGCCAGCGAGCCCACCACCGTGCCGTTGATCCGGATGAACTGCAGGTCACGGCCGATGTGTGCCTCGATCTTCTTCGAGGTGTGCTCGGCGTCCCAGCTCGCCACGGTGTCCGTGATGAGGGAGGTGATCTCCTTGCGGTACGTCGTCACGACGTACGTGGCCGCGCCCTCGACCCAGCCGTCGACCTTGTCCTGGAGGCGCGCGTCGCTCGCCATGCGGGAGCCGAGGGAGAGCAGCGAGGCCCGTACGCGCAGCCGCAGTTCGCTGCGCTCGTCCTCCGCCGCCGCGACGATCATGGAGCGCACCGCGGACCAGGCGGAGGCGATCAGGTCCTGGACCTCGGGGCGGGCGATGACCTCGGCCTTCAGGCGCTCGACGCGCGCCCGCGTGTCCGTGTCGGACTGGAGGTCGGAGGCGAAGTCGCCGAGGAAGCGGTCGAGGGCGCCGCGGGCCGGGTGCTCCGGCATGTCGCGCATCTCGGTGGCGAAGCGCACCAGCTCCTTGTAGACGCGGTCGCCGACCTTCCTGTCGACGAAGCGCGGGGTCCAGCCGGGGGCGCCGCCCTGCACCGCGTCCATCACGGAGTCCCCGTGCTGCTCCAGCCAGTCGTGGGCGCGTACGCAGATCAGGTCGACGACGCGCTTGTGGCCGCCGTCGGCGACGACCTTCTCCAGCATCTTGCCGATGCCGGGCGCGACCTCCTGGGCGTTCGCGCGGCGCGTGATGGCCTCGCCGACGACGGCCTGGACGTCCGAGTCGCGCAGCACGGTGAGGGCTCCGCGCAGGGCGGTGGCGAGTTCGGCGGTCACCCGGTCGGCGTGCTCCGGTTCGGCCAGCCAGGTGCCGAGCCGGCCGCCGATGCCGACGGCGCGCAGCCGCTGCCGTACGACGTCGGAGGAGAGGAAGTTCTCCCCGACGAACTCGCCGAGGGAGACGCCCAGCTGGTCCTTTTTGGTGGGGATGATCGCGGTGTGCGGGATGGGCAGGCCGAGGGGGCGTCGGAAGAGGGCGGTGACGGCGAACCAGTCGGCGAGGGCGCCGACCATGCCCGCTTCGGCGGCCGCGGCGACATAGCCCGCCCAGGCGCCTGCGCCGGAGTTCTGACCCCATTTGGCGAGTACGTAGATGACGGCGACGAGGAGGAGCAGGCCGGTGGCGGTGGTCTTCATCCGCCGTACGCCGCGCTGCTTCTCCATGTCGGCGGGGCTGAAGGAGCCGGGCGCTCCGCTGAACGGGGCCGGCCGCGTACCGAATGAGGAGCCGCCCGCGCGGGCATGCTCACTCATGCCCGCTTCGCCCGTTTCCTCCAAGTCCTGCTCGCTGCGCGCGGCAGCCGCGCGCTTCGCGTCCTCCGCTTCGTCCACTCAGCTCACTCCGCCCGTCACAAGTCCGCTCACCCGGCAGTCCCCCGTGTCATCCCTCTCACACATTGTCCCTACCTGACCGACTCCCGGAACGGACGACAAGTTCCCGGCGTCTCAAAAGGCGGAGGGGGGCAGTGTCGGCTTCCTCCAGGCCCATGACGCATCATGGGATCATCACACCGGAGCCTCGGGGCTCCCGCTGCCCGAGGAGACACCCCCGCATGACCAAGCGTCACGGTTATGCCCTGCTGGCCGCGGTCGCGGCCCTGGTCGTCATGATTTCGGCCGCCATATACCTGGGTGTCTCCGGCGCCTACGACGGCTCGAACAGCACCGTCAGCGCCGGCCCCCGGCACCCGCAGAACTCGGCGGCCCCCGCCTCCACCGGCACCTGGTCGGGCAGTTGGTCGGCCTCCCCCGCGGGCGGCGAGCCCGGCACGGAGACCGACGGCCTCGCCGGCCGAACCGTGCGCAACGTCGTGCACACCAGCATCGGCGGCACCAGCGCCCGCATCACGTTCTCCAACCTCTACGGGCAGCAGCCGCTCAGCATCACGCACGCCTCGGTCGCCGTCGCGTCCGCACCCAACAACCCGGCCGCCGCGCCGGGCACTCTGCGCCGCCTCACCTTCGGCGGCAACACCTCGGTCGTCATCCCGGCCGGCTCCCAGGCCATGAGCGACGCCGTGCGGCTGCATGTCCCGCACGACACGGACATGCTCGTCACGAGCTACTCGCCCACCCCGTCGGGCCCGGTCACCTACCACCCGCAGGCCCGCCAGACGTCGTACGTCGCGCAGGGCGACCGCGCGGAGGACGCGACCGGCGCCCCGTTCACACAGCAGACCCCCTACTGGCGTTACGTCACCGCGCTCGATGTGCTGAGCAACGAGTCGGACGGCACCGTCGTCGTGATCGGCGACTCCCTGACCGACGGCGTCACCTCGACCGTGGGCGCCAACCGCCGCTGGACGGACGCCCTCGCCGACCGGCTGCGCGACGAGAACGGCACGGCCCGCTACGGCGTGGTCAACCAGGGAATCAGCGGCAACCGCATCCTGTCCGACGGCCTCGGCCGCCCCGCGAACAACCCGAGCGGCCTCTCCCGCTTCGACCGGGACGTCCTCGACCGCTCCGGCGTCAAAGCCGTCGTGATCGCGCTCGGCATCAACGACATCCTCCGTAACCCGCACCAGAACGACCCCGACAAGATCGTCGAAGGTCTGCGGGAGCTGACCCGGCAGGCGCACACGCGCGGCCTGCGCGTGGTCGGCGCGACGCTCATGCCGTTCCAGGGCCACCGCGGCTACGAGCCCCGCCTCGAAGGCGTGCGCCAGTCCGTGAACGCGCAGATCCGCTCCGGCAAGGTCTTCGACGAGTTCGTCGACTTCGACAAGGCGCTGCGCGACCCGTACAACCCGCGCAAGCTCCAGCCCGGGTACGACTCCGGCGACCACCTGCACCCGAGCGACTCCGGCTTCCGCAGGATGGCGGACACGTTCAACCTGACGACGCTGAAGGGCTCGACCCCGGCCGAGCTGTAGCGCCCGGCCCCGGGGGGCTACGACTGGGGGCTACAGCGGGGGTCTACGGCCAAGGGCTACCGCTCACGCCTCTCGCGGCGCTCCTCCGCCCGCTCCCACTGGCGCTCGCGCCGCTCCTCGTGCCGCGCGTGCCGCAGCTCATGGCGGTCGGCGTGCCGGTCGCGGTGCCCCTCCAGCGCCTCACGGTGCGCGGTCCTGCGCTCCAGCTTGTCCTGCCGGCGCTCCTCCTTGAGGCGAAGGCGCTCCTCACGCGTCACCTTGCGGTCCACGCCGACGCCGCCCATCAGGGCGAACCCCCGGATGATCACCCGCGGGGAACCCGGCGTGCCCCCGCCCGACGCCCGGTCGTCGACGCCGCCCATGAAACCGAAGCCCTTGACCGTGACATCCAGCTCCGGCGGCACCTTGATCTGGATCCCGCCCATGATCGTGAAGCAGTTGATGACCACGTCGCGGGACGCGAACCGCGCCTCCCGCAGATCGATGTCGCCGCCGCCGAACATCGCGAACGCGGTGAACTTCTCGCCCACCGTCCAGCGCCCCTTGCGGCCGAACCCGCCGAAGAGCGCGGCCGCCCACGTGGACGAGGCCTCCCCGCCGATCCGGGCCGGCCAGTCGACGGCGCCCTCGGGCCGCGGCTCCTTCACGAAGCTCACCGGGGTCGCCGGCGCCGCGCCCGCCCCCGGCAGATCGCGCGTGATGGGCGCCAACTCGCCGTACGTACGCGCCTTGTACACGGCCTCAAGACGCTCGTCGAACTCCTCCATGTCCAGGCGGCCCTCGGCGAGGGCGTCCCGCAGGACCTCCGCGACCCGGTCCCGGTCGGCGTCGGAGGCCCGCAGCTCGGGCTGGGCGTTCGGCTCGGGGCGCTCAGGGCGTTCGTCCGTCATGGGGCCAGCCTACGAGGATGCGGGCGTTCCTCCCAGGGATGGTTCCTCCTGGGCGTACATCCGCGCGATCACGGACTCGATGTCCGGCTCCCGCACCGACAGATCGGCCAGCGGATACTGAGCCGCGATCTGCGCGACGAGCGGCGCCGCCGACTGCGCGGCCGGGAACGCCAGCCACTGGCGCGGCCCGTCCACCTTCACCACGCGGGCGAACTGCACGTCCAGCGGCGGCAGTTCACGCTCCAGGTCGACGACGAGGGTCCGCTCGCTCTCCCCCACCTGGTGCAGGCCGTCGAGCTGTCCGTCGTACATCAGGCGCCCGTGGTCGATGACCATGACGCGCTTGCAGAGCTGCTCGATGTCGGTCAGGTCGTGCGTGGTCAGCAGCACCGTCGTGCCGCGCTCCTCGTTCAACTCCCGCAGGAATCCGCGCACTTTGACCTTGGAGACGATGTCGAGCCCGATGGTCGGCTCGTCGAGGTAGAGCACCTCGGGGTCGTGCAGCAGGGCCGCCGCGATGTCGCCGCGCATGCGCTGCCCGAGGGAGAGCTGCCGCACCGGAGTGTCCAACAGGCCGCCGATTTCGAGGAGTTCGACGCAACGGTCGAGGTTCTCCCGGTAGCGGGCGTCCGGGATGCGGTACATGCGGTGCATCAGCCGGTACGAGTCGATCAGCGGCAGGTCCCACCACAGCGTCGTGCGCTGCCCGAACACGACGCCGATCCGCCGCGCGAGCCGCGTCCGCTCGCGGGACGGCTCGATGCCCGCGACGCGCAGCCGGCCGGCGCTGGGCGTGAGGATGCCGGTGAGCATCTTGATCGTGGTGGACTTGCCCGCGCCGTTCGGCCCGATGTAGCCGACCATCTCGCCGCGCGGCACGCTGAAGGTGAGCGAGTCGACGGCCCGCACCTGATGGCGCTCGCGCCGCAGCAGCCCCGTCTTCCTGCGCACGTCGAAGACCTTCTCCACGCCCTCGACCTCGATGAAGTCCTCAGTCATACGTCTTCAGCTCCCGGTGCTGCGGTACGAACGGACACCCGCGCGCCAGGCCAGACCCGCGAGCGCGCAGCTCGCGACGGCCACCAGCGGCGGCGTGAAGGCGAGCCACCAGGGCAGGCCGAGGGGGTAGGCGCGGCCGAGCACGTACAGCCCGGGCAGCCAGTTGACGAAGGCCAGCGGCACGACGAACGTCACGCCGATCACGAAGTCCCTGGCGAACACCGTCGGCGGGTACTGGAGCAGCGTCAGCCCGCCGAACGTGAACGCGCTCTGCGCCTCGGCCGCGTCCTGCGCCCAGAACTGGAACGCCGCCCCGGCCACGTACACCGCGCCGAAGATCGCCGCGCCGCTCAGCAGCATCACCGGCAGCAGGAGCAGTCTCGTGGCCGTCCAGTCGATGTCGAGGCGCGCCAGGGACCAGCCGAGGACCAGGGCGCCCTGGAGGAACCGGCCGAGGCGGCGCAGGCCGAAGCGGTCCGCGGCGACCTGGACGAGCACCGGGGCGGGGCGCACCAGGAACGCGTCGAGCGAGCCGTCGCGCACCCGCAGCCCGAGATCGTCGACGCTGCCGAACAGGAGGGCGGTGATCCCGAAGGAGACGGACGCGGTCCCGTACAGGAAGGCGGTCTCCGCGAAGCTGTAGCCGCCGAGCGAGGTGGCCTGCGAGAACATCATCCAGATCACGACGAAATCGAGCGCCGTGACCAGGAAGTTGGTGAGGATCGCGGCCGCGAACGACGTGCGGTAGACCAGGGTGGAGCGGATCCACATCGCGGCGATCAGCCCGTAGACGCGTACGCCGCCGCCGGCGTCAGCCACCTTGAAGCACCACCTTGCGTGTCGCGGAGGACTGGAGGAGACGGCCCGCCGCGAGCAGGACGACCGCCCACCCGGCCTGGAAGGCGTACGCGGAAAGGACCTCGGCCGCGCCGGAGCGGGCGCCGAGGAGGATGTCGGCCGGCATCTGGAGGAGCGACGCCCACGGCAGCACCCGCGCGATGTCACCGAGCGCGCCCGGCATCGCGTTCAGCGGCAGCAGCAGACCCGTGAAGAACATCCCCACCAGACCGCCGAACTGCAGCACGCCCGACCCGTCGAGCAGCCAGAACGCGCTCAGCGCCAGCACATAGCGGATCGCGAAGCTCACCACCACGGCCAGCGCCACCGCCACCAGGAACTCCAGCCACACCACCGGATCACCCGGCAGCGCGAGCGGAAAGGCGAGCGCTCCCACCGTCAGCGGCACCACGCCCCGGCTGGCCAGCTGGAACATGGCCCGCCCCAAGTCCCCCGCCAGCCACCACAGTTGGAGGTCTACGGGCCGGTACAGGTCCACGGCGATGTCGCCGCTGCGGATCCGCGCCACCATGTCGACGGCGAAGCCCGTGTTGAACATCGACAGGGCCTGCGCGAGCGCCTGCCCGATCCACACGTACGTCAGCGCCTGCGCCTGGTCGTACCCGCCGAGCCCCGGCCGCTCGTCCCACAGCGCCATGTACGTGTACGCCACGATGAACCCGAAGACGGTGTTCGTGAACACGCCCGCCGCGGTGGCCGACCGGTACGTCGCGAAGCGCCGGAACCCGCCGGCGGCCACGGCCGCGTACAGCCGGAAAGATCCCACGGACAAGCGCCCGCTCCCGTCTTCCGTTCCGGACCAAAGCGCAGGAGCCTAGCGGGAGCGGGGTGTACCGTGCCACGCATTTTCGGCCCCCTCGACGCGTGCCACACCCCGGCCGCACCACCCATCGATGCCAGAGTGTCCGGCAGGGCGAAAAGTGCCGTACGAGGCGTACGTGACGTACGGAGCGAAACAGGAGTTCCACAGGGCATGAGCGACGAGCCGCAGCAGCCGAAGGCCGCACAGTCCGGGAACACCGGGAAGGCCGGAGAGGCCGGGAAGCCCGCGAAACGCAAACGCCCCCCGCGCACGGGCCTGCGCCGCCTGATCCCCACCTGGCGCACGGTCCTCGGCACGATCCTCGGCTTGCTGCTCCTGTGCATCGGCCTGTTCGCCCTCGGCTACGTCCTCGTCAAGATCCCGCCCGCCAACGCGACCGCCACCGCGCAGAGCAACGTCTACCTGTACGCCGACGGCAGCCAGCTCGCCCGCGACGGCGAGATCAACCGCGAGAACGTCTCCCTCTCCCAGATCCCGAGGACCGTCCAGCACGGCGTACTCGCCGCCGAGGACCGCGACTTCTACAGCGAGTCCGCCATCGACCCCAAGGCGATGGTCCGCGCCGCCTGGAACACCGTCACCGGCAAGGGCAAACAGTCCGGCTCGACGATCACCCAGCAGTACGTGAAGAACTACTACCTGGGCCAGGAACAGACCATCAGCCGCAAGGTGAAGGAGTTCTTCATCTCGATCAAGCTGGACCGCGAGGAGAGCAAGGACGCCATCCTCGAGGGCTACCTCAACACCAGCTACTTCGGGCGCAACGCCTACGGCATCCAGGCCGCCGCCCAGGCCTACTACGGCGTCGACGTCGAGGACCTGACCACCGCTCAGGGCGCCTACCTCGCCGCCCTCCTCAACGCCCCCAGCTCGTACGACGTCATCGCCCACCCGGAGAACAAGCCGCAGGCCGTCGCCCGCTGGAACTACGTCCTCGACGGCATGGTCAAGGAGCAGTGGCTCAGCCCGGCCGACCGCCGGAAGATGACGTTCCCCATGCCCGACGACGCCAAGGGCCCCGCCGGGATGTCCGGCCAGCGCGGCTACCTCGTCCAGGCCGTCAAGGACTACCTCACGGACAACGACATCATCGACGAGGACACCCTGGCCGTCGGCGGCTACCGCATCACCACCACACTCCAGAAGAAGAAACAGGACGCCTTCGTCAAGGCCGTCGACGACCGGCTGATGTCCAAGGTCGACAAGGAGAACCGCCCGGCCGACCGCAACGTCCGCGCAGGCGGCGCCGCCATCGACCCCGCGACCGGCCAGGTCCTCGCGATGTACGGCGGCATCGACTACACGAAGCAGTACGTCAACAACGCCACGCGCCGCGACTACCAAGTCGGCTCCACGTTCAAGCCGTTCGTCCTCACCTCGGCCGTGGAGAACGCCTCCACCACCCAGGACGGCCGCACCATCACCCCGAACACCGTCTACGACGGCACCAACGCCCGCCCCGTACAAGGCTGGAGCGGCGGCTACTACGCCCCCGAGAACGAGGACAAGGTCGACTACGGCCCCATCACCGTCCGCGCCGCCACCGACAAGTCCGTCAACGCGGTCTACGCGCAGATGGCCGTCGACGTCGGCTCCGACAAGGTCAAGCAGACCGCGATCGCCCTCGGCCTCCCCAAGAACACCCCCGACCTGACCGAGTCCCCCTCGATCGCTCTCGGCCCGGCCACGGCCAGCGTCCTCGACATGACCGAGGCGTACGCCACCCTCGCCAACCACGGCAGGCGCGCCACGTACACCCTCGTCGCCGAGGTCACCAAGGACGGCGAGAGCGTCGACCTGCCCGAGCAGACCACCAGGCGCGCCGTCACGCGCGAGTCCGCCGACACGACGACATCCGTCCTGCAGAGCGTCGTCGAGGGCGGCACCGGCACCGCCGCCCTCGCCGCGGACCGGCCCGCCGCGGGCAAGACCGGCACCGCGGAGGAGGACACGGCGGCCTGGTTCGCGGGCTACACGCCCGACCTCGCCACCGTCGTCGCCGTCATGGGCCAGAACCCCGACACCGGCGCCCACACCCCGCTGTACGGGGCGCTCGGCCTGTCAAGGATCAACGGCGGCGGCTTCCCGGCGCAGATCTGGGCCCAGTTCACCAAGGCGGCGCTCGAGGGCAGCCCGGCCAAAGACTTCGACCTGGAACTGGAGGCCGGCGCCGAACAGCCCGAGATCCCGTCGGCCGCACCGGACGAACCGTCCACCGAACCGTCGTCAGGCGAGCCCTCCGACGAAACCTCGTCCGAACCGCCGTCGTCCGGCCCCCCGACCGCACCGTCCACACCGGCGGAGCCCACCCCCGCGACGCCGTCGGAGGAACCGAACCCGCCCTCAGGGCCGGTGAACGAACTGTTCGGCGACTCGGACTACCCCGACCGCGACTCGGACCCCGGCCGCGACTCCGACTCCTACCCCGGGGAGTGACCGGGCCGACCGGGCCGACTGGGCCGACTGGGCCGACTGGGCCGACTGGGCCGACGACAAGGCCTAGTGGCCCGACGTCGCCTTCAGACCCACGATGGCCACGAGCAGCAGCACGATGAAGAAGATCCGCGCCGCCGTCGCCGGCTCCCCGAGCGCCAGCATGCCGACGACGGCCGCACCGGCCGCACCGATGCCCACCCACACGCCGTAGGCCGTACCGATCGGCAGGGACTTCGCGGCGTAGGAGAGCAGCACCATGCTGGCGACGATGCCCGCGCCGGTGAACACGCTCGGCCACAGGCGGGTGAACCCGTCCGTGAACTTCATGCCGATCGACCAGCCGACCTCGAGAAATCCGGCGATCACGATAAGAACCCAGGCCATGACAGGCACCTCCGTCAGTTGGATCAACAGGGGTGCGTCGTCTTTGCGATACCCGGTACGGCGCGTCTCGTCGGGGTCCCTCAAAGGTAGCAAAGAACACGCAAAAGGGCTGGTGACAACGGTCACCAGCCCTTGAACGACACCTACAAGACCTTGCGCGGCACCTACAGGTACAGCCCGGTCGAATCCTGGGAACCCTCGAACCGGTCGGCGGCCACCGCGTGCAGATCGCGCTCACGCATCAGCACGTACGCGACACCCCGCACCTCGACCTCGGCCAGGTCCTCCGGGTCGTACAGCACCCGGTCGCCCGGCTCCACGGTCCGCACGTTCTGCCCGACGGCCACCACCACGGCCCAGGCCAGACGCCGCCCGACCGCCGCGGTCGCCGGAATCAGGATGCCGCCGCCGCTGCGCCGCTCGCCCTCGGCGGTGTCCTGCCGCACGAGCACACGGTCGTGCAGCATGCGGATGGGCAGCTTGTCGTGCTGGGTGCTGTTCTTCTCTCTGTTGGCGCTCACGCCCCGAAACCTACCTGCCGCCGCCGTGCCCGTAGGCAGGAAGGGTCAGCGCTTGCGGCGCCGCGCGGTCATGGCGAGCAGCCCCACGACGCCGACCACGGCGACGGCCACCGGAACGATGCGCTCCACACGCGGCGCACCCTCCTCGGAGACGAACTGGGCCTTGACCTCCGACACCATCCGGTTCGCACCCACGTAGGCCCGCCCGAGGGAGTGGTCGACACCGGCGACGAACCTGGCCTTCGCGTCACCGACGATCGTCTTAGGGTGCACCCGCACCCCGATCTCGTCGAGCGTCTCCGCCAGCGCCTCGCGACGGCGCTTTATGTCCGCCTCGATCTGCGCCGGGGTCCGCGCATCCGACGTTCTCGACGTGTCCGACACCGCGCTGCCTCCGTGGTCGCTGTTATGGCACTGATCGTGGACAGTCTGTCAGCTCGGCGGCCCTCGCACCCCACGGCACCCCCATTACGCTCGGGTCCCGTACCCGTATCCCGTACGAGGAGTCCCACCATGAGCGAGCGACTGACGACCGGCGACACCGCCCCCGCCTTCACGCTGCCCGACGCGGACGGCAACGAGGTCTCCCTCGCCGACCACAAGGGCCGCAAGACGATCGTCTACTTCTACCCGGCCGCCCTCACCCCCGGCTGCACGAAGCAGGCCTGCGACTTCACGGACAACCTCGACGTCCTCGCGGGCGCCGGCTACGACGTGATCGGCATTTCCCCCGACAAGCCGGAGAAGCTCGCGAAGTTCCGCGAGAAGGAGAACCTCAAGGTCACGCTGGTCGGCGACCCCTCGAAGGAGACCCTGGAGGCGTACGGCGCGTACGGCGAGAAGAAGCTCTACGGCAAAACAGTGACGGGCGTGATCCGCTCCACGATCATCGTGGACGAGGACGGCAAGGTCGAGCGCGCCCTCTACAACGTGAAGGCCACCGGCCACGTCGCGAAGATCATCAAGGATCTCGGCATCTGACCCGTCGGCCGCGGACCACCGCAGCCCCTTCCGGGTACGCGTGGCGACCCCGTTCCGGGTACGCGCGAACGTGACGGAAGTCCCTTTCGCAGGGGACTTCCGTTTGCGAACGCCACCCCTGAGCAAGTGATTCCCTGGAACTCCGCGTCCACAGAAGGGATCACTCCATGTCGGGCGTCCTCGACCCAGAACAGACGGGGTCCGCCGCCGACCCCCAGGCGGTCAAGCGCCACCGGACCCTCTTCCGCGCCGTGAAACGCCGGAAGAATCCCCCTCTGCGCCGCACCGACATCACCGTCACCGACGACGCGGCGGTGAAGCGGGCCGTGAAGGCCGCCTCACTCGGCAATGCCATGGAATGGTTCGACTTCGGCATCTACAGCTACCTCGCCGTCACCATCGGCCATGTCTTCTTCCCCTCCGGGAACGCCACGGTCCAGCTGATCTCCTCCTTCGCGACCTTCGCCGTCTCCTTCCTGGTACGCCCCATCGGTGGCATGGTCTTCGGCCCGATGGGGGACAAGATCGGCCGCAAGAAGGTCCTCGCGGCGACGATGATCCTGATGGCCATCGGCACGTTCGCCATCGGACTGATCCCGTCGTACGCCGCCATCGGCTTCTGGGCACCCGTCCTGCTGATCTTCTTCCGCCTGGTCCAGGGCTTCTCCACGGGCGGCGAGTACGGCGGCGCCTCCACCTTCATCGCCGAGTACGCACCCGACAAACGCCGCGGCTACTTCGGCAGCTTCCTGGAGTTCGGCACCCTCGCCGGCTACGTCGGCGCCGCGGGCCTCGTCACCGTCCTCACCACCCTCCTCGGCAGCTCAGGCATGGAGTCCTGGGGCTGGCGCGTCCCGTTCCTGGTCGCCGGCCCGATCGGCCTCGTCGGCCTCTACCTGCGACTGCGCCTCGACGAGACCCCCGCCTTCCAGAAACTCGAGGACGAGTCCTCGCACCGGGCCTCGGACGCCGCGTCGAACATCGAGACCACCGCGAAGGGCGACCTGGCCAAGATCTTCCGCGGCTACTGGCCGACGCTGATCCTGTGCATCTGCCTGGTCGGCGCGTACAACATCACCGACTACATGCTCCTGTCGTACATGCCGACGTACCTGTCCGACGAGATGGGCTACAAGGAGTCCCACGGACTCCTCATCCTCATCGCCACGATGATCGTGCTCATGCTGGTCATCAGCCAGGTCGGCAAACTCTCCGACCGCTTCGGCCGCAAGCCGCTCCTGATGGCGGGAATGCTGGGCTTCTTCTTCCTCTCCATCCCCTCGTTCCTGCTGGTCAAGAACGGCGCCCTGTGGGCGGTCTCGCTCGGCATGCTGCTCCTGGGCCTGTCCCTCGTCTGCATGCTCGGCACGATGTCGGCTGCGCTCCCGGCCCTCTTCCCCACCCAGGTCCGCTACGGCTCGCTCTCCGTGGGCTACAACCTCTCGGCGTCCCTCTTCGGCGGCACCACACCGCTGGTCATCACGGCCCTGATCAGCGTCACGGGCACGGACATGATGCCCGCGTACTACGCCATGGCGGCGGCCCTGGTCGGCATCATCGCGGTGGCCTGCATGAAGGAAACGGCCCAACAGCCCCTGGCGGGCTCCCCGCCGTCGGTGGAGACGCAGGAGGAGGCGGCAGAACTGGTGGAGTCCCAGGCGCGGGCACCGAAGTTCTGATCCCCCGCTCGTCGAACTGTCAGGACCTGACTAGAACTTGGTGCCGACGCGACACGCGCGCTCCCGCGCCGAGCAGCGTCGCCGTACACTGACGGGGCGGATCTCACCGAGAGGGTGAGATGTCCGTTATTTCGCGGTCGTGGTGGAATCTGGCAGTCACGTCGGGTTTAGGTCCCGGTGGGAGAAATCCCGTGAGGGTTCGAATCCCTCCGACCGCACACACAAGGGCGCTCCCCAGCAGGGAGCGCCCTTCGTCGTGCGTGGCGAGAACTCAGCCCAACAACTCCCGCACCACCGGCACCAGCGCCCGAAACGCCTTCCCCCGGTGCGAGATCGCGTTCTTCTCGTCCGGGGTCAGCTCCGCGCACGTCCGCGTATCGCCCTCCACCTGCAGAATCGGGTCGTAGCCGAAGCCGCCCGAACCCGCCGGGGCGTGCCGCAGCACTCCCCTCAGCCGGCCCTCGACCACTCGCTCCGTGCCGTCCGGCAGGGCGAGCGCCGCGGCGCACGCGAAGTGGGCGCCCCGGTGGACGTCGTCGTCGATGTCGCCGAGCTGGGCGAGGAGGAGGTCGAGGTTGGCCTTGTCGTCGCCGTGGCGGCCGGCCCAGCGGGCGGAGAAGATGCCGGGGGCTCCGCCGAGTACGTCGACGCAGAGGCCCGAGTCGTCGGCGACGGCGGGGAGGCCGGTGGCCTTGGCGAGGGCGTGGGCCTTGAGGAGGGCGTTCTCGGCGAAGGTGACGCCGGTTTCCCTGACGTCGGGGATGTCGGGGTAGGCGTCCGCGCCGACGAGGTCGTGGGGCAGGCCTGCGTCGGCGAGGATCGCCCGGAGTTCGGTGATCTTGCCGGCGTTGCGGGTGGCGAGGATGAGGCGGGTCATGGGGACCAGTATCGCGCCGGTGTTACGGCGTGCAGACCTTGGTCAGTTCGCCGGCGGCGTCCGTGACGGGGGTGATGTCGGGGGTTCCGTCGCCGTTCTTGATGGCCGTACGGACGCTGCTCACCGCGGTGTTGAGGTCGTCGACGGCCTTGGAGACGTCGGCGTTGTCGGTCTTGTCGCCGATCTTGTCGAGGTTCTTGTCGATGGAGTCGAGCGCCTTGTCGGCCTGCGCGGGGTCGTTCGTCGCGCTCTCGACGGCCTGCTTGAGGTCGGAGACGCTGTCGGCGATGGAGTCGGCGGTCTGGACGCAGTCGAGCGCCTTGTCGAGCGCGCCGCAGCCGGCGGCGGCCGGTACGGCGATGAGTGCCGCGGTGACGGCTATGACGGCGGTACGGCGACGGTGTCGTGGGCGCGCGGCCATGGAACGGTCCTCCCCTTTGTGTACGGATGGGCGCACGGCCAGATGCCGTACGCCCATCCGTAGTGACGCAGTTGACGTCTTTCGGGTTGCCACCCTACTTGGCGTGCTCTTTACCTTTGGAGGGTGGCCTCGAGTGCCGCGCGCTGGGCGGTGGCGAGGTCGGCGCAGCCGGAAACGGCAAGGTCGAGAAGGGAGTTGAGTTCGTCGCGGTCGAACGGCTCGGCCTCGGCGGTGCCTTGGACCTCGACGAAGCGGCCGTCGCCGGTGCAGACGACGTTCATGTCGGTGTCGGCGCGGACGTCCTCCTCGTAGCAGAGGTCGAGGAGGGGGATGCCGCCGACGATGCCGACGGAGACGGCGGAGACGGTGCCGGTGAGGGGCTGGCGGCCGGCCTTGATGAGCTTCTTGCCCTGGGCCCAGGTGATGGCGTCGGCGAGGGCGACGTAGGCGCCGGTGATGGCGGCGGTGCGGGTGCCGCCGTCGGCCTGGAGGACGTCGCAGTCGAGGACGATGGTGTTCTCGCCGAGGGCCTTGTAGTCGATGACGGCGCGCAGTGAGCGGCCGATGAGGCGGGAGATCTCGTGGGTGCGGCCGCCGATCTTGCCGCGGACGGATTCGCGGTCGCCTCGGGTGTTGGTGGCGCGCGGGAGCATCGAGTACTCGGCGGTGACCCAGCCTTCGCCGCTGCCCTTGCGCCAGCGGGGGACGCCTTCGGTGACGGAGGCGGTGCAGAAGACTTTGGTGTCGCCGAAGGAGACGAGGACGGAGCCTTCTGCGTGCTTGCTCCACCCGCGTTCGATGGTGATGGGGCGGAGCTGTTCGGGGGTGCGGCCGTCGATGCGAGACATGGGAGGGAGCCTAGCGAAAACGTCGAAGGCCCCGTTCCGGGTGTCCGGTGCGGGGCCTTCTTCGTGTGGTGCTCAGGCGGGTTGCCGGGTGTTCCGGGTGCTCACATCATGTCTTCGATGTCGGCGGCGATGGGGTCGGCGTCGGTGCCGATGACGACCTGGATGGCGGTGCCCATCTTGACGACGCCGTGGGCACCGGCGGCCTTCAGGGCGGCCTCGTTGACGAGGTCGGGGTTGACGACCTCGGTGCGCAGGCGGGTGATGCAGCCCTCGACCTCTTCGATGTTGTCGAGCCCGCCGAGCCCGGCGACGATCTTCTCAGCCTTGGTGGCCATGTGGTTCTCCCTGACTTTTCTCTCGGCCCGCCATGGGCCCGCTTTGTCACGGTAACCCACGGTTGGCCCATCTTCACGAGCGGTCATTCAGCCCGTGACGAATGATGGCGATCACGGCGTCATGCCCTCCCGGGCCGGCGCCCGCCGACCCGTCCCGCAACTGGTCTACACCAGTTTCCCACGACCGCCGAACGTACCGCCACAGTGGCTTGTTCCGGGAGGACGCCCATGAGCGCCGACAGCGCGGCCGTCTACAAACCCAGCCCGTGGAACAACCTCTTCCAGGGCCTGCAGAAGATGGGTCGCAGCCTCCAGCTCCCCATCGCCGTGCTGCCCGCGGCCGGCATCCTCAACCGGCTCGGCCAGCCGGACGTCTTCGGCGACGACGGTCTGGGGTGGACCGATGTCTCCAAGGTGATGGTCGGTGCCGGTTCCGCCCTGCTGGACGGCGCGCTCGGCCTCCCTCTTCTCTTCTGTGTCGGTGTGGCGATCGGCATGGCCAAGAAGTCGGACGGTTCGACGGCGCTCGCGGCGGTCGTCGGCTTCCTCGTCTACTACAACGTGCTGCACCAGTTCCCGGTGGACTGCGGACCCAGCGCGAAGGCGGTCGTCACCGGCTGCGCGGGGCCGGACGGCACGGTGGTGCCGTTCGGCTACCAGAATCCGGGCGTCTTCGGCGGGATCGTCATGGGGCTGCTCGCCGCGTTCTTCTGGCAGCGTTTCCACCGCACGAAGCTGGTCGACTGGCTCGGCTTCTTCAACGGCCGCCGGCTCGTCCCGATCATCATGGCCTTCGTCGCCATCGCCGTCGCCGCGGTCTGTCTGTGGATCTGGCCGCCGATCGGTGACGCCCTGGAGAGCTTCAGCGACTGGCTCGTCGGGCTCGGCTGGCTCGGCTCCGGGATCTTCGGCCTCGCGAACCGCGCGCTGCTGGTGATCGGCCTGCACCAGTTCCTCAACGTGCCCATCTGGTTCCAGTTCGGCACGTACACGAAGCCGGACGGGACGCAGGTCCACGGTGACATCAACATGTTCCTGGCGGGGGACCCGAACGCGGGCCAGTTCACCTCGGGCTTCTTCCCGATCATGATGTTCGCGCTGCCGGCCGCGTGTCTGGCGATGACGCACTGCGCGCGCCCGGAGCGCCGCAAGGTGGTCGGCGGCCTGATGCTGTCGGTCGCCCTGACCTCGTTCGTCACCGGCATCACCGAGCCGATCGAGTACTCGTTCCTCTTCGTGGCACCGGTGCTGTACGCGATCCACGCGGTCCTCACCGGCGTATCGATGGCGGTGACGTGGGCGCTCGGTGTGCACGACGGCTTCAGCTTCTCGGCGGGCCTGATCGACTACGTCATCAACTGGAGCCTGGCGACCAAGCCATGGCTGATCATCCCGATCGGGCTGGCCTTCGGGGCGGTCTACTACGTGATCTTCCGGTTCGCGATCACGAAGTTCGACCTGAAGACACCGGGACGAGAGCCGGCGGACGAGGTCGAGGACGTCACGAAGGCCTGACCTCTCCCGCTCCCCCGAGCCCCAGCGCCCCACCCCTCACCCCCTCACCACCCCCAAGACCCCTGGACCTCCTCGGTCCGGGGGTTTTGTTTCGCGCTGTCGCATATGACCGAGCGCACAAGGATCCCGGGAAATCGCAGGTTCCTTATACGACCTTCACCGTGCTACAACAGGTCTACACCACTGGGTGGTGTAGACCACGCGGCCTCGGGGCCGCGTTCCCGAGACGCCGCCGTCCCCACCTGTCCCCCGGGCGGCGCCTTGCCTACTGGAGGAAGTTGTGACCACGGCCAGTGCCGCCCCCGCGGCCGCCAAGAAGAAGGGCGCGGGCGCGATGGCTGTCATGCAGCGCATCGGCCGCAGCCTCATGCTGCCGGTCGCGGTGCTGCCCGCCGCCGCGCTCCTGGTCCGGTTCGGCCAGCCCGACATGCTCGGCAAGGACTCGTTCCCGACCTTCATCACCAAGCTGGCGTCCTACATGTCGGCGGGCGGCGGCGCGCTGCTCGACAACATGCCGCTGCTGTTCTGCGTCGGTATCGCCATCGGCTTCGCCAAGAAGTCCGACGGCTCCACCGCGCTCGCGGCCGTCACCGGCTACCTGGTCTTCCAGAAGGTGCTCGCCACCTTCACCGACGGCAACCTGCCGAAGGTCGCCGCCGTCGTCGACGGCAAGATCGTCATGAACGAGGCGCCGGTCAACGCCGGTGTGCTCGGCGGTGTGGTCATGGGCGTCGTCGTGGCCCTGCTCTACCAGAAGTTCTACCGGACCAAGCTGCCCGACTGGGCCGGCTTCTTCGGCGGCCGCCGCCTCGTCCCGATCCTCTCCGCCTTCGCGGGCCTGGTCATCGGCATCGTCTTCGGTCTCATCTGGCCCGTGCTCGGCACCGGTCTGCACAACTTCGGTGAGTGGCTGGTCGGCTCGGGCGCGGTCGGCGCCGGCATCTTCGGTGTCGCCAACCGTGCGCTGATCCCGATCGGCATGCACCACCTGCTCAACTCGTTCCCGTGGTTCCAGGCCGGTACCTACGAGGGCAAGAGCGGCGACATCGCCCGCTTCCTCCAGGGCGACCCGAGCGCCGGCCAGTTCATGACCGGCTTCTTCCCGATCATGATGTTCGCCCTCCCGGCGGCCTGCCTCGCGATCGTCCACTGCGCCCGTCCCGAGCGCCGCAAGGTCGTCGGCGGCATGATGTTCTCGCTCGCCGCCACCGCGTTCGTCACCGGTGTGACGGAGCCGATCGAGTTCACGTTCATGTTCATCGCCCCGGCCCTGTACGCGATCCACGCGGTCCTCACGGGTGTCTCGATGGCGCTGACCTGGGGGCTCGGCATGAAGGACGGCTTCGGCTTCTCCGCCGGCGCGGTCGACTACTTCCTCAACCTCGGCATCGCGACCAACCCGTGGGGTCTCGCGCTGGTCGGCCTCTGCTTCGCGGTGGTCTACTACGTGATCTTCCGGTTCGCGATCACCAAGTTCAACATTCCTACGCCGGGCCGTGAGTCCGACGAGGAACTGGCCGAGATCCTCAAGGCCGAGAGCAAGTAGGCCCCGGCCCCGCACGACGGTGAAGGCCCCGGAACCGATTCGGTTCCGGGGCCTTCGCCGTGCCGGGCTCAGATCTCGTACACCCGCCCGGGCACGGCCAGTTCGGCCGGACCGTCGTACACGGCGCGGGCGTCCGCGAGGTTGGCCTGGGGGTCCGTCCACGGCGGGATGTGGGTGAGGACCAGACGGCGGGCCCCGGCGCGGGCCGCGGACTCGCCCGCCTCGCGGCCGTTGAGGTGCAGGTCGGGGATGTTCTCCTTGCCGTGTGTGAACGCCGCCTCGCACAGGAACAGGTCGCTGTCCGCGGCGAGTTCGTCGAGCGCGGCGCACGCACCGGTGTCCCCGGAGTACGTGAGCGACCTGCCGTCGTGCTCGACGCGGATGCCGTACGCCTCGACGGGGTGGCACACCTTCTCCGTGCGCACCGTGAACGGGCCGATCTCGTGCCGGCCCGGCTTCACGGTGTGGAAGTCGAAGACCTCGCTCATCGAGGAGGCGGAGGGTGTGTCGGCGTAGGCCGTGGTGAGGCGCTGTTCCGTGCCTTCGGGGCCGTAGACCGGGATCGGGGCTGCGCGGCCGCCGTCGTGGCGGTAGTAGCGCGCCACGAAGTAGCCGCACATGTCGATGCAGTGGTCGGCGTGCAGATGGCTGAGGAAGATCGCGTCGAGGTCGTAGAGACCGCAGTGGCGCTGCAGCTCGCCCAGGGCGCCGTTGCCCATGTCGAGTAGCAGCCGGAAGCCGTCGGCCTCGATGAGGTAGCTCGAACAGGCCGAATCCGCGGACGGGAACGACCCCGAGCAGCCGACGACGGTGAGCTTCATAAGAGCCGGAACCTCCGCGCTGGCAGTCAGAGAGCGGGATGGGAGCAGAAGGAAGAGGGGTCGAGCGGTCCGTCGAGCGTAAAGCGCAAAAGGGCCGGTCGCTCCTCCGTCGTGGGCCGTTGTGGGAGAACTCACCTGTGCTGTCACCGGTTCGGGGGGCGTGCGTCAGTTGCGGCGTCGCGCGGGCGCCACCGGTACGGTCGTCCGTATGGACACGTCATGGTGGCTCGCGCTCGCTGCCGTGCTGCTGCTCGCGCTCGTCGCGACGCTCGTCGACGGGTGGGGCCGCGGGCACCGTCGCCGGCCCGGCGGCCGGACCCGCCCGCCGCGGGGACCGCACGCTCGCGGTGCGCGGCCGCAGCCGGGCGAGATCTGGTGGGCGCAGGTGCCGTACGAGGACGGGCCGGGCGGCAAGGACAGGCCGTGCCTCGTTCTCACGGTGCACCGGCGGCGGGTACGCGTCGCGAAGATCACCAGCAAGTACCACGACGAGCGGGCCGGGGTGATCGCGCTGCCGCCCGGGTCGGTCGGGGACGCGCAGGGCAGGCCGAGCTTCCTGGAGACGGACGAGCTGCGTGAGGTTCCCGTGGGGGACTTCCGGCGCAGGGCCGGGGTGCTGGATCCGGTGGTGTGGGATCAGGTCCGGTATCTGGCGGGGTGACCGCGGCCGGCTTACGTGAACGCGGGCTGACGCGGGAGCGGGGGCCGGGCCGCATTGCTGCCGGCCCGGCCCCCGCTTCGACGATTCGCGGCTACGCCCAGAGCTGGCCGTGCAGCGTCTCGATCGCTTCTTCCGTCGTGGCCGCCGTGTAGACGCCGGTCGACAGGTACTTCCAGCCGCCGTCGGCGACCACGAAGACGATGTCGGCGGACTCCCCGGCCGCGACCGCCTTGCGGCCGACGCCGATCGCCGCGTGCAGGGCCGCTCCGGTGGAGACGCCCGCGAAGATGCCCTCCTGCTGGAGGAGTTCACGGGTGCGGGTCACCGCGTCCGCGGAGCCGACCGAGAAGCGGGTGGTCAGGACGGAGGCGTCGTACAGCTCGGGGACGAAGCCCTCGTCGAGGTTGCGCAGGCCGTAGACCAGGTCGTCGTAGCGCGGCTCCGCTGCGACGATCTTGACGTCCGGCTTCTGTTCGCGCAGGTAGCGCCCGACGCCCATGAGGGTGCCCGTCGTACCGAGGCCCGCCACGAAGTGTGTGACGGAGGGCAGGTCGGCGAGGATCTCGGGGCCGGTCGTCGCGTAGTGGGCACCGGCGTTGTCCGGGTTCCCGTACTGGTAGAGCATCACCCAGGCCGGGTGCTGCGCGCTCAGTTCCTTGGCCATGCGGACGGCCGTGTTGGAGCCGCCCGCCGCGGGCGACGGGATGATCTCGGCGCCCCACATGGCGAGCAGGTCCCTGCGCTCCTGCGAGGTGTTCTCCGGCATGACGCACACCATGCGGTAGCCCTTGAGGCGGGCCGCCATGGCCAGCGAGATGCCGGTGTTGCCCGAGGTCGGCTCGAGGATGGTGCAGCCGGGGGTGAGCCGGCCGTCCTTCTCGGCCTGCTCGATCATGTGGAGCGCGGGGCGGTCCTTGACCGAGCCGGTCGGGTTGCGGTCCTCGAGCTTCGCCCAGATCCGTACGTCCTCGGAGGGCGAGAGCCGCGGCAGCCGCACCAGGGGGGTGTTGCCGACCGCGGCGAGCGGGGAGTCGTACCGCATCCCGATCAGGCCATGCCGCCGGCCACGGCCGGCAGGATCGTGACGTTGTCGCCGTCGGCGAGCTTGGTGGTGATGCCGTCCAGGAAGCGGACGTCCTCGTCGTTCAGGTAGACGTTCACGAAGCGGCGCAGCTTGTCGCCGTCGACGATGCGGGCCTGGATGCCCGTGTGGCGGGACTCGAGGTCGGCGAAGAGCTCGGCGAGCGTGTCCCCGCTGCCCTGTACGGCCTTCTCGCCGTCGGTGTAGGTGCGGAGGATGGTCGGGATGCGGACCTCGATGGCCATGGCTGAAGGCTCCTGTCGGAAGAAGTCAGTGGTGGGCGCGGCGCGCGGCGGCGCGGGGCATTGCCTGGGGGGTACGTGGTCGTACGCGGGTGCGGCGCCGCGGCTCACGGCCGTACGGCGAATCGGTTCAGCGCGGACAGATGGCGCTGGCGAGGCGGCACAGGTCGACGTGAAGCCGCGCCACGAGCAGCATGCCCGGCGTCTTGTCACTCACGTCGTGGAGAACCATGCGGTCATCGTATCGATTCCCGGCCGGGATCCCGGAGTGTGATCTCACCATGTGGTCGATATCCGTCCGAAGTCTGGGACGCCCTGTGGCGCGGCGGGGTCGCGGAGGCCCGGCTACGGGGTGACCTCGACCTCTTCCTCGGTCACGGCGCCCTCGACGATCCGGAACGAGCGGAACTGGAAGGGGCCCGCGTCGTCGGTGTCCGCGGTGGAGACGAGGACGTAGTGGGCGCCCGGCTCGTTCGCGTACGTGATGTCGGTGCGGGAGGGGTGGGCCTCGGTCGCGGTGTGCGAGTGGTAGATGATCACGGGCTCCTCGTCCCGGTCGTCCATCTCGCGGTACAGCTTCAGCAGGTCACCCGAGTCGAACTCGTAGAACGTGGGCGAGCGGGCGGCGTTGAGCATCGGGATGAAGCGCTCGGGCCTGCCGGTGCCCACCGGTCCCGCGACGACGCCGCACGCCTCGTCGGGGTGGTCGGCGCGCGCGTGGGCGACGATCTGGTCGTAGAGGGCCTGGGTCAGGGTCAGCATGGGGCTCAGGATAGACAGACGGGCCCTCCCGTACCGGAGTGCGGTACGGGAGGGCCCGGATGCTGAGACGTGGGGTGTTTCCCCGGTACTGCTTGGACTGCTTGGACTGCTTGGCCCGCGTGACCCGAGTGGCCCGCGCGGCCTGCGTGGGCTACTTGGCCTGCGTGGACTACTTGGGCTGCTTGCGCTTTGCGAACGCCGCGCCCTGCGGGTTGCGGCTGCGCAGGACCAGGTACGAGACCGCGAGGATCGCGGCCCACAGCGGGGCGCAGTACAGCGAGATCCTGGCGTCCTTGTCGATGCCCATCATCACGATCACCATGCCGATGAAGGCGAGCGACAGGATGCTGGGGATGATGCCGCCGGGGGCCTTGAAGGAGGACTGGGGCAGTTCGCCGCGGTCGGCCTTGAGGCGGTAGCGGATCTGGCAGATCAGGATGACGATCCAGGCCCACATGCCGGAGATGGTGGCGAAGGAGACGACGTAGTTGAACGCCTCGCCGGGCCACTGGTAGTTGATCCAGACGCCGACCATCATCAGCGCGGCCGAGACGGTCGTGCCGACCAGCGGGGTGCCGGACTTGGTGAGCTTGGTGAAGAACTTCGGGCCCTGGCCGTTGAGCGCCAGGTCACGCAGCATGCGGCCGGTGGAGTACATGCCCGAGTTGCAGGAGGACAGGGCCGCGGTGAGGACCACGAAGTTCACGATCGCGGCGCCGACGCCGAGGCCCATCTTCTCGAAGGCCTCCACGAACGGGGAGACGCCCGGCTTGAAGGAGGTCCACGGCACGACCGAGAGGATCATGATCAGCGCGCCGACGTAGAAGACGGCGATGCGCCACGGCACGGTGTTGATGGCCTTGGGCAGGACGGTCTTCGGGTCCTTGGACTCGCCCGCGGTGACGCCGACGAGCTCGACGGCGAGGAAGGCGAACATGACCATCTGGAGGGTCATGAGGGTGTTGCCGATGCCGTGCGGGAAGAAGCCGCCCTGGTCCCACAGGTGGGTCACGGAGGCGGTGTCACCGGCGTCGGAGAAGCCGAGGGTGAGGATGCCGGCGCAGATGAGGATCATGCCGACGATGGCCGTGACCTTCACCATCGAGAACCAGAACTCCAGCTCACCGAAGAGCTTCACGGAGATCAGGTTGACCGCGTAGAGGATCAGGGTGAAGACGAGCGCGGAGAGCCACTGGGGGATGTCCCACCAGTACGTCATGTAGGTGGCCGCCGCGGTGACCTCGGTGATGCCGGTGACGACCCAGAAGAGCCAGTACGTCCAGCCGGTCACGAAGCCCGCGAAGGGGCCTATGAACTCGCGCGCGTACTCCGAGAAGGAGCCCGAGACGGGGCGGTACATGAGGAGCTCGCCGAGCGCCCGCATGATGAAGAAGATGACGAGGCCCGCGATGGCGTACGCGAGGATCAGGCTGGGGCCCGCCTTCGAGATGCCCTTGCCCGCGCCGAGGAAGAGGCCGGTTCCGATGGCGCCGCCGATGGCGATCATCTGGATCTGCCGGGCACCGAGTCCGCGCTGGTAACCCTCGCCCTCACCGGACTCACCGGGGGCCTGCACGGCCTCATTGCCGTCGTGTTCCTTGCCGACCTGCACTGAGGTCATGGTGTTGCGCCTTTCTCCATGCCGATCCGTGCCACTGCGGCTCGGATCGACTGTGACGATCCTCGGGGTCTGGGCCCCTGGATGGATGGAGCTGTGCCTACCGGCGGTCTGCCGGTCGGGGCGCACCCGGCGGACAGGGGTGGCGTCCGTCGAGCGGTCGTGAAGATTTATCACGGCTGCAACAGTGATCGAGAAGGGCACCTGTGGCACACACCACTAGGAGAACCGGACAAAAAGCACCTCGCGCGTCATACGAGGCCGCCCGAGTGACGGGATCGTTATCCGGAATTGAGCGTCCGTTGAGCGAATACGCTTACATCCGGACTCTCAGCGTCCGGTCGACATGTCCCGACAGGTCAGGGCATAAGGGTTTCGACCAGAGTCTCCTGGAGCCCGCCCAGCCACAGGTATGCCATCACCATCGGCTTGCGCGGGTCCTCGTCCGGGAGCCGGTAGAGGAGGTCCGTGTCCTCCTCGTCGGTGATGTCGAGGCGGGTACCGATCGCGAGGCGCAGATCGTTGAGCGCGCGCATCCAGCGCACGGACTCCTCGGTCGAGAGCTTGAGCACCGCTCCCTCTTCACCGCCGGGCGTCAGCGCGTCGAGCGAGCGGATCACCGCGAGCGCGTCCTCGCGCTTGCCGGCCCGCAGGTCGTTCTCGGTGAAGCGCCTGAACTCGGCGGAGTGCGCGCGCTGTTCGTCCGCCTTGTCCACCGTCGCCTCCTCGTGGCCCGGCCCGCCGTAGGCGTCGGGGAAGAGGCGCTGCAGGACCGGGTCGGACGGCGGCTCGCTCGGGCCCTCCGCGAAGAGTTCGGCGAGCGGGTCGTCGGACGCGTCCCCGCCGGGCCCGGGGCCGATCAGCTCCAGGAGCTGGACCGCCAGGGAGCGGATGATCGAGATCTCGACCTCGTCGAGCGCGACGGCAGCGCCGCCGCCGGGAATCGGTTCGAAATGTCCTGGCATCAGGTGCGTCGCTACTCCGTCGCTGCTTGCGTGCGCTACTTGCGGTCCTGCTGAAGGGTGGCCCACAGACCGTAGCCGTGCATGGCCTGCACGTCGCGCTCCATCTCCTCGCGGGATCCGCTGGAGACGACCGCGCGGCCCTTCTGGTGCACGTCGAGCATCAGCTTGGTGGCCTTGTCCTTCGAGTACCCGAAGTACGACTGGAAGACATACGTCACGTAACTCATGAGGTTGACCGGGTCGTTGTGTACGAGCGTGATCCAGGGGACGTCCGGCTCGGGTACGGCGAAGGTCTCCTCCGCCGACTCGGTGCGTTCGATCTCAAGGGGTGCAGGAGCCGTCACACAGCCCATGCTGCCACTAGGGGGCGGCGACCGCACAAATGGGCCACGGAAATCGTCACACTGACGCTAATTGGGGGTAGCATCCCGCATATGAACACAGCGGACCTTGGCCTGCCGGTGGATGTTCCGTCGACAGCGCTCTTCACCGATCACTACGAGCTCACGATGCTCCAGGCCGCACTCAAGGCGGGCACGGCCGACCGGCGCTCGGTCTTCGAGGTCTTCACCCGCAGGCTGCCCGAGGGCCGCCGCTACGGCGTCGTGGCAGGCACCGGCCGGGTGCTCGACGCCGTCGAGAACTTCCGGTTCGACGCCGGCGAACTGAGCTTCCTGCGCGAGCGCGGCATCATCGACGAGCCGACCCTCGAATGGCTGGCCGCCTACCGCTTCAGCGGCGACATCTGGGGCTACCCCGAGGGCGAGGTGTACTTCCCCGGGTCCCCCATCCTGCGGGTCGAGGGCTCCTTCGCCGAGTGCGTCCTGCTCGAGACGGTGATCCTCTCGATCCTCAACCACGACTCGGCCATTGCCGCCGCAGCCTCCCGCATGGCCTCCGCCGCGGCCGGCCGGCCGCTGATCGAGATGGGCGCGCGCCGCACGCACGAGCTGGCCGCCGTCGCCTCGTCCCGCGCCGCGTACGTGGGCGGCTTCGCGACCACGTCGGACCTCGCGGCCGGGTTCCGGTACGGGATCCCGACGGTCGGCACCTCCGCGCACGCCTTCACGCTGCTGCACGACACCGAGCGCGACGCCTTCCGCGCCCAGGTCGACTCCCTCGGCGAGGGCACGACGCTGCTCGTGGACACGTACGACGTGGCGGAGGCCGTGCGCCTCGCCGTGGAGATCGCCGGGCCCGGACTCGGCGCCGTGCGCATCGACTCCGGGGACCTGCTGCTCGTCGCGCACCGCGTGCGCGGACAGCTCGACGAACTCGGCGCCACCGAGACGAAGATCGTCGTCACCTCCGACCTCGACGAGTACGCCATCGCCTCGCTCGCGGCGGCGCCCGTGGACGCGTACGGAGTGGGAACACAGCTGGTCACCGGCTCGGGGCACCCGACGTGCTCGATGGTCTACAAGCTCGTCGCGCGCGCCGAGTCCGCCGATCCGAAGGCGCCGCTGCTGCCCGTGGCGAAGAAGTCCATGGGCGCGAAGTCGTCCGTGGGCGGCCGCAAGTGGGCCGCGCGGCGGCGCGACGAAGAAGGGGTCGCCGAGGCCGAGGTGCTCGGCACGGGACCGGTCCCGGCCGGCCTCGTCGACCGGCAGCTCCTGGTCGAGCTGGTCAAGGGCGGCACGGTCGTCGCCCGCGAGCCGCTGGACGCGGTGCGCGAGCGGCACATCGAGGCGCTCGGCGGGCTGCCGCTGTCCGCGACCCAGCTGTCACGCGGAGAAGCGGTGATCCCTACGGAGTATCTGGCGGACACGCCCCACTGACACTCAAATGCCCCCTCCCGCAACGCACTTCGAGTCTCTACGCTCGAAGTCTCCCAGCCGAAGGACACCTGCTATGCGCCGCGCCTTGATCGTCGTAGATGTGCAGAACGACTTTTGTGAGGGCGGCAGCCTCGCGGTGGCGGGCGGGGCCGACGTGGCCGCGGCCGTCACCGAGCTGATCGGGCAGGCGTCCGCCGGGTACCGGCACGTCGTGGCCACCCGCGACCACCACATCGCGCCCGGTGACCACTTCTCCGAGTCCCCGGACTACGTCCACTCCTGGCCCGCGCACTGCGTGGCGGGCACGGAGGGGATCGGATTCCATCCGAACTTCGCGCCCGTCGTCGCGTCCGGCGCGATCGACGCGGTCTTCGACAAGGGGGAGTACGCGGCCGCGTACAGCGGGTTCGAGGGGCTCGACGAGAACGGGGTGTCCTTGGCGGACTGGCTCCGCGCACGGGGGATCACCGATGTGGATATCGTCGGAATCGCCACGGACCACTGCGTTCGCGCCACCGCGCTGGATGCGGTGCGGGAGGGGTTCCGGGCTCAGGTGCTGCTCGATCTGACGGCGGGGGTTGCTGCGCGGACCACTGCGGCGGCGCTGGATGAGATGCGGGGCGCCGGGGTCGAGCTCAGCGGTAAGCCTGTCGTCTGAAGCTTTTCCCCAGCCCGCCCCTTCCCCTCCCCGAAAGTCCTGGAGCTCCGCCCCAGACCCCGCCCCTCAGACGCCCGAAGGGCTGGTTGCCGGGGTGGAGGCTGAGCTGGAGTAGCCGGCCCGGCCGGGCTGCCTCGGTCTCAGGAGGGCTCTTATCGGGTGCCAGAGTTCGCCCGCCGTGCAGTGGGGGGCGGCGCGCCAGAGGAGGCCGTCGGGGTGGTGCAGGACCGCCGTGATCTCGTCCGGCGTGGGGGGCTCCGCGTTGCCCCTCAGATAGATCGCCCGCAGGCCCAGGTTGCGCAGCCGGGTCAGGGCGCGGGCGCGGTTCGCCGCGTGCACCAGGACCCGTACCGCGCCGTCGTCCGGCGACGGGCTGGGCACGGTCAGCGCCACCACCACGGTGCCGTTCGGCAGCTTGCAGAACCCTCCTGCGGACATGACTGTCACACCCCCGTGAGACGTAGTGTCAATAAGGAACCCACAGGACGCACCTAAACACGATCGGCCGCCGCCCGCTAGAGGGCGACGGCCGATCATGCTCTGACCTGCGGCGATGTTGACTACTTCGCCGAGGGGCCCACCTTCACCGTGATCGACGAGCCGTCGAGCGGCTGCCCGACGATCGAGATCCGGGTGTTGGTGTCAGTTGTCTGGACACTGCCGGTGGGGTTCTCCTTGTACCAGTACGTGCCCTTGTGGTCGTCGAAGACCGGGACGCCCAGCTGTGCCGGGATCTTGGTCTCGACGCCGAGCTTGTGCAGCGAGAAGCCCTTGTTCGGGAACCAGCTGAACGGGGCGTCGTACGGCTGGAGCTTGTTGGTGATGTATTTGCCGTCGGCCCACTTGAGCGGCTTGGCGTGGGAGTCGACCGGCAGGATCAGGCCCTTGCCGGGATGCTGGCCGACGTTGTTGTTGCGCTGCGAGGTGTCCCACTGCCAGATCATCAGGCCGGGGCGGTACGCGAGGTGCTCGACCCAGTCGTTCTTCGCACCGCCGTCGCGCCAACCGAAGTTGTACGGACCGACCTTGAGGGTCTTGTCGTAGGAGACGTACTGGCGGTTCTCCGCGAGGTAGAACTGCGGGAAGTCGCCCGTCACGGAGGCGCCGACGCGCGAGAAGCCGCGCGCGGTCCAGCCGTTGTCGTCGCCCTCGGCGTTGTCGGTGAACAGCGCCTGGCCGTCCGCCTTGACCGTGAGGTTGTCGGCGGTGAAGCCCATGCCGCCGGCGCCGCCGTCCGTCTTGTAGCGGAAGCGGACGCTGATCTTCTGGCCCGCGTAGGCGTCCAGCGGGAACACCAGGTGCTGGAACTTGCCGGAGACGCCGGTCAGGGCCGGCTTGTCGCCGCCGTCGCGCGGGATGGTGACGCCGTCGGCGGTGCCGTCGATCGTCTTCCAGCTGGCGCCGTCGTCCGTGGACACCTGCGTGTACAGGTAGTCGTAGTCCTTCTCGATGTCGTACCAGCCGTCGAGTTCGAGGGCCGCCTTCGACTTGCCGGTCAGATCGACCGGGCGCGTCAGGGTGTTGGAGAGGTCGTCACCGTAGTCCGACCACCACTGCTTCGCGCCCTCGGCGGGCTTCACGATCTCGGTGGTGACGTTCTTCTTCTCGGGCAGCTCGACGACGAGGGCCTGCTTGCGCTTGGTGTTGTACTCCGAAACACCCAGCGTGTGCGTCGACTTGGTCGCCGCCTTGGCCTTGTCGTAGTTGAGCCAGCCGAGCTGCAGCTTGTCCCAGGCGGTCATGTCGCCCGGCATGTCGCCGATGGAGTCCTTGCCGGTGCCGAGCCAGGAGCCCGCCGACATCAGGGACCAGAAGCCGACCGAGTTCTCACCGCTGTAAGTGGTGTCGTACAGGTCGGGCAGGCCGAGGTCGTGGCCGTACTCGTGGGCGAAGACGCCGAGGCCGCCGTTCTCCGGCTGCATCGTGTAGTCGCCGACCCAGATGCCGGTGTCGCCGACCGGGGTGCCGCCCGCCTTGAAGCCGGTCGGGCCGGTGTCGCCGTCGTCGCGGCCGTAGGCGTAACCGCGGTGCGCCCACAGGGAGTCGCCGCCCTGGGCGCCGCCGCCGGCCGACCCGTCCTCGCCCGCGTGGACGATCTGGAAGTGGTCGATGTAGCCGTCGGGCTCGTTGAAGTTGCCGTCGTTGTCGTGGTCCGTGCGGTCCCACTGGTCGTACTGGGCGAGGTCCGTCTTGATGTCGGCGTCGGACTTGCCGGCCGCCTTCTGCTCCTCGACCCACGCGGTCACGCCGTCGCGGACCAGGTCCTCGACGTTCGGGCAGTTGTCGGCGCCGCAGTAGTTCGAGCCGTAACGGGCCTCGTTGTAGGGGACCTTGACCCAGTCCGAGACCTCGCCGTCAACCGAGTAGCGGCCCGACGACGTCTTCTCGTAGTAGGTCTTCAGCGAGTCGACCCCCTTGCCCGTACCGAAGTACAGGTCCTGGAAGTGCTTGCTGCTGTAGTCCTTCTGCCAGGCCGTGCTGTTGTTCTTGGCACGGTCCGGCTCCGCTATCCGGTTGTGCAGCGGGCCCGGCGTGCCCCCGTACTTGGGCTTCAGGTCGGGGGTGTCGTCGTCGGCGCGGTCGACCAGCGTCGTGTTGTCGACCTTGTCGCCGAACTCCGTCAGGATCGTGAAGATCTTGTCGGTCCGCTCCCGGCCCAGCTCGACGTACTTGCCCTTGCCGAGCTGCACGACCTGCGAGCCGTCGCGCTTGACGACCTTCGACTTCCCGGCGAGCACCTGCTCCAGCGCCGTCTTGCGCTGCTGCTCCATCTGCTGGCTGAAGGGGCCGCCGATGACGTGCCCCTTGCCCCCGTACGTCTTTCCGTGCGACGTGGAGCTTCCTACGGCCGGGGTGTCGGCCTGGGCGCCCGTCGCGAGGACCGATCCGGCAGCCGCGGTCGCGGCCAGCGTCACGAGCACGGCGGCGGATCTCAACGCCCGTCTCTTGGTGGTCACTTGATGGTTCCCCTCCTCCGTGGCCATTCAGCCACGTATCACAAGTGACGCTATTTGACCGGAGGTGAAGGAGAAATAACAGACCTTGACTGGGACAACCGAAGTGCACTATGCAGTGGCGCGGCACCGGTATCCGGACACGGACTTCCCCCCAACGGGCGCGCCGAACCGTCCACTTCGTGGACTCGGTGACTCCGTGCGCCCCCCGTGCACCGGCACCGTGGGTTAGGTCACGCTTACCGCCCGTTCCTCTCGGGCATGCGTCGGATTAGAGTCATTTGACGGCGCGCCACGGCCAGTCGACCCGGCTCCGCACCCTTTACATATGCAGCTGCCAAAGGCTCCTGCTATACGCCAGTGAAGCAAGCATCCGCTGTCCCGAGGACGGATAACGCCATGCCGCGTCCGACTGCCGCACAGCTCGCCTACGGTTCCGCGACCGTGATCTTCTCGACACTCGCCATGCTGCTGTTGTCGCAGACGAGTTCGGGCCTCGGCATCGCGGTCATCGCCCTGGCCGCACTCGGCCTCGGTCTCCTCGTGGCGCTGACGGTTCCCCTGCCGAGGTCGCGGCCGGCCGCCGCGTCGGCACCCGGGGCCGCCGACGCCGGGGTTGTCACCGAGGAGCGGGTGCCGGTACGGCGGGCCGTCGTGCCCTCGGCCGCCCCGCAGGCGGCCCCCGAGTCCGTGTACGGGGTCGCGCCGTCCGGCACACGCGGAACGGCGGGCCCGTGACTCACGGACCCGCCGCACACACCGCCCCGCGTCCGCTCAGCCGGTGCTGACCACCACCGTCTTCGCGGCCTTGTCGTGCAGGCCCTGCTTGTAGGGCTTGTCGAAGAAGCTCCAGCCACCGCAGATCGCCGTCCAGATGCAGGCGCAGCAGAACACCGCCGGCAGCCACAGGACCGCGGCGCGCACCAGGTTGGTCTGGATGCTGGGCGTGGCCCCGTCGTTGAGGTTCGCCACGCGCAGCTTGAGCAGCCGCTTGCCCAGGGTCTGGCCGGTCTTCGCGGTCATGAAGGTGTCGTACCCGATGTAGAGGACGGCGGCGAGGACGGACTGGCCGAACTGCCTGCCGTACTGGATCTTGTCGGGGTTCGTCTGGTACTCGGCGACCCCGAACGCCCAGGACAGCAGGCCCACGACGATGCTGACCAGGATGATGTCGATGATCCGCGCGAGCACGCGCTTGCCGCTGTCCGCCAGGGGCGGCATCCCGGCCAGCGGGTCACCCCCGTAGGGGCCACCGCCGTAGGGGTCACCGCCGTAGGGGTCACCTCCACCGCCACCGCCGTACGGGGGTGGCGGGGGGCCGCCGGGCGGGGGCGGCGCGGAGTCGTACGGGTTCCCCGACCCCGGGGGGTTCTGCGGGTTCTCGGGGTTCTGCGGGTTCTGGGGGCCCTGGGGGTTCTGCGGAGTCCCGTACGGGTCCTGCTGCGGGCCGTCGTACGGTGAGCCACCGCCGCCATGGGACGGCGGCGGCTTCCTGAACGGATCGTCTTCCGGGGGCTGGCCTGATCCGGGGGGCGGCGGTTCGGTGCTCATGGCCCGAGTCGACCCCGAACCCCCCGATTCCGCATCCGGCGAGCCGCCGTCCGGAGTACGGCGGCTCCCCCAGGTGACGGCCGGGCCGGACGGCCGTGGTCAGCCCGCGACGAACGTACGGGCCGCCTTGTCGTGCCAGCACTGGCGCCACGGCCGGTCGAACAGGCACCACAGCACGCCGACGACCCCGATGGCCAGCAGGCCGGTCACGCTGTACACCAGCCAGCGCCGCAGCGCCGCGCCGAACATCGGCGCCGCGTGCTCCTCGATGTCCCGCACCTGGAGCCCGCACACCTTCTTGCCCAGGGTGCGGCCCCACTTGGCGGTCGGCAGGGCCTCGTAGAGGACTCCGGCGACGAGGAGTACGGCGAGGACGATGCCGAGGTAGGTACCGGTCGTGCCGTCCAGCAGCCAGACCGTGGCCTGCCGACCCGACGCCTTCGCGGCATCGATCTTCCCGTCGATGTGGTCGACGGCCTTGGTGCCGAGCGGGACGGCCACCACCGCGGTGACCGCGCCGAGCACCACCGAGTCGATGAGCCGGGCGGCGAGACGCTTGCCGAGCCCGGCGGGCCGCGCCGACGCCTGCGCCTGGGCTGCCGCCAGGAACGGGTCGCTGGCCACGGGCTTCCACGGCGTGACGGGGCCGTCGGGCTGCGCGGGTTCGCCTGCGGCGGCCTGAGCGGACTGACCCGGCTGACCGGACTGACCGGGCTGGGCGAGCTGGTGCACCTGCTGCGCCCAGGACGGCGAACCACCGCCGGGGCCGGTGGTCATGGGGGTGGCGGAGGCGGCAGCGGCCTGGGGCGCGGGGGCCTGGGGCTGGAGGGGTGAGGCTTGCGGGGCGTGCGCCTGGTGGGGCGTGGGCTGGTGGGCCGGACCCTGGGGGGCGAAGCCCTCTTGGGGCTGGGGCTGGGGCTGGGGCTGGAAGCCGGGCCGGGGCTGGGGGTTGGCCTGCTGGGGATTGGCCTGTTGGGGCGCCTGCGGGTGCTGGGCCTGCGCATGCTGCCCCTGAACCTGCTGACCCTGAACCTGCTGGCCTCCCTGCGCATGCTGCCCCTGCGCCGGTCCCTGCGTCACGGGCCCTTGCTGCACCGGTCCCTGCTGCCCCGGTCCTTGCTGCCCCGGTCCTTGCTGCCCTGGCCCCTGCTGCCCTGGCCCCTGCTGCCCCGGCACCTGCGGTGCGGACAGCGCTCGCATCGTCATCGTGCCCTCGGGGCGGTCCAGGGGCGGGGTCGGGCGGCGGAACGTTACGGTCCCGTCCCTGGGCGGCATCGCGGGCTCCGGCTGTGCGGGGCGGCCCGGGGCCGCGCCGTCCGGGTGCTCCTCCTGCTGCGGGGCGGGCACGCGCGGGTCGGCGCCCCAGGACACGCGGCGGTCCTGCTCGCCGCCGAAGCCGGTCTGGCGGGACGCGTCCGCCTGCCAGGCCGTGGCGGGTTCGGGTGCCGCGGGTTCGTCCGAGTACCGCTCCGGCTCCTCGTCGAGAAAGACCGGGCCGGTCTCCTCCACGGATGCGGGCGCAGGCAAGGGGGCGGGCTCGGGGGCGGGGGCCGGGGTCACCCCGGCGGGGGCGGCGAGGGGTTCGCCGTCGGACGGGGCCGGGCGGCTCGTGCCGGGCACCCACGCGGCACCGTTCCAGTACCGGACATATCCGGGAATGGACGGGTCGGGGTAGTACCCGTCGCGGGGCCTGTCGTCGCCGGGGGCCGGAGTTGGGGCGCTCATGTCCGTCGTCCCGTATCTGCTCGGGGGTTTTGTTGGGGGTCCACATCTATCAGACCACCGCCCACCATCGGGCGGGTCCGTCCGTACGGACCACTTTCCGGGGACACCGGAAAAACTTTCCGGAACTCGCGTAATGCTCCGCGCCCTTCGCCCTCTCTCCTTGCACGGGCCCGCTCTCGCGGGCTCGCGCACGGCCCGTACGAGGAGAGGAAACACACGACATGCACACCGTGGTGGAACGCGAACTCGAGCTGAGGCTCGTCCTGTCGCCCGAACGCAGCATCCCCGTCCCTGCCAGGCTCACCTACCGGACCGAGGACCCGTACGCCGTCCACATCGCCTTTCACATCAGCTCCGAGCACCCGGTCAACTGGACGTTCGCGCGCGAGCTGCTGGTGGAGGGGGTGTTCCGGCCGTGCGGGCACGGGGACGTGCGGGTGTGGCCGACGAAGGTCGACGGCCGCAGCGTCGTCCTCATGGCGCTGAGTTCACCGGACGGCGACGCGCTCCTGGAGGCGCCCGCCGCCGCAGTGTCCGCGTGGCTGGAGCGGACGCTGCGGGTGGTTCCTCCGGGCTCTGAGTCCGAGCGGCTCGGCATCGACGACGGCCTCGCCGAGCTGCTCGCTCCCACCCCGGGCCGCGCCGACGAGCTGTGGCTGCGCGACCCGTGGCCCTCGGACGAGTCCGTGGACGGTGAGTGAGCCCGCGTCCCACGGGGGTGGATGCGAGGAACGGACACAGAAGTACGGGCAAGGGCGGGCGTCAGAAGAGTTTGCCCGGGTTGAGCAGGCCGAGCGGGTCGAAGGCCGCCTTGACGGCGCGCTGCATCTCGACGCCGACCGGGCCGAGTTCGCGCGCGAGCCACTCCTTCTTGAGGACGCCGACGCCGTGTTCGCCGGTGATGGTCCCGCCGAGTTCGAGGCCGAGCGCCATGATCTCGTCGAAGGACTCGCGGGCCCGCCGGCCCTCGTCGGCGTCCTGGGCGTCGAAGCAGACGGTGGGGTGCGTGTTGCCGTCGCCCGCGTGGCAACAGACGCCGATCGTGAGGCCGTACTTCTCGGCGATACGGTCGACGCCGTCCAGCATCTCGGCGAGCCGGGAGCGCGGCACGCACACGTCGTCGATCATCGTCGTGCCCTTGACGGCTTCGAGCGCGGTGAGGGAGAGGCGCCGGGCCTGGAGCAGGAGTTCGGACTCGGCCGCGTCCTCGGCGGGGACGACCTGGGTCGCGCCCGCCGCCTCGCACAGCGCGCCGACGGCGGCGAGGTCGGCGGCCGGGTCCAGGGTGTCGAAGGCCGCCAGGAGCAGCGCCTCCGTGGTTTCGGGCAGCCCCATGTTCGCCATCGCGTTGACGGCCTTGACCGTCGTACGGTCCATGAGTTCGAGCAGCGACGGGACGTGACCGCCCTCCATGATCTTGCAGACCGCGTCGCAGGCGGCGTCCGTGGACGCGAATTCGGCGGCCAGGACCAGCTGCTGCGGCGGCTCGGGCCTGAGCGCGAGCGTGGCCCGGACGACGATGCCGAGGCTGCCCTCGGAGCCGACGAAGAGCCGTGTGAGGTCGTAGCCCGCGACGCCCTTGGCCGTGCGGCGTCCCGTGGACAGGAGGCGGCCGTCGGCGAGGACGACGTCGAGCCCGAGGACGTACTCCGCCGTCACTCCGTACTTCACGCAGCACAGGCCGCCCGATGCCGTGCCGATGTTCCCGCCGATGGTGCACATTTCCCAACTGGACGGGTCCGGCGGGTAGTAGAGGCCCTTTTCGTTGACGGCGCGGGAGAGCGTGGCGTTGATGACGCCCGGCTCGACGACCGCGATCCTGTCGACGGTGTTGATCTCCAGGATGCGGTCCATCTTGACCAGGGACAGCACGACGCAGCCCTCGGACGCGTTCGCCGCGCCGGACAGGCCCGTGCGGGCGCCCTGCGGAACGACGGGGACGCGTAGCTCCGTGGCCGTGCGCATCACGTGCTGGACCTGCTCGACGGTGCGGGGCAGCACCACGACGGCGGGCTCGCCCGCGTCGCAGAAGCTGGCCATGTCGTTGGCGTACGAGGCCGTGACGTCGGGGTCGGTGAGGACCGCCCCGGCCGGCAGGCCTTCCTGAAGTCGTTCGACGAGTGTGCGGCTCATGATCACAGCGTGGCACTCGGGGCCATCGGTGTGAACCCGTCTGCGGCGGCCTTCACCTGCCGGGATGTTGCCGTGATGTGATCTTCATATGGGCGCACAGTGTGGGCCATGGAGATCGAGGAGCGCGAAGCGGAACGGCAGGATCCGACCACTGGCACCGAGCCGGGGCGCCGGCTGTCCCCGCTGGTGAAGCACATGCTGATCAGCGCCGTCGCGGGGTCCGTGGCGCTCACCGGCGCCCTGCTGGTGCTCCCCTCCTCGCCGGAGCTCCCCGCGCCGCCCGCCGCGGGGCCCGAAGGGCAAGCGATGAGCGCCGCGGCCGTGGGCTCCACGTCGCTGCCCGAGCTGACGGGCCTCATCGGGGAGAGCGAGTCGTATCTGCGGAGCCATCCGCGTGACGGCCTGTCCTGGGCGGTGCTCGGGTCCGCCTACGTGGAGCGGGGGCTGCGGGCGGCCGACTCGGCGTACTACCCGAAGGCGGAGAGTGCCCTGCTGACCTCGCTGAAGACCCGGCCCGCCGGGAACGTGGACGCCCTGAACGGCCTCGTCGCGCTCGCCAACGCGCGGCACGACTACCGCACCGCGAAGAAGTGGGGCGAGGCGGCCGTGAAACTGGCGCCGAAGCGGTGGACGACGTATCCGCTCCTCATCGGCACATACGGCCGGCTCGGTGACTACAAGGCCGTGGACCGGACCCTGCAGACCCTGACCAAGCTGCGGTCGGGAGCGGACGTGCTGGTGCTGGAGGGGCAGGTCTATCAGGACCGCGGCTGGCGTGAGGACGCGAACGCGACGCTGTCCGACGCGGCGGTGCTCGCCTCGACGCCGTCCGAGCAGGCCGCGTGTCTGCACCAGCTGGGTGAGCTGGCATGGGAGCGGGGCGAGGCCGCACAGGCCCTGAACTACTTCAACCAGGCTCTCGCGGCCGACCCCGACCACGACGCGTCACTCGCCGGGAGGGGCCGTGCCCTGACGTCGCTGGGCCGTACGACGGAGGCGGTCCAGGCGTACCGGAGCGTGCTCACCGAGCAGCCGCGGCCCGAATACGCCCTGGAACTGGGCGAGTTGTACGAGTCGATCGGGTTCGGCGACGCGGCGAAGGCACAGTACGGCCTGCTGCGGAAGCGAGTGGAGGCGGACAGGGCGAACGGGGTCGACGACTCGCTCCTCATCGGCCGGTTCGAGGCGGACCACGGGGACCCGCGGGCGGCCGTGACCCTGCTGCGGGCCGAGTGGAAGCGGGCGCCGAGCGTGCAGACCGCGGACGCGCTCGGCTGGGCGCTGCACAGGTCGGGCGCCGACAAGGAGGCGATGACGTACGCGAAGCGGGCGACGGACCCGGCGCACGGGGGAGGCGGCGTCAGTGCGCTGTTCACCTACCACCGGGGCGAGGTGGAACGGGGGTTGAAGCTGGACGGGGCCGCCCGCCGGCACATCGGCGAGGCCCTGCGCATCAACCCGGCGTTCTCGCCGGTCCTGGCCCCGGCCGCGAAGAAGGCGCTGGCCGCGCTGGGCCAGCCGCGGGCCGGCGGAGCCGAGAAGGCGCGGGGGACGGCGGCGAACACGGCACCGGCTCCGCGCCCGCACGCGGCGCCCCGGAGCTCAGCCCCCAAGCGCCCCGCAACCCGGCGCCCGGCGAGCAAGAGCCCCGTGAAGCGCCCGGCCGCCCCCGTCGCGCCGCCCAAGTCCGCGGCTCCGGCCAAGCCTCTGGCAGCCCCGACCCCGGACCCGGCGAAGCCGTCGTCCCGGCCGGCCCCTCAGGCGCCCAAGTCCCCAGGCGCGTAGCCCCGGCCGCCCCCTCAGGCACACCCGGCCAATGCGCGCCCGGCTGACTCACATCCGGTCAGATCACGCCCGTCCCGATGAGCCCGTTCCGCGTGATCAGGGACGCCAGTTCCGCCTCGCTCAGGCGGTCCGTTCCCGCGGGGCGCCTCGGCAGGACCATGTACCTCGTCTCCGCGCTGGAGTCCCAGACCGTGATGCCCACGGACTCCGGGAGCGTCACGCCGAACTCGGCGAGGACGCCGCGCGGGTCCCGTACGACGCGGGAGCGGTACGCCTCGCTCTTGTACCAGCCGGGTGAGGGCCCGAGCAGGCGCAGGGGGTAGCAGGAGCACAGCGTGCAGACGACGACGTTGTGGGTGTCGGCGGTGTTCTCGACGACGCGCAGCCGCTGCTTCTGAACTCCCCCGGCGGCGAAGCCCAGTTCACCCACCGCCGAGGCGCCGTCGGCCAGGAGCCGCTCGCGGTAGGCCGGGTCGGTCCACGCGCGGGCCACGACCTTCGCGCCGTTCACGGGCGAGGCGCCCGACAGGAACCCGTCGATGACCTCGTCGACGGTGTCGCCCCCGACGATGCCCCGCTCCTCCAACAGGCTTTCCAGGCGTCGTACTTGACGGGAGATCGCCGCGTCCTCGTGCGTACCGGACATCACTCGGCCTCCCTCAGATAGCTCTCCGACAGGTCGAGTACGACGTGGTGGTCGCCCTCGCCCCACAGCTCGCGCGCCGCGAACCGGACCGCGTAGATCATCTCGACGGGGGCGTCGTCCCGCCCCTGCGCGCGCACGTCGGCGAGCGGCGCCCGGCCCTCCGGCTCGACCACGACACCGAGCTTGCCGCGGGCGTACCGCGGCAGGCGCGTGTGGTGCGGCGGGTCGTGCGGGTACGTGCGGACGCGGGCGCCGGCCGCGAACCGGTCAGTCATCGCGCAGCGCCCCTTCCTCGATGACGCCCTTGCGTTCGAGGAGCGTGCGGATCGCGTGGAACCACCGCTCGTAGTACGAGGCCGCGAGGTACTCGCCCGGCGGCATCGTCTCGATGGCGTCCCTGAACTCGTCGAGGTTGAAGACCCCTTTGACGAGGAGCGCACGCTGGAGGGCGAAGACGCGCGCCTCCCAGTCCGCGTGAAGGGGCTCGGCGTCGTCGCTGGTGTCGATGGCGCCGAACCCTGTCATGCCGCCCACGTCATTGATTCTGGCCATACGACCAGCCTAGGACGTGCGTCTACGGAGTGCCCCTAGGAGATTGACGTGTACCTACGGAGTACCCCTAGAGATTTCCGCGCTTGTCCTGCTCGCGCTCGATCGCCTCGAAGAGCGCCTTGAAGTTGCCCTTCCCGAAGCCCATCGAGCCGTGCCGCTCGATCATCTCGAAGAAGACGGTCGGCTTGTCCTGGACCGGCTTGGTGAAGATCTGCAGCAGGTAGCCGTCCTCGTCGCGGTCGACGAGGATCTTCTGCTCGCGCAGCGTCTCGACGGGCACGCGCGTCTCGCCCGCCCACTCGCCGAGGGTGTCGTAGTACGAGTCGGGGGTGTCGAGGAACTGGACGCCCGCGGCGCGCATGGTGCGTACGGACTCGACGATGTCGTTCGTGGCGAGCGCGATGTGCTGGACGCCCGCGCCGCCGTAGAACTCCAGGTACTCGTCGATCTGGGACTTCTTCTTGGCGATGGCGGGCTCGTTGATCGGGAACTTGACCTTGAGCGTGCCGTCGGCGACGACCTTCGACATCAGCGCCGAATACTCGGTCGCGATGTCGTCGCCCACGAACTCCTTCATGTTCGTGAAGCCCATGACCTTGTTGTAGAACGCCACCCACTCGTTCATCCGGCCGAGCTCGACGTTGCCGACGCAGTGGTCGATGGCCTGGAAGGTGCGCTTGGCGGGGGGCGCGACGATCGGCTCGGCGGCCGCGAAGCCGGGCAGGTACGGGCCGTCGTACCCGGTGCGCTCCACGAGAGTGTGGCGGGTCTTGCCGTACGTGGCGATCGCGGCGCGCACGACGACGCCGTGCTCGTCCTTGGACTCGTACGGCTCCGTGATGCCGCGGGCGCCGTGCTCGACGGCGTACGCGTACGCGGCGCGGGCGTCCGGGACCTCGATGGCGAGGTCGACGACGCCGTCGCCGTGCTCGGCCACATGGTCGGCGAGGAAGCGGCCCCAGTCGGTGGAGACCTTGATGACGGAGGTGAACACGAAGCGGGCGGAGCCGTTCGTGAGCACGTAGGAGGCCGTCTCGCGGCTGCCGTTCTCCGGGCCCGAGTAGGCCACGAGCTTCATGCCGAAGGCGGTCGAGTAGTAGTGGGCGGCCTGTTTGGCGTTGCCCACGGCGAAGACGACCGCGTCCATTCCCTTCACCGGGAAGGGGTCGGCCTCGCGCGCGGTGTCCGGGGTGGTCTGGATGTTCGCAGAAGTAGCTGCCATGGCCCGAGGCTCCCTCCCAACCACAAGGTGCGCAATAGTTTGCGATTCCAGTGGTCAATCTGCTCAGTGGATCGCCAATATGGTCGGGCGATCTGTACAGGATGACCACCGGGAGGCCCGTATGGCGATCGATCATCTGGACGGACGGCTGATCCTGCTGCTCGCGCGCGAGCCCCGCATCGGGGTCCTCGAGGCGTCCCGGCGCCTGGGCGTCGCGCGCGGCACCGTGCAGGCGCGCCTCGACCGGCTTCAGTCGAACGGAGTCATCCGCGGCTTCGGGCCTCAGGTCGACCCGGCGGCCCTGGGCTATCCGGTCACGGCGTTCGCCACGCTCCAGATCCGACAGGGCCAAGGCCCCGACGTCAGGGCGCACTTGACGACCGTCCCCGAGGTCCTCGAACTCCACACGACGACCGGCAGCGGCGACATGCTGTGCCGCCTCGTAGCCCGCTCGAACGCCGATCTCCAGCGGGTGATCGACCGGGTCGTGGGTTTTGATGGCATCGTCCGGGCTTCCACCGCGATCGTCATGGAGAACCCCGTTCCGCTGCGGATCATCCCGCTCGTGGAGCAGGCCTCGTCAGACACCTGACGCGCGCGTCCTCGACGTTCACGGAGCCGCCCGGACGAGGTGAGTGCCGGCGCTGCGTCTCCCGGGGACAACCCCGGACCACCGGCTGAAGCCGTCCGGACGACAGCCCGGCGCAAGGAGGTGAGGCCAGTGAACTTCTGGGAGTACATCGTCACCCGCCATCAGCAGCTGCTGGCGGATGCCTACCAGCAGGCCAGCCTCGTCTTCCAGTGCATGGTCGTGGCGACCCTCGCCGGCGTCCTCATCGGCGTCCTCACCTACCGCAGCGAGTGGGCGGGCAACTTCGCCACCTTGGCGACCTCTACCATCCTGACGATCCCCTCGCTCGCCATGATCGGTCTGCTGATCCCGATCGTCGGCCTCGGTGTCCCACCCACCGTCATCGCGCTGACGCTGTACGGGCTGCTGCCCATCGTGCGGAACTCGATCGTGGGCCTGCGGGGCGTGGACCCGTCCCTGATCGACGCGGCGCGGGGCATCGGCATGTCCCGCATGGCCCGGCTCGCCAAGGTGGAGCTGCCGCTGGCGTGGCCGCCGATCCTCACCGGGATCCGGGTCTCCACCCAGATGCTGATGGGCATCGCCGCCATCGCCGCCTACGCGTCGGGCCCCGGTCTCGGTAACGAGATCTTCCGCGGCATCGCGTCCCTCGGCAGCAAGAACGCACTGAACCAGGTGCTCGCGGGCACGGTCGGCATCATCATCCTCGCGCTCCTCTTCGACGCCGCGTACGTCCTCATCGGCCGCCTGACCATCCCGAGGGGGATCCGTGTCTGAATCCGTGCCCGAGAGCCCCACGGCCGCCACGGCGACGGCCACCGCCGACCCCGGCACGGGGCAGCCCGGCTCCACGACCGGGGCGACGATCGAGCTGGAGAACCTCACCAAGCGCTACCCGGGGTCCACCGCCCCGGCCGTCGACAACGTCAGCCTGGAGATCAAGGCGGGCGAGACCGTCATCTTCGTAGGACCGTCGGGCGGCGGTAAAACCACGCTCCTCAAGATGATCAACCGGCTCATCGAACCGACCAGCGGCCGCATCAGGATCGGCGGCGAGGACGTCACGGACATGGACCCGGTGAAGCTGCGCCGCAAGATCGGCTACGCGATCCAGTCCTCCGGGCTCTTCCCGCACATGACGGTCGCCCAGAACATCGCCCTCGTGCCGAAGATGATCGGCTGGCCCAAGTCGAAGATCAAGGCGCGCATCGAGGAGATGCTGGACCTGGTCGGCCTCGACCCGGGCGAGTTCCGCGGCCGCTATCCGCGCCAGCTCTCCGGCGGCCAGCAGCAACGCGTGGGCGTGGCACGGGCGTTGGCGGCCGACCCTCCCGTGCTCCTGATGGACGAGCCGTTCGGCGCCGTCGACCCGATCACCCGCGACCACCTCCAGGACGAGCTGATCCGCCTCCAGCGCGAGCTGCACAAGACGATCGTCTTCGTCACCCACGACTTCGACGAGGCGATCAAGATCGGCGACCGCATCGTGGTCCTGCGCGAGCGCTCGCACATCGCCCAGTTCGACACCCCCGAGGCCATCCTCACCAACCCCGTCGACGACTTCGTGTCCGGCTTCGTCGGCGCGGGCGCCGCCCTCAAGCGCCTCAACCTCACCCGCGTACGGGACGTGGAGGTCACCGACTACCCGACCGTGCAGGTCGACGACCCCCTCCAGACCATCTTCGACAAGCTGCGCGACGCGGGCACCAACGAACTGCTCCTGCTCGACAAGCGGCGCCGCCCCTACAAGTGGCTGCGGCGCGGCGACCTGATGCGCGCCAAGGGGTCACTGGCCCGCGCGGGCACCCTCGTGCACGACACGGTGACACGGGACGCGACCCTGCGCGACGCGCTCGAAGCGGTCCTGACCGACAACGCGGGACGCGTCGCGGTCACCGGGCGGCGCGGCGAGTACGAGGGCGTCGTCGACATGGAGACGCTGATGAACTCCGTACACGAACTCCTGGACGCCGACCGGCTCGAGGCCGTGGAGCACCAGCACGAGCTGGAGGACCTGCGCGCCGCGCAGACCCACCAGGAGCAGGAAGGCGAGGGGGGACCGAAGGCGTGAACACCCCCAAGTCGCCTCCGGAGGAGCGTCCGGAGGGCGAGCACGAGGTCAAGGGCGTCGCCTTCCGTGACGAGGGCGAGGCCGAGCAGGAGGCGCCGCCACCACCGCAGGCCCGCGAGAAGCGCCGGATCTCCTGGCAGAAGCTCACGTTCCTGCCGGTCGTGATTGCAGCCGTGCTGCTGGCCACCTGGATCTGGTTCCAGCAGGCCACCCTGGACACGATCTCCGAGAACGCGATCTCGGGCGGTCAGGTGTGGAAGCTCCTCAAGCAGCACATCTACCTCACGGTGGTCTCCACGTTCTTCGTGCTGATCATCGCGATCCCGCTCGGCATCCTGCTGACCCGCAAGGCCTTCCGCAAAGCGACCCCGGTCGCCCTCGCCTTCGCCAACATGGGCCAGGCGACCCCCGCGATCGGCCTGCTCGCCCTGCTGGTGATCTGGCTGGGCATCGGCCGGCGGTCGGCCCTGATCGGCATCATCATCTACGCGATCCTGCCCGTGCTCTCCAACACCATCGCCGGACTGAAGGCCAACGACCCCACGCTCCTCGAATCGGCGCGCGGCATCGGCATGTCACCGTTCGGCGTCCTCACCAAGGTCGAACTGCCGCTGGCCGTACCGCTGATCCTCGCGGGCGTGCGCACCGCGCTCGTCCTGAACGTCGGCACGGCGACCCTCGCCACGTTCGGCGGCGGTGGCGGTCTCGGCGTACTGATCACCACCGGCATCACCAACCAGCGCATGCCGGTCCTGGTGCTCGGCTCGATCCTGACGGTCGCGCTGGCCCTCCTCGTGGACTGGCTGGCCTCGCTCGCCGAACTCCTCCTGCGCCCGCGCGGGCTGGAGGTGCGGTCATGAGGCGTACGTACCGTGCGGCGGCGGCAGCGGGCCTGGTCGCGTCCCTGCTCGCCGGCTGCGGACTGACCAGCGGCAGCCCGATGGTCGACGAAGTGAAGCCGGGCTCGGTCGGAAAGGGCGAGCCGCTCGACGGCGCCAGCATCACCGTCACGTCCAAGGAGTTCACCGAACAGCTGATCCTCGGCGCGATGATGGGCATCGCCTTCAAGGCGGCCGGCGCCGACGTCCTCGACCGGACCGGCATCCAGGGCTCCATCGGCGCCCGTGAGGCCATCAAGAGCGGTGACGCGGACGGGATGTACGAGTACACGGGCACGGCCTGGATCACCTACCTCGGCCACTCCCACCCCATCCCCGACCCGCAGGCCCAGTGGCAGGCCGTCCACGACGCCGACCTCAAGAACGGCATCACCTGGCTGCCGCCGTCCGCGCTCAACAACACGTACGCGCTGGCCATGAACGAGGCCAACTTCAAGAAGTACGGCACGAAGACGCTCTCGGACGTCGCCGCGCTCGCCAGGAAGAACCCCAAGGCCGTCACGCTGTGCGTGGAGAGCGAGTTCGCCAACCGCGCGGACGGGCTGCCCGGCATGGAGAAGGCGTACGGCATGAAGATCCCCACCGGGAACGTCACGCAGATGGACACCGGGATCATCTACACGCAGGCCGCGAAGGGCACGTGCACGTTCGGCGAGGTCTTCACGACCGACGGCCGCATCAAGGCGATGAACCTCAGGGTGATGGCGGACGACAAGCACTTCTTCCCGAACTACAACGCGGCCCCGGAGATGAACACCAAGTCCCTGAAGAAGTATCCGGCGATGGCGAAGGTCATCGAGCCGATCACGAAGAAGCTCAACAACACGGTCGCGCAGGAACTGAACGCGAAGGTGGACGTCGACGGCCAGGACCCGCACGACGTGGCGAAGGACTGGCTGGTGAAGGAGGGCTTCGTGACGGAGTGAGCCGGACCTGGGGCCAACAGGCGGGTCCTGGGTCTAACAGCTGGGGACCTTGCTCGCCTCGCCCTTGTCCAGGGCCGTCAGCGCGGACACCGCGCCCCGCAGCGTCGTCACGGGGATCAGCCGCATGCCCTTGGGCGCGTCGGCTTTGGCGTCGCCGCACTCCGCCCTCGGCACCAGGAACACCTTCGCGCCGTCGCGCCAGGCCGCCTGCGTCTTGAGCGACACCCCGCCGACCGCGCCGACCTTCCCGCCGGAGGTGATCGTCCCCGTACCGGCGATGGAACGGCCACCCGTGAGATCGCCCCCGCTGCCGTTGCCGTCCAGCTTGTCGACGATGCCCAGCGAGAAGAAGAGCCCCGCGCTCGGCCCGCCGACGTCACCGAGCTGAAGGTCCACCTTCACCTCGCCCGGATCCTTGCCCAGAAAGCCGAGCGCCGCCGCGGTCGCGGAGTCCTGCGACTTCTTCATCTCACCGAGGTTGTGCTGCTCGATCTCCTTGGTGGAGTCGCCCGACGGATATACGGAGTCGCGGGGCATGACCGCACGGTCCGTACGGAACCAGCTGTCGACGACGTCACCCAGACCCACCTCCGCACCGGGCCCCGTAGCCACGATCGTCACCATGCGCAGCTTCCCCGTGGTGTCCCGGGTGGGCGCCCCGGAGATCTCGATGACGGGCTTCCCCTTCGAGTCCCCGAGCACATCGGTGGTCGGCCCCGGCTGCGCGATGGCGAACGGCAACGGCGCGAACCCCGCCACACCGAGCAGAGCCACCACAGGCAAAGCACAAACGGCAAGGGCCTTGGGCCGAGAAATCCGAGAGAGAAGCACGAGCCCAATCTAACGCGAGCCCCACGCGCCCCAACTCCGGCGGGGGCAACGCTCCCGAGGGGCGCCCTACAGGGCGCGGGGAACTGCGCCCCCAGCCACAACGAACCCGCACCCGACAACGAACCGCGGTTTTTGAGGGGCGCGGGGAACCGCGCGAAACGCCCGCCACTGACACCCCGCACAAACACGCCCCGCGCCGACACCCACCCGGCCGCGCGCTAGCGCAACGCGTCGGCAACCTCCCGCGCCGCATCAAGAACCCGCGGCCCCACCCGCTCGGGCACGGAGTCCGAAAGCATCACCACGCCCACACTCCCTTCGAGCCCGGTCACCCCCACCAAGGGCGCCGCAGCGCCACACGCACCGGCCTCGAGCTCCCCATGGGTCAGCGTGTAACCAGGCTCAGGCACAAGCCCCTGCCGCGCCGCGAGTATCGCGCGGCCCGCGGCCCCCCGGTCGAGCGGATGCCGGAACCCGGCCCGGTACGCCACGTGATAGTCCGTCCAGGTCGGTTCGACGACGGCCACGGCGAGCGCTTCCGAGCCGTCGACCAGCGTCAGATGCGCGGTGGCCCCGATGTCCTCGGCAAGTGATCGCAGCGCCGGCAGCGCGGCCTCCCGTACCAGCGGATGCACCTGGCGGCCCAGGCGCAGTACGCCGAGCCCCACCCGCGCCCGGCCGCCGAGATCGCGTCGGACCAGGGCGTGCTGTTCGAGCGTGGCGAGCAGGCGGTACACGACGGTACGGTTCACGCCGAGCTTGTTGGACAGCTCGGTGACCGTCAGTCCGTGATCGGTGTCGGCGAGCAGCTTGAGGACTCGAAGTCCCCGGTCGAGCGTCTGGGAGGTCTCCGCGGTCACGACGCCCACTCCTTAGTGGTGAAGGCGGCGGCCCCCTCCGCGGCGGTTGCGACGCCGGTCCCGTGGGCGACGCGCGTCAGAGGCCGCCGGTCGGCAATCGACCCGGGCTTCGGATGGTCCCGGGCGGAGGCGCATGGCGCACCGGCTTCGCTCCGCGGCGGCTCTGCCACGGGGCGTGTGCGTTGCCGGGAATGTAGCGAGGTCGTCCCGCTCAGCGGAAGACTCCGTCCAGAATCCGGGCAGTAACTATCCCGACCTGTACAGATTGCCCCGATACGGGGGCCAGGATCAACGGAGCGTGCACCACCTCTGCACGTAGCGCACACGATTCCCGGCGCGCCGAATACCGCCGGCAGGGGACCCACACGGGTCACGCACGGGCCGCACACGGCGCACCCACGCACGCCGCGGGCCCGTCACTTCCCGTCAATTCCCGTGAAGTCCCGTCACTTCATCCGGGTGGCCCACTCCTGGACCTTCGCGATGCGCTGCCGCAGCTGCCCCGCCGTGGCCTCGGCGCTCGGCGGCCCCCCGCACACCCGCCGCAGCTCGGTGTGGATGACGCCGTGCGGCTTGCCGCTCTGGTGCACGTAGGCGCCGACCATGGTGTTCAGCGACTTGCGGAGTTCGAGGAGCTCCTTGTGGGAGACGACGGGCCGCCGCTCGGCCGGCATCTCCAGCAGGTCGGCCTCGCTGTCGGGCTTCTTCTTGCTGTGCGCGATCTGCCGCGCCTGCCGCTTCTGGAGCAGCATCTGCACCTGGTCGGGTTCGAGGAGCCCGGGAATGCCGAGGTAGTCCTGCTCCTCCTCGCTCCCCGGGTGGGCCTGCATGCCGAACTCGGCACCGTCGTAGAGGACCCGGTCGAAGGTGGCCTCGGACTCGAGCGCCTCGAAGGAGAACTGTTCCTGCTCCCCCGTGTCCTCGTCCTCCTGCTTGTTCGCCTCGTCCATCTCCTTCTCGGACTCGGCGTAGGGGTCCTCCTCCCCTTCCTTCTTCGGCTTGTCGAGCACGTGGTCGCGCTCGACCTCCATCTCGTTGGCGAAGCCGAGCAGGTCGGGGACGGTGGGCAGGAAGACGGAGGCGGTCTCGCCGCGCCGCCGCGAACGCACGAAACGGCCGACGGCCTGCGCGAAGAAGAGAGGGGTCGAGATGGTCGTCGCGTAGACCCCCACGGCGAGCCGGGGCACGTCGACGCCCTCGGACACCATGCGGACGGCGACCATCCAGCGGTCGTTGCTCGCCGAGAAGTCGTCGATGCGGCTCGACGCGCCGGTGTCGTCGGAGAGGACGGTGGTGGGCTTCGTGCCGGTGATCTCCCGGATCAGCTTGGCGTAGGCGCGGGCGGAGTCCTGGTCGGCGGCGATGACGAGACCGCCGGCGTCCGGGATGCCCTTCCTGACCTCGGTGAGCCGCTGGTCGGCGGCGCGCAGCACGCTCGGCATCCACTCGCCGCGCGGATCGAGAGCCGTGCGCCAGGCCTGGCTGATGGCGTCCTTGGTCATCGGCTCGCCGAGGCGCGCCGCGATCTCGTCACCCGCCTTGGTGCGCCAGCGCATGTTGCCGCTGTAGCTGAGGAAGATGACGGGCCGCACGACGCCGTCGCCGAGCGCGCTGCCGTAGCCGTAGGTGTAGTCGGCCGACGAGCGCCGGATGCCGTCCTTGCCCTCCTCGTACTGGACGAAGGGGATCGGGTTGGTGTCGGACCGGAAGGGCGTACCGGTGAGGGCGAGGCGGCGGGTGGCCGGCTCGAAGGCCTCCAGGCACGCCTCGCCCCACGACTTGCTGTCACCGGCGTGGTGGATCTCGTCGAGGATGACGAGGGTCTTGCGCTGCTCGGAGCGGTTGCGGTGCAGCATCGGCCGCACGCCCACACCCGCGTACGTGACGGCGACGCCCTGGTACTCCTTGTTGAGCGGCCCCGCGCTGTACTCCGGGTCCAGCTTGATCCCTATGCGCGCCGCCGCTTCCGCCCACTGCTTCTTCAGGTGCTCGGTCGGCGCGACCACGGTCACCTGCTGCACGACATGGTGGTGCAGCAGCCAGGACGCGAGGGTGAGCGCGAACGTCGTCTTGCCGGCGCCCGGGGTGGCGACGGCGAGGAAGTCTCGCGGCTGCTCCTGCAGGTACCTCTCCATGGCCCCTTGCTGCCAGGCACGCAGCTTGCCCGCGGTGCCCCAGGGGGCGCGGCCGGGAAAGGCGGGCGAGAGGTGGTGGGAGGAGGCGGAAGAGGCGGTGGCGGCGGCGGTGGTAGTCACGGTCTCCGGTTTTGACGCAGGTACGGGCGCGGGTGCGAAGTGCTGACGACGCGGGCTTCTGACGCTGGGAGTACGCACTTTGACGCTCGGGGGTACGTACGACAACCGGGCCACCCTACCGGTGGGGTGGCCGGGTCAGCGGGGGAACGGCACCGGGGCGGCACGTGATGCGACCCGTTTCACAGTCGCTCTTACGGAGCGCGTACAGGTCCCGCACGGAGTGCTTACGGGTCCCGCACGGAGTGCGTACGGCCGGGCGGCCGCCCGGATTCAGCCGCCCGGATTCAGGCGACCGGATCGGATCAGGCGACCGGATCAGGCGACCGGATTCAGATACCCGGGTTCGGCAGGCCGGAGGCCTGAGGCCGGGCAGCGGACCTCACGCGCGTAGCCACCCAGGCCCCCGCCAGGGCCACCGCCGCCATCGGCAGGAACACCGCGACGAAGGCCACCGGATGCGACTCTCCGCCGGAGGAAGCCACACCGTGGGCGGCCCCCACCGCTCCCCCGCCGAGCGCGGCGAACGCCGCTCCCCCCACGGCCAGCAGCACCACGTTGGACAGCCCGTCCGAGATCTGGAGGGCGGCCGAGTTGGCGCCCGCCTCCTCAGGCGCCGACAGCTCCAGCAGCAGCACGCTCGTCGACGAGATCACCAGCCCCATTCCCAGGCACCCGAATCCCCACGCCACGGCGACGATCCACACCGGCACGGCCTGGATCAGCACGCTCGGCGCCGTAGCGACGGCCGCCGCCACCAGCACCATCCCGCCCGCCATCAGCCGCTCCCGATGCGGCTCGAAGCGCGGCCGCGACTGCAGGAACGACCCGAACGCCCACGTGGCCCCGCCCACCGCGAGCGACAGCCCGGCCGTCATCGGCGAGAGCCCGCGCTGCGTGACGAGCATCAGCGGCACGAACGACTCGGCCGCGATGAAGGACCCGGCGGCGACACCGCGCAGGAGAACCACGGCCGGCAGCCCGCGGGCAGCACGGTACGTCCCGCGGGGCAGCAGCCCGAGCACGGCAGGCACCAGCAGGGCCACTCCCAGCGCACCGGGCAGGAGCGAGATCCACCGCAGGTCCTGGGCGGCGTACTGGAGCAGACCGGCCCCGAGCGAGATCCCGAGGGCGAGCCGGATACGGCGGCCGTCGACGGATCCGCGCGCCGCGCCCCGCGCGGGTCCCGACGCGCGCCGCCGGATCTGCGGCAGCGCGAGCGCCAGCGGGAACACGACGAGCACCGGGATCCCGATGAACACCCACCGCCACCCGAGGTGCTCGGTCACGGCGCCGGACGCGAGCGGCCCGACGACGGACGGAACGACCCAGCTCGCCGCGAACGCGGCCATGATCGCGGGCCGCAACCGCTCCGGATAGGCGCGGCTGACGACGACGTACAAGGCCACGATGACGAGCCCGCCCCCGAGCCCCTGCACGGCCCGCCCGGCGATGAACATCCACATCGACCCGGCGGTCCCGGCGAGCAGCAGCCCCATCGCGAACGCGGCGATCCCCGCCCCCAGCGGCCCGAGCGGACCGCGCCGGTCCGCCCACTGCCCCGAGAACACCATCCCGAACAGACTCGTCGTGAAGTACCCGGAGAACGCGAACGCGTACAGCGACACCCCGTCCAGCTCACGCGCGGCGACGGGCATGGCGGTCCCGACGGCGGTGGCTTCGAACGCGATCAGCAGAACGACGGAGACGATGCCGATGCTGAGGGCGCGATAGCCCCGCCCGAGCACGCCTTCAGCCGTCATGACATCGGCAGCAAGATCGGCGGGAGCGGCGGAAGCGATGTCGCCTCCGATATCGGGGGCGACATCGGAGGCAATGACGCGGGCGACATCGGCGTCACCGGACGGTTCCAGGGCGGTCATGAACCCCAGAGTAAGGGGCACAGCACCACTTGACCCCTGTCGATGGTCCCCGTTCTCCTGGTCCCTTGGTCGTACGACCATGAACGCCGTATGGCAGTCACGTTGCGACCCACGCGCCTCTCTTGGCGCGGCGACCCAGGGGCCATACGGTCAAGACACCGAGTTCAACGAACTTCGTTCCGAACTCAGTTGGCCGTGTGCCCGAGTGGTTTAGGGATTCGCCTGCAAAGCGAAGCACACCGGTTCGATTCCGGTCACGGCCTCGACCAGCACGCTCACGGAAGGGCGCCCCGCTTCGGCGGGGCGCCCTTCGGCGTTGCATCGCAGCTCCCCGTCAAGAGCTCCCCGTCAAGCGGGATGGAGTACGTCACCCGAGCCGGACACCCCTCCGACCCGCCATCCACCGGACTGGTCATTGATCACCCGGACGTGGGGTGACCGGCCCGCCCCGCTCCTCGTTGCCCAGAATCCCGCCTAGCCACAAGGCAGTTGGGCGATGCGGGGGATGCGAGCACAGACACGGGGAGGACATCGACATCATGGTCATCGGACCTGCTCAGGGGCAGCAGAATCTGGCTTCGTCACCGGCACGGAAGCGCGCCGCGGCAGGGGCGATCGAGAACCACATCGAACCCGACACGCGCCGCGCGGGCGAGTGGGCGGACGAGGACACTGGCGCCGCCGTCCGGGCGTTCGACGCGAAGGACGGGCACGGCTGGGTCACGTCATCGGCCCTGAAGAAGGCACACAAGGCATGGGGGGATCAGGTGAAGTCCCTTATGAACAGGCTGAGTTCGGAAAAGGTGTCGCTGCGCGCCACCACCGCACTCCTCCAGGGAACGGACTTCGGTGTAGGGGCGCAAGCCCGGACGTCGTCATCGCTCGACCACTACTGACTGCCGTACACCCCACCCGCCCTCCCCCGACCGACACACGAAGACAGGACAGGACAACACCGGACCCATGCCCACGTACCACGAGATCATGACCACTGACCTCGCCACGCTCACCACCGCCGCCGATCGCTGGGACGGCATGGCGAAGGAATTCGGAAAGCGGGAGGCGGACTACAAGCGGGACGTGCACGGCATCACGCCCGGCCCGCCGTCCCCCACGGCCTGGACCGGCCTCAGCGCCGACACGGCCGGCAAGCGCTTCGACGTAACGCTCCACGAATTCCGGAACGCCCAGACCGAAGCAAAGGCGATCGCCTCGCTGCTCCGGGACGCTCACGCGCAGTTCACCACGTTGCGCGGCCGCCTCTCGTCCGAACGCCAGGAAGCAGTCAAGGCCGGCATAAAGGTCTCGGACCGGGGAGTGGTGGCGTACGACGAGGAGCGCGCGGCGGCGAGCGAGGCCGGCTCCGCGATGCACGACCCCGCGAGCAGGGCCGAGGTGCACAGGGCGGTCGCGTCCTGGCAGGGGCGCATCGACAAGGCGGTGCGCGCGGTCGGGGACGCCGATACGGGTGTCGAGATCGCGTTGAGCGCGGCGGTCTTCGACTCGGTCCTGACCGACGGCACGGGAAGCGGATTCAACTCCCGAGCCAAGGGCGACATCGAACGGTACGAGGCCGACGCGGCAACGGAGTCCGCCCGCGAACTGGCCAACGGCGGACGGCTCACACCGCACCAACTCGCGGAACTGCAACGCGCGTTCCGCGACAACAGCCACGATCCGGTATTCAGCCGAACCGTCCTCGACAGCCTCGGCGCGAGCGGCACGATCCGGCTCGGCAACAGCCTGGGCGACCTCGCCCACGTAACGGACCCCCGGCACGCCGCGGACTACGCGTCCCTCGAAACAGGCCTCGCCAACTCCCTCGCGACAGCGACCAAGAACTCCGACTCCAAGTGGTACGAGAACTGGCGGACGGAAATGCGGAAGGCGGGCGTCGCCCGCTACGAGACCGATGTCCAGGCAGCCAGGCTGGACAAGATCCGCGGATACCAGTCCCTGGTCACGCTGATGCAGCACGGCGACGGATACGGGCGCGACTTCCTGGAGGACCTCGGCGACGACATGATCAAGGCCGAGAAGAAGAACCCGGACATCTGGGACCTGAAGGGCGAGTACAGCGGGCAACGGGATGGCTGGTTCGCCAACGACCCGGTCGACGGCGTACTCGGCGTCATGAGCCACGAGCCGGCCACGGCGGCGCATTACCTCAATGACGACGACCGCATGAAGTACCTGATGCACGACCGCGACTGGAAGGTCACGCTGCACACGGACGAGGCGGCAAAGGCGACGGTCTACACCCCGTCCCTGGACAAGGACACCCACGCAGGCTTCGCGGCGGCGCTCCAGGCGGGGGCAACGGGCCTGGACCCGTCGGACCCGAACGCGAAGTACGTCGAGCACTCCAAGGACAACAATGCAGTGTTCAAGTCGTCACTGAAATACCTGGCAGAAGAGGGCGACAAATTCCCGGCTTCGTTGAGGGAACCGGTGGCGAAGATCCTGGTTAATCATGGGGGTACGGTGCATGCGGCGGCGAGCCGAATCGAAATGAAGGGGTCTGCTGTCGAGCAGGACACCCTGTACGAGGTCGTGAAACAGGTATCCAAGGACCAGACCTCGTACGCCGCACTCAACAGTGGGATCAATCACGCAATTGTGAGCGATATCCACGACCCCGACCAGAAGCGCCCGCTGGATTCACTGACGCGCGCGGGACGAACAGTTGGGTTCCTGGAACAGGCAAGGGTCGCCGCCGCAGGTGACCCCAAGACCGCAGAGTTCGAGCAAAAATGGGTCGTCGATCAGGCCATTGGGTACCTACCCGTCGGGAGCGATGAAGTGCAGTCAGGAGTTGACTACGTGACAGAGAAATGGCTGGCCGACGAACAGCGAAAGATCGACGACAAAGCGGCAGACGCCAATATCGCCAACTACAGCAATCGAAACGACCAGCTCATGGCTCTGGCGGAGGAGTGGCGCAAGGTCCATCACACTCGCGACTCACCGTACGATCCACAGAACGTAGTCGACCAAGCCGCAGACGCGGGGTCCCAACGCGCCCACGGCGTATCAGGGGAGCCCACCCAGTGAGCCTTCGCGACAGGGCGGGCGGAGCATGTGCGCTGGCGACCTTCACTCTGCTCTGCCTGCCCGCATGTAGCGCGCAGGACATCAGCATTCCAAGGTCGATTTGCGACACGCCCGTCGAGCAAAAACTCACCGCACCCCTACTCAAACGCACAGGGGAATTAAGCGAATGGCACACCGCCGGCTGGGGCGGGAAGGAGACGTCGGTATGTATCATCTCTGTCGACAAAACCGAAGCGCTGCGATTCAGGTTTGCCTGGCATACCGACATCATCGACCCTATGACGTACTCGTCACTCGATAATTCTGTCACCGGACTGTGGGAGCCAAGACGCGTGCGTCACTTGGCCGAATCCGCCACGCTCGGAGACAACGGAGCGATCGCCACGACCCGATGCGAGGGCCGAGCGAAATGGCACTTCACCCTCGCCCTTAAAGTCACTCGCGATCAAAAGATCGTTCACCAGAGAAACGACATCGAGCAGTTCATGCGCGCCTACATGCCCGCAACTATGAGAGCCGTGGGCTGCACCCACCCCTGAAAGGCCAAGCGCCAGCGCCCGTCACCCCCCAGCGGTAAGAATCACTCCCCCACCCACAACAATCACCGCAAACGCAACAAAAACCGCCACAAACAGCAGCAGCTTCCCGGCGGAGGGACCCGGCTCGTAAGCGCGCGGCTCGGGCTCGTCCGCCGGATTCTGGCGACCTGAAGACTCACCTGTCGTCGTCACCACTGCCGTCCTCTCAACGCGAAGTTCGCACACCCAACGTACGACTCCGCGGAGACGGACTATCGACCACCCCGCCCAGCCAAGACGGAACCGGCCGTACGGGACCCCGCATCAAACGCGGGGCCCCACCGACCACTCCTGCCACCCCCGTGACGCGGCAGTGTCGCCTCACCATAGGCCTGGACCACTGCAACTCCACCGTGCGGCCACTGGATGACCACTGGGCTTCCGCAAACGGAACGAGGGCCGCCCAACCACGGGGGGAAGTCGGGCGGCCCTCGTACTCAACAGTAGGCATCCGTCGGCGGAAACGGTCGCGCGGATGGCCGAAGTTTGCTCGATCTGCACGCCCGGCGCGTGACCGTCACACACACGTCTGCGCTGGTCATCGCCATGAATGAGTCGTGCGGGCGGCGCCGCGGGGCCACTTCGATTCGGCCGGAGTCCATCGCTCGCTCGCAACGACACCTACTGACGCACAGCGGAAGGGGCGGCGCCGGAATCACTCCGGTACCGCCCCTTCCGGCTGTCTGTCTACGCGCTCAGGAGCCCGACATGGAGCCCCCGAACATGGGGTCGTCCCCCGATTTCCCGATGCCGACGGACGACGCACCGAAGCTCACCGCGCCGGTGGCCGTGACTCCTCCGGTGGAACCGCGAAGGCCCCACACGGCACCGTCGTCGCTGTTCTCGCCGCCCGCGCCCACAGACAGATCGGCGCGGCCGTCCTTGTTGTGGTCGGCGAGGTGGATGGCGTCGCCGAACAGGTCCGACGACTCGTTGGCGCCCGGGACACCCGAGGTGCCCTGATTGAAGGACTGGGCACCGGTCCCCGTCAGGCCGGAGGCGCCGCCGCGCAGCACCCAGACGTTGCCTGCGTGGGAAGCGGAGCCGATGGTCTCGAAGCGCGCGGGGCGCCCGTTCAGCCGAAAGATGATCGCCCACCAGACAACCCGCCAGGCCGGCATGCCCCGGCCTCAACCGCGCACCACACCGTTACCCGCGCGCCCACCGGCCCCCTCCCCACCGAACACCCCACCCCGCGCCGCCCGATAAGCCGCCTCAGCGCTCGCAGCAACGAGCCGCTCGTCGATGTCCGCCCTCATGATGAGCAGCCGGTAGTAGAAGGGCGCGCTCAGCGCCGCGATGACTTCGTACGCATCCGTGTCCGGAGGAACCTCGCCCCGTTCGACGGCACGACGCACCAACTGCGTCACGACTTCCGTGCGCGCGACGAAAGCGCCGCGGACAAGATCCGCGATATGCGGGTCGTACGCGGCGGCCGCCACCATCGCCTCGACGAGGTTGCGGCTGCGCGGCAGGGCGTGGAACCCGGCGATGGCCTCGGCCAGCTCGTACAGGTCCTGACGGAACTCACCGGAGTCCGGCGTGGCGATGGTCTTGCTGTGCTGAGCCATCAGATCGACGACGACACCCTCGACGCTGCGCCAGCGGCGCCTGATCGTCGAGACGTGGACACCGGAACGCGCCGCGAGCTTGTCGAGCGTGAGCGCGCCGAACCCGGCCTCGTCGAGCTCGTGCAGCGCGGCCGCGAGGACGGCCGCGCGGGTGCGGGCCGTACGTCCGCCGGGGCGGGCGGAGCCGTGCTGTGGTCGCTCAGTCATCGACGTCAATGTAGACGCCGCGACACCAAGGCGAACGCCGAGCCGCCAGGCAGGCCCCGCTGAACCCCAGCCGTGCGCCAGACGCGGCCCAACCCGACACCGACCCCACGGGCACCAGATCTTCACGTGCGGTCAGGACGATTCCTGCCGCATTCGCTTTGCGCGGCCGACGGCTACCGGATAGCGTGGCCACACCTTAATGCGCGATGGGAAGCATTAGCGCGTCACGCATGGGTGCACGGGGGACGTGAGCCGGGTCGAACCGGGCTCGCACAACGGGGGATATCGTCACCGCTGCCGCGCCGGCCAAGGCCGCGCGGCAGCGGTGGCGCCACGGCAGCGCCACGCCCGCACCGCGCCGTGCAGCCACGACAGCGGCACCTCTCCCCCCTCACCGGAGGCACCTGCCCACCAGCGGTGATCCCCCTGGCACCCGCACCCGCACCCGCGTGGCCCGAAGCTCCGATCCCGGGCATCCTCACCACCGGCGCACCGTCAGCACGAACGGCAAGCCGTCACCGGGCTCGGACTGCCAGGGAGGAAACCTCCCCGAGGACCACGGCTACGGCCTCAAGGCCTGCCTGGAAAACCACGACGCACGCGCCTGCTCGACCGAGCACCACGTCCACTCCTGACGCCCGGGTTCCGCGGAACCCCGGGCCGCGGAACCCCAGCACTCCGGCACTCGGCACCCACCACTCATGAGCACCCGTACGCGCCACGCCTGAGTACCTCGACGGTGCCGCCACGCCCCTCCGACGACTTTGATCGTCTCCATGCAAACGATGCCGCCGCCCCAGCCCACTTCCCCGAGCCGCCCGAAGCAGGCTGGGACCGGCGCCACCGTCAGTCGAGGGCAGTGGGCATCAATCGCGGCAGCCCTCGCGTTCGTCGCCCTCATAGGCTTTACGGCCAAGGCATGCGAGTCGCTCGAGGGCGGCCCCGTCAGATCGGCTTCCGCCTTCGGCCGGCAGGTCCAGGACACGAAGCAGGCAGGCGAGGACGCATACGCACAGCTGTCACCCGCATCGTTGACGGAGCCGTACGCGGAAAAGGAAGGCAGCACGTCCTGCGTGGACGACTTCGGCTTCGACGACACCGGCGTCACCCGGGACCAGCCGATCTACACCTGGAGCGTCGAGTTCGGAGACCGCGCCGGCTACCTCACGGCGCTCGCGAACCTCAAGGCCGATTGGAAGAAGCAGGGCCGCACGGTGAAGAACATCGCATCCCCCGCCGAAGACGAACCGGGCCACGGCCTCCCCGGCATCAGCACAACCGACGACCACGGCACAAAGCTGTCCCTCGCCCCCGGCTACTACTCAGGGAAGCCGGTCATCCGCGCGGAAGGCACATGCACGCGCCACCGCGACGAGTACGGCTACGACTACGACGGGGACGGCGAGCCGGGCTGGTGACGGTTCAGCAGCAGGCGACGAACGCCGCCCAGGCGCACGCCTCGCCCGCCGACTGACAGTCCAGCAACTCCTTGACTGGGCCCGATCGTTCGAGACAGCGGAGCAACTGGTGGCCGAACTGGCGATCAACGCGTTCACCCACGGCCGCGTACCCGGCCGAGACTTCCGCCTGACACTCAACCTCACACCGACGGACACGCTGTGTATCGAGGTACGGGTCCACGCGGAGACGCCATGCCGCTCGAGCCGAGCTACGGCAAGCCCCGGCCTGCTCCTGGTCGAGGCGCTGGCAGACGCCTGGGGCGCGAGGCCGGGGCCGCCTCCGACCGAGACGGTATGGGCTGAATTGGCAGCATCAAAGCCGTCCTGACCACATCGAGGTCTTCACGACGCGGTGGACCAATGCGCGGCGGGTCACGCGATCAAAAGCCAAGTATCCGGGGAGAGAACCCTCCCGAACCTCCCCCGACCCCCACTGGCGCTGCCGCTGCCGCTGCTGCTGCTGCTGCCGCCGCTCGACCGAACCCCGACTGAGGCTGACGTTCGCAGACCGAGGCCCAACCGCGGCCCGGGTTGCCCTCCCGAGGAATGCTCGATCGCCCCCCCCAGGCTGGACGACGCACTTCCCGGCAAGTTGGAGATCACAAAGGAGGGGATCACCCACGACGCTGCGACTCCCAACGGTCAACACGAGCTGGCAGTGCTTCGCATCAGGAAACGCCTGGAACAGGACATGCCAAATAGCCTGGTGGCTCACACGGGGGTCCCCGACGTGGAGGGCGAGCCCAGCAGATCCTGCGCCGCCCGGACGTCATGTTGATCGCCGAGGCCGACATGGAAGCTGAGGGCGCATTCGATCCGCGCACGCTGCTGGCTGCCATCGAGGTCGCCTCAATCTCCAACCCCGACAACGACTGGGTAGGCAAGACGAGGCACTACCCACTCCTGGGAATCCCCATCTACGTGATCTTCGACCCCAGAACGGGCACCGGCGCCGTAATGACGGACATCCACTCCACCCTCGAGGGCCCGCGCTACGCGACCCGCAAGGACTTCGTCTACGGCGAGACCGTCACCATCGCCGACTGGACAATCCCCCACAGACACGCTCCCCCGCTACCACTGAACCACAGCACTCACGCCACCCCTCGAGAGCTCACGCACAGTTCCCGCCAGATCACGATCGCACAATGTGATCTTGATAGTTCGGTTGCTAGGTTGATCGCAGTCGGCGTCCGGCAGTCGCGAAAGCAACCAGACGCACGGGGAGCCACAGCACACACGGGGGAAGGTGCTCACCCATGGCATGGGAAGAGTGGGAGCAACTCAAGACCGACGCGGAAGCTCGGCGGTCCACGCAGATGCAGATCAATCACGTGGCCCCAGTGAGCGACGACCGGGCCGCCACCCCCACGTTCGGGGACCTGAAGGTCAAGAACGCCGACCTGGAGAAGATCGGCAAGGAGGCGCACTCCCTCTTCGAGCACCTCGGCCGCGAAGGCAAGGTCTCCCTCGCCAGTAGCGACTCGGCCGCGAGCAATCTCAAGCAGCAGGGCTTCGACCTCGCAAACGGGCTTCAGCACGTATCGAACCGCTGGGAGAAGCAGCTCGGATCGCTCCTGGACGCCTGCGCACAGATCTCGAACCATCTCCATAGGACGCAGTCCATCCACGGCGGAGACGAGGACTACATCCGCCGCACGATGAGCAGCATCGACACGCTCGACCAGGGCTTCGACGAGCGCGTGGGCAAGGCCGGGAAACCGAACCCCGCGTACTACGGCAAGCCGAGCGAGAAGAAGGACGACTGAGGCTGATGGACTTCGACACGCTCTACCACGCCAACTTCAAGCTGCTGGATGACGCTGTAGGGGACTGGAACCTCCTCGTCGGCAACCTGGAGAAGCTGGAGACCCAGGCTGAAGACGGACTACACAAAGCCGCCAACAAGGCCAACTGGGCCGGCATGAACGCCCGGGTGACCAAGAAGTTCATCGGGAAGACGGCTGGCGAGTTCACCGATGCCCACACCCAGGCTAAGACGATCCACAGCATCCTCGGCGACACCGTGGGTGAGCTGAAGAGGTACCACGAGGATCTGAAGAACGCCATCGCCCGGGGCCAGAAGAAGCACCTGACGGTCACCTCCACCGGCGACGGCGGGTTCACGGTCCGCGCCGCGAAGGGACACACGCCTCCCGAACATGACCGGAGCGAGGTCACCACGCTCCGGGACGAGGTTCAGAAGATCCTCGACAAGGCGACTGAGAGCGACAGTTCGGCCAGCAAGGTACTGAGGGCCATCGCCGATCAGAGCGAGCTTGGATTCTCCGACGCGAAATACAAGAACCGGGACGAGGCTGCGGCGGCCATCAAGGCAGCCGAGGAGTTGGCCAAGATCGCCAGGAAGAACCCCGAGGACCTCACGGTCAAAGACTTCGACCGGATCAGCGCCGGGTTGAAGAAGTACAAGAACGACGAACTGTTCTCAGAGCGGTTCGCCACCACGCTCGGCCCACAGAAGACCATGGAATTCTGGGCCGGCATCAACGACCCCGCCGTGAACTTGGACGTCGGACGCGATCGCCGCAATCAACTCGACGACATGCAGCGCAACTTGGGTATGACTCTCGCCCACGCCTCCCAGAGTGACTCGACCGCGATGGACAAATGGCGGCTCAGCGTCATCGAGCTGGGCGACAAGCCCATCTACGGCGACAAGGGCGGCCCCATGGGCTTCCAGGTCATGAGCAACCTGATGCGCACGGGCGACTACGACGACCAGTTCATGAAGGACTACGGCACCAAGCTCATGGCCACCGAGCGCAGGCTCACCGGCAACGGCGAACACGCCAATATGGCATGGCAGCACATGGGCACCGACCAGACACTCAACCGGATCGGCGATGACAGCGGGTCGGATCCGCTCACGGGTTATCTGAAGGGGATTTCCAACAGCCCCGACGCAGCTACGGCCTTCTTCAACGAGCAGTTCGTTTCGAAGCATGACCCAGACAACCCGTTCGAGCACGACACGGACGGCGACGGAAATACGGGCAGGAAGGAACTGTCCAACTTCCAGTACCTGTTCGAGGAGCGGGAGTGGCCTGAAGAGACCGACTTCCACGGTGACGAAATCAATACCGGACGGAACAATCTGGCGCTGGCACTGGAAGCGGCTACCACTGGGCATCCGGCGGGCGAGATGCCAACTCTCGACACCCCCGCACACAACGGCGACCAGGCCAAGCTGTTCAACGCAATTGTAGGATCCGTTGCAGATGACCCTGACCGACTCACGGGGAAGGGTTACATGTCGGACAGCATGGGCCAGATGGCCTCGGAATACCTTCCCGACATCAACCGAGCGGCCAGCGATGTGAGTAGAGACTCCGCAGCATGGAAGGACATCGAAAAGCTCTACCCACTTGCCGGCTCCGACGCTAAACTCCAGCACCCCGAGGTGACCAAATTCCTGTTCGCTGTCGGACAGAATCAAGAAGGGTACGCCGCCGTCGAAGTTGGACAGAAGGCGTATCTGGGCAAGCTGCTGGATTATCATCTCGACCCTGAACTCCCTGCGAGTCATCGCTATTCAGAGGACGAGCAAACGGTTATCGAGCGTATCTCAAAGAGCTCGGGCGAGATTTCTGGAACTCTTGTGCTCGGGCGCCAAGAGGAGATCGGTGGCCCCGCTGGAGAAAAGGACGAGGCCTACGAAAAGTCTGTGGCCCAGTACAAGAACCTGGCTGCCAGAACTGCAGCGACCGTGACGGGCGCAGGCACATCCCTCATTGCATCACCGATGGCTGGAGCTGTAGTCGGCGGTGTAGTCGGCACCGCAACAGGCGCGATTCTGGAGGGAGCTTTCGCGGACGCCGAGGGGCACGCGGCAGAGGCCGCACAAGGCAAGATGGGAAATCGTTGGCAGGCGGGTCTCTACGACAACGGTGAACGGGCAGGAGGGGCAGCTCGGACTGCCGCAGAATCCAACCCTCATGTCGACGACAGCGACGCAGACTCTTGGGCCCGGGACGCAGCGCGCCAGGGATATTTGAACGCGCAGAATATCCTTGACGGGCAGGCCCCGGGCAGCATCACGAATCCCTGAAGATTCCACCGAAAGACAAGGTCAAGTGAACCAGATCTGCACCTCAATGGGTCCTCGACTTATTATGGCTGCCCTGTCCAGTGGGCTCATTTTGTTGACCTCCGGATGCTCCGGAGGCCAACAAGGCCGCAACTATTCCATCCCCTCCACCCTGTGTGGGATTCATTTCGATGCCGACAAGTTGGCCGAATTCCTGCCAGGGGGAGACGGAATCTCCACGAAACAGAAGTCGCCCGACAAAGGCGTTAAGCAGTGCGACGTGTTCGTCGACGGAAAGTTGGCGGCAACCACCACTCAAGCATGGTGGGCCGAAGGGACCTCTCTTGCTGACTTTACGTCCGGGCAGACTCTCAAGAATATCGACCACACGGCAAGCAAGGGGAATTACCTGTACTCGGGGAATGAAGCATTCGGAAAGACCGCCGACTGCGCGAAACCTGAAGAAGCTGGCCGACTACTGTTCACTGCAGTACAAGTATCCGAGTCGAGCCATAGCGACCCTGAAGCAATGAAAATTATTATCTCCGACTACACCAGCGCAGTTGAGGAATCCAACGCATGCCGATGAGAGCAACAGTCGCATGATTGCACCGATGATTATCGACTGGCTGCCTTGCCCAGGACTTCGCACACACCTTGCCGCCATCGACTGACCTATTTACCGGACTACAGGCCTACAGCTCCAGGCGCCCGGATTCCGATGCCATGCATCAGATGATCGCGTCCTACCAAGCGCTCCTCGGAGGCTCAGCCTCTTTATCTCCATCAGTGCAAACGGTCATCACGAGTACCGTCACTACTGGGAAAAGCATGTGAACGGGTTTTCTCACGTCTAGGATCATCGAACGTCATAGGTATCGCTGCGTTCCTTGAGCCGGATCGCCCTGCGGTTGCGCCGTTCCGCCTGATCACCCAGCTTCAAGCAGACAGAGAAAAGCGCCCCACCCGATACCTATACTCGCGCCCGTCACGCGCCGCACCCGGATCTATCGCAGTCCGCTTCACTCCTCATAGCCTGGCCAATTCGCCTACCGCACGCTCTCGGCCTGCACGGCAGTGAGGTACCACTGGTCGTCACGCGTCGAATCCGCTTCCGCGGGGGCCACTGCCATTCCCGTCAGCACGAGGCCGGAGAAGGCTCAGACGACAATCCGGTGCCTGCACCGGATCGCATGGGGCGGCATGTGTCTGCCTCTCGTCGTACTCGACGCGTCATCACAAAGCCCGCCCAGGATCGTGCGGGACGTCCCGGTTGGGTGCGTCAGGTGCCCTGGTTGGGGTTGTACTGGTTGTCGTTCGACGGAGGTGTCGCGTACGGCTGCGGATTCGTGAATTGCGGTGCCCCGTAGGGCTGTCCCTGGTAGGGCGGCTGGGCCGGAAGGTAGGGCGGCAGCGAGGCTTGTGAGGCTGCCGTGCGGCGTCGGCTGCGGGTGACCGCGACGGCGGTCGCGGCACCGGCCACTACGAGCACGCCTACGCCGACGCCGATCCAGAGGGGGGTGTTGCTGTCGTCGCCCTTCGATGCGGCGGCCGGCGCGGCGGAACTGCTGCCGTCCGGGGCCTGGGCACCCGTGGAAGGCTTGGCCGACGGCGACTTCGACGCTGCGACGGGGTAGTCCGGAAGCGGGTACTTGTTGGCCGGGCCCGGGTCGCCCGGGGTCTTCAGGGCGATGCGGGGGCGGACAATTCCGTAGCCGATGAAGTCGCTGCGCTTCGCTCCGCTGGTGGGGCCACCGATGGTGTTGAGCATGACCCGGAGGACCTGGTTGTTGGTCCAGTTCGGGTGCTTGGCCCAGATCAGGGCGGCGCTGGCGGAAGCAAGGGCGGTGGCATCGCTTGTGCCGTGGCTTTTACAGAGGCCTGTCGCACTCGACTTACTCCCGCAGGCATGGACCATTTCATCCCCTGGAGCCGCCATGTCCACCTGCGCGCCGTGAGTGGATTCGGCCGTCACGCCAAGGTCCTTACCGACGGCACCCACGCCCACCACCCCTGGAGTGGCAGCTGGGTATTCCACCGTGTTTCCGTCCTTACCGGCATTACCGGAGGACGCAAAAACCAGTGAGCCCTTCTTCAACGCGTAGTTCACTGCATCAGTGAGCTCGTCCGACCCCGACAAGACGCCCTGGGAGATGTTAATGACCTTGGCGCCATGGTCCACCGCGTACCGGATCGCCTTGGGAGCAAGCCGGTTGAACACTTCAGCGGATTGGTACTGGTTTCCCAGCTTGGCGCCATCCGGCATACGAATCGGAAGGATCTTGGCTTCCGGCGCAAGTCCGAAGGAGCCCTGGCCACCGCCGTGCGCTCCAGTCGCGGCAATCAAACCCGCCATGCCGGTGCCATGGCCTCCAAAGTCTGTGTGCTCGTCACCAGCCTCTTTGGGAGCCAGGTTCAGGCCGTCCAACACTCGCCCCCGCAGATCGGCGTTGTTCGGGTCCACACCTGTGTCGATTACCGCAACAGTGACGCCTTCGCCCTTACTGGTACGCCACATGCTCTCCGCTTGCATGACGGTGAGGTACCACTGCTCATCGCGAGTCGAGTCCGCGAAGGCAGGCGCCGTTGCACCACCCACCAACAGCAAACCGAGGGCTGCCGAGGTGACCGCTCGGCGGCCGTACCGACTTCTGCTGGTGGGCATGTGCCTACCTCTCGCTGTTCTTCGGAGCGTTGTCGATGACCGGAGGCACAGTGCCGCGGTCGTCCGGCTGCCAGGTCTCTTCGTCCTCCACGAGGTAGTCGGGGCGCTCGCTCCTGTCTTCATCGTGGCGCCCATTGGGATGGGCTCCATGAGGTGTCATGCCGTTGCGGCCAGCCTGGCCCGCGCCGCGACTCTCCTCCGACGGAGTCCCGGCCGCGGCGGCGCCCTGGCCTCGTACCAAACCTGAGCCGCCTGAACTGAAGGAACGGGTGTTGGCACGGCCCTGCTGTTGCGGGCGACCACCGACGATGCCACCGTTCTCGCCCGTCGCTCCCGACACTCGGCGGCCCTGGGCACCACCGCGGGAACCACCGCTGGTGCCCGCGACCGTAGGCTTGGCACCCATCGGTGCCTGCCCCGGGGTGCCCCGACCACCCGTCGTGCCTTCGGTGCCCATCACCCTGCCACGAGGAATTCCCGTTGTGGGCTTGCCCGTTGTGGGCTGGGGGCGACCACCCGCCACTCCGTTACTGGTCGGCAGGCGACCCGGAGTGCCGGGGGTTCCTGCCCGCCCTGTGGCTGTAGCACTCTGACCCGGCATCATCGGCCCGCGTGCGCCCGGGAGCGTCGGGCGACCCGTGCCGCTCGTCCCGGGCGGGGTTCCGGTCCGGGACGTTCCTCCAGTGGAGCTCTGAGGCGCGGAGCCACGTGCAGTGAAGTTCGGTCCGGTGCCGCGGCCGTTGGTGAGGCCTCGTCCCCCGCCGTAGGCCGGAGGCATCCCCACGACAGGAGGCGCGCCGGAAGGGCCCGGTACATTCGGTCCAGCCTGTACGGGGCCCGTCGTGGTCGGGTGGGTCGGTGAAACCTCGGGCAGTGTCCCCACGGTGTCGATGCCCATTTGCGTGGGGGGCTCGTCAATGCTCGGGACCGCGCGCTCCGGCGTGACCGAACCCCGGTGCACCGAGGCCGTCCTGGAACCAATCGCGTGTCCGGTTGCTCCGGCCGCAGAGCCGACGCCACCGGTTCCGGACGACGCCTGAGCAGACCCTCCTCCATACCCATGCCCGGTTGACGAGTCACGCTCGAAGTGCTCCGGCACAAACGCCTGAGGCGGCGGCGGAAACTTCGGCCTGGGCAAGCTGTCCATCTGCGTGGAGGACAGCGAATACGCCTGCCCCAGCTTCCGCATCTCGCCGGCCGCTTCTTGCCGGACCTTCTCCTTGTTCGCCGCGATCGCCTGCAGCTCGCTCGATGACTTGCTCGCGACAGCGGCGGCATCCGGGTCGTTGTGGGCCGCGGTCGCCGCGTCCAGGTTCGCCTTGGCGCCAGCCTTGTCACGCGGGATGGAGGCCTGGGCGGTGCCGATCGCCTCCGATGCACGGGTCAGCCACGTCGACGAATCATGGCTGAAATCACCCAGCGCCAAAGTCGAATTGGCCAGGTCTCCCGACCAGGTGCGGAACGCCTCAGCGCCCTCGCCCTTCCACTTCACCCACTGGGGGCGGACCTTCAGGTCCTCAGCGATCGAATGGATCTCCTTGGCGGCCGCCTTGAGCCTTTCGGCAGCGGCCTACACCGATCCTGAGTTCGCTTGGTCGAGCCACTCCAGCATCGCCTCGTGGCTCATGCCTTCGAATGGGTCCATGAAGTTTCGTGGCATCAGGCAGCTCCATGCTTGTTACCAGCACTGGGCGTCGATTCGGGCTTGGGCGACGAGGTGCCCGCATCACCGGGCTTACCCTTCGTGTCCTCCGTGCCGATCTCATCCATCTTTGGCCCCTCACCGTGATGCCACAGCCGGGACTTCTCCGGGTCGTAGTCGCCCCCGTAGTGGTCCTTCGTCTCCGCGCTGATCGCCGCCATCCGGTCACGGATGTCGACGTCGATGTTCGCGTACCCCTTGTGCGAGGCCAGCACCGCGATGCCCATGCCCTCTATGGAGTCGGAGAGCACCTTCGACAGCTTCTCCAGCTCTGTGAGCACCGTCTGGTACGACGTGAACAGGCCGTCCGCCGCGCCCCAGCCGGCTGCGCCTCCGCCGAACTGGTGGCGGCTGAGCGGCTCTTGGCCGATCTTCTGGGGGCCGGCGTCGGATCCCTTCAAATCCTTGATCAGCTCATCAACCCGCTGCTGGAACTTGGTGAACGACTCCAGCTCGGTGACGACCTCCCCCACCGCCGCCTGCGCAGCCGCCACCGCGCCGAGAATGCCGAAAGATGCCCACGGCGATCCCCCGCCGCCGTCACCTGTTTCCTCTGCCATCGCGTCCTCCCCGTTCCCCCGTGCCCGCCGAAGGTCATCGGCCGCCGCCGTCGTCTGACGAAGTCTCGACAACAACTCTAGCCATGCACACTGTCAGTTCACACGCGGCCCGGTGCAGAGACCATCCACATCGCGTCACACAACGACACGTCGTGTCACAAGTTGCAACGGGCAAGGACAGTCGGTCTGTTGACGTCAGCCATGGCGGTGGCGGCCGTACTCGTCACCACCGCCACCGCCAAGCCGGTTCAGCCAGGGTCAATCCGTTGACGCCATCGCCGGAGCGGACGCGTTCGTCACCACTGCCGCCTGCGGGCGGATCGGGAGGCGGTTGACCGGGCGGCCTGTGGCCGCGCGGACCGCTGAGGCTACCGCTGCCGGGGACGCGACCACCGGGACCGCGCTTGCCGCCTTCGCTCCGAAGGGGGCCACCACGTCCCGTTCCTCGACCAGTTTCACGATGCGGATGTCGGGGGCGTCCAGGGACGTGGGGAGTGCGTAGCCCGTGAAGTCGGGGTGGCGGACCAGGCCGCGCGGGGTGCGGAGGTTCTCCGTGAGCGCCGCGCCGACGCCCTGGGTGACGCCCGCTTCGATACGGGCCGTCAGCTGGGCGGGGTTGAGGACGCGGCCCACGTCCTGGGCCACCGCGAGTTCCACGACCCGCACCGATCCCAGTTCGATGTCCACGTCCACCACCGCGCGGATCGCGCAGAACGCGAGGCCTACGAAGGCGTCGCCCTGGCCGTCCGCGTCGAGGGGTTCGGTGGGGTGCGGGCGGCACTGGGCCGTGGCCCACAGTTCCTTGCCGTCCATCGCCTCGGTGACCGTCGTCGACAGGACTCCGTCGTACGACGTGATCTTGCCGTCGGCGATCTGGAGCAGCTCCGTGGACATGCCGAACTTGTGGGCGAGGGGCTGGAGTAGCTGCGTGCGGACCATTTTCGCGGCCCGTTCGACCGCTCCGCCGGAGACCCAGGTGTGGCGGCCGCGGCAGCCGGGGCCGGCCGGCGGCTGGTCCGTGTCGACCGGGGCGACCTGGACCTCGTCGATACCGAGGGTGTCCTGGACGATCTGCCTCGCCAAGGTGGAGAAACCCTGGCCCGTCTCGACTGCCGCGCAGATGACCGTCGCGACGCCGTCGTGGACCTTCACCGTCGCCGTCGACACTTCGTCGGTGCCTTCCGCGCCGAGCATGTGCACCATGCCGATGCCGTAGCCGACACCGCGGCGCACCGCGCCGGGTTCGCCCGCACCCTCGGGGCCGCCGGGCAGCAGCCACTCGTCCTCGGGAGTGTCCCTGGGAAGCTCCGGGAGCGGGAAGTCCCTGACGGCGGACAGGAGTTCGGCGACGGGGGCCGGGCACGTCACCGTCTGGCCCGTCGGGAGTACGTCGCCCGTCGCCATGACGTTGCGCAGGCGCAGCTCCGCCGGGTCGATGCCGAGTTTCTTCGCCAGCTTGTCCATCTGCGCCTCGTACGCGGCGCAGACCTGGAGGGCACCTTCTCCGCGTACGTGGCCGGAGGGCGGGTTGTTCGTACGGACCGCCCAGCCCTCGATGAAGGCGTGCGGGACGACGTAGGGGCCGCAGGCGAAGGAGACCGCGGCGGCCAGTGCCTCCGAGGACGTGTCCGCGTACGCGCCCGCGTCGAGGAGGATCTGCGCCTCGACCTTGACCAGCTTGCCCTCGGCGTCCGCGTGGTGGCGGTAGCGCAGGAGCGTGGGGTGGCGGTGGGTGTGGCCGAGGAAGGACTCCTCGCGCGTGGCGGTGAGTTTGACCGGGCAGCCGGTCTTCAACGCGAGGAGCCCGAGCGGGAGTTGGAAGCTCTGGTCCTCGCGGTCGCCGGTCGCGCCGGGCACGCCCGTGACGACGACCTTCACGCGCTCGGGTTCGAGGCCGTAGCGGGCGGCGGCGAGGTCGCGGTCGCCGTGCGGGTCGGTGGAGGCGATGTAGAGCTCCACTCCCCCGTCGGGCCGCGGGACGGCGAGGCCGGCCTCGGCGCCGATGGGGGCCGGGTCCTGGCGGCCGATGCGGTACTGGCCCTCGACAACGACTTCGCCGACCGCGTCCTGGTCGCCGTGACGCAGGGGGATGTGGCGGATCAGGTTGCCGTCGGGGTGCAGCGGCTCGGCGGCGAAGGACTGCTCGGGGTCGGTGACCGGTTCGAGTACCTCGTACTCGACGATGACGGCCGCGGCCGCCATGCGCGCGGTGTCCGGGTGGTCGGCGGCGACGGCCGCGATGGCCTCGCCGTGGTGGCGTACGACGTCGGAGGCGAAGACCGGGCGGTCCGCGGCACGGTGGCCGGAAAGGGGCGCTCCGGGGACGTCCTCGTGCGTGATGACGGCGCGTACACCGGGCATCTCGCGCGCGTGGGTGGTGTCGATGGACAGGATGCGCGCGTGCGGGTGCGGGGAGCGCAGGACGGCCGCCCACAGCAGGCCCTCGGCCCACAGGTCGGCGGCGTACGGGAAGGTGCCCTCCGTCTTGGCGCGCGCCTCGGCGGGCGGCAGGGAGGCCCCGAGGCCGTGCGGCAGCGGCTCGGCCACGGGGGCCGGGGGCGCGACGGCTGCTGCTTCGTCACTCACGTCAGACCTCCGTCCTGAATACCTTCGGTCGCGCTGGGGCCGGCCTGGTGCGGAATGCGGGCCTCACCGCCGGGCCCGCGCACGGAAGCCGGCGGGTCCGTCGGGTTCGTCTCGTTCATCGGGTTCGGATTCGTCGGGGACGTCGCGCTGGTCGCGCTCGCCGCGGACGCCTCGCGTTCGGTGACGACCTGCTGTACGGCGTCCAGGATCCCGCGGTATCCGGAACAGCGGCACAGGTTGCCGCACAGCGCCTGGCGGGTCTCCAGCTCAGTGGGAGCCGGGTTGCCCTCCAGGAGGTCGTGCACGGTCATCGCCATGCCGGGCACGCAGAAGCCGCACTGGACGGCACAGCGGCCGGCGAGGGCGCGCTGCACGTCGGAGGGCTGTCCGTCGGCGGCCAGACCCTCGACGGTGCGTACTTCGCTGCCGGCGGCGGTGGCGCCGGGCACCAGGCAGGAGGCTACGAGGCGGCCGTCGACCTGCACGTTGCAGGCGCCGCACTCGCCCTGCGAGCAGCCGTCCTTGGCCCCGGCGAGGCCGAGGCGCTCGCGCAGGACGTAGAGCAGGGACTCGCCGATCCAGGCGCCGGTGACGGGGCGGTCGGTGCCGTTGACCCGCAGGACGTAGGAGGCGAGGGGGTGGTCGTCGTGGAGCGGCGCGACCACGGTGTCGGGGGCGGACTCGTCGGCGTCGACGGCCTCGGGGGCGAGGGCTGCGGTCTCGGGGGCCTCGGAGATCCCGGAGATCTCGGGGGCCTCGTCGGGCTCAGGAGCCTCGCGGACGTCAGCGATCCCAGCGACCTCACGGACCTCGACGACGTCACGGTCCTCAACGTCAACAGGCTCGGCGGCCGGCACCGGCACCGCCGGCTCCTCCGTCGACTCGGCAGCAACATCCTCAGCACCCGTTATGCCCGCGATGTCCGTGAACGCGTGCACCTCGTCGGCCACGGTCCCGACCGGCTCGTGCTCGCCGCGCACTCCGCGCTCGCCGCCTACGCCATGTTCACCGCCTACGCCATGTTCACCGCCTACGCCGTGCTCACCGCGTACATCCCGCGCCGGCTCCGGCGCGACCTCAGGCTCGAACGCCTCGCCCTCCGGGACCTCCTGGGCCTCCTGGACCTCAGTGGCCTCCCGCGAGGGCTCCCGCGCCCATTCCTCTGCCGCCCAGGGCGCCACCGCGCCACCCGGCAGCGTCGCCGGAGGTGTCCGGCCCCACTGCGCCGCGATGGACGACGTGGTGAACTCGCCGGACTCGTCCGGAAGATCACCCTCGGCGATGACCGGAATCGACCACTGCCCGGTCTGTCCTGCCCGACCCGTCTGCCCTGTCTGACCCGTCTGCCCAGCCGGTTCGGTCACCGCATGCCCGTGCCCGTGCTCCGGCTGGTGCCCGTGCTCCGGCTGGTGCCCGTGCTCCGGCTGGTGCTCGCGCTCCGGCTGGTGCCCGTGCTGATGCGCCGGCGCCTGCGCGTCGGAAAAGTCCCACTGCCCGGTCATCCCGGCGCCGTAGCCGTTGCCGTACGGAGGCATCGCCTCTGGGGTGCCCGGTGCGGGATGCCCCGCGTGTTCGGCCGGTTCGGGCCAGTGCACCTCGCCGGTCCCCGCGCCCGTGGGCGCCGGCTGCGCGCCCGTCACGTCGGGCGGCAGTACCCACACGCCCGTCGCCGCCGGGTCCGTGGCCGCGGGGCCGCCCGGCGCGATGGTGATCTGCGGCGGTACGTAGCCGTGCCCCGGCGCGGCCAGCGGCACGTCGGGGAGGCCGCCCTCGGGGAGCTGCACGAAGGCGGTGGCGTCCGCGTCGTAGTCGCCCTGGGGCAGCGGCTCCCAGCCGCCGCCCTGGTGGCCACCGTGGCCACCGTGGTTGTGCTCGTCAGTCACGACAGCGCCCTCCCAAGTGCACGTCGGGCCAGCGCGGCGACCGTGCGCCGCAGGTGCAGTACGGCGGGCGGCAGTTGTTCCTGGGTGCCGTCCGGGCCCGGGGCGGCGTCGGGGATGCAGGCCGCGGCGACGTACTCGCCGAACGCGGTCAGCGCCTCGGGTACGAGCATCCGCTCGCCGTCCCAGTCGATGAGCGAGGCCACCCACTGCTCGGCCTCCAGGGGCCGCAGCGGCATGGGCGCGATGGCGCCGACCGCGCACCGCACGCCGCGTCTGGCCGGGTCGAGGACGAGCGCGACGGACGCGAGGGCGCGCCCCGGGCCGGTACGCCCCGTGGCCTTGAGGAAGGTCTGCGGGGCGTGCAGGAGCGGCACGCGCACGAAGCCGATGAGCTCGCCGGGGCTGAGCATCTCCATGCCCGCGAGCAGGTGGGAGACGGGGACCTCGCGCCGCGTACCGCCGGGGCCCGCGATGACGAGGGTCGCTTCGAGGGCGGCCAGGACGGGCAGGGTGTCGCCGGTCGCCGCGGCGGAGGCGATGTTGCCGCCGAGGGTGCCCGCGTTACGGATCTGGGGCGGCCCGGCGGCGCGGGCCGCGGCCGCGAGGGCGGGGATCAGGGCGGCGAAGTCGGGGCGTCCGATGCGGGCGTGGGTGAGGCCGGCGCCGAGCAGAGCGTGACCGTCCTGGTACTGCCAGCCGCGGATCTCGCTGATGCGGCCGAGGCCGACGAGGGCGGCAGGGCGCAGCAGTCCGGCGTTGACCGAGGCCATCAGATCGGTGCCGCCCGCGACCGGGACCGCGGCGGGCATGGCGGCGAGTGCTGCCACGGCCTCGTCCAGCGAGCCCGGGAGCGTCACGGCCTGCGTTGCGTGCGTGGTCAAACCGGCTGCCCCTTCCCGATGTCCGGCACTTCGCCCGGCGGCTTCGGCCTGTGAACCGTCGTTCGCGCCGTTACGCCTGTTCCGCCGTACGGTACGTGCTGACAGGCCGGACGTGGCAACTCTGGCACATCTTCCCGGGGGCCCGGCGAGGGGGTCCGCTAGGAGGCTTTCGCCCCGAGGACCAGGGAGATGGGTCGGTTTCGCCCCTGGTCACCGGTCGGCGCGCATTGCCACTCTTCGGTGATTTTTGTAAGGCTTCTCGTGCGGTCCCACGGTCCCAGGGCCGGGGCCCCGGGGCACGCGTACGGCGGGCACCTCACACGTTCGGGGGCGCCCCCTCGATCGGGCGTCCGAGCACACCCGGTCGCTGCTGCCACGGAAGGGGTCCTGTGGGCGGGCGGTAGCTGACGCCGAGGGCGTCAAGCCGGGCGTAGTGGGCGGTCATCCGGCGCCGGAAGTCCGCGTAGTCGCGTTCGGCGGGTGCGGGCAGGGCGCTCCAGGCGACCTCGGCGAGGGCGGCCAGGCGCGGGAACACCTGGTAGTCGACGCGGGCCTGGCTCTCCATCACCTCGGTCCACACGTTGGCCTGGGTGCCGAGGACGTGCCGCGCCTCCTCCTCGGTGAGCTGCGGGGGGACGGGCTCGAAGCGGTAGACGTCCTCCAGGGTGCGGACGTAGCCGATGGGCATCGGCTCGTCGTCGCCCGGCGCCTGACGGTGGTCCAGGTACACCTGCTGCTCGGGGCACATGACGACGTCGTGTCCGGCTCGGGCGGCGGTGATGCCGCCCTGGTAGCCGCGCCAGGAGGAGACGGCGGCGCCGGGTGCCAGGCCGCCCTCCAGGATCTCGTCCCAGCCGATGAGGCGGCGGCCGCGTTCGGTGAGCCAGGTGTCGAAGTGCCGGATGAACCAGGACTGCAGCTCCTCCTCGTCCTTCAGGCCGAGTTCGGCGATCCGGGCCTGCGCGACGGGTGACTGCTTCCACTGGTCCTTGGGGCACTCGTCGCCGCCGATGTGAATGAACGGCGAGACGTCGGCGGGGAAGAGGCCGAGGAGTTCCTCGAACACGCCCTCGTAGAAGCGCAGCGTGTGGTCGGTCGGCGCGAGTACGTTCGGGGTTACTCCCCAGTTGTCCCAGACGGTGAGCGAGGCGGTGTCGACGACGTCCGTGTTGCCGAGTTCCGGATAGGCCGCGATGGCCGCCTGGGAGTGGCCGGGGACATCGATCTCGGGGACGACGCGGATATGCCGTTCGGCTGCATACGCGACGATCTCGCGGATGTCGTCCTGCGTGTAGAAGCCGCCGTGCGGACGGTCGTCCCACAGGGGTGAGGCGCGGTGGCCGAATTTCGTGCGTGCGCGCCAGGCGCCTTGCTCGGTGAGCCTGGGGTGGCGCTTGATCTCGACGCGCCATCCCTGGTCGTCGGTGAGGTGGAAGTGGAAGACGTTCAGTTTGTGCGCGGCGAGCAGGTCGAGATAGCGCAGGACTCCGTCCTTGGGCATGAAGTGGCGTGAGACGTCGAGCATCAGCCCGCGCCAGGGGAAGCGGGGTGCGTCCTCGACGGTGCCGGTGGGGACGGTCCACGTGCGGCCCGCTTCGAGGGGCGCGCGCCGGAACGCGTCCGGGCCGAGGAGCTGACGGAACGTCTGGGCCCCCCAGAAGACGCCTGCCGCGCTGCCGCCTTCGATACGGACGGCCCGTCGGTCGACGGTCATCCGGTAGGCCTCCGGGCCGAGTTCCGGATCGACGCGCAGTTCGATACGGCTGTCGCCGGCGCGCAGCTCAAGGCCGTTGTCCGCGTCGCGCAGGGCGAGGCCGGTGGCCGCGCCGACGGTCGAGCGCAGCCAGCGGGCGACGCCCTCGGTGCCCGCGCCGGCGGCGATCGCGGTGGCGTCGCCGAGTTCGTGGAGGCCGTCACCCGGCGCCGTCCGGCGGGGTGCGGGAATGAGATCTGCCGAGGTCACTGACGTCAGTCCTTAACCGCGCCGCCGAGCCCGGACACCAGGCGCCGCTGTACGAGTACGAAGAAGACCAGTACCGGAATGGTCATTACCGTCGACGCCGCCATGATGCCGCCCCAGTCGTTCTCGTCGGGTTTGAAGAAGACGAGCAGGGCCATGGGCAGGGTCGACTGAGAGGTGTCGCTGATGATGAAGGACTTCGCGAACAGGAAGTCGTTCCAGGTGGAGATGAAGGAGAAGACGCTGGTCGCCACGAGGCCGGGAAAGACCAGCGGGAAAAGGATCTGCCAGAGGAACCTGGTGCGGCTCGCGCCGTCGATGTACGCGGCTTCTTCGAGCGCTTCCGGGACGGCCTTCACAAAGCCCCGGAGCATCCACACGGCGAAGGGCAGGGAGAACGCGAGGTGCGGCAGGATCAGTGAGCCGAGTGTGTTGAGCTGCCCGAAATCCCGCATGAGGAAGAACAGCGGAATGGTGAGGGCCTCGACGGGCACCATCTGCGCCACCAGGAACATGATGAGAAGCGTCGTACGGAACCTGAAGCGGAACCTTGTCACCGCGGTCGCGGCGAGGAATGCGACGAAGGCGGAGAGTACGACGACGGTGCCCGCGACGATCAGGCTGTTGAGGAAGTACCGGCCGAATTCCTGCTGTTGGAAGACGCGCCGGAAGGAGTCGAGGGACGGCGCGAGCGTCCAGGGCCTCGGCTCGGCCGACTCGATCTCCCCGGCCGGCTTGAAGGCGCCGAGCACCATCCAGTAGAGGGGGAAGGCGACGACGAGGGCGATCAGGAGCGCGGACGCCTCGGCGGCGAGCCGCCACGGCCGCCGCACCCGGAGCCGTACGCGTACCCGTACGGAACTCACAGGGCGTACGGGACTCGCAGCACGTACGGAGCTCACAGCTCCTCCCCTCTGCGGCGCAGGATCCGCAGGTAGCCGAGCGTGACCGCGAGCAGGATCAGCAGCATGACGACGCCGATCGCCGAGCCGAGGCTGTACTGGCTGGACGCGAAGGCTTTCTGGTACGCGTAGACGTTGAGGACGAGGTTCTGGCCCGCGATACCGCCCCCGTTCGTCATGACATAGATCTGGGTGAACACCTTGAAGTCCCAGATGACCGACTGGACCGTGACGACGAGGAGGATCGGCCGGAGCATCGGTGCGAGCACCGAGCGCCAGATCCGCCACTGCGAGGCCCCGTCGAGAGCCGCCGCCTCGACGACCTCCGCCGGGACCGCTCTGATGCCCGCGTAGACGGTGACCATCACGAACGGGAAGGAGCACCACACGACTTCGAGCAGGACGAGCGCGAAGGCGCTGTAGCGGCCGTACGTCCAGGAGAAGTCGCCGAGCCCGAACACCCGGTTGACCGGGCCGAAGTCGGGGTCGAAGAGGAACATCCAGACCGTGGAGCCGGTGACGGCCGGGGTCGCCCAGGCGCCGAGCGCTGCCAGCATCAGGGCGAGCCGGGGCAGGGCGCGTACGCGGGTGAGCAGGACGGCGAGGGCGCAGCCGACGGCGAGGGTGGAGACGACGCACGCGGCGGCGAACAGGACCGTGGCGAGCAGGACCTGCCAGAACTGTTCGTCGGCGAAGAGCGTCGCGTAGTTCCCGAACCCCTGGAAAGTCGTCGGTTCGCCGCCGCTGACCTGGGCCTGGGTGTATTCGAGGAACGAGATCAGGCCGAGTTGATAGACGGGGTAGACGAGGAGTCCGCCGAGGAGGAGCAGGGCGGGGGCGAGATACAGCCACGGGGTCCAGGCGCCGGTGCGGCGGGTGGTGCGGCGGGTGGTGGCAGCGGTGGTGGCCACGTGGTCAGCCCGCTGCGCGGAAGGCGGTGTCCATCTTCTTCGCCGCGTCCCGCGAGGCGGTCGCCACGTCCTTACGTCCGCTGACGATCTCCTGGAACATGGTCGGCAGGACGAGCGAGGCGTCTATCTGGCCCCAGGCGGGCGATGCGGGCACGAACTTGGCCCCGGCGCCGAGGGTCTTGATGAAGGGCGCGACGAAGGGCTCCTTCTTCGCGACGCTCTCGCGGACGTCCGTGTACGTGGGCAGGAATCCCATCGCGTCGAAGAGTTCGCCCTGCGTCCTCTTCGAGGCGAGGCTCTTCATGAGGTCCACGGCGAGCGTGCGGTGCGAGGTGCTCTTGAGTACGCCGATGTTGTTGCCGCCCGCGAAGGCCGGGGCGATGTCGCCCTTGCCCGCGCCCGGCAGCGGCACGACGGCGTACGTGCCCTTCACCTTGCCGTCCTCCATGGCCTGGTGGCTGAAGTCGCCGCCGATGGCCATGCCGGCCTTGCCGGAGGCGAAGGCGGTGACGGTGTCGTTGCCGCCCATGCCGGCGCACTTGGCGGCGGGACAGTTGTCGCCGCCGAAGAGGGACGTGTAGGCCGCGATGCCCTTCTGCGCGGCCGGGCTGTCGATGGCGGACTCGTACGATCCGCCCTTCTTCTCGGCGAGTTCACCGCCCTGGGACCAGATGAAAGGCATCGCACCGTACGTGTACGCGCCGCCGACCGCGAGGCCGTACAGGTCCGGCCTCTCCTTGTGGATCTTCCGTGCCGTGGCGGCGAGTTGGGCCTGTGTCGTCGGGACGCCGAGCTTGAGGTCCTTGAAGACGTCGGTGCGGTAGTAGAGGGCGCGGACGCCGACGAAGTAGGGGGCTCCGTAGATCTTTCCGTCGACGGTCACGGACTCCTTGGCCGTCGGGTCGGTGTCCTTGGCCTCGGGCCAGGCGCCGAACTCCTCGGTCACGTCGGCGAGGCCGCCGTCCTTGACGTATCCGGCGGTGTCGGTGTTGCCGTACTCGATGACGTCGGGCGCGCTCTTCGGATCGTTGAAGGCGGCCTTGATCTTCTCGGCGCGGGTCTCGACGGGGATGTACTCGATCTTGACGTCGGCGCCGTCGTGGGACTTCTCGAAGGCGGCGACGGCCTCGTCGACGACCTTCTGCTTCGGCTGGTTGTTGACCTCCTGGAAGAGCCAGACGCGCAGGGTCCCGCTCTTGTCGTCCCCGGCGGAGCCGTTGTCGGAGGTCCCGGGGGCGCAGGCGGTGGCGAGGGCAAGTGCGGCCAGGGGCGCGGCCATCCGGACGGGGAGCTTCATGGGGGCAGCCTCCGAAGTGTCGTTGCAACATACGCAATAGCGGTTTTGCTGTGCACAACACAGAGGAGGCTAGGAGGTCCAGACCACTGAGCGCAACGGTTACGGAGGGGGCAGCACACGCAGCAGTCCTGGAGGCAGCACAAAGGCCCCCATGGCGCGACAGATGCGCACCTCGGGGGCCTTTCGCGGCAGACTCAGGAGTCTTTCGCGGCAGACTCAGGAACCTTCAGCGGCGGCGCGGGCCGCCGCTTCTCGCCCTCTGCGTTCCTGCCCACTACTACTTGTCCTTGCCGCCCTTGTCCTTGTCGCCGCCGGCGCCCATGGACTCGTAGATCTCTTTGCACATGGGACACACGGGGTACTTCTTCGGGTCCCGGCCCGGCACCCAGACCTTGCCGCAGAGCGCGACGACCGGCGTGCCCTCGAGGGCGCTCGCCATGATCTTGTCCTTCTGGACATAGTGGGCGTAGCGCTCGTGGTCGCCGTCACCGTGCGACGTCTGCGGCGTCGGCTCTACGAGGGTCCCCGTACCTGTCCCGCGCTCGGGCTCAAGAGTGCTCATAGAAGCCAAGGGTACTTAAGCGCCGGGGGAAAGGTCAGCGGCCTCGGGGCGAAGGGCCCGCACGCCCGGATCCCGCCGGTCACGGCACCGGCCGGCGGCCTCAGTTGAGCGACGGATCGTCCGGGTACGTCGCCACCATCGCCAGGTCGCTGCGCTGGCGCCGCAGCACAGCCCGCCACAGCCCCTCGGGGTCCGTCGACGAGACGTCACCCGGCTCCGACTCGACGACGTACCAGGCGCCGCCGGTCAGCTCGGACTCCAGCTGGCGCGGACCCCAGCCCGCGTACCCCGCGAAGATCCGCAGCGAGCCGAGCGCGGCGGCGAGCAGCTCCGGAGGGGCCTCCAGGTCGACCAGGCCGATCGCACCGTGGACGCGGCGCCAGCCGAGGGGCCCTTCGTCTCCCGGGATCACCGCGACGCCGAGCGCCGAGTCCAGCGAGACGGGGCCGCCCTGGAAGACGACCCCCGGATCCCCGGCGAGCTCGCCCCAGCCCTCCAGGATGTCCCCGACGCCGACCGGTGTGGGCCGGTTGAGGACGACGCCGAGCGAGCCCTCCTCGTCGTGGTCGAGGAGCAGCACGACCGCCCGGTCGAAATTCGGGTCCGCGAGGGCGGGTGTGGCCACGAGCAGCCGCCCTGTGAGCGAGGACACCTCGGTCATGCCAGACATGATCCCGCATCTTGCCGCCGAGCGGGGAGTCAATGGCCCTTCCGGGGTGCCCCCAGCTCAGGGACGCCTCACGCGCCCCGGGCGTGCGCCGTGAGCCCGTCCCGGAAGGTGACCCTCCGCGCCCGTTTCGGGACTTTTCGTGTTGTAGCGAAGTCATGACGTGCCCCCGGCGCCCTTGGGCTTACGGAAGGGGGGTAGGCGGCCCTTACGCTTATGCCTTGGCCCGCCCAGCGGCCCGGCCCGAAAGGCCTCGCCCGACGGCTCCGCCCTGCGGTCCTGACCATCTGTCCTGTCCATCTCATCGGAACGCGAGATTCATGACCGTCACCGACGATGTACTGCTTGTCCACGGCGGAACCCCGCTGGAGGGCGAGATCCGTGTCCGCGGCGCGAAGAACCTCGTGCCCAAGGCCATGGTCGCCGCGCTGCTCGGCAGCGAGCCGAGCCGGCTGCGCAACGTCCCGGACATCCGGGACGTCCGGGTCGTACGCGGCCTCCTCCAGCTGCACGGCGTGACGGTCCGCCCAGGTGAGGAACCTGGCGAGCTGATCATGGACCCGTCGCACGTGGAGAGCGCCAACGTCGCCGACATCGACGCGCACGCCGGCTCCTCGCGCATTCCGATCCTGCTGTGCGGGCCGCTCCTGCACCGGCTCGGCCACGCGTTCATCCCGGGTCTCGGCGGCTGCGACATCGGCGGCCGGCCGATCGACTTCCACTTCGAGGTGCTCCGCCAGTTCGGCGCGACCATCGAGAAGCGGGCGGACGGCCAGTACCTGGAGGCCCCGCAGCGGCTGCGCGGCACGAAGATCCGGCTGCCGTACCCGTCGGTCGGCGCGACCGAGCAGGTGCTCCTGACGGCCGTCCTGGCCGAGGGCGTGACCGAGCTCTCGAACGCGGCCGTGGAGCCCGAGATCGAGGACCTCATCTGCGTGCTGCAGAAGATGGGCGCGATCATCGCCATGGACACCGACCGGACCATCCGGGTCACGGGTGTCGACAAGCTCGGCGGCTACACGCACCGCGCCCTCTCGGACCGTCTGGAGGCCGCGTCGTGGGCGTCGGCCGCCCTGGCGACCGAGGGCAACATCTACGTCCGCGGCGCCCAGCAGCGCTCGATGATGACGTTCCTGAACACGTACCGGAAGGTCGGCGGCGCCTTCGAGATCGATGACGAGGGCATCCGCTTCTGGCACCCGGGCGGCTCGCTGAAGTCGATCGCCCTGGAGACGGACGTCCACCCCGGTTTCCAGACCGACTGGCAGCAGCCGCTCGTCGTGGCCCTGACGCAGGCCTCGGGCCTGTCCATCGTCCACGAGACGGTCTACGAGTCCCGGCTGGGCTTCACGTCCGCGCTGAACCAGATGGGCGCGCACATCCAGCTCTACCGCGAGTGCCTGGGCGGCTCCGACTGCCGCTTCGGCCAGCGCAACTTCCTGCACTCCGCGGTCGTGTCGGGCCCCACGAAGCTCCAGGGCGCCGATCTGGTCATCCCCGACCTGCGTGGCGGCTTCTCGTACCTGATCGCCGCCCTGGCCGCCCAGGGCACGAGCCGCGTCCACGGCATCGACCTGATCAACCGCGGCTACGAGAACTTCATGGAAAAGCTCGTGGAACTCGGCGCGAAGGTCGAGCTGCCGGGCAAGGCACTGGGCTAGCAGCCACCGCCCGCAGAACACACAGGCCCGCAGAACACACAGAAGGGGCGGCCACCCGAACCGGGTGGCCGCCCCTTCTGTTGCCTGGCTTACTTGCCCTTGGCGGCTTCCTTGAGCTTGGAGCCCGCGGACACCTTCACGCTGAAACCGGCCGGGATGTTGATCGGCTCGCCGGTCTGCGGGTTGCGGGCGGTGCGAGCGGCACGGTGCGTGCGCTCGAAGGTCAGGAAGCCGGGGATGGTGACCTTCTCGTCGCCCTTGGCAACGATCTCGCCGACGGTCTCGGCGAACGCGGCCAGCACGGCGTCGGCGTCCTTGCGGGTCACCTCGGCGCGGTCGGCCAGCGCGGCCACCAGCTCACTGCGGTTCATGTTTGTACTCCCGTGTTCTTCTTGCCGTTGAGGCGTGCCACGCGGCGGAGCCGCATGTTGGGCACAGCGAAGCCGATGCTGCCAGGGTCCTCGGTCAGGCCCCGGACCCGGGTCCGTCTTCAGACCCTCGCGCCCGAAGACGCATCCTGCCCCCACCAGCGGCGGGAAAGCCAATCCGGCGCCCTTGGGGGGCACCCGAAATGCGTCGCCGTCCCGGATTGGGGCGGGGTCGGGGCCGTGCTTCCCGGCCACCCTAGAGGGCGGCCAGGGGCCCCGCATTCCGCGACGCGCCGGGCCTCAGGAGGCCGTGGCGCCTGTCACAGCGGCGCCGGCGGCCTTCGCGGCGTTGCGCACCGCTCCGGCGACGGCGCCCGCGACCTTGTCGTTGAAGACGCTCGGAATGATGTAGTTCGGGTTGAGCTCGTCCTCGCTCACCACGTCCGCCAGGGCGGCCGCGGCGGCCAGCATCATCTCCGTGTTGACCGTACGCGACTGGGCGTCGAGCAGGCCACGGAAGACGCCCGGGAACACGAGGACGTTGTTGATCTGGTTCGGGAAGTCCGAGCGGCCCGTGGCCACAACTGCCGCCGTCTGGCGGGCGATTGCGGGGTCGACCTCGGGGTCGGGGTTCGCGAGCGCGAACACGATGGCACCCTCGGCCATGGCCGCCACGTCGTCGCCGTCGAGCACGTTCGGAGCGGAGACCCCGATGAACACGTCGGCGCCGCGCACGGCCTCCTTGAGCGTGCCCGTGAGGCCCTCGGGGTTGGTGTTGTCGGCGATCCATCGCAGCGGCGAATCGGCCTTGGCGTCGACGAGGTCGGCGCGGTCCGCGTGCACGACGCCGTGGATGTCGGCGACGACCGCGTTCTTGACGCCGGCCGCGATCAGGAGCTTGAGAATCGCCGTACCGGCCGCACCCGCACCGGACATGACGACGCGGATGTCGCCGATGGCCTTGCCCGCGACACGCAGGGCGTTCGTCAGGGCGGCGAGGACGACGATGGCCGTGCCGTGCTGGTCGTCGTGGAAGACGGGGATGTCGAGGGCCTCGCGCAGGCGGGCCTCGATCTCGAAGCAGCGCGGGGCGGAGATGTCCTCGAGGTTGATGCCGGCGAAGCCGGGGGCGATGGCCTTGACGATCTCGACGATCGCGTCGGTGTCCTGGGTGTCCAGGCAGATCGGCCAGGCATCGATGTCGGCGAAGCGCTTGAAGAGGGCCGCCTTGCCCTCCATGACCGGCATGGCGGCCATCGGGCCGATGTTGCCGAGGCCGAGCACGGCGGAGCCGTCCGTCACGACCGCAACGGTGTTGCGCTTGATCGTCAGACGCCGGGCGTCCTCGGGGTTCTCGGCGATCGCCATGCACACGCGGGCCACACCGGGCGTGTAGATCATGGACAGGTCGTCACGGTTGCGGATGGGATGCTTCGACTGCATCTCGATCTTGCCGCCGAGGTGCATCAGGAACGTACGGTCGGAGACCTTGCCGAGGACGACGCCCTCGATGCCGTTCAGGCCCTCGACGATCTCGTCGGCGTGCGAGGTGGAGCTCGCGGCGATCGTGACGTCGATCCGGAGTTTCTCGTGGCCGGACGCCGTCACGTCGAGACCGGTCACCGAGCCTCCGTGGGACTCCACGGCCGTCGTGAGTTGGGATACCGCTGTTCCGCTGGCGGGCACCTCAAGGCGGACCGTCATCGAGTAGGAGACGCTGGGCGCCGTTGCCATGGCCGACTTCCTCTGCTTTCACCGTGTGGCTGCTGCTGTTTTTCCGTCCGATCGTCGCACCTACCGCTGAGTACGTGGTAGCCGCCCCGGATTGCGAACGTTTTGTTCACCGCCCGGACAGCACCCGGGCCAGACCCAGGACGCTCACTTTCGGAAAGTTGTTTCCACCATACGAGAAGTCACGGGAAACAGAAAGAGGTCCACGTCACCAGGGTGACGTGGACCTCTTCCTACGTTAATGACACCGACCCGCCATGCTCGCCTCGCGGCAAGTGGTCGCTCGTAGCGACGAAGGTTGGGCCCGGGGGCTTGGATCGAGCCGGTGCCACGTCCAAGGTAACAAAGGATCCCCGTAAGGCAATTCCCATCCCTCGAACTCATTCACGCAGCAGGTCCGGCACCCCGTCCGCGTCCGGTTCGTCGCGGCTGCCCGAGACGACCGTCAGCTGCTGCGTGGCGCGGGTCAGCGCCACGTACAGGACGCGCAGGCCAGCCGGGGACTCGTCGGCGATCTCCGCGGGCGACACGACGACCGTCGCGTCGTACTCCAGGCCCTTGGCCTCCAGGCTGCCGAGCGCCACCACGCGGTCACCGAGCCCGGCCAGCCAGCGCGCCGCCTCGTCGCGCCGGTTCATCGCCACGACTACGCCGACCGTGCCGTCGACCTGGTCGAGCAGGCGTGCCGCCTCCTCGCGGACGGTGTGCCCGAGGCCGTCCCGTACGACCGCGAACCGCGGGCGCACCCCCGTCGAGCGGACCGCCGACGGGGACTCGGAGCCCGGCATGGCGAGCGCGAGGACCTTGGCGGCGAGCTCGGCGATCTCGGCCGGGTTGCGGTAGTTCACGGTGAGCGTGAAGCGGCGGCGCGGGCGGGAGCCCAGGGCCTCGTCGCGGGCCTCGGCCGCCTCGTCGGGGTCCGACCAGGACGACTGGGCGGGGTCGCCGACCACCGTCCAGGTCGCGTGCCGGCCGCGGCGGCCGACCATCCGCCACTGCATGGGCGTGAGGTCCTGCGCCTCGTCGACGATGACGTGCGCGTACTCCGTGCGCTCCTGGGCCAGGCGCTCGGCGCGCTCGCGCTGGGTCTCGTGGCGCTCGGGCATCAGCTCCTCGAGGCCGGTGAGCTGGTCAAGGGGGTCGTACTCGCGCTTCTTCTTCGGCCGCAACGGGGTGCCGAGTACCGCGTTCAGCTCGTCGAGGAGCGCCACGTCGTGCACCGACAGGGCGTCGCGGCGCAGCGAGCGGGCGACCTTGCGGACCTCGCCGGGGTTGAGGATCCGGCGCGCCCAGCGGCCGAGGCGGCGCTCGTCGCCCATCGCGGCGAGGACCCCGCGCGGGGTCAGCTCGGGCCACCACGCGTCGAGGAAGCGGATGAAGTCGTCCTCGGAGGTGATGTCGTCGTCGAACGACGAGCGCAGCTCCGCGGCGAGCTCCGGGTCGCTGTGCCGGGTGCCCGCGCCGGACTGCGACCACAGGGCGTCCAACAGGAGCTTGCGGGCGCGCGGGCGCAGGAGGTTGACGGGGGCGGTGCCGCTCAGCGCGTTCTGGCGGATCCTCGCCAGTTCGGCGGCCTCCAGTTCGAGGCGGCGGCCGAAGGCGACGACGCGCAGGCGCGTGGGCTGCTCGGCGGGGGCCTGTGCCTCGTCCGCGTCGTCGTCGGAGTCGTCGCCGAAGGCCAGCTGGCCCTGCTTCTGCTGCGGCGCTGCCACGGTCCCCATTTCCAGGGCTCCGCGCGCGGCCTTGCGCAGGACGCGCAGCATCCGCGAGGAGCCCTTGACGCGGGCCACCGCCGGGGAGTCGTAGACCGTGGCCTCCGCGCCGGAGACGTCGTCGGCCAGTGCGCCGACCGCGCGGATCGCGACCTGGCCCTCCTCGCCGAGCGAGGGCAGCACGCCCTCGGTGTAGGCGACGAGGAGCGGGGTCGGGGAGACGATCAGGATGCCGCCCGCGTACCGGCGGCGGTCCTGGTAGAGCAGGTACGCGGCGCGGTGCAGTGCGACGGCCGTCTTGCCGGTGCCGGGGCCGCCCTCCACGTACGTCACCGAGGCGGCGGGCGCCCGGATCACCAGGTCCTGCTCGGCCTGGATGGACGCCACGATGTCGCGCATGGTGTGGCTGCGGGCCTGGCCGAGGGCGGCCATCAGGGCGCCGTCACCGATGACGGGCAGCTGCTCGCCGTCGAGGCGCGCGGTCAGCTCGGGGCGCATCAGGTCGTCCTCGACGCCGAGCACCTTGCGGCCCTTGGAGCGGATGACCCGGCGGCGTACGACCCGTCCCGGGTCGACCGGGGTCGAGCGGTAGAAGGGCGCGGCGGCCGGCGCGCGCCAGTCGATGACCAGGGGCGAGTAGTCGGCGTCCAGGACGCCGATCCGGCCGATGTGGAGCGTCTCGGCGATGTCGGCGGTCCGCTGCCCGTCCGCGTCCTCGCGTACGGCCCCCTCGGCGGGCTCCACGGCCGTGTACGCGCCGTCGGGGCCCTTCTTGCCGTCCTTGCCGGGCAGCAGGTCGATCCGGCCGAAGAGGAAGTCCTCGAACTCGTTGTTGAGACGGTTGAGGTGGATCCCCGCGCGGAACACCTGGGCGTCGCGCTCGGCGAGGGCGCCGGGGGTACCGACCTGCCCCCGCTTGGCCGCGTCGTTCATCAGGAACTCGGCCTCGTGGATCTTTTCCTCGAGCCGGCGGTACACCTGGTCGAGGTGTTCCTGTTCGACGCCGATCTCGCGATCCCGTACGGAATCGCGGTCCTGGTCGAGCGCGGTTTGCTGATGAGCCTGAGCGGCCACCGGGCCCCCTTCTGACGTGCTGGGCAGCCGTCAAAGGTACGCGAAGGGAGGCCCGGGAGGCTACGCGTCCGGCTGCCGGGGCTACGCGTCGACCTCCACGAGGCGTTTGCCGTCGAGCGTCTCGACCTCGAAGTGGTCGATGGCGTTGCGCTCGAAAGCGGCGCCCCCGTGCACGTACAAGGGGTACTTCGACGCCATGTGCTTGCTGTCGGGAATGCCGTAACCCCACTTCGGGACCGCCCAGGTGGTGACCGTCTCGCGCTCGCCGTTCTTCCCGACCGCGATCAGGGAGCACTTCAGCGGGCCCTTGACGTTCTTCAGCTGCAGGACCGTGTGGGTGCCCCAGGCCTTCTTCTCCATGCCGATGGTGGCGGTGACCTTGGTGTTCGCATCGGTCGCCGTGACCTTCTCGAGCATGTGGTTGAAGAAGGCGTCCTCGGCGGGGCTGGTGGGGTGGGCTTCCCCGGCGACGTTGTCCGTACCGCCGTCGTTCACGGCGAGCACGGTCAGCGGGCCGCCGACGATCAGTGCGGCGGCCGCGGCCACCAGGTACATCCCGCGCCGGCGCTTGCGTGCCCGCTTCTGCGCCACCTCGGCGAAGAACCGGTCGGCGAGCTGGTCGCTCGGGCGGGCGCCGAGCTGCGCGCCGAGGCGCTGTCTGCCGGGGCTGCCCTGCGGCTCGGGGATGTCCGCGAGGGCGGCGAGCATCGGCTCCATGCCGGCGAACTCCTCCAGCTGGCGCGCGCACAGCTCGCAGCCCGCCAGATGCGCCTCGAAGGCGCTCGCCTCGGCGTCGTCGAGGACACCGAGCACGTAGGCGCCGACCGTCTCGTGAACGTCACCGGACCCATGCGGTCCGTAGTCGTCGTACGAGGCACTCATGCCGTCACCCCCCGCTCCTCCAGCGCCAGCTTCATGGAACGCAGCGCGTAGAACACCCGTGAGCGCACCGTTCCGCTGGGTATACCGAGCGTCTCGGCGGCCTCATTGACCGTACGCCCCTTGAAGTACGTCTCCACCAGCACCTCGCGGTGGGCGGGGGTCAGGTCCTCGAGCGCGTCCGAAAGGGTCATCAGCCACAGCGCCTTGTCGATCTCGTCCTCCGCGGGGATGACCTCCAGCGGCGACGGATCGACCTCCTGCGGCCGGGCCTGCCGGCTGCGGTGGCCGTCGATGACGATGCGCCGGGCGACCGTCACCAGCCAGGGGCGTACCGAACCGGTCGCTCGGTTGAGCTGACCGGCGTTCTTCCAGGCACGGATGAGCGTTTCCTGTACGACATCTTCGGCACGCTGCCGGTCTCCCGCCACCAGCCTGAGCACATAGGCCAGAAGGGGACCCGCGTGCTCGCGGTAGAGCGCGCGCATCAGCTCCTCGTCGGGCTCGGGAGGCTGCGGCGCGCGATGTCGTGCCCTCGTAGGGCGTTCATCGGCCACGGCGGAATCCTTGCGCACGCCTACCTCCGCTGTCCCCTGGTTGAGCGTTCCGGCTGGGTCGCCGCTCGGCTGGACGCTCCCCAATACGTAAGCGGTGCGCGATGTGTTCAATCGATCTACGGGGACATGCCAAAGCAGCGCGCGGGGGCTCCGGCGGCTCGTCAGGCCCGGGCGTGTGCCGCTCTGCGCCGGTGCCTCGCGACCCGCTCCCGGTTGCCGCACACCTCACTGGAGCACCAGCGGCGGCGCCGCCCCCGGGACGTGTCGAGATAGATGATCGGGCAGCTGTCGCCCTCGCAGCGGCGCAGGCAGGAGCGGGCGACCGGGTCCGTGAGGAGCTCCACGGCGTCCCGGGCGACGGCCGCGAGCAGCTCGCGGCAGCCGGGGTCGGCGTGCAGGGCCCTGGCGAGGGTGCCGTCGGTGCGGCGGGTGGCGCGGGGTGCGGGCGGCGCCGCGCGGGCGATCGCGTTGACCCGCTCCAGGGCGCCGGACGCGGGCCTGCCGTCGAGCTCACCGCGCACCAGCTGGCCGATGTGGCCGCGCAGTTCGCGCACCTCGGCGAGCCAGGCGTCGTCGGCGCCTCGCAGCGGCGTGTCCGCGGGCACCAGCCCCGAGCCGACCAGCCAGGCCCGCAACCGCCCCACCGAGTCGAGCCGTTCACCGGGATGCGCCGTGGCCAGCAGATCCAGCGAACTGCGCCCGGAGTCGAAACGCAGCTCGCACGAAGGCGAGGGCGGGGACGGGGGCGGGGACGGGGGCGAAGACGGTGGCGAGGACGAGGACGATGGCAATGCCATGCCCCTACAGTGCCCGCCCGCACGCACCGCCGGAACCCCCAGTGCCGGGCCCCTCACGAAGGGTTCACGGACGACGGGGTCACGCAAGCAGGTTCAGCCCGTCGCGTACTTCGAGTCCGCCGCCGGGTCCAGGGCCAGGCGGTAGCCGCGCTTGACCACTGTCTGGATCAGCTTCGGGGCCCCAAGTGCCGTACGCAGTCTGGCCATCGCCGTTTCCACCGCGTGCTCGTCGCTGCCCGCGCCGGGGAGTGCGCGCAGGAGTTCGGCGCGGGGGACCACCCAGCCGGGGCGGCGCGCGAGGGAGCGCAGGAGCGACATTCCGGCGGGCGGCACCGGGCGCAGTTCGCCGTCGACCAGGACCGCCTGGCCGCGGATCTCCACGCGGTGGCCCGCGACCGGCAACGTACGGGCCCTGGCCGGGAGTTCGGTGCACAGGAGCTGGACGAGCGGGCCGAGGCGGAAGCGTTCGGGCTGCACCGTGTCGACGCCGTGGGCCTGGAGGGGCAGCGCGGTCACGGGGCCGACGCAGGCGGGCAGGACGTCGTGGTGCAGGGCGGCCAGCAACTCCGGTAGCTGGCCCCGCAGTTCGGCCCGGGAGAGCAGGGACGCGGCCGCGGGCGCGCTGGTGAACGTCAGCGCGTCGACGCCCCGCGTGAGGGTCGCGTCGAGCAGCCGGTCGACGGGCCCGATGTCCTCCGGCGGCATCCACCGGTACACGGGCACACCCACGACGTCGGCGCCCGCTTCGCGCAGCGCCTCGACGAAGCCGGGCAGCGGCTCGCCGTGCAGCTGGACGGCGACCCGGCGGCCGTCGACGCCTTCGTCGAGGAGCCGTTCGAGGACTTCGGCCATCGACTCGGACGACGGGGACCACTCCTCGGTGAGCCCGGCGGCCCGGACGGCGCCCTTGACCTTGGGCCCGCGGGCGAGCAGTTCCACGTCGCGCAGCCGGGCGACGAGCGCCTCCCCGAGGCCCCAGCCGTCGGCGGCCTCGACCCAGCCGCGGAACCCGATGGCGGTGGTCGCGACCACGATGTCGGGCGCGTGGTCGACGATCTCCTTCGTCGCCGCGAGCAGCTCGCTGTCGTCGGCGAGGGGGACGATGCGCAGCGCGGGCGCGTGCAGGACGGCGGCGCCGCGCCGCTGGAGGAGCGCGCCCAGTTCGTCGGCGCGGCGGGCCGCGGTCACGCCGACGGTGAAGCCCGCCAGGGGGCCGTGCTGCCCCGCCGGGGGGCCCTGCTGTGCGTCGTACATGTGGCTCTCGTCCCGCTCGGGTGGTTCTGCCGGGGTCGACCGAGCCTGTCAACATCCCGTGACGGGCTCGGTTCCCCATGATGTCAGCGGTGTTACGTCACACCTCCGCGTAGCTGAGCCGGGGCTCCGTCTCCGCGGCCCGCACGGGGGCCTGCGCGGCGGCCGGGCGGCGAAGGTATACGGCCCAGGTGAGGGCGAAGCACACCGCGTAGAAGACGAGGAACCCGACGAAGGCCGCCGTGCCGGTGCCGGCCGTCTGGAAGGACTGGCGGAAGGCGAGGTTGATGCCGAGCCCGCCGAGCGCGCCCACGGCCCCGATCAGGCCCATCGACGCCCCGGACAGGCGCCGCCCGTACGCCGCCGCCTCCTCCCCCGTGAGCCCCTTGACGACGGCCTTGGCGTGGAAGATGCCGGGGATCATCTTGTACGTCGACCCGTTGCCGAGCCCGGTGAGCACGAACAGGGCGATGAACGCCGTGGTGAACAGCGCCGGCGACTTCTGCGACGACGCGAGGACGACCACGGCGGTGGCTGCGGCCATCGCGACGAAGTTCCACAGCGTGATGCGCGCCCCGCCGAACCGGTCGGCGAGCCGGCCGCCCACGGGCCGGATCAGGGAGCCGAGCAGCGGCCCGATGAACGTGATCGACGCGGCCTGGAGCGGCGTCCTGCCGAACTGCGTCTGCAGGACGAGCCCGAACGCGAAGCTGTAGCCGATGAACGACCCGAACGTCCCGATGTACAGGAACGACATGATCCACGTGTGCGGGTCCCGCACGGCCTCCTTGGCCGCGCCGGTGTCGTTCTTCACGGTCGCGAGGTTGTCCATGAACAACGCGGCGCAGACCGCCGACACCACGATGAGCGGGAGGTAGATCCCGAGCAGCACGCGCGGGCCGCCGCCCGCGCCGATCACGGCGAGCCCGGCCAGCTGCACGACGGGGACGCCGATGTTGCCGCCGCCCGCGTTCAGGCCGAGCGCCCAGCCCTTCTTCCGCAGCGGGAAGAAGGAGTTGATGTTCGTCATCGACGAGGCGAAGTTGCCGCCGCCGACACCGGTGAGCAGCGCGCACACCATGAACGTCGTGTACGAGGTCCCCGGCTCCATCACGACGAACGCGGCGGCCGTCGGAATCAGCAGCAGGCTCGCCGCGAGGATCGTCCAGTTCCGGCCGCCGAAGCGGGCGACGGCGAACGTGTAGGGCACCCGTGCGACCGCCCCGACCAGCGTGGCCATCGAGACCAGGAAGAACTTGCCGGCCGGGTCGATGCCGTACTCGGGTCCCATGAAGAGCACCATCACGGACCACAGGGTCCAGATCGAGAACCCGATGTGCTCGGACAGGACGGAGAACGCGAGATTGCGCCGCGCGACCTTCTCGCCACCCTCGCGCGACCAGAACGTCTCGTCCTCCGGATCCCACCGCTGGATCCAACTCCGGGCTGCCATCACACGCCTCCAGGGTCACGGTTCTGGGCTGATGACCCCGAACGTAGGGAGGCGGGATTACCGCGCTGTGCCGCACCGTGACCGCCGGGGAACGTTGCTCTCACCGGGCGCACGGCCCGGCGGTGAGCTTCGCTCCCCGGCGTGGTTCAGGTCCCGGGCGTGGGTCAGGTCGTGGTGCCCGCCCACTTGAGGCTCGCCGAGCCGCCCTTGTCCCACTTCAGCGTGACCACGTCGTCGGCCTGCGTCAGGTTCGCGCCGAAGACCTCGTCGCCCGTGTCCTTGCCCATGCACTTGACGGCTATCCGGAACGCCCCGCCGCTGCGGTTCTCCCCGATGCCGGTGCAGATGCCCTTACCGCCCGCGTCGATGTAGGACACGCTGTACTTGCCCTTGGCCGTGCCGGACGCGACCTTGTCGCCGACCGTGAGGGTCCTGGCCTGCTCGTCCTGCCACTGGCCCTGATAGCCGGTGGACCCGGCGGGCCGCTCCTCCGCCGTCCCCGCGGGATCACTCGGCTCCTCGACGGGGTCCTCGGTCGCGGGGTCCTCGGTCGTGGGCTCGTCGGAGGGCTCGTCCGACGTGCTGGGCGACGCAGACACGGACTCCTTCGCCTGCGGCTTGTCGTCGTCGCCGCCGCTGCTCGTGGCGAGGAAGATCCCGCCGACGATCACGACGAGCGCGACGACCGCGGCCCCGACGATGACGGCCGTCCGGCGCTTGCCACCACTGCCCTGCGGGGGCGGCGGATAGGCGCCTCCGCCGTAGGGCGGCTGCGCGCCGTACGGGGGCTGACCGTACGGGGGTTGGCCCTGCGGCGGTCCCTGCGGGGGCTGACCGTAGGGAGGCTGGGCGCCGTAGCCGGACTGGTCGCCGCCGTAGCCGGGCTGATTGCTGTAGCCGGACTGGTCTCCGTAAGCGGGCAGGTCCCCGTATCCGGGCTGGCCCTGAGGGGCCGGTGCCGGTGGCGGGGTTTGCGGTGTCTGCGGTGTCTGCGGTGTCTGCGGCGGAGCCGGTGGCGGGGTCGGCGCCCCGGCGTACGGGTTGTCCTGCCCGCCGCCGGACGGCGCCTGCGGCGGGGTGGGCGGCGGCCCGTACGCCGGGTGGTGCCCGGATCCGTCCTGCGGCGGCTGGCCGGGAGGCTGAGTCATGTCGGTCCGGGTTCCCCTCGTGGTCCTGCGGTCACTGGTCGCTCACGCCCAACCTCCCCCACCCTCACGCGCCGCACAACCCCAACTAACGGCTGTGTGCACGCTTCTTGACGCCGTTCGGCCACAGCCGCGGACGCCGCTTGGCGGCCAGGTCCTCGATCCAGCCCGTCCCGAGGACCGCGAGCGCGATCAGCGGCCAGGTCAGCACGAACATCCAGAGCATGTACGTCGAGTCGAGGGCGCCGCTCCATCTCGCGTCCTCCATGAACGGCAGGTTGTACGCGAGGTCGATGATCGGCACCGTCGCCATGATCAGCATGTTGTGCCAGAGATAGATGGTGACCGCGCGGTTGTTGGACAGCGTGATGAGCTTGTCCCACTTGGCGAGCCTGCCCGGCAGCTCCTGCCAGGACGGCGAGTACTGGAGCAGGATGACGACGAAGCCGAAGGACCAGGCCGCCTGGGCCAGCGGGATGTCGTTCAAGTCCCAGCCGTCCGGTCCGAGATGGCCCGAGGCCCACCACAGTCCGAACGCCATCACGATCGCCGAGCAGGACACCGCGAGATAGCGCGGCACCTTCGCCAGGACACCCTCGTGGTGGGCGAAGCCGAGGACCCAGCAGCCGCCGTAGACCGCGAAGTCGGTGACCGCGTTCCCCGCCTCGCCGGGGATGGTGACGATGCCCGTACCGACGACGGCCGTCAGCGCGAGCGGCGCGAGCAGCGTCGCCCACGGCACCTTGCGGAACGCCCGGAGGAGCAGCGGCGAGGCGATGACGAACCACAGGTAGGCCCGCAGGTACCAGAGCGGGCCCGCGGCCTGCGCCGGCCAGGTGTCCTCCAGGAGGCCCGCCTTGTCGCCGAGGTGCCAGGGGAACGACGGCGCGCCGACGGGCACGAAGTAGTTGACCAGGCTGATCCAGCCCCAGGTCCCGCCGCTGTCCGGGTCCTTGCCGGGGTTCCAGCCGCCCAGGAAGAGCAGGGCGAGGACGACGACGCTGAACGCCCACATGGGCGGCAGGAGCCGGCGGATTCGGCCCTTGATCACGCCGATCGCGGGGCGGCTCAGGGAGCGCGCCATCAGCGATCCGGCGAGCGCGAACATCACACCCATGGACGGGAAGAGGACCGTCAGCCAGGCCCACCCGAAGAGGTGGTAGGCGACGACGCGGACGAGCGCGATGGAGCGCAGCAGATCGAGATAGCGGTCGCGGCCCGGCTTCTTGGGCGCGGCAGCCTGCGCGGGCGGGGCCGGCGGCGCGGGCGTGGGCGCGGGTGCCCGTTCCGGTGTGAACGGGACCTGCGGGAACGGCACTTGCGGCATGGGCCGCGTCTGCCGGAACCCGCTCTGGCCGCCGGTGGCGGGAGTGGGATACGTCATGCGACGGGCCTCCGATCGTTGCCGTGCGACGCCCGCTGCCGCGGAATCGCGCCCGGCGCCCCCACCGCTCCGGTACGCCGCAGCTTCTGCCAGCGCAGCCGGCCGCCGGTGAGCGCGGTGATCCAGGACTGGAGCAGCACGACGTACATCAGCTGCCGGTAGAGGAGTTGCTGGAGCGGGAGTGAGATGAGATGGGTCATGCGCTCGCGGTCGAGCCGGAAGGCGTAGGCCGCGCAGACGGCCTGGATGGCGAGGACGCCGAGCCAGGCGACGATCGTCTTCTCCGTCGGGCCGAAGACGAGGCCGTAGAGCAGGAAGACGTCGATGAGGGGCGCCAGAAGCGGCGCGAGGACCATGAAGAGGGCGACGAAGGGCAGCCCGATGCGGCCGAAGCGCCCGGAGGGGCCCGACTCGATCACGGAGCGGCGGTGCTTCCAGATCGCCTGCATCGTGCCGTACGACCACCGGTAGCGCTGGGACCAGAGCTGCTGGACCGACTCCGGGGCCTCGGTCCAGGCACGGGCCTTCTCGGCGTAGACCACGCGCCAGCCGTCCCGGTGCAGGGCCATGGTGACGTCGGTGTCCTCGGCGAGCGTGTCGTCGCTCATGCCTCCGATGCGCTCCAGGGCGCTGCGGCGGAAGGCGCCCACGGCCCCGGGGATCGTGGGCATGCAGCGCAGCATGTCGTACATGCGCCGGTCGAGGTTGAAGCCCATCACGTACTCGATGTGCTGCCAGGCCCCGATCAGGGAGTCCTTGTTGCCGACCTTCGCGTTGCCCGCGACCGCGCCGACTCGGTGGTCGCCGAACGGCTGGACCAGTTCGCGCACGGTCGCCGGCTCGAAGACCGTGTCGCCGTCCATCATCACGATCAGGTCGAACCGGGCGTTGGCCAGGCCTCTGTTGAGCGCCGCCGGCTTGCCCGCGTTGTGCTGGCGGACCACCCGGACGCCCGGCAGGCGCAGGTCCTCGACGATGCGGGCCGTGCCGTCGGTCGAGCCGTCGTCGATGACGATGATCTCGATGGGGTGCTCGCTCGACATGAGTGAACGCACGGTGTTCTCGATGCACTTGGCCTCGTTGAACGCCGGGACCAGGACCGACACCGGTTCGATGACGGGCTGCCCCCAGGAGAACCCGCGGCGCCGCACGCGCCGGGCGTGCGCCCCCGACAACAGGAGCATCAGGCCGAAGCGGGTGAAGACGAGGACGCCGATGACCGCGAGCCCGACGACGAGCACGCCCGTCACGTTGTCCGAGGCCTCGACGGCGTAGATCCAGGCCTTGCCCTTCGCCAGCTCCAGGCCGTGGACGGGTGTGTGGGCGCTGGTGGTGTGGGCGCCGGGCTTGTCGAGCGCCTCGGTGAGATTGACGAAGTCGTAGCCCTGGCCCTGGAGTTGGGGCAGGAAGCGGTCGAGGGCGGCGACGGTCTGCGAGCGGTCGCCACCGGAGTCGTGCATGAGGACGATCGCGCCCTTGCCGCCCTGGGGCGTGGCACGGCGGATGATCTCGTCGACGCCGGGGCGCTTCCAGTCCTCGCTGTCGGTGTTGTTGACGACGGTGAGGTACCCGCGGCTGCCGATGTACTCGGTGACCGGCCAGGATTTGTCGTCCATGGCGTCGGCGAACGAGGAGTACGGCGGCCGGAAGAGCGAGGTGCGGATGCCAGCGGCGCCCGCGAGCGCCGTCTGGTTCTGCGTGAGCTCCCAGTCGATACGGCTCTTGGACTGGTACGAGAGGTCGGGGTGGTTGAAGGTGTGCAGGCCGACCTCGTGACCCTCGTCGACCATGCGTTTGACCAGGTCCGGGTAGCGGGAGGCCATGGTGCCGGTGACGAAGAAGACGCCGTGCGCGTGGTGTTCCTTCAGGACGTCGAGGACCTTCGGGGTCCACTCCGGGTCGGGGCCGTCGTCGAAGGTGAGGACGAGCCGGTGGTCGGGCACGCTCATGCTGGTCTCGCGCCCGCCGCGCGTGTCGATGACGGGTCCGCCCTCGAGGATCTTCTCGGGGACGTGGTCAGTGGCGGCGGGCGGCTGGATGCGGTGGTCGGCGAGGATCTCGCTGTGCACGTACCCGCGGAGCATGAGCATCGCGAGCAGGGCGACCAGGAGCAGCGACGGCAGCAGATAGCGCATGGGCAGGCGGCGGCGACGCGGCGCCCTGCGGTTGCTGCGGGGGCGGGAGGACATTTACAGGATGCCGCTTTCCGGGGACGAGGCCGTTGGCGGTCCGGCCGGACTCTGACTCGGGTCTGCGGGCGACGTGACGGGCGACTCGACGGGCGGCGCCGCGACGGTCTCGGTGCCGCCCTGGACCGGGGTCTGTGACGGCTCGACGGGCGGCCCGCTGTCCGACGGGGACGGCTCGCCGGGACCGGGTGAGCTGGGCTCCTCAGGATTGCCCGAGGGGCCGGGGCCCGGGTCGGGTGAATGACCGGGGTCGGGCTTGCCGGGGCCGCCGGACGGCTTCGGGTCCGGCGACTTGCCGGGTTGGCCGCCCGGCTTCGCGCTCGCACTGCCGTCGGGCCCGGTCGACGAGCCGGCGCCCGGCTCGCTGGACGCCGCTCCGGTGCCGGAGGCGCTGGGACCGGCCGTGGCGCCCGTCGACGAGGACGGCCTGGCCGCCGGGTCGGCGGGCAGCGGCGGCGTGTCCACCTTGCCCGCGGGCTTGTCGTCGTTCTGGCCCGTGATGGGCAGCCAGGGCGCGTTCGAGTTTCCGGAGAGCAGCGTCGCCACGATGACCACGGCATAGACCGCGCAGATCATTCCGACGATCGCGCCGAAGCGGCGGTACCTGCGGTTACGCCGGCCCGAGTCGTCGACGAAGACCGGGACTTCTTTGTCGGCCGCGCCCGCACCCTCGTGCCGCGCAGCGATGAGTTCGTCCAACTGGCGCCCTGCGCCGTCGAGTTGGACCGTCACTTCATTAGGATCATGAGTCTGCCCGGAACGGGCATTTTCTCGCCAGTGTTCCACCGTACGCACATCCCCCCAAGGACATGAACATGGGTGCGCGCACGACGTACCGAGCACTCGTCGTCCGGACCGGGCCCCCACCCGATCCGAGCGCCCCCCTTATCACAATGCGCTCGGAGGACGAATGTAGCGCACGCGAGTGACAGCCGCGTCCAACCCTCAGTCCCGACTCATCATGATGAGTGCATCTATGGCCGGTATCCAGGTACCTGGGGGCTTACGGAGCCAGTCGTTCTCCTCCGCGAGCGTGGCCGCCGCCGCACGGAGCGCGTCGATCCCGGGGTGCACGAGCCCCGTCGGCCACACCAGTGACACCGGCGACAGGGGTACGGGGTCGGTCAGGGGCCTCACGACCGATCCGGGCATGGCCGGAAAGTCCCCCGCGGCGAGCACCGGCGTCCCCGTCTTGGCCATGATCCGCCGGAACTCCTCGACGCCCACGGCGAGCGGCGCGGGCGGCGCGACCGCTATGCCACGCCCTTCGAAGAGCCGCCCGGCCAGGTCGGTCCACTCCGGTGTACGGGGATTGCCCGCGCCCGCGTACACCGTCTCGCCCGCGAGCCGCGCGAGCGGCACGGCGTCCAGGGCGGCGAGGGGATGGTCCTCGGGCAGGACCACCGTCATCGGCTCGTACCGCACGGGCTGTTGCGAAAGGCGCGCCCGCACCGCCGCGTCGAGCCCCGCGTACCGCCCGAACGACGCGTCCAGGCGCCCCGCGGTCATCTCGGCGGCGGCGCCGGTCAGGCCGCTCTCGTAGCGGGCCATCAGCTCGCACTCGGGGGCCAGCTCGCGTGCTCGCTCCAGGATGCGTTCGAAGACGAGGCCCGGACTGTTCACGTCGACGAGCAGCGGCCGCACCGTCCCCGCGGCCGGGCGGCGCGCGAAGGCGGCGAGCAGCTCGTCCTGCGCATCGAGGACCCGCCGCGCGTACGGCAGCAGCCGCGCCCCGTCGGCGGTCAGGGCGACCTGGCGGGTGCTCCGCGCGAACAGCTCGACGCCCAGCTCGCGTTCGAGCCGGCGGATGTCCCGGCTGAGGGCCTGCTGCGCGACGTAGAGCCGGGCGGCGGCGCGGGTGAAGTGCAGCTCCTCGGCGACGGCGAGGAAGGCGCGCAGCAGCCGGGGCTCCAAGTGGGCGGGGGCAGGCGTGCCGGGCGCGGGTGGTGGGACGGGCACGGGTGGTGGGACGGGCGCGGCCGGCTGGACTGGCGCGGGTGGTGGGACGGGCGCGGGTGGTGGGACGGGCGCGGGTGGTGGGACGGGCGCGGGTGGTGGGACGGGCGCGGGTGGTGGGACGGGCGCGGCTGGTGGGACGGGCGCGGCTGGTGGGACGGGCGCGGCTGGCTGGTCGGGCATCCGGCGAACTTACAACGCGGGCGCGTGAATCGGCACGGAGAAGGTGTTGGACCGGGCAAGCGGCCCACGACGACGCTGATCACATGCCCGATGCCATATCCGAGCCCGCCATCGCTCCCCCGACCTCCACCGCCCCGCCACGGCCCAGCCGCTCCCCGTACGTGCGTCTCCTCTCCACCCCCGGCGCCCTCGCCTTCACGCTCGGGAACCTCCTCGCCCGGCTTCCCATGGGCATGTTCAGCGTCAGCGCCGTCATCATGATCGCCGGGTCGCGCGGCTCGTACGCGCTCGCCGGGGCCGTCACCGCGACCGGGATGGCCGCGACTGCGGTCGTCGCCCCGTGGACGGCACGTCTGGTGGACCGTTACGGGCAGGCCAGGATCGCCGTACCCGCCACGGCGGTCGCGGTCTGCGGATCGCTCGCGCTCCTCCTCTGCGTGCACTTCGAAGCGCCCGGCTGGACCCTCTTCGCCGCCTACGCCGCGACGGCCACCACGCCGAACACGGGCGGCATGTCACGCGCCCGCTGGGCCCACCTCCTCAAGGGCGACCCCACCGCCCTGCACACCGCGAACTCCTTCGAGCAGGCGGCGGACGAGCTGTGTTTCATGCTGGGCCCGGTCGTCGCCGCCTTCCTGTGCGGGTCGCTCTTCCCTGAGGCGGGCACCCTGATCGGCGCGGTCCTGCTCCTCACGGGCGTGCTCGTCTTCACCGCGCAGCGCGCCACGGAACCGCCCACCCATCGGCGCACGGCCACGAAATCGCCCCTCCACGCGCGCGGGATGCCCGTTCTCCTCGCGTCGTTCCTCGCCACCGGCGCCGTGTTCGGATCGATGGAGGTGGTCACGATCGCGTTCGCGGACGAGGCGGGCCACAAGGCGGCGGCCGGCGCGGTCCTCGCACTCCAGGCGGCCGGTTCCTGTGTGGCGGGCCTGGTCTACGGGGCGGTGCGGCCGGCCGGTCCCGTCGCGCGGCGCCACCCGGTGTGCGTCGCCGCGATGACCGTCCTGCTGGCCCTCCCGCTGCTCGCGGCGCTCACCGGCTCTCTTCTCGCGGTCGCCGGGGCTCTCCTCGTGGCCGGTATGGCGACGGCCCCGACGATGGTCACGGGCATGACACTGGTCCAGGCCCGCACCCCCGAGGGTCAGTTGAACGAGGGCATGACTCTCGCCGTGACCGGCCTGCTCGGGGGCATCGCCTGCGGCGCGGCGGCGGGCGGCTCCGCGGTGGAGCGCCTCGGCCCCACCGCGGGTTACGCGGTCCCGGTCACCGCGTCGGCCTGCGCGCTCGCACTCGCGCTCATCGGTTACGTACGCGGCGACTACGTACGCCGCGACGCGCGCGACCGTACGTAGTCACCCGTAGCCGTCAGCACACGGCCGGCTTGCGCCACGAGCACTCCAGGTCGCCCTTGCGCTCGGAGACCGGCACGGAGCGCAGCGTGCGCGGTCTGACCGCCACCGCCGCGTCCGCATCCGACTTCGCGAGCGTCACCACGATCGCGTCCTCAAGAGGCTTCACCGAGTCGACCAGATAGTTGTTCTGGACGATGCTGTAGACGAGTTCGCGTCCGCCGGCGTCCTTGACGTAGCCGGAGAGCGCGGACGCACCGGTCAACGACCCTGTCTTGCCGCGGGCGTTGAGCGCGGCCGGGGTCTTGCACATCCGCGAGCGCAGCGTCCCGCCGACGAACCGGTCCGGGTCGCAGGCCACCGGCAGCGCCTTGTACCAGTCGCCGAACCACGGCTCGGCGCGCACCGCGAGCAGCAGCTTCGCGATCTGGCCCGCGGGGACGTTGTCCATCCGCGAGAGCCCGGACCCGTCGACCTGGCGCAGCCGCCCGGTGTCGACACCGATGCCCTTCAGATAGCCGCTGATCGCCACGAGCCCGTCGTCCCAGTTCCCCGGGCGGCCGGTCGCCTTCGCGCCCATGGCCTTGGTGAGGATCTCGGCGTGCATGTTGTTGCTGAGCTTCATGAAGGGGATCAGCAGGTCCTTCAGGGGCATGGAGTCGTGTGTGGCGAGCCGTACGGCGCCCTTCGGGGTGGCGCGCCCGAGCTTCGTGCCGCCCGACACCTTCACGCCGTGCGCGGCGAGCGCGTCACGGAAGACGGAGGCCGCGTATCCGGTGGGCTCCCAGACGGTGACCCACTCCTTGGTGGTAGCCCCGCCGACGGGGACCGTGCCGCTGACGGTGACGGTGTTCGTGCCGTGCTGCCGCTCGACGGTGAGGCTGTCGTCGCCGCCGGCCGCGACGGTCGTGGCGCGTACGTCGATGTCGACGTAGTGCGTCTTCGGCGTGACGGTGATCTTCGGCTTGTCCCCGGCCTCCGCTCCCGGCGAGGCTTCGACGATCACCGTCCCGGTGTCGTAGTCGGTGTCGGGCGCGACGCTCAGGGCGGAGATCTGCGCCGCGTAGTACGAGGACTCGTCGTCGGCGGCCCAGGAGCGGCCGATCCGCTGACGGTCGAACGCGGTGTCGTCGGCGACGAGGCGCCCGCTGACCGACCTCACGCCCGACGCGGCGACCTTCGCGGCGAGTGCGTCGTAGTCCTTGGCGAGGGCGGTCGGGTCGCCCGTGCCGCGCAGATACAGATCGCCGTCGAGGACACTCCCCCGCCGCCGCCCGTCACCGAGCACGTCGGTGGTGAACCGGTAGCCGGTACCGAGGAGTTCCGTCGCGGCGGTCGAGGTGAGCAGCTTGGTGTTGGACGCGGGCATCAGGCGCCCGGTGGGATTGTGCGCGTAAAGGACATCGCCGCTCTGGGCGTCGGCGACGACGACGCTCGCCGCGCCGCCCTCCATGGACGGGTCTCCGAGGATGGTGTCGATGGCCTCGGGGAGGCCGGTGCGGTCGCCTTCGGCACCGGCCGGTGAGCCCCAGGTCAGGCCCGCCGCGAGCGCGACGAGGGCGGGCCAGACGAGGTAACGCCGTTGACGTGCAAGGGGATTGAGGAGTCGTCTCACGGGTCCGTCGGGTCTACTCATGCCTCAGGAGCATCCCCGATCGCGGCGCCCGCGGACAGGGTGCGTCAGCCGAGCCCCCACGAGTGACCCATCGCGTAGGCCGCGCACAGGTTCACGTCGAGGATGTAGGCCCCCGCGGTCCCGCACTGCGCGGCCCCGCTCCCCGGATCGACGGGCTGCCCGTGCCCCATCCCCGTCATGCTGTACGTCTCCACGGCGGCGCTCCCGTCCGCCCGGCGGAAGACCTGATGCGGATACCCGCCCACGCTGTCGCTGACGTCGGCGACCTGATCGGCGCCCTGGACATCGGTCCACTGCTTCATCAGGTCGGTCATGTTCACGGGCTTGACGGTGTAGTCGGCGCTGCCCTGGAAGACGGTGAGCCGCGGCCAGGGCCCAGCGTACCCGGGCCGCGCGGCCCGCACCCGGTCACCCCACTGCGCCGCGGTCTGCGTGGCGCCCACGTACATGCACACGTACGGCGACCCGGCGGCGGCCGCGCACCCGTACGGCAGCCCGGCGACGACGCCTCCGGCGGCGAACTTCTCGGGGTACGCGGCCATCATCACGGAGGTCATGGCGCCCCCGGCGCTCAGCCCGGTGACGTAGACCTTCGCGGGGTCGCCGGAGGCGTCGGTGAGCTGGCGGTCGACCATCTGCGCGACGGAGGCGGCCTCGCCCTGGCCGCGTTCGATGTCGCCGGCCTGGAACCAGTTGAAGCAGGAGGACGCGTTGTTCCCGGCCTGCTGCTGCGGCAGCACGACGGAGAATCCCCACCGGTCGGCGAGCTCGGTCCAGCCGCTGCCGGTGCCGTAGCCGGAGGCGTTCTGCGTGCACCCGTGCAGGGCGACGACGACGGGCCGCCCGGCGGGCAGCCCGTCGGGCACGTAGCGGTACATCTTGAGGGCGCCGGGGTTGGTCCCGAAGCCGGTGACTTCCTGGATCGCCCCGGCGGCAGCGGCGGCGCCGGCGCGGGGCGCGGGCAGGAAGACGGACAGGAGGGCGGCCAGGAGGGCCACGAACGCGAGACGTGGGGGTGTTGCGGCTCTGGTCGGTGTCATGGGGAGGGACCGTAGAGGCGGTCCGGGGCCCCCGATATGGAGCCGGGCCACACAACGACAAAGGCCCGGCTGTGTGCCAGCCGGGCCTTTGTCTCACATGGGGTTTGTGGAGATGGCGGGAATCGAACCCGCGTCCAACGGTGCAGAATCAGGGCTTCTCCGAGCGCAGTTCGCTTCGATTTTCTCAGCCCCGGAGATCACGCGAACAAGTCTCCGACGGGCTCAGCCACTGTTTGATTTCCCACCGAACCCCGTGACCGGGCTCGGCGGTTTAGTTCCCTAGATTATGCCAGGATCCGGGTCGGGAACACCCCCGGGCTGACACCCTTTTAGGGTCCTTCAGTCACTGCTTATTAGGCAGCGAGGGCGAAGGACTGGGAATCGCTCTTGGAATTGGCGATTATTGGTTGCGACATATGGTTTACGAGATCATTGCCGCTTCCTCGGCTCGCTTCCCCTGCTTCGACAGCCGCTGTCGAAACCGATCATCCCCATGTTGATTTTTCAAAACGTGTCCCGTCACCAGCGGGACATGACCCATCGTACGTGACTAACGGGCGGCGGTGCCAGCCTATTCCAGGCAGACCACCAGCGGACTGGCCTACCGGCGGAGCCGGGCGTCAGCGCTCGCGCGCCCGCTGCCTCCGCTTGGCCGCCGCGATCGCGCGGTCCGAGTCCCTCCGGTCCTGCTGCTCGCGCAGCGTCTGCCGCTTGTCGTACTCCTTCTTGCCCTTGGCGAGCGCGATCTCGGCCTTGGCGCGACCGTCCTTGAAGTAGATCGCGAGGGTCACGATCGTGTGACCCGACTCCTGGGACTTCGACTCCAGCTTGTCGATCTCGTCGCGGTGCAGGAGCAGCTTGCGCTTGCGGCGCACGGCGTGGTTGGTCCAGGTGCCCTGGCTGTACTCGGGGATGTGGGCGTTGTGCAGCCACGCCTCGCCCCCGTCGATCTGGACGAAGGCGTCGGCCAGGGAGGTCCGCCCCTGGCGCAGCGACTTGACCTCGGTGCCGGACAGCACGATGCCGGCCTCGTAGGTGTCCATGATCAAGTAGTCGTGCCGGGCCTTCTTGTTCTGCGCGACGATCTTGCGCTTGCCGTCCTTCTGGTCGGACGCCTTCCCCTTGCCCTGCTTGGGCTGTGATTCCTTCGGTACGAACATTCCCTTAGCCATAGTGCGGCCATTTTCGCACTACGAGGGGTCCCCGAGGCCACTCAATACTGTCTCGGCCCGCTGCCGGGCGCCCTCGTCGGCCTCCAGGTCGGGGGTGATGCCCCGGCCGTCGACGCCGCGGCCGGTGGGGGTGCGGTAGTGGCCGACGGTCAGCTCGGCGACGGAGCCGTCGGGGAGCCGGCTCGGCATCTGGACCGAGCCCTTGCCGAAGGTCTTCGAGCCCACGACGACCGCGCGGCCGCGGTCCTGGAGGGCCCCGGTGAGCAGCTCGGCCGCGCTCATCGTGCCGCTGTCGACGAGCGCGACCACCGGTCTGGAGGTGTCGCCGCCGCGCTCGGCGTGCAGGGCGCGCTGGCGTCCGCGCACGTCGTACGTCGCCACGAGCCCGCCGTCGAAGAACGCCGACGCCGCCGTGACCGCCTCCGTGACCAGGCCGCCCGAGTTGCCGCGCAGGTCGAGGAGGACACCGTCGCCGCGGGGGGCGTCGCGCACGGCGGACCGTACGCGCTCGCCCGATCCCCTGGTGAAGGCGGCGACCTTGATCAGGACGGTGCCGCCGGGGAGGCGGGAGACGGTGACGGACTCGGTGGCGAGGTTCGCCCGGCGCAGGGTCTCGGTCCACGCGCGCGTGCCGCGCGCCAGGCCGAGCCGGACCGTCGTCCCCGCGTGCTCGCCGCGCAGCAGGGAGACGACCTCGGTGACGGGGCGGCCCGTGACGGGGCGGCCGTCGACAGTGCGGAGCCGGTCGCCGGGACGCACGCCCGCGTGCGCCGCGGGGGACCCGGAACCGACCTTGGAGACCTCGATGCGGCCGTCGGCGGTGCGCCTGGCCCAGAGGCCGACGCCCGTGTACTGGCCGTCGAGTTCCTGCTCGAACTCCTTGTACTCGCCCTGCGAGTAGACCGCGCCCCAGCGGTCGCCGCTGCGGCTGACGGCCTCTTCGGCGGCCTGCGTGGGGGACTTGCCGTCGGCCATCGCCTCGGCGGCCGCGTCCGCCACGTCCTCGTGTCCGGCACCTGTGGCCGAACCGACGGGACGCTCCTCGGAGTTGCTGCCCTCGGCGCTCCACGAACCTGTCGCGACGCCGGTCGCGAGGACGCTCGCGAAGACCAATGTCAGGGCCGCCCCGCGGCCGAAGCGGCGGGGCCGGGAGAACAGTTCGGGGCCCGACATGACGGTGAGTCTAGGACAACGCGAAGCGCCGTACGGCTCGTTGAACCGTACGGCGCTCTGTAACTCAGGGGAGCCTTGTCACACCTTCAGGTACTTGCGCAACGCGAAGAAAGCGGCGATCGCGGGCATCAGCAAGCCGATCGCGAGGACGAGCGGCAGCTTGGCCAGGACCGCGTCCCAGCCGATGAAGTTGATCAGGTTCAGCTTCTCGGAGAGTGCCAGACCGTGGTCGATCATGAAGTAACGGCCCACGAGGAGCATGCCGCAGGCGACCACACCGCCGATGACTCCGGCGACGGCGGCCTCCATGATGAACGGCATCTGGATGTAGAAGCTGGACGCGCCGACCAGGCGCATGATGCCGGTCTCTCTGCGGCGGCTGAACGCCGAGACGCGCACCGTGTTGACGATCAGCATCAGCGCGACGACGAGCATCAGCGCCATCACGGCGAGCGCCGCCCAGTTCATGCCGTTGAGGAGTCCGAAGAGGTTGTCCAGGATGCCCTTCTGGTCCTGCACGGACTGGACCCCGTCACGCCCGTCGAAGGCGGTCGCGACGACCTGGTACTTCTCCGGGTCCTTGAGCTTGATCCGGTACGACTCCTGGAGCTGGTCCGGCGTCAGCGAGCTGGCCAGCGGGGAGTCGCCGAACTGCTCCTTGTAGTGCTTGTACGCCTGGTCCGCCGACTCGTGGGAGACCTTCTCGACGACCGGCATCTTCTTCAGGTCGGAGACGATCTGCTGCTTCTGCTCGGCGGTGACGGCTCCCTTGGCACACTTCGGGTCCGACTCGGCATCGCCCTTGTTGCACAGGAAGATCGAGACGTTGACCTTGTCGTACCAGTAGCCCTTCATCGTGCTCACCTGGTCACGCATGAGCAGCGAGCCGCCGAACAGGGCGAGCGAGAGGGCGACCGAGACGATGACCGCGAAGGTCATCGTGAGATTTCGGCGGAGACCGACGCCGATCTCCGACAGGACGAATTGGGCGCGCATGGCGTCTGCTCAGGCCTTTCTCAGTGCTCTGGTGCTCACGGGGCTCAGTGCTGGTAGCCGTAGACGCCGCGCGACTGGTCGCGGACGAGACGGCCCTTCTCCAGCTCGATGACGCGCTTGCGCATCTGGTCCACGATCTGCTGATCGTGGGTGGCCATCACGACGGTCGTCCCGGTGCGGTTGATCCGGTCGAGCAGCTTCATGATGCCGACCGAGGTCTGCGGGTCGAGGTTGCCGGTCGGCTCGTCGGCGATCAGGAGCTTGGGGCGGTTCACGAAGGCGCGGGCGATGGCCACACGCTGCTGCTCACCACCGGAGAGCTCGCCGGGCATCCGGTCCTCCTTGCCGCCAAGACCGACGAGGTCGAGCACCTGGGGCACGGACTTGCGGATCTCGCCACGGGACTTGCCGATGACTTCCTGCGCGAAGGCGACGTTCTCGCCGACGGTCTTGTTGGGCAGGAGCCGGAAGTCCTGGAAGACCGTGCCGAGCTGGCGGCGCATCTGCGGCACCTTCCAGTTGGACAGTCGGGCCAGGTCCTTGCCCAGGACGTGCACCTGGCCGTGGCTGGTGCGCTCCTCGCGCAGGACCAGCCGCAGGAAGGTGGACTTTCCGGAGCCGGAAGATCCCACAAGGAAGACGAATTCACCGCGCTCGACCTCGAGGGACACATCCCTGAGAGCGGGCCGGGTCTGCTTGGGGTAGGCCTTGGAGACGTTGTCGAATCGGATCACGGGTGCGCCTCGGTGCATCGTGGGCGTCGGGGGTAGGTGAGCGTGACCATACGCGAACCCGGCTCCGCGGCGCAGTCCGCGTCCTGGGTTGAGTGTTTTGTCCCGATGATTGCCTGGTCGCGGGCGGGTTCTGGCGGGAACGGAACGGGTCCAAAGGGGCAGCATCCGGGGAGGCGCGCCGAAATCCCCGGAAGCTGGCACAGTGGTAGGGGGAACGGTTGCGTTCCCCGGAGCGTTGTGCGGAGAGAATGATGCTGTGGCGGCTCCGCCGCGCGGGAGGAGGAAGAGCGCATGACCTATGACCGACTGGTGTGCGCGAACTGCGCGGCGCCCGTGAGCGAGGGCCGCTGCCCCGTGTGCCGGGCGAACCGCGAGCGACTTCAGCAGGAGGGCCCGTTCGCGGGGCTTCACCCGATGGCTCTGATAGCTCTGGTGGCTGTGCTCATCACGGCGGTCGCGCTCCTCGCGCACCAGACCGTCTGAACCACCTGAAGCGCCTGAAGCATCCAAGACGCCGAGAAGGGCCCGGAGCGACGCTCCGGGCCCTTCTCTCGTTACGTACGGACGTACGTGCCGTACGTGACGTACGTACCTACGGCTGCCTAGGCGACCGTGCGGCCACCGCCGGCGAGGCGGGGCAGCAGGCGGAAGCCGATGCCGCCGGCGATCATCGTCGCGGCGCCGATCAGCAGGAACGTGGTCTCGGCGGCGCCGGTCTCGGCCAGCTCACCGCCCTTGCCCTTCTGAGCCGGCTGGGCGACCGGCACGGAGCCGGTGTCCTGCAGGCCGTCCTTGCCCTGGCCCTGCTCGACCGGGTTGTTGCCGCCGTCGGGGTCGGTGTTGCCGTTCCCGCCGCCGTTGCTGCCGCCCCCGTTGTCACCCGGCGAGGTCGGGTCCTCGGTCGGTGCGGTCGGGTCCTCGGTGGGCTCGGTGGGCTCCTCGGTCGGGTCCGTGGGCTCCGAGGTCGGCGGAACCGTCGGCTCCTCGGTCGGCGGAACCGTCGGCGGCTCCGTCGGAACCTCGGTGGGCGGGTCCGTCGGGTCCTCGTCGCCGCCGATACCGACGCCGACCCCGACACCGTCCTCGCCCGCGTGCACGTTCACGCCGGCGCCCGGAAGGTTGACGCCGATGTCGAGGGCCGAAGCGGCGCCCGCGGCGGTCAGCGACGCACCGGCCGCGATCACCGCACCGGCTGCTATCCGCGCCACACGGATGCGCGTCTTCTTGGTCATCTGCCTGCTACCCCCAGTAGCTAATGGTTGATGGAGCAGCGCGCGGGACGTGGGCCGTCCGGAGGTGTCGGCGAATACTGGCCCCTCCCCCGGTGCACACGCGTCCCACTGATACGCATGCCGCGCGTCAGCCTTCCCACTTTTCATGTCAGCGTCAAGGTCGTTGCGTACGCGATGCCCGAAATCTGGGGAGTTGGCCGTCGTAAGTACATGTGACTGTGACGTAAAAGGCAACTGCCGCCCGGTGGGCGGCAGTTGCCTTGTCGACAAAGGTGGAAAAGACCGGTGGTTACTTCTCCTGCTGCTTGCGCCAGCGAATTCCCGCCTCGAGGAAACCGTCGATCTCGCCGTCGAGCACCGACTGCGGGTTACCGACCTCGAATTCCGTACGGAGGTCCTTGACCATCTGGTACGGGTGCAGGACGTACGAACGCATCTGGTTGCCCCACGAGCTGCCGCCGTCGCCCTTGAGGGCGTCCATCTTGGCCCGCTCCTCCTGGCGCTGACGCTCGAGGAGCTTCGCCTGGAGGACGTTCATCGCGGTCGCCTTGTTCTGGATCTGCGAGCGCTCGTTCTGACAGGAGACGACGATGCCGGTCGGCAGGTGCGTCAGGCGGACCGCGGAGTCCGTCGTGTTCACGCCCTGGCCGCCGGGGCCCGAGGAGCGGTAGACGTCGACGCGCAGCTCGGACTCGTCGATCTCGACGTGGTCGGTCGTCTCGACGACCGGGAGGACCTCGACGCCCGCGAAGGACGTCTGGCGACGGCCCTGGTTGTCGAAGGGCGAGATACGGACGAGGCGGTGCGTGCCCTGCTCGACCGAGAGCGTGCCGTAGGCGTACGGGATCTGCACGGCGAAGGTGGTCGACTTGATGCCGGCCTCTTCCGCGTACGACGTCTCGTAGACCTCGGTCTTGTAGCCGTGGCGCTCGGCCCAGCGCAGGTACATGCGCTGGAGCTGCTCGGCGAAGTCCGCGGCGTCGACGCCGCCCGCCTCGGCGCGGATGTTGACCAGCGCCTCGCGGGAGTCGTACTCACCGGACAGGAGGGTGCGGACCTCCATCTCGTCCAGCGCCTTCTTGACGGAGGTCAGCTCGGACTCGGCCTCGGCACGGGTGTCCGGGTCGTCCTCCTCCTCGGCCATCTCGAAGAGCACGCTCAGATCGTCGATCCTGCCGCGCAGGGCCTCCGCCTTGCGGACCTCGGCCTGGAGGTGGCTCAGCTTGCTGGTGATCTTCTGTGCCGCGTCGGGGTCGTCCCACAGGGACGGTGCGGCCGCCTGCTCCTCGAGCACGGCGATATCTGCCCTCAACTTGTCGAGGTCCAGGACGGCCTCGATCGACTCCATGGTCGAGGAGAGGGACTTGAGCTCTTCGGAAACGTCGACGACTGCCACGACACCAGCGTAACGGCTGGGGCAAGTGCTCCGGTCCTGGTGGCCGCTGGACCGGGTCCGGACCGGGCGGGACGGTCCCGCGGGGCCTGACCCGGCGTCCGAACCGGAGGTCCGGCGGGACGGGTCAGGGGGACGCCGGCGCCGACTGTCCGGGGTTCTTGCCCGGGGTCGCGTCCGCGTCGTCGCCGCTCACGGCCGCCCACGTGCCGACGCCGGCCGCCGCCACCAGGACGGCTCCGGCCACGCCGAGCGTGATCCGGCGGCGCCGGGCGGAGGCGCGGTGGCGGGCGGAGCCGGGGCGGGGCGCGCCGGCCGCGCGCGGGGCGCGGGCGGTGCCGCGGGCGCCGCCGGCCAGCTCGTCGGGGGCCGGTACGCGCATCGACGTGTGGGTGTCCCTGTTCGAGTCGGCCGGGGTCGCGCCGGGGACCAGCGGGACGGCGCCACGGCGGGCGGCGGGCGCTTCGGGCGCGGCCGGGGCGGCCTGCGGCTCCGGGTCGGGCTCGGTGTCCGGCTCGTCCACGTCGAGGGGCGCCATCCCGGCGAGCTGGGGCAGTTGCTCGCGCAGGCGGTCCCCCAGCTCGGAGGCGCGCAGGCGGGACGCGGGCGCCTTGGCCAGGCACTGGACGAGGAGCTGCCACAGCTCGTCCGGGATGCCGGGAAGCGGGACGACCGTCTCCGTGACGTGCCGGCGCAGGATCGCGCCGGGGTGGCCGCCACCGAAGGGCGTGAAGCCGGCGAGCAGCTCGTACAGGACCGTCGCCAGGGCGTAGATGTCGACGGCGGCGCGCGGCGGGAGGCCCTCGATGAGTTCGGGGGCGAGGTAGTCCGGGGTGCCGATGATCTTCGTGGCGCGGGTGCGGCGCGGGGAGTCGATGAGCTTGGCGACGCCGAAGTCGGTCAGGAGCGCCGGGTGGGAGCCGCCGGGCCCGAGGGGGCCCTGCATGTCCAGGAGCACGTTCTCCGGCTTCACGTCGCGGTGCACGATCCCGGCGGCGTGCGCGGCGGCGAGCCCGTCCGCGATGTCGGCGACGATGGCGACCGCGGCCTCGGGGGCAAGCCGCCGTTCGCGGTCGAGACGGGTGCGCAGGTCGGTGCCGCGTACGAGGTCCATGACCAGGGCCAGGTCGTTCCCGTCGACCACCAGGTCGCGGACGCCGACCACGCGCGGGTGGTCCAGGCTGAGCAGGGCCGTGCGCTCCTGGACGAAGCGGCCGACAAGCTCCTGATCGGAGGCCAGGTCCTCACGCAACAGCTTGATGGCGACGGGCCCCTCGGGTCCCTCGCCCAGCCACACCGTGCCGGCGCTGCCGCGTCCCAGGATCTGGTTCGCGGTGTACCGGCTGCCGATCTTCCGTGCCAAGACTGCTCCTACAGACGCGTGTTGGCGCCCAAGCTACGCGGCTCGGGCGCCAACCATCACATCCACGGGGGAAATCACCCTCCGGAAGTCGACAAATCTCCAACATCACGCCCAACGCCGGGCGCGCGTGGCTCACTTCAGTTGCCGGAGCCCCCGCCGCCGCTTCCCAGGTCGCCGATCCAGCCGGTGACCGTGTCGTACCAGTCCGACAGCTGGGCCCAGTAGCCCTTGCCCGTGCCGATCCAGTCCTGGAGCGGGGTGAACTCCCAGACGAGCCAGCTCACCACGAACAGCATGACGATCATGAAGAGGCAGCCCTTGAGGCAACCGAGCCCCGGGATCTTCATCCGGTTCGCACTGCGCTGCCTCGGCTGTCGCGGCTCGCGCTGCGGCGCCTGCGGCTGAGGCTGGCGGGGCTGCTGCGGCGGCGCGTACTGCTGCTGCTGAGGCTGCGGCGCGTACTGCTGCTGCTGAGGCTGCGGCTGCTGCCGGCGGGGCTGCTGGGGCGCGTACTGCTGCTGCTGGGGCTGCTGGGGCTGCTGCTGGCGTCCCTGCGGGCGCTGGGGGCGGCGGCGCAGCGGGTCGTCGTTCGGGTCCAGGTACTGGACCTGCGTCTGCTCGTTGCGGTCGCGGGCCGCCCGCATCTGGTTCTGCCAGGGGTGCGGGTCGTCCGGGTTCGCACCCGGCTGGTGCGGCGGGACCGGCGGCATGACGGCCGTCGGGTCGGGCGCGCCCCGGTTCGGCAGGACCGAGGTGGGGTCGGCGTCGCCGGTGCCGGTGGACTGCATGACGCTCGTCGCCGCGTTCGGGTCGTACGAGCCGGCGTTGCTGGGCAGGACCTGCGTCGGGTCGGCCGCGCCGGGCACCTGCGCGGGCGCCGGGTCCGGCATGAGGAGGGCGCCGACGCCCTCGGCGGCCGCGATCTGCGCGGAGTTCGCGTGCACGCCGATGCCCTCGGCGACGGCGCGCAGGCCGCGGGCGAGGTTCTCGGCGCTGGGGCGCTCGTCGGGGTTCTTGCGCAGGCAGCGCTCTATGACCGTCCACAGGGGGTCGGGCACCGTGGACGGGCGGCGCGGTTCGGCGCTCAGGTGCTGGTGCAGGACCTCGAGCGCGGAGCCGCCGGAGAACGGGGGCCGGCCCGTGACCAGCTCGTACAGCAGGATTCCGGCGCCGTAGATGTCCACCGCGCTGGTCTGCGGGCGGCCCTCGGCGGACTCCGGCGCGACGTACGCGGGCGTGCCGACGAACTCGTGGGTGCGTGTCAGACCCGGGGAGTCGGCCAGGCGGGCGATGCCGAAGTCGGTGAGCATCGGGTGCATCTCGCCGCCGTCCTGCTTCAGCAGGACGTTCGCCGGCTTCAGGTCGCGGTGCACGACGCCGTCCGCGTGGCTCGCCGCGAGCGCGTCCGCGACCTGGGCGGTCAGCAGGGACGCGGCGACCGGGGAGAAGGGGCCGTTCTCGCGGAGGTAGCGGTGCAGGTCGGGGCCGTCGACCAGGTCCATGACGAGGGCGAGGAGCTCGCCCTCGACGACCAGGTCGCGGGTGCGCACGATGTTGGGGTGCGTCAGGCGGAGCAGCACGGAGCGCTCGCGCAGGAAGCGCATCACCACATCCGCGTCGTTGGCGAGCTCCTCCTTGAGGACCTTGATCGCCACGGTCTCGCCGGGCTGCCCGGCGACGGCCGCCTCGGCCCCCGCGGTCTCCCGCTGGCGGGCCCGCCAGACGGTGCCCGTGGCGCCGCGTCCGAGCGGCTCCTCGAGCAGGTATTTACTGCCTACCGGCCGCACGTCATGCGCTCCCTGCTTGCTGCGTACTGGCGTACTGCTTGGTCTTGCTCGTCCTTGGGTGTTCCGACCCACTGTAGTGCCGTCGAACAACCCACTGTCTGTTGATCTTCCGCGACGGTCCCGCCCGTGGTCTTCCGCGGCTCCCCGCCCGCCGCGGCCGTGTTCGACGGGAAGACGCCCGGGGCGGTCGGTTGGTTGCCACCGGTGGGGCGTGAGTGGTCCGAGCGGTCCCAAGCGGCATCATGCAGGCACTTTTGCGGGCAGAGCCGACCAATCAAGATCACTTACGGGTGGCCGACGGGCGTGTTGTCGGTGGCAAGTGCGAGGATGCCTCTCGTACTGGCCTACGTGCCCGTTGTGCGGTGGGGGATCTGCGGTGAGGTGACCGCTGTGCAGCCCCTTCCCGGGCGCCCGCGCAGAAGGGACCGCTGACGCGATGCAGATCCGGCTGACCGTCGTAGACCCCCTGGGGACGCGCCCCGACCCGCAAGACCGCGCGACGTCGTGCGACGTGCTGGTGACCGCCCCGGCGGGCACCGCGCTCGCCGCGGTGGCCTCTGCCCTGGTGACGGCCGTCGCGGGCGGCGAGGGCACGGCGATTCTCTACGCGGGACCCGAGCGCCTCGACGGGCAGCGCTGCACGCTGGGCGAGCCGCCGCTGACCGACGGGGCCGTGCTGTCCCTGGGCGTTCCCGCCGAGCCGGGGCCCGAGATCGAGGGTGCGGCGGCGCAGCTCCAGGTGGTCGCGGGGCCCGACGCCGGCGGTGTGCATCTGCTGCACGGCGGCGAGATCCGCGTGGGGCGCTCCGCGGACGCCGACGTCGCGCTCGACGACCCCGATGTGTCCCGGATGCACTGCGCTGTGACGCTCGGCACGGACGGCCGGGTGACGGTCACGGACCTGGGCTCGACGAACGGGACGACGGTCGACGGCAGTCCTGTCGGGGACCGCCCCGCCCGGCTCGCCCCCGGCGCGCTCCTGCGGCTCGGCGAGTCCACGCTGCGGCTGGCCCCCGAGGCCACCGCGAGTTCGGCGGGCTCCTCAGGTCTCACCGGATTCTCAGGTTTCTCGGGGCCCGTGCTGCGGACGGCGCCCGACGGCGAGGGCCACGTGCGCGTGACGGCCCCGGACGCGGGCGCTTTCGAAGACCCCTTCTCCCGGCCCGGTCTCGCGGGCGAGACCCGGCACACGTACGGGCCCGCCGCGCTCGCCGCCGGTGCCGCCCCCGTCGTGCCCGAGCAGGGCGGGCCGCCCGACGCCGAGAGCATGCCGACCATCACCCCGGCGCGCGGGACGCCCGTGCCGCGCGAGCAGCGCAGGCGCGGCGGACTCGGCGCCTGGGCACGGCGTCTGGCCGGCGGACGCACCGGCGAGGACGTGTCCCCGTACGACAGCGGCGCCTACGACGTCGGGCCGGGGACGCACGACCCCGAGACCTTCGCCGCCGCCTCCCCCTCCTCCAGGGGATCATCCGAGTCCTGGCCCGACGCTGCCGCGCTGCTGCTCACCGCGCTCGGCCCGGGGCCCCGGCTCTGGGAGCGCGGTCCCGAGCACCCCGAGGCGCTGGCGGTGCGGCTCGGCACGGACGACCGGACGTCCCCGGACCGCTCGGGCCTGCTGCCCGGCGTGCCGGTGACGGTGGGGCTGCGGGAGGCCGGCGCCCTCGGGCTGGCCGGGCCGCGGGCGCGGCTGTCGGGCGTGGCCCGCTCCGTCGTCGCGCAGCTCGCGGCACTGCACTCGCCGGACGTGCTGGAGATCGTCCTGGTCAGCACGGACCGGTCGCGCAGCGTCCAGGACCGCGCGGCCGAGTGGTCCTGGCTCGGCTGGCTCCCCCATCTGCGCCCCGCGCACGGCCAGGACTGCCGACTCCTCCTGGCGTACGACCGCGAGCAGGCGGTGGCCCGCACCGGTGAGCTCGTGCGCCGCCTCGACGACCACATCGCGGACGCGTCACGCCGCGCGGACGCCGGGCCCGGCGCCGCCCGCGCGGGGCAGCGGGCCGGCCTCGGGCCGATGGTGCCGAGGTCCCGTTCGGGTGAGGCGGCCGACGCCGGGGAGCGCGGTGGCCGTATGTCCGCCCCTGGGCCGTACGGGCACGAGGGGGCGGGAGGCCGGCCGGGCGAGGCGCCGGCGGACGGCCACCGCGGTGCCGGTCCCGCCACGGACCGGGACGGGCGCGGGACGGAGCACCCCACGGGGCATCCCGCCGCCGAGGAGACCTGGCCGCCCCCGGGCCCCGACGCCGGGCACCGCTGGTCGGGCCCGCTGACCGTGCTCGTCGTCGACGGGGACCCGGGATCGGCCGGGCTGCGCGAAGCCACCGTGCGCCTCGCGACGGAAGGGGGCCGGGCCGGGATCCATGTCATCTGTCTCGCCGAGGCCCCCGCGTCCTCGCCCGCCTCGCCGGTGACCCAGACCTATGAGATGGCGTGCGCCGTGTCGCCCGCGTTCAAGTCGTGCGGCGCCGTCGCGCTGCTCAGCGGGGACGTGGCGACGGCACTGCGGCTACTGCGCACGTCGCACGGCCAGGTCGTCGGCCACGGCACGGTCGCCGCGATCGACGCCGTGTCGGCGGCCTGGGCCGAGCGCTTCGCGCGGGCCCTCGCCCCCTTGCGCACCGACAGCGGCCCGAGCGAGCCGCACCCTAGAGCCTCCGCCCCCCTGCCCCAAATCGCCCGCCTCCTGGACGAGTTGGGGCTCGCCCGGGCCACGCCGGCTTCCCTGATGGCCCGCTGGGCCGCCGCCGGGGACGACACGGAGGCGCTCGGCGGGCGCGCCTGGGCCGTGCTCGGCGCCGGGCCGCGCGGCCCGGTCGTCGTGGATCTGGCCGCCGAGGGCCCTCATCTGCTGATCGAGGGCCCGGCGGGCAGCGGCCGTACGGAGCTGCTGCGCGCGATCGCCGCCTCGCTCGCGGCGGCGGAGCGTCCTGACCGGCTCGGCCTCGTCCTCGTCGACGGCCGGGACGGCACCGGGGGCGCCGACCGGGGAGACGGGCTGCGCGTCTGCACGGACCTGCCGCACGTCACGACCCATCTGGCGGCCAACGACCCCGTGCGCATGCGGGAGTTCGCCCAGTCGCTCGCCGCCGAGCTGAAGCGCCGGGCCGAGCTGCTCGGGCGCCAGCACTTCGCCGAGTGGCACACGCAGCGCGAGGTGTCCGGCCGGATGGTCGCGCAGCGCCCCGCGCCGCCCCGCGGGGCCGACCAGGGAGCCGGGGACCTGGACACGCCGCCCAGTTCGACGATGCGCCTGCGGCCCGCCGCCGCCCGCAAGGAGGCCGATGCGGCCCCACCCCTGCCCCGGCTCGTGGTCCTGGTCGACGACCTGGACGCGCTGCTCTCACCGCCGCTCGGCTCGCCGGGCCGGCCCGCCGCAGGTTCGGTCGTACGGGCCCTGGAGGCCGTCGTCCGGGACGGCGAGCGCCTCGGGGTACATCTGGTCACGGCCCGCGCGTCCGGTGCCGAGCCGGCGTGGGGTGTGACGCTGCGGGTCGCGCTCGACGCCCCGTCGGCAGGTCCCGACGACCCGGCGCCCGGCCGGGGCCGGCTCTCCGGCGCCGACGGACGCGACCTGGCGTTCCAGGCGGGCCGGGTCACGGGGCGCATCCCCCGCACGGCCACGCAGCGGCCCACGGTGGTGCCGCTCGACTGGACCCGGATGGGTGATCCCCCGACCCGGCGCCCCGTGCGGGAGCTGGGGAACGGGCCGACCGATCTCGCCCTGCTGGCCAGCGCGTTGGAGCGGGCGGCCCGTTCCGTCGCCGCGCGGGAGGTGCCGTCGCTCCTGTGACGGAACCTCCGGCGGGACGGCCCGGAAATTCCCGGCTCCCCAGGTTCGGGGCCGACATCACGACCCCGTCACGATCTTGGAGTTGACACCGCAGGCGCCCTTGCCTGTTCTCCCTGGCCGGGCGTAGAACCAGTGCCCACGGGACAGCGCACACACGTACGTTCAGCGTTCGGGACGTACGTTCAGCGTTCGGGACGAGAACGGGGCAGCGATGCGCAGCATTCGTACACGCACGACATCAAGGGCGTCCAGGACGTCCGGGGCCGCGAAAGCCGCAGCGGCAGCTCTGACCGCGGGAGCCCTCGCGCTGACGCTGACCGCCTGTGGCGGCGGCGGGGACAAGAAGGACGGCAACGACACGGGCAGCGGTGAAACGGGCAGCGCCTCCTCCGTGAAGCTGCCCAAGCTCGACGGCCAGACCCTGGAGGTCGCGGCCGTCTGGACCGGGCCGGAGCAGGAGAACTTCACCAAGGTCCTCGCCGAGTTCGAGAAGCGCACCGGCGCCAAGGTCAACTTCGTGCCGACGGGCAACAACACCGCCACGTTCCTCAGTACGAAGATCGAGGGCGGCAAGCCGCCGGACGTGGCGTTCCTGCCGCAGGTCGGCGTGCTGCACCAGTTCGCCGACAAGGGCTGGATCAAGCCGCTGGGCAGCGAGGCGCAGGCGCAGGTCGACAAGAACTTCTCGGCCGGCTGGAAGAGCCTCGGGGCGTACAAGGGCAAGCAGTACGGCGTCTATGTGAAGGCCGCCAACAAGTCGCTGGTCTGGTACAACACCGCCGCGTTCGAGGCCGCCGGGATCAAGAAGACGCCGGCGACGTGGGACGACTTCCTGTCCACGGCGCAGACCCTGTCCGACGCGGGCTCCCCCGCCGTCTCCATCGGCGGCGCGGACGGCTGGACGCTCACCGACTGGTTCGAGAACATCTACCTCTCCCAGGCGGGCCCGGAGAAGTACGACCAGCTCGCCACCCACAAGATCAAGTGGACGGACCCCTCCGTGAAGGAGGCCCTGACCACGCTCGCCGAGCTGTGGGGCAAGGACGAACTGATCGCGGGCGGCCGCAAGGGCGCGCTCTCCACGGAGTTCCCGAAGTCCGTCACGCAGACGTTCTCCGGTGACACCCCCGCGGCGATGGTCTACGAGGGCGACTTCGTGACCGCCAACATCAACGCGGACACCAAGGCCAAGGTCGGCACGGACGCCAAGGTGTTCCCGTTCCCGGCGGTCGGCGACAAGGCCCCCGTGGTCAGCGGCGGCGACGTGGCCGTGGCGCTCAAGGGCGGCAAGGGCGCCCAGGCGCTCGTCACGTTCCTCTCCTCGACCGACGCGGCCGAGATCTGGGCGGCGCAGGGCGGCTACATCTCCCCCAACAAGGAGATGGACACCGCCAAGTACAAGGACGCGGTGACCAGGGACATCGCGAAGGCGCTGCTCGCGGCGGGCGACGACTTCCGCTTCGACATGTCCGACCAGGCGCCCGCGGCGTTCGGCGGCACGCAGGGCGTCGGCGAGTGGAAGGGCCTCCAGGACTTCCTGAAGAACCCGAAGGACGTCGCCGGGACCCAGCGCCAACTCGAGGCCGACGCCGCCAAGGCGTACAAGAACGGCTGACGGCGCGGTATGCCGTCCTCCGTGGCGAAGGCGGGGGGCGCCGGCGCACTGCCGCCGGCGCCGCCCGCGATACCGCGCAAGAGCGTGATCGGGACCAGGCCGTGGGTGGCGGGGCTGTTCCTGCTCCCCGCGCTCGTCCTGCTCGGCGCGCTCGTGGTCTACCCGATCGGGTACTCGGTCTGGCGCAGCCTCTACGACTCCGGCGGCTCGGACTTCGTCGGCCTCGACAACTACGGCGACATCTTCCGCGACCACCAGACGCTGATCGCGGTCAGGAACACCGCGATCTGGGTGGCGGTGGCGCCGGCCCTGTGCACGGCGCTCGGCCTGATCTTCGCCGTACTGACCGAACGGGTGCGCTGGGGCACGGCGTTCAAGCTGATCGTCTTCATGCCGATGGCGATCTCGATGCTGGCGGCGGGCATCATCTTCCGCCTGGTCTACGAGCAGGACCCGAACCAGGGCGCGGCCAACGCGATCGTGACGTCCGTGCACGACGCGTTCACCGACGCCTCCGTCTATCCGAAGGCGCGCCCCGCCATCGGCAGCGACCTCAAGGCCTCCAGCGGCGGGTCGTTCACGACCGAGCGGACCGCGAAGGCCGGCACCCCGGCGTTCCTGCCGCTCGTCGGCATCGCGCCCGACAAGGTGCCCGGCAGCCCGCAGAACGCCAAGCCGGCGAGTGCCGCGGGCGACAAGGTCACCGGGACGGTCTGGCTGGACTTCAAGCTCGGCGGGGGCGGCACGAAGGGCGCCGTCGACGCGGGCGAGAAAGCCCTGAAGGGCGTCAAGGTGGAGGCCGTGAAGGGCGGGAAGGTCGTCGCGTCCACCACCAGTGGCGACGACGGCACCTTCACCCTGCCCAAGTCGGCCGACGGGGCCCAACTCCGGCTCCCGGGCTCGAACTTCGCGACCGCCTACAACGGCGTCGAGTGGCTCGGCCCGGCCCTGGTGACGCCGTCGATCATCGGCGCGTACGCCTGGATGTGGGCGGGCTTCGCGATGGTCCTGATCGCGGCCGGGCTCGCGGGCATCGACCGTAACCTCCTGGAGGCGGCGCGCGTCGACGGGGCGAACGAGTGGCAGGTGTTCCGCAAGGTCACCGTGCCGCTCCTCGCGCCGGTCCTCACCGTCGTCCTGGTCACGCTGATGATCAACGTGATGAAGATCTTCGACCTGATCTACATCATCGCCCCGCAGCCGTCCCAGGACGACGCCAACGTCCTGGCCCTCCAGCTGTTCCTGTCCGCGTTCGGCGGCCAGGGGAACTTCGGCGCGGGCAGCGCGATCGGCGTGCTGCTCCTGCTGCTCGTCCTCCCGGTGATGTGGGTCAACATCCGCCGGCTGCGGAAGGAGCGTCAGCGGTGACCGCACTCGACACGTCCGTGCGCGCCAAGCGTTCGCTCGCCGCCCGGATCGCGAGCGGCGCGGCGGGCGGGGCGCTGCGCGCCTTCCTGCTCGTGGTCGGCCTGTTCTGGCTGGTGCCGACCTTCGGGCTGCTGGTCTCCTCGTTCCGCGATCCGACGGACATCGCCGCGTCGGGCTGGTGGAAGGTCTTCACCACCCCGGCCCAGCTGACGACCAAGAGCTACCAGTCGCTCCTGGAGAAGGACGAGATCACCCACGCCCTGTTCAACACGATCTGGATCACGGTCCCGGCGACGCTCCTCGTCGTCATCATCGGGTCGATGGCCGGATACGCGTTCGCCTGCATGGACTTCAAGGGCCGCGACGGCTGGTTCATGGCGGTCGTCGGGCTGCTCGTGGTGCCGGTGCAGGTGGCGCTGATCCCGCTGTCCGAACTCTTCGGGAAGATCGGCATCTTCGGCAGCATCATCGGCGTCATCCTGTTCCACGTCGGCTTCGGGCTGCCTTTCGCGATCTTCCTGCTGCGCAACTTCTTCGCGGAGATCCCCCGTGAACTCCTGGAGGCGGCGCGGCTCGACGGCGCGGGAGAGGTGCGGCTCTTCGCGACGGTGGTCCTGCCGCTCGGCGGCCCGGCCATCGCGTCGCTCGGCATCTTCCAGTTCCTGTGGGTGTGGAACGACATGCTGGTCGCGCTGATCTTCTCCGACTCCGGCTCGCAGCCGCTGACGGTCGCGCTCCAGCAGCAGGTACGGCAGTTCAGCGGGAACATCGAGATCCTGGCGCCCGGCGCCTTCATCTCGATGGTGATCCCGCTGGCCGTGTTCTTCGCCTTCCAGCGGCAGTTCGTGTCCGGTGTGATGGCAGGAGCGGTGAAATAGCCGCATCCGCAGGCGAATTGAGGGGCGGACCGGTCACGGTTCGCCCCTCTTCGGCTACCGAGAGGTCCCTCGTCTGCCACATCTGGCGTAACCGGATCACTCCATCGGCCGTTGCCGGGCAGTACGCCCGTGCCGACCCATGGATGCACCTTGCCCCGGTTCAGTGTCATCGTCCCCGTGTACCAGGTGCAGGCCTACCTGCACGCGTGCCTCGAATCCGTCCTGGAACAGTCGTGTTCCGACCTTGAGGTGATCGCGGTCGACGACTGCTCGCCGGACGCGAGCGGGGCGATCGCCGACGAGTTCGCGGCGCGGGACAACCGGGTGCGGACGGTGCATCTGCGGGAGAACGTGGGCCTCGGCCGCGCCCGCAACGCCGGTCTCGAACACGCCACCGGGGACTACGTCCTCTTCCTCGACAGCGATGACACCCTCACGCCGGGCGCGCTTGAGGCGATCAAGGACCGTATCGAGGAGACCGGCGGCCCCGACGTCCTGGTCTACGACTACGCCCGCACGTACTGGACGGGCGAGGCCGTGCGCAACCAGTACGCGGACCGCCTCACCCAGGAAGGTCCGGCGCCGTTCGCGCTCGCCGACAGGCCCGAGATCCTCCAACTCCTCATGGTGGTCTGGAACAAGGCGTACCGGCGCGCCTTCGTCGAGGAGCAGGGCTTCGCCTTCCCTCCCGGCTACTACGAGGACACTCCCTGGACCTATCCGGTCCTGATGTCGGCGCGGACGATCGTCACCCTCGACCGGGTCTGCGTCCACTACCGCCAGCGCCGCCGGGGCAACATCCTGGGCACCACGTCCCCCGCGCACTTCGACGTCTTCGACCAGTACGACCGTGTCTTCGCGTTCCTGGACTCGCGACCCGAACTCTCCGCCGCATGGCGCCCGTTGCTGTTCCGGCGGATGGTCGAGCACTTCGCCACGGTGTTCACGAACCCGGACCGGCTCCCGCGCGGCACCCGCCCCGACTTCCTGCGCAGGGCCCGCGCGCACTACCGGCGTCACCGCGTGCCCGGCGCGCCCGTCGCCGCCCGCGACCGGCTCCGGCACGGCCTGGTGCGGCTCGGCTCGCACCGCACATACCGGTCGCTGGCCGCGGCGATGCGCGTCGTGCGGCGCGTCCGGGGATTCACTGGCCGGCTGCGGCGCGCGGCCCGGTCGGCCGCCCTCCAGGCGCACTACCGCGTCCAGCTGCGGTTCCCGGTGCGCGCGGACCGGGCCGTCTTCTCCAGCTACGGGGGGCGCGGCTACGGCTGCAACCCGGGCGCCCTGGAAGCCGCGTTCCGCGCGTACGCGCCGCACGTCGCCACCGCGTGGATCGCACACCCCGAGCACCACCACACCCTGCCGTCCGGCACCCGCGCCCTGCGCCCCGGGACCGCCGCCTACTGGACGGCCCTGGCCCGCTCCAAATACCTGGTCAACAACGTCAACTTCGAACGCCGGCTGGTCAAGCGCCCCGGACAGGTGATGATCCAGACCCAGCACGGCACGCCCCTGAAGAAGATGGGCCTCGACCTCCAGGACCACCCGGCGGCGGCCCGCGGCGAGGACTTCGACCGGCTCCTGCGCTCCGTCGACACCTGGGACTACGTCCTGTCCGCCAACCGGCACTCCACCCTCGTCTGGGAGCGCGTCTACCCGTCCGCGTACACGACGCTGGAGTACGGGTATCCGCGCAACGACGCCTTCCACCGGGCGAGTTCGCGGGACGTGGCCCACATCCGCGAGAGCCTCGGCATCCCGAAGGGCGCGACGGCGATCCTGTACGCGCCCACCCACCGCGACTACCGCCGCACCCAGCGCTGCGCCCTCGACCCGGAGCGGGTGGCGCGCCGACTGGGCCCGGACTTCGTCGTCCTGGCCCGCACCCACCCGCTGCACCGCGCGCCTCTCGCGCGAAGCACCGGCCGCGTCATCGACGTCTGCGGCCACCCGAGCGTCGAGGCACTGTGCCTGGCGGCGGACGCGCTGGTCACCGACTACTCGTCCCTGATGTTCGACTACGCCAACCTCGACCGGCCCATCGTGATCCACGCCGACGACTGGGAGGCGTACGAGGCGTCGCGCGGCACGTACTTCGACCTGCGCGCGTCCCCGCCCGGCGCCGTCGCCCGCAGCGAGGACGAGCTGATCGACATCTTCGCGAGCGGGCACTGGCGCGGCTCGCGCTCGGCGCAGCTGCGGGGCGCGTTCCGCGAGCGGTTCTGCCCGTACGACGACGGGCGGGCGGCCGAGCGGGTCGTGCGGCACGTCGTGCTCGGCGAGTACGGGGACGAGGAGGCGGCTGCGGCGCCGTCCGTGCGCGAGGTGCCGCTCGCCGGGCCGCGCCCGGCGCCCGCGGGTGAGCGGGTCGGCCCGCGCTCCTGAATTCGGCAGGCGCGGGGCCGGGCCTCACCGCTCCAAGAGGTCGAACAGCTCCTCCCAGCGTTCCAGGACGCGCTCCTCGGAGAACCGCTGCACATTGACCCTGGCCCGCTCCCCCATGGCGTCCCGCAGCCGCGGGTTGCCGGTGAGGCGCAGGAGGCGGTCGGCGAGCGCGGCGGTGTCGCCGGGAGGTGCGAGGAGCCCGTCCTCGCCGTCGCGCACGATCTCCCTTACGCCGGGCGCGCAGTCGAACGCGGCGCACGGCACGGCGCTCGCCATGGCCTCCATCAGCGCGAGGGGGAAACCCTCGCCGCGCGACGACTGGACGAACACGGAGCTCCCGGCGAGCGCCCCCGCCACGTCGTCCGTGCGGCCCATCCACTCCACCGAGCCGTCGAGGCCCAGCTCGGTGCACTGGCGGCGCAGGTCCGGCTCGTCGGCTCCGGCGCCGTAGATCCGCAGGGTCCAGCCGGGCCGGCGCGGGGCGACCCCGGCCCAGGTGTCGACGAGCATGTCGATGCCCTTCTGGTCGGCGAGGCGGCCGATGCTGCACACGACCTTCGCGGTGCGCGGCGAGGGGATCTCGGGGAGGTGGGCGAGTGCGTTCGGCATGGCGCCGACGTTGTGCATGCCGTCGGCGATCCAGTCGTCGGCGTCCTCCTGGGTGAGGGCGAGCCAGCGGTCGGCGGACGGGTAGTTCCGCTTGACGGAGCGATAGCGGTGGCAGGCCCGCGTGTAGGCGTACGACTCGTGGCTCATGCCGATGATCCGCAGGCCCGCGGTGTCCGCCTCGCGCAGCCACTCCATGGGCCACACCTGGGTGACGACGGCGACGGCGCCGGGGCGGGCGGCGCGGAAGAGTTCCGAGAGACGGGCGACGGCGCGCCCGCGGTCCGCGAGGCGGGCGGCTTCGCGGCGGCGCGCGGCGGGGCTGAGGCGGGCGAGGCCACGCACGGGACGCGGGGTCGGCGGGTGGGCTCGGTAGAGGCTGGTCACGTCGTAGCCGAGGTCGGCGGGGAGGGTGAGCTTGAGCTCCGCCTCGTGGACGCCGATGACGTGCACGCGGTGGCCCGCGCGCTGGAAGAGGCGGGCCATCTGGTGGGTCCAGGCGGTGACGCCGCCCAGTTCGTCGACGGTGTTGGCGACGAGGAAGAGGTCGCGGCCCGTGCGCGGGGCGGCCGGGACGGTCGATGCGGTCATGCTCAGCCCTTCGTCCATTGGATGAGGTCGGCCGCCGCGCGGGCCGCGCCGCCGCCGTCGTACGCGCCGAAGTCGGCGGCGAACGCGCGGCGGGCGGCCTGCCAGTCGCCGTCGGCCTCCTTGAGCCCGTCGAGGGTCCGCAGCAGCTCCTCCTGCGTCTCGACGACGGGCCCGGCGGCGCGCGTGCGCAGGTCGAAGTAGGTGCCGCGGTCGGCCGCGTAGGCGTCGAGATCCGGCGCGAAGTGGACGAGGGGCCGGTCGAGGAGGGCGTAGTCGAACATGATCGACGAGTAGTCGGTGATCAACACGTCGGCGAGGACGAGGAGTTCACTCACGTCGTGGTGGCCGGACACGTCGACGACGGTGCCGGGCGGGGTGACGGGCAGGCTCGCCGCCTCCATGTAGTGGGCTCGCACGAGCAGGACGTGCGTGTCACCGAAGCGCCTGGCGAACTCCCGGACGTCGAGCGGCAGTTGAACGGATCGCCCGCCCTTCGGGACGCCGCGGAACGTGGGGGCGTACAGGACCACCGTGCGGTGGTCCGGGATGCCGAGTTCCGTCGCGAGCGCCGGGCGCGGGAAGCGGCCCTCGCGCTCGTCGCGCGCGCGGGCCTCCACGAGGCGGTCGTTGCGCGGGTAGCCGGCGCGCAGCAGCCGCTCCTCGGGGACGCCGTAGGCGCGGGCGAGGGTCCGCACGTCGTGCTCCGAGCGGACCATGAAGTGGTCGAACCGGCCGACCGCGCGCCGCAGCTTCTCGCGTTCGGGGGCGTTGCGCGTCCTGAGCCGTGCCTCGTCGAACCCCATGCGCTTGTACGCGGATCCGTGCCACGTCTGCAGATACGTGGTGTGGCGCGGCTTGTCGAGGGCGTGCGGGAAGCCCTGGTTGTCGACCCACCACTCGGCGCGGGCCAGGGCCCACAGATACCGCCAGGACCAGCGGCGCACGAGCCGGGCGCCGTCCGGGAACCCGGCGCTCGACGTGGCGTACGACCAGACGCAGCGCACCCGGGCGCGGCGTGCCAGGAGTTCCTCGTGCACGGCGCGCGGGCTGTCCCCGTAGCACTTGCCCATGTGGCTCTCGAAGACGACGAGGCCCTTGCTGACGGGCAGCCGGGACAGGACCCGCCGGTAGACGCGCAGCTTGACGCGCTGGGAGTGCAGCGCCTCGCGCTTCCTGCTCAGGGCGCGCAGCACGGGCTTCAGCTTGCGGGCGGGTCTGAAGTGGGTGACGTAGTGCAGGGCGGCCTGTGCGGTGCGGGCCGCGCGGCGGCGGGGCAGCAGGCAGATGGCCAGGTGGTGCCCGGCGGTGACGTAGGGCTGCCAGGTGTCGGCGGTGAGGCGGGTCAGGAGGGGGCGGGCAGGCAGGGCGGTGGCGCGGGTGGGGACGGCCGCCTTGTCGGCGAGCAGGCCGGTGGTGACGGGAACGCCGTCCACGGTGAGGACGAGCCGCGGGTCCCACACGCGGTCACCGATGCCGCGCGGGCGCAGCGCGCCGGTGAGGGGCAGCTCGGCCCGCCACACGACGCCCCCGTCCACCTGGCGTACGTCTGTCACCGGCACGGAGAGCGTGTGCGCACGGCCGCCGCGCACCGAGAGGTCGAGGCGGGCGGCGAGCGCGGGCCAGTGATCGAGGAGGCCCAGCGGCACGACGAGGCGCCCCTCGACGGCGAGCACCGCACCCTGGCGCAGGCAGTGGGTCACGCGGTTCAGGAGGCTCAGGTCGGTGAACTGCCGGTACTGGTAACCGAGTTCGGTGAGGTCGAACGTGTCGTCGTCGGCGTGCTCCGCGCTCCAGCGGATGCGCCCGTTGCCCGTCCTGACGAGCGGGGAGACGACGGTGCCGGGCCGGTCCAGGGCGTACGCGGCGGCCTGCACGCCGTCCGCGTCACCGTCGGCGAGAAGCCGTACGCCGATGCGCTCGACGGGCGGCAGCGCGCGCAGCGCGTCCGGGGCGACGAGGCCGTCCAGGCTCCCGGCGAGGGCGTCCGCCGCCGCCCGGCGCTCGTCGGGTCCCAGCGGCAGGAAGGCGCGGACGCAGGGGACGACGTGGTCGGTGAGGAAGGCGCTCTCGCGGGCCGCGCGCAGGGCGCCGTCGGCGTCAGCATGCAGGAGTCGCAGCGTGCCGCGCTGGGCGTCGGCGGCGCGGGGCAGGTCCCGTACGGGGTCGGCCGGGGCGCATCCGGTGGTGATCAGGTTCGGGACGAGCGCGATGCGCCGGGCGGCGAGCGCGGCCCGCACGCCGAAGGGGGCCTGTCCTGCGCCGGACAGCTCACCGAGTGCGCCGCGCCGCACGCAGAACCCGGCGCTGAGGCTGTCCCGCGTGACGAGTTCGGGCGCGTGCGCGACGTCCTCGACGACCCGGGACCTGGCGTGCAGCTCCTTGTGCCAGGCGGGCGCCTTGTCCCGGCGGCCCGCGACCAGGTCGGCGTCCGTGCGGCGGCCCGCCTCGAAGAGGTTGCGGCAGGCGTGCCGTTCGAGCCGCTCCCCCGGGGCGGCGACCATGACGTACCGGCCGCGGGCGGCGGCGAGGCCCAGGTCGCGCAGGACGCACGCGGGGCGCTCGGCGCCGGCGTGGACCAGCCGGATCCGGTGCGGGTCGCCGGCCGCGAGCGACGCGGCCTCCGTGTCCGCCCCGGTGGTGACGAGGACGGCCTCGGTGGCGGCCAGAGTCTGGTCGAGCACGGACCGTACGGTGGCGCGCAGGGCGGCGGCGTCCGTGCCGCAGACGACGACGCAGCTGATGTCGTACGTCTCTGGGGTGCTCATCGGCGGCCTCCCGGCAGCATGGCGTCGGCGACGTGCGCGGCGGCGCGTCCGTCGTCCAGGTCGCAGAACACCTCGCGGAAGCGGCGGTAGGCGTCCTCGTGCCCGGCGGTGGCGGCGGCCGGGTCGCGCAGCGCCTCGACGACCTCCTCGCCGGTGGTGAGCAGCGGCCCCGGCGCCTGCGCGACGAAGTCGAAGTAGAAGCCTCGGAGCGTGTCCCGGTAGTGGTCGAGGTCGTAGGTGTGGAAGAGCATCGGCCGGCCGGTCTGCGCGAAGTCGAACATCAGCGAGGAGTAGTCGGTCACCAACACGTCGCTGATCAGCAGGAGTTCGCCCACGTCCGGGTGGCGGGTGACGTCGCGCACGAAGCCGGACGCGGTGCCCGGGACGGTGCCGCCCACCAGGTAGTGGCGGCGCACGAGGAGGACGTGGTCGTCGCCGAGCGCGCGCTCGGCCGCCGCCAGGTCGAGGCGCAGGTCGAGCCCGTAACGGCCGCCCCTGCGCGGCTGGTTCTCGCGCCAGGTGGGGGCGTAGAGGACGACGCGCCTGCCCTCGGGGACGCCGAGGCGTTCGCGGACCGCGGCGGCGACCTTGGCGCGGTCCGTCGCGTGCAGCAGGTCGTTGCGCGGGTAGCCCGACTCCAGGACCTCGCCGTGGTAGCCGAACGCGCCCCGCAGGACGGGGGTGGAGAAACGGTTCGGGGAGACGAGCAGGTTCCACTGCGCGGCCCGCTCCGGCAGCGTCGCGATGTAACGCCGGTCGCCGGACGGGCTGTCCGCCAGGTCGCGGCCGATGCGCTTGAGCGGGGTGCCGTGCCAGGTCTGTACGACGTACTGGTCCTCGGCGCGCTCGAACCAGTCGGGCAGCTGCGTGTTGGTGACGACGTAGCGGCTGCGGGCCAGCGCCTCGTACCACTCGCCGCTCCACAGGGCCACGGGCCGGCAGCTGGCGGGCACCGTGACCTGCTGGTCGCGGACGACCCACAGGTGCTCCAGGGGTTCACCGCGGGCGACGAGCTCCTCGTGCACGGCGCGCGGCGAGTCCGAGTACTGCCGGCCGTCGAAGCTGGAGTACAGGACCGTGTCGGTGCGGGGCTCGACGCGCAGGGACGCGTAGCGGGTGCGCAGCGCGGCCTGCTGAGCGCCGCCGCGCTCCGTGACGGCGAGGGCGGATCCCGGCTCGATGACGAGACGGTCGTAGTAGCGGCGTCCCACGGTGAAGTCCCGGCCGCCCAGGGCCCGTACCAAGGGCAGGCTCTCGTGGCGGGCGGGCGCCACGTGGACCTGGCGGTACCGGCCGGGGTCGCTCTCGCCCGGCTCGCGCAGGAAGAGGTACCAGCGGCCCTCGGCGAGCGGCAGGACTCCGGCGGGGCCCGCGACCGCGTCCGGACACAGCGCCGCGCCGAACCGCCCGCCGGACACCTCGACCGGAACGACGGCCTCCTCGTCGTGGCCGCTGTGCTGGAGCAGCAGCTCCCACGCCGTGCCGGACATATCGGGGAAGCTGCCCGAGACGGCGAGCCGCCCGTCCCCCTCCCAGGTCAGGGTGTCGACGAGCGGCCGTACGGTCTGGTTGCGCAGCTCCACGTTCCCTGCGGCGTTGGCGAGGACGAGAAGTTCACGCCCGGCGCCGAGCGGGTGGCGTCCCGGCGGGATGTCCGGGCGGACCGCGAGCGCCGACCACTCGCCGTCCCCGCGCACGAGGCCGATGCCCCACGGGTCGGTCGTGCGGGGCGAGCCCGAGGCGTCGGTCGCGGTGCCCGCGATCAGTTCCAGGCGCAGCTCGGCGGTGAAGACGCGGCCCGAGCGCTCGACGGGGAGGTCGTACGCCTCCTTGGTGTGCCAGTTCTCGACCCGCAGCGCCTTGAGTTCGGCGGGCGCCCCGGGGGCGAGCTCGCCCTCCAGCCTGAGGATGCCGCCGGACTCCTCGTGCCGCACGAGCCGCGCCTGCACGCGCTCGGCCCGCAGCCGGAGCCGGCCCGCGCTGAGCCGGGGCGCGATCCGCAGGAAGTCGTCCAGATAGCGCACGGGCAGTGCGCCGAGCCCGCCCATCCGTACGGGCCCGGTACGCAGAAGACCGCCTCCGAAGGCGGCCATCTCGACGTTCCAGGTGGTGTTCGGCCGCTTGGTGACGAGCCGGGCCGCGTCGATGACCGTCTCGAACCCGGACCTGTCGTAGCTGTGCAGCCCCTGCTTGGAACGGTAGGTGGCATCGCGGGAGCGGACGGTACGGACCTTCAGGGGCACCACACGGCGCCTGCCCGCCCGCAGCCAGGCGAACTTGGCGCGCGCCCCGACCCGGCCCGCGGGCAGGTTGCGCACATAGGCGAACCCCTTGAGCCGCAGCCGCCCGGCCTCGTCCCAGGACGCCTCGGTGATGTGCGACTTCAGCGGAAGATCGGTCTTGCGGAGCGCGGTCACGGCGCGCGGCAGGGAACCGGTGACGGGCGGGAACTGCGCCCTGCGCCTGCGCGGCCCGCGCGCCACGAACGTCGTGCCGTGGCTCTTCTCGTACGTCATGAACGCGAGCAGCTCGGTCAGGCGGCGCTCCCGGATGAGCTGCCACTTGACGCGCAGGGCCAGCGGGAGCCCGGCGAGGACCGCCGGGTCGACGGTGCCCGCGAAGGAGTTGGCGTGGTCGAGGAACGCCTCGTGGTACGCGGCGTCGCCGAGCGGCAGCGCCTCCATGAACAGCCAGAGGTCCCCGGCGAGCACCGTCGCGTCGTAGCGCCGCTTGCCCTCCGCCCAGCCGGCGGCCTGCGGGGTGCCGGCGCTCTCGCGCACCTTGGCCCCGAGGAAGTCACTGGCCGAGCGGACGGCGGCGGTGCGGTCGGCGACGGCGCGCGGCCTGGTCCGCCGGTTGGTGATGGAGCCGTCGCGGTCGCGCCACAGATAGACGGGCCCGGACAGGACGTCGACGCTGCGGGCGAGGAAGTGCGCGGGCACCATGACCGGGGTGTCCTCGAACAGCACACCCACGGGGAACGCGAACTCGTGACGGTCCCAGAAGTCCTTGCGGAACACCTTGTTGCAGGCGATGCGGTCCCCGAGCAGGTCCCAGTACCGGGTGACGTGGGTGGCGGCGCGGTCCTTGCCCATCACCTTGCGGAACATGGCGGACTGCTCGGTGCTCCCGTCGACGCGCAGCCGGTGCACGTTGCCGGTGGCGAAGTCGGAGCCCGACTCCTCCAGGGCGTCGAGCATGCGCGCGTACGCGTCGTGCGGCACCACGTCGTCGCTGTCCACGAAGGCGAGATGCGCGCCCGTGGCCAGGGCCGCACCCGCGTTGCGCGCCGCTCCGAGGCCCGCGTTCTCCTGCCGGGCGTACCGGAAGCGCCGGTCGTGTCCGGCCATGGCGCGGGCGATCTGCGGACTCCCGTCGGTGGAGCCGTCGTCGACCATCACGACTTCGAGGTCGGGCATGGTCTGCGCGGCCAGCGACTCCAGGCAGGCGTCGAGGTACGCCTCGACGTTGTAGATGGGGACGACGACGGTGAGTCGTGGTGTCATGCGCTGCGCACATTCCTTCCGGAGAACTGACGGGCACGGCTGCGCGACCCGCGAGGGACCTACTGGTTAACAACCGGCCCTGTGGATCCGGGTCACCACGCCTGAGCCATTCGGGTGATCACGCAGCGATCCCGCGCGGCGGGCCGGCGGACGGCCGCGCTGCGCGGGATCGGTGGGGTCGGGTCGGGGGCTGCGGGCCTGCCGGGTCAGGGCTTGACGGCGATGCGCCCCTCGTCCATGCGCAGGAGCAGGAGTCGCTCGCCGGTCTTCTCCAGGAACTCGTCGACGGCCTGCCGCGAGCCCTGCCAGTAGCCGTAGTCGTCGATGAGGAGGACGCCGCCGGGCACCAACCGGTCGTAGAGATGGTCGAGTTCGTGCTTGGTGGAGGCGTACCAGTCGGTGTCGAGGCGCAGGATCGAGATCTGCTCCGGGGCCTGTCCGGGGACGGTGTCCTCGACCTTGCCGCGCACGAAGTGGACGCGCTCCTCGGGGTAAGGCACGGCCTTGAAGCCGGACTTGACGTCGTCCAGGGTGGCGACGGCCCAGATCGGGCGGTCCTTGGCCTGGGTGGCGAGCAGCTCCCCGGCGGACTTGCCGTCGCGCCTGAGGTCCTCCTCGGTGGGCGGCGTCATGCCCTCGTACGTGTCGAAGAGGTAGAGGCCGCGCTCCGTGTCGCCCTGCGAGAGGAGGGTCTTGGCGCAGGCCTGCATCGAACCGCCGCGCCACACACCGCACTCGACGATGTCGCCGGGGATGTTGTGCCTGACGATGTGGCGGGTGGCGAGGATGAAGGCGTTGAGCCGCTCCGGGGACGTCATCGTGTACGGCTTGACCGCACGGATGATGTCCTTCGCCTCGTCGTCGTAGTCCGCGGGGAGGACCAGACCCTTGGGTTTCGGCGTCTGCTTCGGCTTCGGCCTGGATGCCGGCGCCGACTGCTCGGGCGCGCGGCCGGCCTGCCGGGGAGCGGGCACCGGTACGCGGGTCAGCTGGTACCCGGTGAACTGCTTGATGACGCCATTCACTGCGCTTCGCCATGCCATGCGCGGCACCCTACGTCCGCGATATTCCGCATGTCACTTTTCGTCAACCAGTAGGCGTTTCTCTGCATTTGATACGCCCGCGGGCCTGGGAACCACGGCCACCGGACGGCCGCACCGCTCCCGCCCGGCCAGCGGCGTGGGCAGCGGCACCCCGTCGACCCCGCCGACGCGGTTGGCCCACCAGCGCGTGGTGGAGCGCACGAACGCCATGGTCAGGCGCGGGTACTTGGCGGGCTTGCGGAAGACGCCGACGGTGCCGCCCCAATACGCGTGCTTGGCGTCGATGCTGCCGTAGGCGTGCCGGATGCCGTTCATCGGCGGGAAGTCGGTGTACACCTCCCGCAGTTCGAGGCGCGTGTACGCGGCCAGGGCGCGCATCCCGTCCGGGTAGTAGCGCCAGCAGTCCTGCGCGTCGTGCACATGGCCGCGCGAGGGGGCCGTGAGGAACGCCGTGCCCTCCGGCTTGAGGACCCGGGCGATCTCCAGCATCGACGCCCAGAAGAACGGGATGTGCTCGAAGGCCTGGCCGGAAATGAGGAAGTCGGCGCTGTTGGAGCGAACCGGGATGCGGTACGGCTTCGCCATCACCGCGTCCACGTTGCGCCCCTCCTGCACGTCGACGCCGACGTACTCGGTGTCGTACCCCTCCAGGAGCGACTTGTGGGTGCGCACCTGCCCGTCAGAGACCCGCGCGCCGAGGTCGACCACCCGCAGGCGCCGCCCGCGCGGCAGGTAGCTCCGGACACAGAGCTCCATCTGTTCGTACGCGGACTGGTGCATGGCGGCCTCCGTCGAGGGGGTTGGGGGGACGTGATGGCCTTTCAACGCGCCCGACCCCCTCGGGTCACCGTGCGAGGCGGCGTGGCGTGTGCCGGGACCACCACTTCCTGGCCGGTTCCTCGACGTACGTGAACAGCGCCCAGGACAGTGCGACGACCGCGACGGCGAGTCCGCACAGCGCGAACAGCGCGGAGTTGTCGGGCCGCATCCGGCCCCAGGTGTCCTGCACGTACCGGTTCACCGTCTGGTGCAGCAGATAGAACGCGTACGACCACGCGCCGAGCAGCACCATGGGGCGCGAACAGAGCGCTCCCCGGCGCCCGGACAGCTCGCGCTGGGCGTACGCGACGATGAAGAGCGCCGCGAACACGGCGACGAACGGGCGGACGGTCCATTGCAGTTGGGCCACCGTCTGCGAGGAGAACCAGTCGGCCCGGTGGCAGTACACGGCCGTGTACGCGGCGAAGGCGGCGAGCAGTGCGGCCGGGCGCAGGGCGATGCGGTGGCCGCGGCGCAGGGTGATCGCGCACACGAGGCCGACGGCGAACTCGGGCAGGCGCGTCACCGGGTGGCGCATGACCCATTCGCGGGCAAAGGGCGAAAGGTGCGCGGCGGCCCACCAGTTGACGGCCCACATGCCGGCGAGACCGGACGCCGCGAGGAGCGCGAGGGATCGGGTGCGCAGGCGCAGGGCGGGGCCGATCACCCAGGGGAACAGGAGGTAGAAGAACACCTCGACACTGAGCGTCCAGGCCACGCCGTTGCCGGGGAACATCGGCACGACGCCGGGGAACCAGGTCTGCACGAGCAGCAGCGACGCGACGGAGCTGAACGCGTCCGTCGGCACGCCGCCCCAGAGGTAGAACACCCAGATGCACGGGATGGTGGCGACGAGATGCGCGGGCCAGATGCGGCCGGCGCGACGCCAGTAGAAGAGACCGCGACGCGTGCCGGGGCGGTGCCCCCAGGCCAGCAGGAACCCGGACAGCACGAAGAAGAACCCGACGCCGTTGACGCCCATCGTCGAGTACGGGAAGAGAACCGGCGCCTGCGCCAGACCGCTGCCCGGGGCGAGGCCGGTGGTGTGGTGCACGAAGACGGCGAGGGCCGCCACGAAGCGCATCCCGGTCAGCGAGTCGAGCCGCGGCGCGCGCTCCTTCGCGGGGCGGGAGCGGGCGGGCGCGGGGAGGAACGTGGTGGTCACAGGGTGGCCCCCTGTCCCGGGGTGAGGGTGGCGCCGCAGCCGCCGGTGTGGTTCTGTCCGGCGATCAGGCGGTCGAGACGTGGCTTCGCCCAGGCGCGTACGGCGGTGATGCGGGCGGGGTCGTGGACGGCATCGGCCCGGACGAAGTCACCGCCGTTCTGCTGCCGGTACAGCGGGACGTAGCCGGCCTCCGCGAGGCGTGCGAGGGTCAGGCCCGGCTTGTTTACCCAGGCCGCGTGGACGTGCAGGAGTTCGGGGCGCTCGGCGCGCAGGACGTGGTCGCGCAGGGCGCGTGTGTCGCCGGCGGCGTACGCGTCCGCGACGCGGCGGTCGGTCAGGCCCGCCAGGTCCAGTACGCGCAGCCGCGTGGTGAGCAGCGTGCCGCCGAGGTCGGGCAGGGCGACGGTGGCGTGGCGCAGGCCGAGGCGCTGGGCGTAGGTGTTGAAGACCTGGCCGTAGCGTTCGGCGACGAAGCACATCGAGAGCGTCGGGTGGGCCTCGAACGAGGCCTCACGGCCGGCCTGTCCGGCGTGCGCGAGGACGAGCGCGCCGGTCAGCGCCGTGACGAGGACGGCCCTGCCGCGGACTCGTTCCGCCTCCCACAGCACTACGGCCGACAGGGCGGCGACGGCCGCCGCGAGCACCCACACCGGGGTCGCGAACCGGTACAGGGCCATCCAGTCCCGGCCGAGCACCCCGTAGGCGAGCAGCGTCAGGAGCAGTGGCACGAGCAGCGCCACAAGGGCCCGGCGCCCCTTGCCGGGCCGGGCGAGCACCGCACCGGCGCACAGCGCACCGATCAGCGCGAAGGCCCAGCCCGCGTACGTCAACAGGTCGCCGGCCTGGGCGAGTTGGGAAAGTCGCGGGGTCTGCTGCGCCTTGGCGACCGCCGTGTTCGGCACCCACAGCCCGAAGACGGCGTGCCGCCACAGGAGGAACGCGCCGTAGGGCACGGCGACGGCGGCGGCGTGCAGGGCCAGCGCGCGGACCGACCGGGCCAGGTCGCGGCGGCGCAGGAACAGGACCAGGACGAGCGGGTAGGCGGCCGCGAGTACGGCGCCGTCGGGGCGGGTCAGCGCGGCGAGCAGGGCGAGCGCGGCGGCGGCCAGGGCGGTGCGTGGGCTGGTGAGTTCGGCGCGTGGGGCGGCCAGGGCGGTGAGACCGTCGCGGGCGACTCCCCGCACGCCGGCCGGACCGCGCGCGTCGACCCCTCGCACCAGCACCGCCGCCATCGCCGCGGCCGTCAGCCCGTACAGCGGGTTTTCCAGGCCGGAGAAGGACCAGGCCACGTAGGACAGGTTCGTGGCGAGGACCGTGCCCGCCAGGAGCGTCACCGCCCAGGCGCGGCCGGGCACCACGGCGCGGGCAGCCCACGCGATGCACGCGAGGGTGCCTGCCGTGCACAGCAGGGCGAGTGCCTTCGGGTAGAGGACCAGGTCGCTGACGCCCAGGAAGGCGCCGTGGTCGAAGAGTCCGAGTCTGCGGCCGAGGGCCATCAGGGCGAGCCAGGACGGGTTGGAGTACCCCTCCACCGGTGCGGCGCCCGGGAGTTGGACCGGGCCGAGGCCCTCGTCGACGCTGCGGGCGTAGGCGAAGGTGACGGCGGCGTCGTCGACGATCCAGCGCCCGAGTCCGGCGGCCCTGACCGCGATCAGCGCCGTGGCCGCGAGCACGGCGGCGGCGTCGGCCCACCGGCGGACGCGGGACGCGGGTCCGGCGGGTGAGGCGCGGGCGGCGGGCACGGTCGACGCCCGGTCGGAGCGGCGGTTGTCGAGCAGGGCGAAGAGCGTGGCGTTCATGGGGACTCCAACGTGGGCTCGGTGGGAGTGACGGTCGCCGCGGCAGGCCCCGCGGAGGCCGCGCAGGTGGGCGCCGGGCCGCCGACGCGTTCGTACAGGCGGAGCAGGCCGCTGCGGCGTCTCGACTCGACGAGGGGTGTGAAGTCCCGCTCCAGGAGCACGAGTTTGGTCTCCTCGACCGGGTTGGGGCTGCGCCAGCCGGGGTGGCCCGCCTCCGTGTCGAAGAGGACCCAGACGCGGGTCAGGCACGCCATCCGGGCGCGGATCTCGGTGGGGCTCGCGTCCACGCCGTAGAGGGTTCCGGAGTGGGCGCCCGTCGACTTCAGGGCCACATCGCGCACGCCCGCGACCGCGCGCGGATACGTCTCCGTCAGGCGTCGGCCGGTCTTCGGTACGTAGAGCAGCGCGTCACCGGGCCGCAGGTCCCGCTCGGCCATCCGCGCCACGGCCCCGAAGTCGTCCCTGCGGCTCTCGGGCGACCGCTCGCGCAGCTGCGCCGGGAACTGCACCCAGAACGCCACGGCGACCAGGGCGGCCCCGGCGGTCACCTGGACGTACCGGGAGGGCCGCACCCGCTCCGGCAGGCGCCGCAGGACCGCGTCCGCGCCGGCCGCGACCAGCAGGGGCAGCCCGGCGAACGCGAAGAACGTGTAGCGCGGCGCGTACAGCGGCTGCCACTGCGACACGGCGAACAGCAGCGCGGGCGGCAGCACGGCCAGCGGCAGCGCGACCGCCACGAGTCCGCACGCCCCCCGGCGGACCGCGGGGGCGAGCACGGCGACCGCGGCGAGCAGGAACGTGGTGTTGAAGACGGCGCCGGGGTGACCGACGGCGAGCCGCAGCAGCGCCTCCGCGTCCGCCCAGCCCGGCCTGCGGATCCACGCCACCTGGAAGCTCTGCTCCCGCGCCTCGTCGGCGAGGGGCAGCACCAGCAGGACGGCGGCAGCGGCGGCGGCCGCCCAGCCCCGCCACAGCACGGGGGCCGCGCGCGAGACGAGGAGGGTGACGGCGTGCGCGGCGAGGACGAGCACGGCGAACTCGTGGAGCCACGCCGTCACCGTCACGAGCGCCGCGTACCCGGCCCAGGCGGGCCACGACGGATGCCGTACGCAGTGGACGAGCAGGAGCGTCGCCGCCGCCGCGCCCGCCGCGACGATCGCGTACGAGCGGCCCTCCTGGGCGTAGTAGATGGTGAACGGCGAGGCGGCGTAGAGGAGTCCGGCCCACAGGCCGACGCGGGGCCGGGCCAGGCGGACGCCGAGCGCGGCGACGAGGCAGGCCGCCGCGGTCGCGCCGAGTACGGACGGCAGTCGCATCAGGTAGGCGTCGGTCCGCCCGGCGAGCACGAAGTGGATCAGTACGTAGTAGAGGCCGTGGACCGCGTCGATGTTGCCGAGGAGATGGTGGATCTGGGACAGGGAGCGGGTGGCGACGAGCATCGTCGCGGCCTCGTCCCGCCATATCGTGCCGCGGTCGAGCCCCCAGAGTCCGAGGCCCAGCATCAGCACGCCCGGCAGCAGGACCGCGGTCACGACGGGAGTGGCGGGGGGAAGGGCCCTGGGGATGCGGCCGCGCGGACCGTCCGAAGAGATGCGCACGCGCCGATCCTGTCCCAAATGACCGTATTTATGACGCAGCCTTGCCGTCGTGGGTCATGTCTGCGGTGCGGGACGGGAACGAGAAACGGGGCACTCCCCGGCGGCCGGGGGCGCCCGGCCGCCGGGGAGTGCCCCGATACGACTGCTCGGTACGGCTGCTCGATACGGCCGCTCCATACGACCGTTCGATGCGACCGCGCGATACGGCTACTCGACGACGAGGTCGACGTCGATGTTGCCGCGGGTCGCGTTCGAGTAGGGGCAGACCTGGTGGGCCTGCTCGACCAGCTTCCGGCCGGTCTCGGCGTCGACCGACTCCGGCAGCTCCACGCGCAACGTGACCGCGAGCCCGAAGCCTTCGCCCTGCTTGCCGATGCCGACCTCGGCGGTCACCGCGGCGTCGCTGATGTCGACCTTCGCGGCGCGGCCGACGAGGCCGAGCGCGCTGGCGAAACAGGCGGAGTACCCGGCGGCGAAGAGCTGCTCGGGGTTGGTGCCCTGACCGTTGCCGCCCATCTCCGTGGGGATGCCCAGCTGGAGGTCGAGGCGGCCGTCGGAGCTGACGGCGCGGCCGTCACGGCCGTGGGTGGCGGTGGCTACGGCGGTGTAGATCGCGTCCATGAAAATCCATCCCTCATGCGGTGAAGTCCGCGGTGACGTCCGCGGCGAAGTGCGTGCCGCGCTGACGGATACAAGTAGAGCACGCAATTCAGTTGTGCACAACTAAGTGGCGCACCGGACTTCCCCGGTTACCCTGGAGCCATGACCACCGAGACGACCGGCGACGAGGAATTCCTGCGGCTCGACCGCCAGATCTGCTTCTCCCTGAACGCCGCCTCGCGCGCCTTCGGCGGCGTCTACCGCACGCTCCTCAAGGACCTGGGCCTGACCTACCCCCAGTACCTGGTCATGCTCGTGCTCTGGGAGGACGGCGAACTGCCCGTGAAGCGACTCGGGGAACGGCTGCGGCTCGACTCGGGCACGCTGTCGCCGCTGCTCAAGCGCCTGGAGGCGGCCGGTCTCGTCCAGCGGGAGCGCAGCGCGCGCGACGAGCGCTCGGTGAACGTCCGGCCGACCGGCGCGGGCACCGAGCTGCGTGAGCGCGCGGCGCTGGTGCCGCGCCGGATCGCGGCCGCGACGGGCTTCGACCTGGCGGAGATCGAGGACATGCGCGCCCGCCTGGACCGCCTGACGACGGCGCTGGACGGGGCGGCACTGGACGCGTAGCGGGCCGCCGGCGCCGGATGCGGCGCCACTCCGCCCGACACGAACGCCCCATTCGGCTGATTATCACCGCATATAGGGGCATGCGCTCGTACGCTCGCGCAGGTGACGCTCGAGACTCAGCCGCCGCCCACCACCGCAGCGCCCGTCCACGCGACCTGGGTCCGCCCCGGACCCCTCGCACGGGCGGCGCTTCCCCTGACCTGGCTGGCCACCCGCGCCGCGATGCTCGCCCTGCTCGTCACGGACGGGCGCGCCCCGCTCGGCGTCGGCGGCATCGCGCACGAGGTACACACGCTGTACGCCCGCTGGTACGCCACCCTCGCCGGCGGCGCCTTCCCCGCCGGTGACCCGATGTGGCAGTACCCGCCCGGCGCGGGCCCCGTTCTCCTGGCGCCCGGCCTGATCCCCGGCCTCACCTACTTCCAGGCCTTCGTCGCCCTGACGCTCGCCACGGACGCCCTGGTTACGCTCGCCCTCGCCCGGACCGGCGCGCGGCCGAGACGCAGCGCGGGCGGCGCCTGGCTATGGGTGGCCGGACTGCCGCTCCTGCTCCACATCCCGCTGGCCCGCTACGACGTCGAGGTCACCGCACTCGCCGTGTTCGCGCTGCTGCTCATGGGGCGGTACCCGCGCACGGGCGGCGTGCTCGCGGCGTGCGGCGCGCTGGTGAAGGTGTGGCCCGCGCTCGCCCTGCTCGGCACACCCCGGGGACGCACGAGCCGGGAGGCGTGGACGGCGGCGCTCACCTCCGCCGCCGTGATCCTGGTGGTCCTCGCGGTCGCCTTCCGCTCGCCGTTCTCGTTCGTGCGCCAGCAGGGCGGACGGGGCGTGCAGATCGAGTCGCTGGGCGGCACGGCCCTGTCCTTCGCGCGCAGGGCGGGCTGGTCCGGGCAGGTCCGCTACCGGTTCGGGGCGATGGAGTACGTCGGCCCGCACGTCGGCGTGGTGGCCGCCGCTTCCCTGGTGCTCACCGCCGTCGCGGCGGCGCTGCTGGTGCTCTGGCGGCTGCGGGCGCAGAGCTGGAGCCCCGCGACGCCGTACGACGCCGCGCTCTGCGCCGTCCTGCTCTTCACCGTCACCAGCCGCGTGATCAGCCCGCAGTATCTGATCTGGCTGCTCGGGCTCGCCGCGGTCTGCCTCACCTCGCGCCGCACCACCCAGCGCCCCGTCGCCGTACTCGTCGTGGCGGCGGCCGGCCTGAGCGCACTCGCGTACCCGGTCCTGTACCGCGACGTGGAGGCCGCCACCTGGACGGGCTCGCTGCTGATGCTGGCGCGCAACGGCCTGCTCCTGGCCGGGGCCGTCGTCTCGTACCGCTCCCTGTGGAAGGGAACGAGGGAGTAGGAATTTTACTTACCGGACAATTAACGCAAAGGCCTAGGATTTCCTTCTGTGGAAGCAGTGCAGCCCCAGCCCCAGCCCCAGCCCCAGCCGTCACAGGTTTCCGTCGTCGTCATCGGCTACAACGACGCCGCACGGGTCACCGACGCCGTACGCTCCGCCCTCGCGCAGGGCCCCGCCGTCCGCGAGGTGATCGCCGTCGACGACTGCTCGACGGACGGCAGCGGCGAGCTGCTCCAGCGCCTGGCCGGCAATGAGCCACGCCTGAAGGTGGTGCGCCGCGCCACGAACAGCGGCGGCTGCGGCACCCCCCGCAACGACGGCATCGACAGCGCGTCGGCGCCGTTCGTCATGTTCCTGGACAGCGACGACGTGCTGCCGCCCGGCGCCGTCGACGCCCTGCTCGGCGCGGCTCTCACGCACGGCACCGAGGTCGCCGCCGGCCTCTGTGTGCGCCGCGAACTCCCCTCGGGCCGCGACATCCCGTGGCAGCCCGGCCTGTACGCCGAGGCCGCCGTGATCCCCCACCCGGAGCGCCGCCCCCGCCTCGTCCACGACACCCTCTGCGTCAACAAGCTCTACCGCACGGACTTCCTCCGCGAGCACGGGATCCACTTCCCCGACGGCCACTTCGTCTACGAGGACTTCGTCTTCACCGCGCGCGTGCTCGCCGCAGGACCGCGCATCGCGCTCGTCCCCGACCTGGTCTACATCTGGCACGTCCGCCGCGACGCCGACCGCCTGTCGCTCTCCCTGGACCGCGCCGGACTCGACAACTGGACCGCCCGCATCGAGGCCCACCGCCAGTCCGCCGAGATCCTCATGACCGCCTCGCACAAGCGCCTGGCACGCGCCGCCCGCACCCGGTTCCTCGACCACAGCCTGCGTATGTACGCCCGCGAGCTCGACCTGCGCAGCCCCGAGTACCGCGCCGCGTGGTGGGACCGCACCCGCGCCTACCTCGCCACGTTCGACACGGCCGACATCGACGCGGCGCCCGCGCCCGGCCGCGTCGTCGCGCGCGTGATCCTCGCCTCCGACCACCCGCGCGACCTGCCCCGCCTCAAGGAGGTCGCGGCCCGCCCCGCCCGCCTGCGCCCGCCCTACGCACGCGCCGCGGACGGCACGCCCATCTGGTCCGACGACCTCCCCCAGGTGACCCTGGAACACCTCCTCACACGCCCCATGGGCCTCCTCCCCATCGCCATAGAGGCGGAACTGCGGCCACGCGCGCGTGTTTCACGGCTGCGGCTGCGCCTGTACGACCTGTACGGGCGCGTCGCCGAGGCGGGCCCCGCCACCGTCGACATCGAAGTCGTCGACCGCCTGCGCCACCGCCCCGCCCGACGCCGCACGGTGCCCTTCGTGCCCGGGTCCGACGCCGGGACCTGGGAGGCCGAGGCGTCCCTCGACCTGTCGGCGCTCGCCTCCGGCACCTGGGACCTGCGCCTCCATGTGAACTTCGCGGACGGCACGGGCCGCGACGCGAGCGCCCACGCCGTCACCGGCCCCGGCCTCCTGCGCCGCACCGTCCTGCCGAGCCTGCGCCACGGCGTCCTGCTCGCGCATCCGTACGCGACCCACTCCGGCGCCCTCGCCGTGCGCCTCGCACCGGGCGTACGCGGAACCCTGGCGGTGGCACGCGGCCGCCTCAACCGCCTGCTTCACTAGAGCGCCGGCCGCACGACACGAACCGACTCGACCGAGGGGACCCTGGACCGACATGACCTGGCTGATCACCGGCGGCGCCGGATACATCGGGGCGCACGTCGTCCGCGCCATGCAAGAGGCGGGCGAGCGGACGGTGGTCTACGACGACCTGTCCACCGGCGTCGCCGAACGTGTCCCGGACGGCGTACCCCTGGTCGTCGCCTCGACCCTGGACGAGGACGCCGTGACGCGTGCCATCGCCGAGCACGGCGTCACCGGCGTCGTCCACCTCGCCGCGAAGAAGCAGGTCGGCGAGTCGGTGGAGCTGCCGCTGCACTACTACCGCGAGAACGTCGAGGGCCTGCGCGTCCTCCTGGAGGCGGTCACCGCGGGCGGGGTCCCGTCCTTCGTCTTCTCCTCGTCCGCCGCGGTGTACGGCATGCCCGACGTCGACCTGGTCACCGAGGACACCCCGTGCCTGCCGATGAGCCCGTACGGCGAGACGAAACTCGCCGGCGAGTGGCTGGTCCGCGCGACGGGCCGGGCGCACGGCCTCGCCACGGCATCCCTGCGCTACTTCAACGTGGCGGGCGCGGCCACCCCCGAACTGGCCGACACCGGCGTCTTCAACGTCGTACCGATGGTCTTCGAGAAGCTCACCGCCGGCGAGGCTCCGCGGATCTTCGGCGCGGACTACCCGACACCCGACGGGACCTGCGTACGCGACTACATCCACGTCGCCGACCTCGCCGAGGCCCACGTGGCCGCCGCCCGCCGCCTCTCCGGCGCGGCTCCCGGCACCGACCTCACCCTCAACATCGGCCGCGGCGAAGGCGTCTCGGTCCTGGAGCTGGTCGAGCTGATCAACGCGACGACGGGCCACGGCACCGACCCCGTCGTCACCCCGCGCCGCCCCGGCGACCCGGCCCGCGTCGTCGCCGCCGCGGACCGCATCGCGACGGAGCTCGGCTGGACGGCGAAGCGCGACGTACGCGACATGGTCGAGTCGGCATGGCAGGGATGGGTCCGGGCGCACGGGCTGAACCAGCCGTAGCGCCTCCTACGTCTCCACCAGCTTCGCCTTCGGCGGCGTCCCGCAGGTCCTGATCAGCGTCGGAACGGGCCTGGCGGCACTGGCCTGCGGGGCGACCCTGATCGCGTCATGCCCGGCGCCGCGCTCGTCACCGCCCTGCTGACGCCGCTCCGGCCGGAGTTCCGTGACTTCGCAGGCCGCTACCCAGCGGCCACGACCGGGCCGGCCGTGACCTGAGGACTGTTGGGGAGGAGCGGCGAGAGGTGGTCCCGTACGAAGTCCGCCGCCAGTTCGATCGACCCCTCGGCCCCGGACCGGTCCTCAAAGACGCTGGTGGAGACCATCACTCCGTGCCCGGCGTCCACCCAGTAGTAGGCCACGAAACCGGGGGCCCGGCGGAGGAGAGGCACGAATCCCTCGTCCACCCGGCGTCCTGCCTCCGCCGAGTCAGTCACTCCTTCGTAACGCCGGATCACTGCGTACATAGCTGATCTCCTCATGAATCCCAGGGCCGCCTTGCGCGAAACGACCTACCCCCACCGAGCGCCCCTCGCTCGGGGGACGCTCGGACGTGCCCCGGACAGGTGATCCAAACCGGGCATCTGCTGCGCCCGGAGTTGCCCAGATCCGCCAACCCCCCGGCACCTGGACCGCCTCGATCACCCACGCAGCCCAGCGCCGGCCACAGCTACAGCTACAGCTACAGCGCCCTCAACCCCGCCGCGGTAGCCGCCGCCAGCTTCCCCAGATACCCCTTGGGCAACGGCGTCCGTACCACCACCGCGCGCCAGTACAGCGGGCCCGAGATCAGGTCGAGGGCGAGGTCCTCGTCGAGGTCCGCCCTGACCTCCCCGCGCGCGGCGGCGCTGCGCACGATGCCGTTCGCCACCCCGTACTGCCCCTCGCGCAGCGCCTTCTGCATGGCCTCGGCGATTTCCGGGTTGCGGGCGGCCTCGGCCTGGAGGTCGGGGATGATCTGGCCGGCGACCGGATGCCTCAGGGCCCGGGATGTCACCTCGTACAGGAGACGCAGGTCGCCCTCCAGGGAACCCGTGTCCGGGGCCGGCAAACCCTGTACCGCTATGGCGGAGACCAGGTCCAGGACCAGGTGCAGTTTGGAGCGCCAGCGGCGGTAGACGGCTGTCTTGCCGACGCCCGCGCGGCGCGCGATCCCCTCGATGGACATGCGGGCGTAGCCCACGGCGGCGAGCTCTTCGAAGACGGCGGAGCGGATGGCTTCCGTCACATCCTCACGGAGCACTGCTGCGCCTGCGGGGGCTCTTCGACGTGGCGTCGGCGATGGGGGTCCCCCCTGCTCGAGCGAAGCCGAGAGCTCGGGGGAGGAGTCGGCGTTGGTCATCCGTACAGCATAGGGCGGCACGACGAAACGGTTGCGTTCCGACGTCGCGACGCCCTACGCTCGCGCAACGACGATACGGACCCGTCCCGACGCAGTCCCGACGCCGTTCCGACGTCTCCGACCCTTTGAGCGAAAGCAGCGGATGTGAGTCAGGCAGTCGACACACCTCCCCCGCCGGCGGCCACCGCCCCGGTGGAAGATCCCGCGGTCCTCGCCGCGCGGTACGGCCTCTCGGTCAGCGGCGCGCGCCCGACCCTCTCGGCGTACGTGGGCCAGCTCTGGCAGCGGCGCCACTTCATCACCGCGTTCGCGACGGCCAAGCTCACCGCGCAGTACAGCCAGGCCAAGCTCGGCCAGGTGTGGCAGGTGGCGACCCCGCTCCTGAACGCGGCGGTCTACTACTTCATCTTCGGCGTGCTGATGAACACGAAGCACAACGTGCCGGACTATGTGCCGTTCCTGGTCACGGGCGTGTTCGTGTGGACGTTCACGCAGAGCTCGATCATGGCGGGCACGCGCGCGATCTCCGGCAACCTCGGTCTCGTACGGGCGCTGCACTTCCCGCGCGCCGCGCTGCCGGTGTCGTTCGCGCTCCAGCAGCTCCAGCAGCTGCTGTTCTCGATGTGCGCGCTCGTGGTGATCCTGCTCTGCTTCGGCGTTCCGCCGGCGATGTCGTGGTTCCTGGTCCTGCCGGTCCTGCTGCTGCAGTTCGTGTTCAACACCGGCGTGGCCCTCGTGATGGCGAGGATGGGCGCGCGGACGCCGGACATCGCGCAGCTGATGCCGTTCCTGCTGCGTACGTGGATGTACACGTCCGGTGTGATGTGGAGCATCGACAAGGTGCTCAAGAACCAGCACCTGCCGCACGTCGTGCACGTACTGCTGTCCGCGAACCCGGCCGCCGTCTACATCGACCTGATGCGCTTCGCCCTGATCGACAGCTTCCACCGCGGACAGCTGCCGCCCCACGTGTGGGCGATCGCGGCCGGGTGGGCGCTGGTCGCGGGCGTGGGCGGGTTCATCTACTTCTGGAAGGCAGAGGAGACGTACGGCCGTGGCTGACACCTCCGGGGAGCGGATCCCCACCGTCATCGTCGACAACGTCGACATCGTCTACCGCGTGAACGGCACGGGGGCGGGCCGCGGCACCGCGACCGCCGCGCTCGGCCGCATCATCGGCGGGCGGAAGAAGGCCGAGGCGCGAGCCGGCGTGCGCAAGGTGCACGCGGTGAAGAAGGTGTCGTTCACCGCCTACAAGGGCGAGGCGATCGGCCTGATCGGCACGAACGGGTCGGGCAAGTCGACGCTGCTCAAGGCGGTCGCGGGCCTGCTGCCGACGGAGAACGGCCGGATCTTCACGCATGGCCAGCCGTCCCTGCTCGGCGTGAACGCGGCGCTGATGAACGACCTCACGGGCGAGCGCAACGTCCACCTCGGCGGCCTCGCCATGGGCATGAGCCGCGAGGAGGTCCGTGAGCGCTACGACGACATCGTCGGCTTCTCCGGCATCAACGAGAAGGGCGACTTCATCACCCTGCCCATGCGGACGTACTCCTCCGGCATGGCCGCCCGGCTCAGGTTCTCGATCGCCGCCGCCAAGGACCATGACGTGCTGCTGATCGACGAGGCCCTGGCCACCGGCGACCGGTCCTTCCAGAAGCGCTCCGAGTCCCGCATCCGCGAGCTGCGCAAGGAGGCCGGCACGGTCTTCCTCGTCAGCCACAACAACAAGTCGATCCGCGACACCTGCGACCGGGTCCTGTGGCTGGAGCGCGGCGAGCTGCGCATGGACGGGCCGACGGACGAGGTCCTCAAGGCGTACGAGGCGTTCACCAATCCGAACGACGCCAAGGCGCAGCCGAAGAAGGCCAAGGTCGCCGTTTCCGCCTGAGGCCGATGTGGGCGGCCCAACGGGCGGCCCACTCCTTTATCCCTTTTATCCGATTGGTGACACTATGGTGCGCCAGGAGAAGAAGGGACGGCGACCGTGCAGGAACTCAGCGTCATCGTGTACGGCCAGGACGTGCAGGGGCATCTCGCGGACTGCCTGGACAGCGTGAGCGGCCAGCTGCCCGAGGGGGCGGAGCTGGTCGTCGCCGCCGTGGACGACCCGGCGCCGACCGCCGACGTGCCGGGCCGCGTCACCGTTCTGGCCCTGCCCCGCGCCACCTCCGACGAGGAAGCCCGCGCGGCCGGCGGCGAGCGGGCCTCGGGCGAGTGGCTGCTGTTCGTGCACGCCAAGGACCGCGTGCCCCCCGGCGCGCTGCGGGCGCTGCACGAACGGCTCGCGGACCTCCCGGACGGCCCGGACCGCGTGGACGTGGTCCTCACCGACCATGTCCGCTCGACCTGGAACACCTCCGGCACCCCGGGCCCCGACGCCCGTCCGCTCGCCAGGGCGGGCGGCCGCGACCTGGCTCTCGCGGACTGCCCCGACCTGCTGAGGGTCACCCCGCTGCTCGGCAACCGCGCCCTGCGCGCCGCGTTCTGGCGGGAGCACCGCGACCAACTGGCCGCCACCGACGAGGAGTTCGCGGCCCGCGCCGCCCTCGTCCTCGCCGGCCGCGTCACGGCTCTGCAGCAGGTGGTCCTCGACGAGCGCAGGCTGCGCCCCGCGAGCCTGCCGCCGCTCACCGAGGAGGAGCACTACGCGACCGTCGCCCGCTACGAGGACCTCCAGCGCCTGATGGCCGACCACGGCACGCCGAACGGCCCCCGCGCGGTCCTCTACGACGTGATGGCGACCGAGTGCATGCGGATCGTGGCCCGCGCCGCGATGCCGGAACCGGTGGGCCGCGAGTTCTTCCGCCGGGCCTCCCGCGCGGCCGTCGCATGGCGCCCGGAGGGATACCGCCGGCCCGCCGGGCTCGAAGGCATCCGGCGCCGCCTGCTCGAAGAGGACGCGTACTCCCGGTACCGCGCCTTCCAGAGCGTCAACCACAAGCGGCGCGGCCTGAAGTCCGCGGTCAGGGAGCGCAAGCGGCGGGTCGGCGCGAAGGTCCGCGCCCACCGCTACCAGCGGGAGCTGCGCCGGCCCGTGGACCCGGACCTGGCCGTGTTCTCCTCCTACTGGGACCGCGGGGTCTCCTGCAACCCGGCCGCGATCGCCGCGAAGCTCGCCGAACTCGCCCCGCGCATCCATCAGGTGTGGGTGGTCCGGGCGGCCGACGTGCCGCTCCTGCCGCCCGGCACCGACCACGTCGTGCCCGGCTCTCGGCGCTACTGGGAGGTCATGGCCCGCGCCACGTACTTCGTCAACAACGTCAACTTCCCCAACGGCGTGGTCAAGCGCCCCGAAGCCGTCCACGTCATGACCCACCACGGCACGCCCCTCAAGCGCATGGGCCTCGACCAGATCGAGTACCCCACCGCCTCCAAGGGCCTCAACTTCCGCCAGCTCCTCGCCCGCGTCGACAAGTGGGACTACAGCATCACGTCGAACAGCCACTCCACGCGGATGTGGGAGCGCGCCTACCCCACGCACTGCGACACGCTGGAGTACGGCTATCCGCGCAACGACGTCTTCTACCGCGCCACGGCCGCCGACGTCCGCGCCGTCCGCGACCGCCTCGGCATCGCGCCCGGCCGGCGGGCCCTCCTGTACGCGCCGACGCATCGCGACTACGAGGCCTCCTGGACCCCGCGCCTCGACCTCGCCGCGCTCGCCGAACGCCTGGGCGACGACACCGTCCTCCTGGTGCGCGGCCACTACTTCTACGGCGCGGCGGGCTCGCCGCTCACGGATCTGCGCCGCAGCGGCCGGGTCATCGACGTGTCCACGTACGACCCGGTCGAGGACCTCTGCCTCGCTGCGGACGCCCTCGTCACGGACTACTCGTCGATCATGTTCGACTACGCCGGCCTGGACCGCCCGATCGTGATCTACGCGGACGACTGGGAGATGTACGCGAAGACCCGCGGGGTCTACTTCGACCTGATCGCCGAGGCGCCCGGGCCCGTCGCCCGTACGCAGGAGGAGCTGACGGAGATCTTCACCTCGGGCGCGTGGCGCGACGAGGCGTCGGGGAAGGCTCGGGCCGCGTTCCGCCGCCGGTTCTGCGAGTTCGACGACGGCCACGCCGCCGAGCGGGTCGTGCGCCGCGTCTTCCTCGGCGAGCCCGAGGCGTCGCTGCCTCCGGTGATCCCCGTCGACGAGCGCACCCCCGCACCCAGCCCCGAGGAGGCGGCCCACCGATGACCACGCCCGCGAAGACGCTCGCACCCGACGTCACGGTCACCGTCATCGTCTACAACGACGCCGGGAGGCTGCCGCGCGCGGTTGCCTCGGTCCTGGCCCAGACGCACGGCAACATCGAGGTCGTCATCAGCGACGACCACTCGACGGACGCCACCCCCGAGGTGGCCCGCCGCCTCGCCGCCACGGACCCGCGGGTGCGCTACCTGCGGCTGCCGGAGAACAGCGGCGGGTGCAGCGCGCCCCGCAACCGCGCGCTCGACATCGCCCGCGCCCCGTACCTGATGTTCCTCGACAGCGACGACGAACTCCCGCCGCAGTCGGTGGAGTTGCTGCTCGCGGCGCACCGGGAGCGGGAGGTCGACTTCGCGATGGGCGCGGTCGAGCGGGTACGTGTCGACACGGGCCGCACGTCGACGTGGATGCCGCACCTGGTCGCGGAGCGCCGCACGGTCGACGGGATCGACACCGAACCCGGCCTGTTCTTCGAGCACTTGTCGACGAGCAAGATGTACAAGCGGGAGTTCCTCGACCGCACCCAGCTGCGCTTCCCCGAGGGCATCCACTACGAGGACCAGCTGTTCTCGGCGCAGGCGTACTGCCTGGCGAAGTCCTTCACGGTCATCCCCGAGCCGGTCTACCGCTGGTACATCGCGCCGTTCGTCGCCGAGGACGCCGCGTCGATCTCGAACCAGCGGCACAAGCTCAGCAACGTCCGCGACCGCGTCCACGTCCAGGAACTCATCGACGAGTTCCTCACGGCGGGCGGCCACACCGGGGTGCGCGAGGACAAGGACTACAAGTTCCTCAAGCACGACTTCCGCATGTACGCGGGCGACCTGCCCCACCGGGACGACGCGTGGCTGGCCGGGTTCGCCGAGATCATGAACCCGTATCTGGCCGGACTGTCCCCGAGCGCGTACGCCCGGCTGCCGCGCCCGGAGCGGGTCGTCCTGCAACTGGTGCGCGACGGCCGCCTCGCCGACGCCCGGCTCGCCGCGCGCGGGCTCGGCCACGTGGTGGGCCCGCGCGAGACGGCCCTGGACGCGTCCGGCGCCGTCTACTGGGGACCCACCGTCCCCTATTCGGCCGAGGCGCGCACCGAACTCGACCTGTCCGACCAGGAGTTGTACTCACGTCCGTTCCCCGGCGCCCATTTCCGCCACGAGATCACGCGGATCGAGCGCGGCCCCGGCGCCACCGTCGACCTGTCGCTGCGCACGTACGACCCCGGTCTGCGCCTCGCCGTCGGCCCGCAGGTCGCCACCCTGCTCGTGGCGCCGGGGCGGCGCCGCATGACGACGCAGCTGCGGCTCGACCCGGTGCGGCCCGGCGTCTTCGAAGGCCGGGTACGCCTCGACCTGGCGGCGGCCCCGCTCCCGGTGCACGGCTTCGACGGCGTACGGCATCCGATGCTCCAGCTCCAGGACCACGGGCTGCGCAACACGTCGATCCTGCTCGCGCCGCTGGACTTCCCCGCGCTCACCGCCCGCGTCGGCTACCACTCGGGAGCCGCCCCGCACCGGGTGACGGTGGAGCCGGAGGGCCGGGGCGCGGGACGCCTCCAGATCCGCTGGCAGCCGGCGGGACTCACGGCCCGGGTGACGCACCCGGTGGCGCGCAGGCTGGCCACGGTGTCGGACGGGCGGGTACGCAACGCGGTACGGCTGGTGAAGAGCGCGCTGCGGTAGCCCTCGGGCCGGGCCCCCTGTCCCTACGGGAGGACCTAGCCCGGGTCGCCGACGACCTCGTACAGGGTCTGGCCTCCCGGGCCCGTCGTGACCTTGTGCAGCGCCGGGTCGGTGGCGGCGAGGCCGGCGTCGCCCCGGTAGGTCACGACCCAGCGCACCTCGTAGCGGCGCAGTACGTCGAGGCGTTCGGCCCGCCCGGTGCCGGGGGCGAAGTAGGCGGCGACGGCGCCGGCGCGGGCCGCCTCGTCGGGCAGGAAGAAGTCCGGGTAGCCGGGGGCTACGGTGTAGGGCCCGTACGCGGGGATCTGGCGCGCGGGGAAGTTCCCGGCGAGCACCACGTCCCCGTACGTCACCCAGGGCGTCACCCAGTGGTAGCCGCGCCACGGCGGCTTGTAGCGGTCGGCGACGGGCTGCGGCAGGGCGCCGCGCGGCACGACGTAGCCGAGCACGCCCGACTGGGTCCACGCGCCCGCGAGGAGCGCCGCGCCGAGCACCGCCGCGAACGCCGTACGCACCGCCCTGCGCCCCTGCCCGAACACCTCCAGGCCCGCCGCGACCTGCGCCGGGATCACGGCGGCCGGCAGGATCCGGCCCCACGAGTAGTGCCCGCTCACGCCGCCCGCCGCGAACATGACCACCCCGAGGACGAAGAAGACCACGAGGGGATCGCGGCGGTCCCTGCGCAGGCGCAGGGCGAGGGCGAACACGCCGGGCAGCAGGAGCCAGTACCGGCCGAGCAGATCGCCGTACAGGGCGCGGTGGATCTCCTCCAGGTTCTGCGCGTGGAAGAGCGAGAAGAACGAGTAGTACGGCCAGGCGGCGAGCACCACCACGCCGAGGCCGAACCCGGCCACGAGCCGTGCCCACACCGCGGGCGCCGGCCAGGGACGCGCCCCGGCCACCATCGCCAGGGCGCCGAACGACGCGACGACACCCGAGAACTGATGGCTCAGCAGGATCACGGACCACAGCAGCCCGAGGCCGAGGAAGCCGGGCGCGCCACAGCCGCGCGCGAGGGCCCCGCGCAGCAGCGCCCAGAAGTGGAAGGACGCCCCGAGAGCGAAGGTGCTGGGGTAGGAGACGGTCAGGGCAAGGGAGTTGAGGCCGAGGAAGCCGCTCCAGTTGAACGGGCTCGTGCCCCACAGCAGGAGCAGGCACAGGAGGACGAGCGCGGCGGTCGCCGTGCGCCGGGAGCGGCTCGCGGACGCTTCGGTGAAGGTGCCGGTGAACCGCCACACGCCGGTCACGAGCAGCGCCAGCGAGATCAGCGCGGCGATGCGCAGGACGGTGAAGGTGCCGAGGCCGGTGACGTCGGCGAGGACGCCGAGGAACACCGTCCACGGCGAGTAGTACGGGCTCGGTGTCTTCTCGTCGACCAGCGGGTTGCCCGGGTCGAGGAGATCGTGGCGCAGGCGCTCGACGGTGGCCGCGTGGATGCCCAGGTCGCCCGCCCAGGGCAGCCGGATCGCGAGGGCCACGAGCAGGGCGAGGAGCAGCAGGAGGACCAGCGGCGCGGCGGCCCTGAGGGCCGCGCTACTCGCGGCGCGCATCGTGCTGGAAGACCCACGTCCGGTAGACGAGGAAGCGGAACGCAGAGGCCAGGACGATGGACAGCGCCTTGGCGATGTTCGAGGCGATCGGTCCGGCCATCGAGGCGCCGTGGTATCCGGCGTAGAACAGGACGCTCTCCATGAGGACGCCGAGCGCGCTGAAGCCGAAGAACAGCGCGATCTGGCGGCGGGTGCGCGAGGCGCGGTCCCGGTAGGCGAAGAAGCGGAAACCCAGGTAGTTGGTGGCCATGGCCACGCAGCTGGCCAGGACCGTCGCGGTCATGGGGGCCCGGCCGATGCCGTGCAGCATGAGATTGAAGACGAGGAAGTTGACGGCGACGCCGCTGCCGCCGACGACGCCGAATTTGGCGACCTCCATGGACAGGCGGCGCACGCGCGCCCGGACGGGAACGATGACGGGCGGCGCCTCACGCGCCGCGGTCTGGACCGTCATCGGCGCGCCCTCGCCCGCAGCTTCCACGGCATGGTGACCGATTCGAGCTGCACCATCAGGTTCATCTTGGACTCGCCGACCGTGCGGTCCTCGAAGTGAATGGGGACCTCCATGACGCCGAAGCCGCGGCGCACCGCCCGGTACTTCATCTCGACCTGGAAGCTGTAGCCCGCGCTGTCCACGGACGCCAGGTCGATGGCGCGCAGCGCGTCCTCGCGCCACAGGTTGAAGCCGCCGGTGATGTCGCGGACGCGGGTGCCGAGGATGGTGCCCGCGTAGGCGTTGGCCCAGCGGGACAGGAGTCTGCGGTGCACGCCCCACGCCTCGGAGAGCGTGCCGCCCTGCACGTAGCGGCTGCCGATGGTGACGCCGGCGCCGGTGGCGAGGGCGGTACCGAGGAGGGCGGGGACCTTGTCGGCGGGGTGGCTGCCGTCGGCGTCCATCTGGAGGACGTAGCGCGCCCCGTCGGCGACGGCCCGCGTCATGCCGGCCGCGTAGGCCCGGCCGAGGCCCTCCTTCCCGGCGCGGTGCAGGACGCTCATCCGGTCGTGCCCGTGCTGCTCGGCGTACTGCTCGGCGATGTCGCCGGTGCCGTCGGGGCTGGAGTCGTCGACGACGAGGAGGCGCAGGCCCGGCAGCGGGAGCGCCATGAGGGCGTCGGCCATGCCGGGCAGGTTGCCCGCCTCGTTGTACGTCGGCATGACGACGGTGAGGGCGGTGCGGGCCCAGTGGTCGGGCAGTGGCCTGGCGGCGGCCGGGGTGGCCCCGAGGTCGGGGGAGTTCGCGTTCACTGTTCGGTCAGCCCTTCTCCGGCGAGTGAGGAGAAGCGGACGGCCCGGTCGGGCAGTACGGCGCCGCACCACACCCGGGTTCCGTTCCGCAGTTCGTTGTGGGCGCCGACGCTGGCGCCGTCACCGATGACGCTGCCGTGCAGGACGGAGCGCCGCCCGATCCGCGCACCGGCGCCGACCAGGCTCTTCCTGACGTAGGCACCGGCGCCCACGCTCGCGCCCTCGTGCAGCACGGAACCGTGGACGACGGCCCCTGAACCTACCCTGGCGCCCTCCCCGACGACGGTCCCGTCGGCGAGCCAGGCGTCGGCGGCGACCTTGGCGCCGGGCAGGACGAGGGAGTCGCCGCGCACACCGGGCACGGCGGGTGAGTGGATGACCCCGCGCACGAGGTCGGCGGAGGCTTGCACGAAGGCTTCGGGCCGGCCGAGGTCGAGCCAGTAGGAGTCCTCGACCAGGCCCTGCACATAGGCGCCCGCGGCGAGCAGTCCGGGGAACGTCTCACGCTCGACGGAGACGGTCTGCCAGGCGGGGATGGTGTCGATGACGGACCTGCGGAACACGTAGGAGCCCGCGTTGATCTGGTCCGTGACGATCTCCTCGGGCGTCTGCGGCTTCTCGGTGAAGGCCAGCACGCTGCCGTCGGCGTCGGTCGGTACGAGTCCGAAGGGCCGGGGGTCGTCGACGCGGGCGAGGTGGAGGGTGACGTCGGCTTCGCGCTCACGGTGCAGGTCGATGAGGGCGCGGATGTCGAGGCCGGTCAGGATGTCGCCGTTGCAGACGAGGACGGGTTCCTCGGGAGCGGAGATCAGGCGGCCGGCCGCGTGCCGGATCGCGCCCGCGGTCCCCAGCGGCTCGTACTCGACGGCGTACTCGAGGTGGACCCCGAACGCCGATCCGTCGCCGAAGTACGGCTCGAAGACGTCGGCGAGGTAGCAGGTGGCGAGGACGATGTGGCGCACGTCCGCGGCGGCGAGCCGCGCGATCTGATGGGCCAGGAAGGGGACTCCGGCCGCGGGCACCATGGGTTTGGGGGTGTTGACCGTGAGCGGCCTCAGCCGGGTGCCCAGCCCGCCGACCAGCAGAATCGCTTCCGTCATGGACCCTTCCCGACCTCTCCGCTCCGTGCCGCTGATCTGACAATCGGGTCCACTTTAGACGTAATGCCCGAATTGAAGGCCTATGGCGAACCTCATGGGGCCGACGCGCCTGAAGGACCAACCGATTGGGCGCGCGGTCCATCAGGCCAGACCCGGTCAAGAGGCCGACCGGAGAAAGGGAAGAGAACGGAAAGAGTCCGGGCGGTGGAACGGGGGCGCCCCGCACCGGAACTCCGGTGCGGGGCGCCCCCGTTCGATGACGCGGACCCTACGAGTGCGTGCGCAGCAGCGTCCTCATCGTGCGCATCGCGACCGACAGGTTCGCCAGGTCGAAGGCGTCCGAGCTCTGGATCTCCTCCAGGGTCGTCCGCGCGCGGCCCAGGATCGGCGCGTTCTTCTCCTGCCAGGCCTCGAAGCGCTGCTCCGGAGTCGACACGCCGTTCCCGGCGGCCAGCACATCGGCCGTCAGGGCCGCGTGCGCCGCGTACAGATCCTCGCGGATCGAGGCGCGGGCCATCGACTGCCAGCGGTCGGCCCGCGGCAGCTCGATGATCCGGTCCATCAGCTGGGTGATGGACAGCCGGTCCGCGAGGTCGTAGTACACCTCGGCGACGGCCAGGGGGTCCTTGCCGGTGCGGTCGGCGATCGCCACGATGTCGAGCGTCGGGAAGGCCGAGGAGAACCCGGCGACCCGCTGGGCCAGCTCCTCCGGCACGCCCGTGGCGGTCAGCTCGTCCAGGATCGACTGGTACCACTCGGCGTCCGCGCCGCGCAGCATCTTCGGCATGGCCGACCACACCTCGGCGACGCCCTCGCGGAAGAAGTCGATCGTCTCGGCGAGCTGGAGCGGCTGCGGCCGGTTGTTGAGCAGCCAGCGCGTACCGCGCTCGACCAGGCGGCGCGAGTGCAGCCTGATACGGGTCTGGACGTCCGCGGCGACGACATTGTCGAGCGACTCGACCGCGTCCCAGACCTCGCCGAGGCCGAAGATCTCCCGCGCGGCGAGCTGTGCCCGCACGATCTCCTCCAGCGACGCCCCGGTCTCCTCACGCAGCCGGTGCAGGAGCGTCGAACCGCCGGTGTTCACCGTGTCGTTGACCAGCACCGTGGTGATGATCTCGCGGCGCAGCGCGTGCCCGTCGACCGCTTCGGAGAACCGCTCGCGCAGCGCCTGCGGGAAGTAGGCGTGCAGGAGCGTGCGCAGGTACGGGTCGTCCGGCAGCGACGTCTGGATCAGCTCGTGCGCGGCCGTGATCTTCGTGTACGCGAGGAGGACGGCCAGCTCGGGCTGGCTGAGACCGCGACCGGAGTTCAGCAGTTCCTTGATCTGCCGGTCGGCGGGCAGGAACTCCAGGGCCCGGTCGAGGTTCCCGTCGCGCACCAGCCGGCGCATGAAGCGCTGGTGGGCGTGGAGCAGGTCGGACGCCTGGGCGCTCGCGTTGGCCAGGGCCGTGTTCTGCGCGTAGTTGTTGCGCAGCACCAGCGCGCCGACCTCGTCGGTCATCTCGGCGAGCAGCTTGTTGCGCTGCTTGACGGTCATGTCGCCGTCGGTGACGAGCGCGTTGAGCAGGATCTTGATGTTCACCTCGTGGTCGGAGGTGTCCACGCCCGCGCTGTTGTCGATGGCGTCGGTGTTGACCTTGCCGCCGTTGCGCGCGAACTCGATGCGGCCCAGCTGGGTCGCGCCGAGGTTGCCGCCCTCGCCGATGACCTTGGCCCGCACGTCCTGGCCGTTCACGCGGATCGCGTCGTTGGCCTTGTCGCCGACGTCCGCGTTCGACTCGGCGGACGACTTCACGTACGTGCCGATGCCGCCGTTCCACAGCAGGTCGACCGGCGCGTGCAGGATCGCCTTCATCAGGTCGGCCGGCGTCATCTTCGCGGCGCCCGACTCGATGCCGAGAGCCTCGCGGATGTGCGCGTTGAGCTGGATCGCCTTGGCGGAGCGCGGGAAGATCCCGCCGCCCGCGGAGATCAGCTCCTTGTTGTAGTCGGCCCACGAGGAGCGCGGCAGGTCGAACAGCCGGCGGCGCTCGGCGTACGAGGTCGCTGCGTCGGGCCGCGGGTCGATGAAGATGTGCCGGTGGTCGAACGCGGCGACCAGGCGGATGTGCTCGGACAGCAGCATGCCGTTGCCGAACACGTCACCGGACATGTCGCCGACGCCGACGACCGTGAAGTCCTCGGTCTGCGTGTCGGTGCCCAGCTCCCGGAAGTGCCGCTTCACGGACTCCCAGGCACCGCGGGCGGTGATGCCCATGCCCTTGTGGTCGTAGCCCGCCGAGCCGCCGGACGCGAAGGCGTCACCGAGCCAGAAGTTGTACGACTCGGCGACCGCGTTGGCGATGTCGGAGAACGTCGCCGTGCCCTTGTCGGCCGCGACCACGAGGTACGTGTCGTCCTCGTCGTGCCGCACGACGTCCGCCGGGGGCACGACCTCGCCGGCCACCAGGTTGTCGGTGATGTCGAGCAGCGCCGAGATGAAGGTCTTGTACGACGCGACACCCTCGGCCAGCCACGCGTCACGGTCGACGCCCGGGTCCGGCAGGTTCTTCGCGACGAAGCCGCCCTTGGCGCCGACCGGCACGATGACGGTGTTCTTCACCATCTGCGCCTTGACCAGGCCGAGGACCTCGGTACGGAAGTCCTCACGCCGGTCGGACCAGCGCAGACCACCGCGCGCGACCTTGCCGAAGCGCAGGTGCACGCCCTCGACACGCGGCGAGTACACCCAGATCTCGTAGGCGGGGCGCGGCGCGGGCAGGTCGGGGATGGCCTGCGGGTCGAACTTCATGGAGACGTACGCGTGCGGCTTGCCGCCGTCGGACTTCTGGAAGAAGTTCGTCCGCAGCGTCGCCTTGATGACGGTCAGGAAGGACCGCAGGATCCGGTCCTCGTCCAGGCTCGCGACCTGGTCGAGCGCGCCGTCGAGCTCCTCCAGGAGCCCGTCGATCAGCTCGGTCCCGGCCCGCTGGCGCTCCGGCGACATCCGCGCCTCGAAGAGGCTCACCAGGAGGCGGGTGGTGTGGACGTTGTTACGGAGGGTGTCCTCCATGTAGTCCTGGCTGAACGTCGCACCGGCCTGGCGCAGGTACTTGGCGTACGCGCGCAGCACCATCGCCTGCCGCCAGCTCAGACCGGCGCTCAGGACGAGGGAGTTGAAGCCGTCGTTCTCGGCGGCACCGGTCCAGGTCGCCGTGAAGGCCTCCTGGAAGCGCTCGCGGCCGTCGTCACCGAGGTAGTCGCCGTTGCCGTTGGGCGACTTCGGCAGACGCAGACCGAAGTCGTAGATCCACGCCGTGGTCCGGTCCGAGCAGCGCAGCTCGTAGGGACGCTCGTCGATGACCTCGACGCCGAGCCGGTTGAGGACCGGCAGGACGGACGACAGGGAGACCGGGGCGCCGGTGCGGTAGATCTTGAAGCGGCGCTCGCCGGGGGCCGCGCCCACGGGCTCGTACAGCGAGAGCGCGAAGTCCTTCTCGCCGCGGTTGAGCGCCTCCAGGTGGACCAGGTCGGCGACCGCCGCGCGCGGCGAGTGGTCGGCCTTGTAGCCCTCGGGGAAGGCGCCGGAGTAGCGGCGGCCCAGCTCGGCCGCGCGCTCCTCGCCGCACTCCGCGTTCAGCGCCTCGCCGAAGCCGTCGGCCCACGAGCGGGCGGCGTCGACGAGCCGCGCCTCGATGCGCTCGGTGTCGGCCTCGGTCAGCACGGGCAGCTCGGTGCCCGGCTCGACGCGGATGACGAAGTGCAGCCGGGACAGGATCGACTCGGTGTTCCAGGCCGTGAAGTCGACGCTGGTGCCGTTGAGCTCTTCCTTGAGGATGTCGATGATCCGCAGCCGGACACCGGTGGTGTAGCGGTCGCGCGGCAGGTAGACGAGGGCCGAGTAGTAGCGGCCGTACTCGTCCTGGCGCAGGTAGAGCCGCAGCCGGCGGCGCTCCTGGAGGTAGAGGACGCTGGTGACGATGGCGCGCAGCTCGTCGGCCGGGGTCTGGAACAGCTCGTCGCGCGGGTACGTCTCCAGGATCTGGAGCAGGTCGCGGCCGTCGTGGCTGTTGGGCGAGAACCCGGCGCCCCGCAGCACTTCCTCGACCTTGCGGCGCACGACCGGGACACGCCGGACGCTCTCCGTGTACGCGGCGCTCGAGAAGAGGCCGAGGAAACGGCGCTCGCCGATGACGTTGCCCTCGGCGTCGAACTTCTTCACGCCGACGTAGTCGAGGTACGAGGGGCGGTGCACGGTGGCGCGGCTGTTGGCCTTGGTCAGCACGAGGATCTTGTGCTCGCGGGCCTTGGCGCGCGCGTCGGCGGGCAGCCGGCTGAAGGACGGGCTCACCGGGTGGTGGTCGTCGCCGCCGTGCAGCGGGTCGGAGCGCAGGATGCCGAGTCCGGTGCCGGGCACGGCGGACAGCGAGTCGTCCTCGCGCAGCTCGTACTCGCGGTAGCCGAGGAACGTGAAGTGGTCGGCGGACAGCCACCGCAGCAGCTCACGGGCCTCCTCGACGTCCTGGGTGCGCAGGTCGTCGGCGGTGGGCTCGCTGGGCAGGTCGTCGGCGATACGCAGCGCCGAGTCCCGCATCTTCTCCCAGTCCTCGACGGCCTCACGGACGTCGGACAGGACACGCAGCAGGTCGGCGGTGATCTGCTTCAGGTCGGCGCGGTCGGTCTCCCGGTCGGTCTCCACGTGGATCCACGACTCGGTGAGCGTGTCGTGGCCGTCGGCGGCGCTGCCCGCGGGCAGGACCTCCAGGAGCTTGCCGGTCAGGTCGCGGCGCACGGTGACCTGCGGGTGGATCACGACGTGGATGCCGCGGCCCTGGCGGGACAGCTCGTTGGTGACCGAGTCGACCAGGAACGGCATGTCGTCGGTGACGACCTCGACGACGGAGTGGCTGCAGGTCCAGCCGTTCTCCTCGACGGTCGGCGTGTGGACTCTGACGTTCGCGGTGCCCTGCGGGCGGACCTCCGCGAGCCGGTAGTGGGAGACGGCTGCTCCGAAGACGTCGACCGGGTCACGGTCGGCCAGGTCCTCGGGAGCGGTGTGCAGGTAGTAGCGCTGGAGGAACGCGAGCACGGACTCCTGGTCCGGAGCCCCCTCACCATTCGTCCCGGCCGGGAGATGGCCCCCAGCCGGGCTGTTCTCAGCTACCCGGGCGGCCCGTGTGAGCAGCTCGGCCTTGGCTTCGTCCAGCTTGGTCTGCATTGTCCTCTGGCTCCTGTCGCGCGCCGTTGCGTGACGTCGAAGAAAGTGATGCGGCACAACGCCACGACGCGGGGTCTCCGGTCGATGTCGACGGTATGCCGGGATGAGAGATGAGCGGGCTGTTATCCGCCATTTTTGGCGTATTTCCTGCCCGGAGTCCGGACGGCATCCATGTTCCGTCCCGGAGGGAATGGTCAGCGGAGCACCGGGCACGGATGTAGATCTCCGTGTGCTCCCGGCGCGGGCAGGGGGCGACGATGCCCCCGCGAGATATCGCGCTGATCACGGGACAAGGCTATCTCCCCTCCCCCGGGAGTCGTCATGAGCCGTATGTGTACAAATACAGCAGTCGAACTTTGACACTCTGCACAGGGACAGCGACACGGATGGATGCCTCGGGGGGTTGCCTAACCGTCCGGCCGGGTCCACGTTGGGGGAGACACCCCGGCCCGAAGGCTCCGAGGGGAGCGCACAGCCATGGCACCCAAGATCCTCCTGGTGACCGGCGACGCCGCCGAGTCGCTGGAAGTCCTGTACCCCTACCAGCGCCTGCGCGAGGAGGGCTACGAGGTCCACATCGCCGCCCCGGAGCGCAAGAAGCTGCGGTTCGTCGTCCACGACTTCGAGCCGGGGTTCGACACGTACACGGAGAAGCCCGGCTACACCTGGCCCGCCGATCTCGCGTTCGCCGAGGTCGAGCCGGAACAGTACGTCGCCGTCGTGATCCCGGGCGGCCGCGCCCCCGAGTATCTGCGCAACGACCCTGAACTGCGCAAGATCCTGAAGTCTTTTTTCGACGCCGACAAGCCCGTGGCCCAGATCTGTCACGGTCCGCTGCTCACGGCGGCGGTCGACGGGCTGCGCGGGCGCCGCGTCACGGCCTATCCGACGCTGGAGCCCGACATGCAGGCGGCGGGAGCTGTCTTCCGTGACGCGGAAGTGGTGGTCGACGGGACGCTGGTGTCGTCCCGTGCCTGGCCGGACCACTCGGGGTGGATGCGGGAGTTCCTCACGGTGCTGCGCGCCAAGGCGCCGGTGACCTGAGGGCCTGAGCGGCCGCGACGGCACGGATTGGTGGGCGGCTGCCCCACCGACGAGGGCAGCCACCACGTATGGCGCTCCTGGGCGACACGGCGGAGCCCCGATGCCACGACAGCCCAGGGAGTTGACCGGATTGCTGCCCGGCGCTCCGCAGGCGTCTTCGCCCCGCTGCGCACCGCGGCGAGTATCTGCCGGCCCGAGAACCGCGCGCACACGCCGTACCACCGCGCGTACTGCGCACTGCCGGGCGTGCGGCCCGCACGCCCTGCCCTCGGTGGCGTACGCGTACTCCAGGGCGGCCCGCAGGTCAGGCATCTCGGCGCGCAGCGCGCGGTGCGCACCAGGCTGCTCCGCGCTGAGGACCATGTCCCGGAATCGGCTCACTCCGCCAGGCGTTCCGCCAGCCCCACCGCCTCGGCGAGGCTGTCCACGATGGGCGCCCCCACGCCTTCGAGGCTGGCTCTGCTGTGCGATCCGCCGGTGTAGAGCACGGCCTGGGCGCCCGCGTGCAGGGCCGCCACCGCGTCGTCGGCCGCGTCCCCGATGACCACCGTGCGCCCCGGCGCCACACCTGAACCGGCCAGCGCGCCGAGGTGGCGGACCATGTGCTCGGCCTTGCTGCCACCGGAGGGGCCGGTGCGCCCGTCGACCCTCAGGAAGTGCGATTCGATCCCGAACTCCCGTACCAGCGGGACGAGTTCGTCATGCCCGTACATGCTGAGGATCGACTGGCTGCGGCCCGCGGAGCCCCAGCCGGCCAGCAGCACCTCCGCGCCGTCGGAGAGCCTGCAGGCCGTGCGGTGGAGCGTGTAGTGCCGTTGGAAGGCGGCGTCCATGCGCTCCCACTCGGCCTCGGTGGGCAGCCGCCCCATCAGCCGCTGATAGAAGCGGGGAATCGGCACGCAGTACAGCTCTCTGTACCGCTCCAGGGTGATCGGCTCGAGTCCGATCTCCTCGAAGGCGGCGTTCGTCGCGCTGACGACGGCGTCGTTGTCGTGGAACAACGTCCCGTTCCAGTCCCAGACGATGTGTGCTCCGGCTGCGTGCTTCCCCATGCCAAGAACGTACCCGCAGGGACCGACAATCGTACGTTCGTGCAGGTCAGCCGCTCTGGCCCAGCAGGTTCGGGATCTCCTGCGTCGCGAACCAGAGGAGCTCGTGGTCCTCGGCGCCGTCGACGACGAACTGCGCGTCGTCGTCGCCCTGGTCCGCAGCCCCGAGCGCCGCGGCCGCAGCCGTCACGTCCTTCTCGGCGTCGGCCGAGTCGACGTGCACCGCCGCCGCCTTGGCCAGCGGGACCGCCGTCGCGATCCGCACCTCGCCGAGCGCTCCCGGGTCGAGGCCGCGGTCCGGGTCGGCCACGGCGGTGCCGTCCGGCACGTCGAGCGCGACCACGACCCGCTTGCGGGGCACGTCAGGCTCCCCGGCGATCAGCCGCAGGGACGCCGCCGCCGCGCGGTTGAGGGCCGCGTACTCCAGCTCCTCTATGTCGTCGGAGACGTACCACTCGCGCAGCGCGGGCGTCACGGCGTACGCGGTGAGCGGTCCGGGTCCCAGTTCGCCCGCCTTGTGCGCCTCGGCGAGACGGGGCAGGGACAGGGGGACGTACACGCGCATGGCTGGCCACTTTCGTCGGCGAGAGGGCCTTCAGGATACGTGCGGGAGTCCCCCTTCGGGGTGGCGGTCACCCCCCGTCCGCACGTCCACGCCGGGCCGCTCCGTCACCCTGCCGAGCCCTGTCCGCACACGCCTCGTCCGCGGTCCCGCCACCCAAATAGGTGATCTTTCCGGCCGCCCTCGCCGGGGCCCGTCGGCCTTGTGGCCGGCACCGCGGCCCACGTACAAGATCCTCAAGCGAAGTTACCGACTGGTATCCACCGGTCGGAAGCCGAACGGGGAACCAGACATGCACGAGCACACCGCCCATGAGCCGCCGTTGCGCAAGGTGATGGACCAGCCGCGGCGCCGCCCCAGGACGACCCGTCCGCCCGGCGGCCGCCCGCCCGGCAGGCACGACGCGAGGCGCCCCGGCGCCCGGCCCGTGCGCATCCCGCCCCAGCTGCCGCCGCACCCCGCCGAGCTGTTCACCGAGCGCCTCCTGCTGATGCTCAGCGGCCAGCGCCCCGTCCACTGGGCGTCCCGCCACTTCGCCGGATCCCTCTACGACGCCCTGATCCGGCTCGCCGAGAACCGCCCCCTCAGCGACCGGGGACGGCAGCCCGTCGTCCGCGGCATCGGCCACTACCAGCCCCAACCCGGCGTCTACGAAGTCTTCGCCCGGATCAGCGCGGGCCCTCGGCTGCACGCCCTCGCCTTCCGCCTGCACCAGCGCGACGACCACCGCTGGCTCTGCACGGCCGTCGAAATGGGCGACGGCCCCACGCCCACCCGACAGGACCGGTGACGCCGACAACAGGACCCGTGACGCCCTACAGGACCGGTGACGCCCTACAGGACCGGTGACGCCCGACAGGACCGGTGACGCCCGGCATGACGGAAGGGGCCGGACACCCGATGATGTCCGGCCCCTTCACCCGCGCTCGGTCACAGCGCGCCGCGCACTACTTCTTGCGGCGACGCCCGCCCTTCTGCTGCTTACGACGCTCCGCGCGCGTGAGGCCGTCGGCCTCGGAGCGCGCAGGGCCGTCCTCCGTGACGTAGTCCATCTCGTCCACGCCACCCTCGGCGTTCGGCGCCTGGAAGTGCAGGCGGTCCGGACGCTGCGGGGCGTCGAGACCCTTGGCCCGGATCTCGGGACGGCCGACACCGGCCGGCACCGCGTCCTGCTTGTCGAGGGACGGCACCGCGTCCTGCACCGGAACCTCCTCGACCTGCTGCTCGACCTGGACCTCCAGGTTGAACAGGTAGCCGACGGACTCCTCCTTGATGCCCTCCATCATGGCGGTGAACATGTCGAAGCCCTCGCGCTGGTACTCGACCAGCGGGTCCTTCTGCGCCATGGCGCGCAGGCCGATGCCCTCCTGGAGATAGTCCATCTCGTAGAGGTGCTCACGCCACTTGCGGTCCAGGACGGAGAGGACCACGCGGCGCTCCAGCTCACGCATGATCTCGGAGCCGAGCTGCTCCTCACGCGCCGCGTACTGCGCGTGGATGTCGTCCTTGACGGACTCACCGATGAACTCGGCCGTCAGACCCGCACGGTCACCCGCGGCCTCCTCCAGCTCGTCGACGGTGACCTTCACCGGGTAGAGCTGCTTGAAGGCGCCCCACAGCCGGTCCAGGTCCCACTCCTCGGCGAAGCCCTCGGCGGTCTCCGCGCCGATGTACTCGTCGATCGTGTCGTCCATGAAGTGCTGGATCTGCTCGTGCAGGTCCTCGCCCTCCAGGACGCGGCGCCGCTCGCCGTAGATGACCTCACGCTGCCGGTTGAGGACCTCGTCGTACTTGAGGACGTTCTTCCGGGTCTCGAAGTTCTGCTGCTCGACCTGCGACTGGGCCGACGCGATGGCACGCGTGACCATCTTGTTCTCGATCGGCACATCGTCCGGGACGTTCGCCATCGACATGACGCGCTCGACCATCTGAGCCTTGAACAGGCGCATCAGATCGTCACCGAGCGACAGGTAGAAGCGGGACTCGCCCGGGTCTCCCTGACGGCCGGAACGACCGCGCAGCTGGTTGTCGATACGGCGCGACTCGTGCCGCTCCGTGCCGAGGACGTAGAGCCCGCCGAGCTCCTTGACCTCCTCGAACTCGGCCTTCACCGCCAGCTCGGCCCGCTCCAGAGCGGCCGGCAGCGCGGCCGCCCACTCCTCGACGTGCTCGACCGGGTCGAGGCCGCGCTGACGCAGCTCCGCCTCGGCCAGGTCGTCCGGGTTACCGCCGAGCTTGATGTCGGTGCCTCGACCCGCCATGTTCGTGGCGACCGTGACGGCGCCCTTGCGGCCGGCCTGAGCGACGATCGTCGCCTCACGGTCGTGCTGCTTCGCGTTCAGCACCTCGTGCTGCACACCGCGCTTGGACAGCTGCTGCGAGAGGTACTCGGACTTCTCGACGGAGGTCGTACCGACGAGGATCGGCTGGCCGTGCTCGTGCTTCTCGGCGATGTCGTCGACGACCGCGTCGAACTTCGCGACCTCGGTGCGGTAGATCAGGTCGGCCTGGTCCTTGCGGACCATCGGCTTGTTCGTCGGGATCGGGACGACGCCCAGCTTGTAGATCTGGTGGAACTCGGCCGCCTCGGTCATGGCCGTACCGGTCATGCCGGAAAGCTTGTCGTAGAGACGGAAGAAGTTCTGCAGGGTGATCGTGGCGAGCGTCTGGTTCTCGTCCTTGATGTCCACCCCTTCCTTCGCCTCGATCGCCTGGTGCATGCCCTCGTTGTAGCGGCGGCCCGCGAGGATACGGCCGGTGTGCTCGTCGACGATCATGACTTCGCCGTCGATGACGACGTAGTCCTTGTCCTTCTTGAACAGTTCCTTCGCCTTGATGGCGTTGTTCAGGTAACCGACGAGCGGGGTGTTCACCGACTCGTAGAGGTTGTCGATGCCCAGCCAGTCCTCGACCTTGGCGACGCCGGGCTCGTGGATGGCGACGGTGCGCTTCTTCTCGTCGACCTCGTAGTCGCCGGTCTCCTCGATGCCCTTCAGCGGGTTGCCCGCCTCGCCCTTCTTCAGGCGGGTGACCAGCTTCGCGAAGTCGCCGTACCACTTCGTGGCCTGGTCGGCGGGGCCGGAGATGATCAGCGGCGTACGGGCCTCGTCGACGAGGATCGAGTCGACCTCGTCGACCACCGCGAAGTTGTGGCCCCGCTGGACGAGTTCGTCCTGGGACCACGCCATGTTGTCGCGGAGGTAGTCGAAGCCGAACTCGTTGTTCGTGCCGTACGTGATGTCGCAGGCGTACTGCTCGCGGCGCTGAGCCGGCGTCATGTTCGCCAGGATGCAGCCCACGTCCAGGCCGAGGAACTTGTGAACGCGGCCCATCATCTCGGAGTCGCGCTCGGCCAGGTAGTCGTTCACCGTGATCAGGTGGACGCCCTTGCCGGACAGCGCGTTCAAGTACGTCGGGAGCGTGCCGACGAGGGTCTTGCCCTCACCGGTCTTCATCTCGGCCACGTAGCCGAGGTGCAGCGCGGCGCCGCCCATCAGCTGCACGTCGTAGTGACGCTGGCCGAGGACACGCTTGGCGGCCTCACGGACCGTCGCGAACGCCTCGGGAAGCAGGTCGTCGAGGCTCTCGCCGTCGGCGTACCTCTCCTTGTACTCGTCGGTGAGGGCCCGCAGCTCGGCGTCGGAGAGGCTGACGAAATCCTCTTCGAGGGAGTTGACCTGGTCCGCGATGCGGTGCAGCTTGCGCAGGATCTTGCCTTCGCCTGCACGCATGATCTTCGAGAGGACGGACACGGGGGTTGGTCTCCTTGCCGGTCGGGCCTGGCACGGTCGGGTGTGACGGTATAAAGCAACGGCCATCGTATGCGAGGACCCCGGCGTGCCGGGAGGTCTGCCATAACCACAGCCACAAGGACAACGGACGAGGACCGCTCAAGGTGCCGCACGAAGCTGTGCACCCCGACTGCGAAAGGTAACAGCGCCCTCACTCCGCGAATTCTGCTGGCGTCATTGTCGCCCTCCCAGCAGAATCAGCCGATGGAACCCGTCGTACTCACCACCGGCCGCCTGCAACTGCGCACGTTCACCGCCGAGGACACCGACGAGGTGTATCTCGCGGCCCAGGACCCCGACATCCAGCGCTGGACCACGGTCCCGTCGCCCTACGCGCGCGTGGACGCCGAGCTTTTCGTGGGTCGCATGGTCCCGGACGGCTGGCGCGCCGACACGGAGTACACCTTCGCCGTGCGGCTCCAGGAGGACGGCCCCGTGATCGCCGCCGCGAGCCTGCACCACCCGCGCGCGGGCGCCTGGGAGGTCGGCTTCTGGACCGCCAAGGAGTACCGCGGCCGCGGCTACATGACCGAGACCGTCCTCGCCCTGGCCCACTGGGCCTTCACCGAACTGGCCTGTACGCGCCTGGAGTGGCGCGCCGAGGTGGGCAACGCCGGCTCGCGCGCCGTCGCCGAGAAGGCCGGCTTCACCGTCGAGGGCGTCATGCGCGCGGGCCTGCCCAACAAGGGCGTGCTGCGCGACTGCTGGGTCGCCTCGCTCCTCCCCTCGGACCTCGACCTCCCGACCGTGCTGCCCTACCTCCCGGCACCCGCCTGAGGCTTTCTTGTGGTCGGTCCTGAGGCTTCCCGGCGGCGGCGAGGCCACCTGCCCGGCCCGAGGGCCTCCCGCAGCGGTTGAAGCCTTCCGGAACCGGCCTGAGGCCTCCCAGCACTGGTCTGACGGCCACCGCTCAGCGGTCCGCGCACGACTGTCAGTGCCGCGTCCTATCGTTCGGGGCATGACGACCTCGCCGCGACCCGCCGCCGAACTCTCCGCCGACGAGGCCCGCCGCATCGCGCTGCGGGCCCAGGGTTTCCTCGGCGCGCCGGACCGCAGGGCCGGGGTCCGCGGCGTGCTCCGTCACCTCGGAGCGGTCCAGCTCGACACCATCTCGGTGCTGGCCCGCTCGCACGAACTCATCCCGTACGCACGCCTGGGCGCTGTCGGCCGCAGAACGGTCGAGGACGCGTACTGGACACCGGGCACCGCAGGCGCGCCGCACGCCTTCGAATACTGGTCGCACGCCGCGTGCATCCTGCCCGTCGAGGAATGGCCGCACTTCGCGTTCCGCCGCCGCGCCTACCGCACCCGCCCGCACTGGCACCACGACCTGCCCGACGGCACCTACGAGCAGGTCATCAAGCAGCTGCGCACCGAAGGCCCGCTCACAGCAACGGAATTGGGCGGCGCGAAGAACAAGGGCGAATGGTGGGACTGGTCCGCGACGAAGGTCGCCGTGGAGCGCGCCCTCATGTACGGCGAGGTGGTCTGCACCCAGCGCCGCAGCTGGAAGCGGGTGTACGACCTCGCAGAGCGGGCCATCCCGGCCGAGCTGCTCCATGACGACCTGGACGACCGGGAGTGTCTGCGCCGCCTGGTGCGCCTGGCCGGACAGGCCCTCGGCGTCGGCACCCGTTCCGACATCGCGGACTACCACCGCCTGAAGAACGAGCAGTTCGACGCCGTGGCCGCGGACGCGGGCCTGGTTCCGGTCACCGTAGAGGGCTGGGGAAAGCCGGCCTGGGCGGACCCGGCGGCGCTCGACACCGTCCCGCGCGGCCGCCACCGCACGACGCTACTCTCGCCCTTCGACTCCCTGATCTGGGAGCGGGCCCGCACGGAGCGGATCTTCGGCGTCACGCACCGCCTGGAGGCGTACGTCCCCAAGCCGAAGCGGGTGCACGGCTACTTCGCGATGCCGGTCCTCGCGGGCGGCCACCTGGTGGGCCGCGTCGACCCCGCGCGCGACGGGAGCACCCTGGTCGCCAAGCAGGTCTCTCTGGACGGCCCGAAGGCGGTCCCGGCCGTGGCACAGGCGCTGCGCGAGGCGGCGGAGTGGGTGGGCTGCGACACCGTCCGGATCGAGCGCGTCGACGCGCCGGACCTCAAGCCCGCCCTGGTCAGCGCCCTCGGCTGACCGCTGTCACCCGACCGCTGTCACCCGACCGCTGCCACCCGACCGCTGCCACCTGGCCTCTGTCACCCGGCCTCTGTCACTCGGCGGCCGTCACTCGACCGCTGTCACCCGGCGACCGTCACCGGATCTCGAGGATCTTCTCCCGCATCGCGTACACCACGGCCTCCATCCTGGAATGCAGCTGCAGCTTCTCCAGGATGTTGCGCACATGGTTCTTCACGGTGTTCTCGGAGATGAACAGTTCCTTCGCGATGTCGCGGTTGTTCATGCCCGTGGCGACGAGCTTCAGGACTTCCAGCTCGCGGTCGGTCAGCCGCGGCGCCGGGACGAGGCGCCGCTCGTCCGTGCGCTGGATCATCGACTTGAATTCGGTGAGGAGCTTCGACGCCATCGAGGGGCTGATCTGCGACTGCCCGTCGGCCACGGCGCGAATGGCCGTCGCCACCTCGTCCGTGGAGATCTCCTTGAGCAGATAGCCCGTCGCGCCCGCCTTGATCGCGTCGTAGAGATCCGCTTCCTCATCACTGATGGTCAGCATGATGATCTTGGCGCTGGGGGCCACCTCCTTGATGGAGGTGCACGCCTCGATCCCGCCGCGCTTGGGCATCCGCACATCCATCAGGACGATGTCAGGCAGCAGGTCGGCCGCCTTGTCCACGGCCTCGGCGCCGTCACCCGCCTCGCCGACGACCTGGATGTCCTCCTCGGCCGCGAGAACGATCTCAAGCCCGCGCCGGAACAGCGCGTGGTCGTCCACCACAAGGACCCTGATCGGCTCCTTGCGCGGTGCGCTCTCGTCCGGGCCCATGCCCTGGACGCGGTCGTCCGCCGTAACGGCGCCGTCGTCCCGCATCGGTCCGAAGCTGTCCGCCATCGTTCCTCCCCCTGAAGGCCATGGCCCGTCTTCCTGTGCCACGCCAACCCGGGGCAGCGGCACACCGGTTGACCCGGCACGGCCATGATTTCATGCCTTGACGTCGGTGCGGTGACAGAGCGGTGCGCAGGGGGTCGCACGAGGGTGCCTCTGGGGGCGCACGCGCTCCCAGAGGCACCCTTCACGGCTGTCTCCCGCGGGCTCAGCGGCGTGGCGCCGCCGGCCTCAGCCGCCCAGCGCCCCGCCCGCTTCGGACGACTGCGCCTGGGTGACCATCGGGTCGGTGTCGAGGTGGATCACGCCGTAGTCGTAGGCGTGGCGCCGGTAGACGACGCTGGGCTCCTTGGTCTCGGAGTCGACGAAGAGGTAGAAGTCGTGCCCGACCAGCTCCATCTCGTAGAGCGCCTGGTCGAGCGACATGGGCGCAGCGACGTGCGTCTTCTCGCGAACGATGAGCGGGCCTTCGCCCTGGACCTCCAGGGAGCCGATCCTCGTGGTCGGTACTCCGCCGGGCTCCTCGTTGTTGACCACCGAGCCGTCCCCGTTCAGAGTCGCCGTGCGGACGACATCGGGGACTTCCGCGGCCGTGAGCCTGCCACTGCCGCGCCGGGTGGACCGCTTGCTGTGTTCCTTGCGCAGGCGCGCCTCGAGCTTGTCCGTTGCCAGGTCGAGCGCCGCATACGGGTCGCTGGCCGCGGCCTCCGCCCTGATGACCGGGCCGCGCGTGCGGAGTGTGATCTCTACGCGGTCGCAGCGGTCGGCCTGTCGGGGGTTGGGCTCCTTGGACACCTCCACGTCGAGGCTGATCACCTTGCCGTCGAACTTCTGGATCTTATCCAGCTTCAGCTTCTCGGCCACGTGCTTGCGGAACCGCTCGGGCACCTCGGTCTTGCGGCCCTTGACGACGATGTCCACGCAGAACTCCGTTCCCGGATCGCCCCGCTCCATCGGCGGAGCATCTCCTTGTTGCACCAGACTCCGGCCACTTCCGGAGTCTCTGACTCGGCGGCTTCCACCTCCTCCTCCCCCATGGGCAAGATCTACACCCCATCATCGCGGGTGATTGCCGAAAAAACCTGCGGCGCCCACGACACCGGCATTCCTGATTGCTGGGGATGGCGTCAACCATTCCTCACAACCGAACATATCTCGCCCGGCCGGATGGCGTCACCCTCTACTGACACGTACCTCCATTCAGGTGAAATGAACCTCTCACTACCTGCAACGACGCAGGTTTACGCTCAGTTCCGGTTTATTTCGAAAGAACCCGGAGAGGCGGCGACCACGGCCGCACTGATCAAGTTGCGCGGGGGCAATTCCCGTGCAGTTTCCACCCATCCCGGTGTGATCCCTGCGCTCTCGCCCAGAGCCGTCCCGGCCACTGCGGCACGTAATGCACGGGCCGCCTCCGCCAATGAGGCGCCTGTGGTCATGACATCGTCGACCAGCACGATCCGGCCACTCGCGGCGAGCAGCCCACGCGCGCCCGCGGGCACCTCCAGAGCACCGGCGAGATTGGCCAGACGCCGCCGCGAGTTGAGCCCGGCCTGGTCGGCGACGGCCCGCCGCTGACGCAACGCGGCCAGCACTCTGGCGGGCACCCCCGCCCGACGCAGCTCAGCCGCAGCGGCATACGCGATCCGCCGCGCGGGATCATGCCCGCGAGCCCGAACAGCCTTCCGAGCGGAGGGAACGGGGACTAGAACTACGGGGGCCCCACCCCCACCCCCTCCCCCATCCCCCGCCTCGCTCAGCCCCGCCCGCGCCGCCCCCGCGAGGGCCACGCCCAGGGGCTCCGCGAGCCCCAACGCACCCCGCTCCTTGTGCGCGAGCAGCACGGCCCGCACTGCGTCCCGGTAGGGAGCGGCCGCGTGCACCACCGGCAGCCCGGGCGGTTCAGGACTCGGCCGTACGCGGTCCGGCACACCGCCGCACAGGGCGTCCCCGCAGCGCGCGCAGAGCGCAGTACGCGGCCGACCGCAGCCTCCGCACTCGGCCGGCAGCACAAGATCTTCGAGGTCCTGCAACCACGCCCGCATGTCCACCACTGTGCCAACGGGGGCGCCGTGCGGCCACCCCTGTGGATAACTCTGCGGACACCCCCTGTGGACAACTCCCGGAAGGGCACACTCCGTTGCAATCGGAGGACTCAACTCCGGTCGGCGGGAGGGGAAACGGCACGCGTCATGGCCGTCACGTCCTCAACTCCCTTACCCGGGCGTCACGTTCCACAGCTCGCCCTACCCGGCCGTCACACCCTCAGCTCGCCCTACCCGGGATAAACCGGCGCTGTCCCATCCTTGAGCACCGTCTGCCACGGCAGGCCCGGCGGCAGCCGGACGATCCCGTCGTCCGAGTGGGCGACGAGCGGCAGGCGGTCGTCCTCGGACGCCGCGATCTCCTTCACGCCGGTCAGGCCGGGCAGCGCCTGCCCCGTCGGCGCCGAGCCGTCGCACTGGACGTAACTCAGCTGCTGGACGCCCCCGGACTCGCGTCCGACCACCACGAGGCGGCTTCCGCCGGCCCACGACATGGCCGTGACCTCCTCCATCTGGGGTGCCGCGGCGCGCAGTTCGTCGACCGAGACGGCCAGTTTGCCGTCCGGCCCGGCCTCGCGTTCGACCCGCCCGATCCGCAGCGTGGTCCTGCCGTTCTCCGCTACGAGCAGCGCGATCCGTACCCCGTCGGCCGACATCTTCACGGCTTCGATTCGCCCGCCGTCGAGGCCGGAGACGTCGACTTCGTGGATCTCGTCCGCCATGCCCCGGCCGAACATCAGCAGCCGTGGCTTCTTCGGGTCGCGGTCGGCGACCCACAGGTCGCCGAGTCCGTCCCAACTGGGCGTCGTCAGCCGGTCCTTCTCGGACTTCGCGCCACTGCGTACGACCGGGTCGCCGAGCGAGGCCCCCGAGACGAACGACCCGACGAACAGGGCGCTCCCGTTGTTCGACACCGCGGCGGCCTGCGTCTCGTCGCGCGAGACGGCGACCGAGCGCATGCGCTGCTCGCCGACGCCGAGCGGCCCAGGCACCCGTTCCGGGTCCTTCGTGGTGCGGGAGGCGCCCGACATCTGTACGAGCCGCCCCTTGTCGTCCAGGAAGTACTGGTCGTCGGAGGGCCCGGAGGTGCGCGGCGCGACGAGGGCCTCGGCGCCGCTCTCGCTCAGGACGCACAGCTGCGATCCGTTCGACCGCTCGAGCTCGATCTGCGACACGTTCGCCGACGTCACATCCCGCAGGGAGAACAGGAGTTGGGCGGCCATCTCCTTGCAGCGGGCCTGTCCGACGTGGTCGGCCTTCGCGTTCAGCGGGACCTTCAGATTGTTCTCGTCGTCGGGCGCGAGGGATTTCACGCCCTTGCGCAGCCGCGTGTCGGAGGGGAACGTCGTGGTCACAACCGGGTTGAGCCAGTGGGTGGGCCCCGAAAGAAGGGCCCGCACCGTCTGTGTGAGGGGGTCTATCCACTGACGCACATACACGGGGTCGGCGACCAGCCTCTTCTGACGGCTGCTCGCGTCCGAAGGCGATTCCGATCCGGAGCCGGTGTCTCCGCCTGAGGACTCCTCATCCAGCGCGTAGTAGTACTTGTTGACGGGCTGGTAGATGCGCTGGAAGTCGGACTGTCCGAGGACGACGCCCTGCGGCAGTCCGTCGATGCGCCACTGCTTGCCCTTGGGGCCGTCCTCCTGCACGAGGTGCAGCGTCTTGCTGTACGAGGTGCCGTCGGGCCGGTACGCCTGCTGCTGGTCCACGAACGCGACCTGATGGCCGCTCAGTCTGAACGTACGTCCCTCGTCGCCGGCGCTCGGCCTGCTCGCGGAACCCGTGCTCGGGCCGTCTGTGAGGACGGTGGTGCGCTCCTCCGGGTGCCAGCCCTTGGCGGCCTTCTCCGTGAGGTACTTGCGCGCCATCGTGTACTGCGGATCGTCGCTGGTCAGCGCTTCGAGGAAGCCCTCGACGATGCTGGCGGGCCCGGCGTTCTCGCGGGGCGGCATCGCGAAGACGCGCACCTGCGAGTCGGGCCGCTGGGACGCCTCCACGGCCTGGAGTCCGCCGTTGTCCGGCATGGACGCGCAGCCGCTGAGCACCAGGGCGCCGCAGCCTAGCAGCACACCTGTACGCAGCTCGCGCCGCCGTCCGGCCGACGGTGGCCGCCCCCGCTCACCGCGCACGTCCGCCCCCACTTCCCTCGCCGTTCCCGCCTGCGGCCCCCTCGGCCGGTCCGGCCTGCTCGTTCCGGGGTCCTTCCGGAGCCCCGGCGTCGTGACTGCGTACCGTCTGCGGGGCGGCGTCACCGCGGGCCACGACCCGCGAGCCGCTCCCGGGCAGCGCCGCGGGATCGACCGCGTACCGGGACGCGGCCGGTTCCTTCGCCGTTACGGGCGACGGCACGCGGGGTGCGCCCGCCGTCTGCGCCGGAACCGTCGCCAGCTTGCCGGGGCCCCCGCCGGGCGGAAGCCCCGCCTCGCTCAGGCCTCGGTTGCGCCGCGAGTCCTCCGGTTCCAGCGGTATCGGTGAACCGCGCAGGGGTTCGTCCGCCGTGCGCGGCAGGGTCAGCCGGAACTGTGAGCCGCCGCCGGGCTCGCCCCACGCCTGGAGCCAGCCGCCGTGCAGCCGGGCGTCCTCGAGGGCGATGGACAGGCCGAGGCCTGTGCCGCCGGTGGTACGCGCGCGTGCCGGGTCGGCGCGCCAGAAGCGGCTGAAGACGCGGGTGGCCTCGCCGGGTTTCAGGCCGACGCCGTAGTCGCGTACGGCGATGGCGACGGCGCCGCCGGCCGCGGCGAGCCGCACCACCACGTCCTTGCCCTCGCCGTGCTCGACGGCGTTGACCACGAGGTTGCGCAGGACGCGCTCCAGGCGCCGCGCGTCCGCCTCGGCGACGACCGGTTGCTGGTCCCCGACGATCCGTACGTGCGTGCCCTTGTGCTCGGCGAGCGGTTCGGCGCCGCCCACCACTCGGCGTACGACCTCGCGCAGGTCTATCGGCTCCGCCTCCAGCGCGGCCGCGCCCGCGTCGAACCGGCTGATCTCGAGCAGATCCGAGAGCAGCGACTCGAACCGGTCCAGCTGGTCGGCGAGCAGCTCCGCCGACCGCGCCGTCACCGGATCGAAGTCCACGCGCGCGTCGTGGATCACGTCGGCGGCCATGCGCACCGTCGTCAGCGGCGTCCGCAGCTCGTGGGACACGTCGGACACGAAGCGCCGCTGCATCCGCGAGAGGTCCTCCAGCTGCTGGATCTTCGTATGCAGGTTCTGCGCCATCTTGTTGAAGGCCTCGCCGAGCCGGGCGATGTCGTCCTCGCCGGTGACCTTCATACGTTCCTGGAGGCGCCCCGCGGACAGCCTCTCGGCGACACCGGCCGCCATCCGTACGGGCGTGACGACCTGCCGTACGACCAGCCAGGCGATGGCGCCGAGCAGCACCACGACGAACAGGCCTGCGGTGGCGAGCGTCCCCTTGACCAGGCCGAGCGACTTCTCCTCCTGCGTGAGCGGGAAGAGGTAGTACAGCTGGTAGGCGTGGCCCTTCGGGTCGGTCAGCTGTTTGCCGATGACGAGGCCGGGCTGGGAGTCCTTGCCGTCCTCGTAGACGATGCGCGTGTACTCCTGGGACGCGCCCGTCATCTTCTCGACCCGCTCGCGCAGGTCGTCGGGGACGCTGGGGTCGAGGACGCCGCCGGAGGCCCGCGGTCCGCGTACCGCGTCGCCGCTGTCGGCCCCTGCCGGGCTGAGCGTCACCACGTCGAAGGCGCTCTGGCCGCCGGAGGAGAGCTGGGTGACCAGCTCACTCATCCAGTTGTTCGTGTTCAGGGGGGCGCGACTGTCCGCCGTCGCCCCGTCGCGCGCCCCGGCCGCGGCCGTGTCGGCCTTGTCCTTGGCGGCCCGGAAGCCGCCCTCGGCCTGGCTCTGCGACGCCTTCACCTTGGCGTCGAGCAGGCCGTTGCGCACGGAGCCGATGACGACGATGCCGAGCAGCAGTACGACACCGAGCGACATCAGCAGCGTCGTGACGACGATCTTGAGCTGGATGTTGCGCCGCCACAGGCGCATGGCGGGCAGCAGCGGCCGCCGCACCCAGCGCGTGAACAGGCGCAGCACGGGGCTGCCGTTCATCCCGCCCTGGAGCAGCAGACCGCCGTCGAGGACCCGGCGCAGCACGGAGCCGCGCCCGGCCTTCGGTCCCACAGGCCGCCCCGAGCGGATTCCCGGCCCCCCGGGTGCCGGAGCGGCACTGTCACGGGACATGTCAGCTCGGTCCGGCCTTGTAACCGACGCCACGGACGGTCACCACGATCTCCGGACGCTCGGGGTCCTTCTCGACCTTCGAGCGCAGCCGCTGCACATGCACGTTCACCAGGCGGGTGTCGGCCGCGTGCCGGTAGCCCCACACCTGCTCGAGGAGGACCTCACGCGTGAACACCTGCCACGGCTTGCGGGCGAGCGCCACCAGGAGGTCGAACTCCAGGGGGGTCAGGGCGATCGACTGCCCCTCCCGCTTGACGGAGTGCCCGGCCACGTCGATGACCAGGTCACCGATGGCGAGCTGCTCCGGCGCGGGCTCCTCGGACCTCCGCAGCCGCGCCCGGATCCGGGCCACGAGCTCCTTCGGCTTGAACGGCTTCACGATGTAGTCGTCGGCGCCCGACTCGAGGCCCACCACGACGTCCACCGTGTCGCTCTTCGCGGTCAGCATCACGATCGGCACCCCGGACTCCGCCCTGATCAGGCGGCACACCTCGATGCCGTCCCGGCCGGGGAGCATCAGGTCCAGCAGGACCAGATCCGGCTTGGACTCACGGAAAGCGGCCAGCGCCTTGTCGCCGTCAGCTACGAACGACGGCTCAAAACCTTCACCACGCAGCACAATGCCGAGCATCTCGGCCAGTGCGGTGTCGTCGTCGACGACAAGGACTCGTCCCTTCATAGGCCACATCATCCCATTACTTAATCGTTACCTGGCGTGACCTGGCACACAGCTCGCCCAGTCCTTCAGCTGTCACAGGGGAAACCACTCCCCACTCTGTGACGATCGCCGTCACCAACTCGGGCGGCGTCACATCGAATGCGGGGTTGTACGCCTGCGTCCCCAGTGGAGCCACCGGAAACACGCCTCCCGCCTCAACCCCGGCCATCGGCACCTGGGGTGCCGTGACCTCCGTCACTTCATGTCCGGCCCGCTGCTCCACCTCGACGGACGCTCCGTCGGGAGTGTCCGGGTCCACGGTCGTACCCGGCGCCACCACGATGAACGGCACGTGGTGGTACTTGGCGAGAACCGCGAGCGGATAGGTCCCCACCTTGTTCGCGACGGAACCGTCCGCCGCGATCCGGTCCGCGCCGACCAGCACCGCGTCCACCTCACCGGCCGCGAACAGCGACCCCGCCGCATTATCCGTGAGCAGCGTGTACGCCATCCCCGCCCGCGCCGCCTCGTACGCGGTCAGCCTCGAACCCTGGAGCAGTGGCCGCGTCTCGCCGACCCACAGCCGGGTCAGCCGTCCCACCCGGTGCGCGGCAAGCGCCACCGCGAACGCGGTGCCCTCGCCCCCGGAGATCAGCGCCCCGGTGTTGCAGTGCGTGAGGATCCGGTGCTGTCCGCCCGGCAGCAGTTCGTCGAGCAGCGCGAGGCCGTGTCCGGCCATGGCGGCGCTGGCCTCCGCGTCCTCCTGATGGAGGGCCCGTGCGGCGGCGAGCGCGTCCCGGGCGGCCCGCTCCCGGTCCCCCTCCTCCCCGAGCCCGGCCCGGTACGCCTCATGGGCCCGGCGCACCCCCCTCTCGAGATTCACCGCGGTGGGGCGCGCGCCGGCCAGCGCGTGGGCCGCCTCGTCCACGTCGAACCCCCGTGCCGCGGCCAGGGCGACCCCGTACGCCCCCGCGATGCCCAGGACTGGCGCTCCCCGCACGGCGAGCGTTCTGATCGCCTGGACGAGCCCCTGCGCGTCGGTGCAGACCAGCTCGACCTCCTCCATGGGCAGCCTGGTCTGGTCGAGCAGGACGAGCGCGGGCCCCTCGGCCGGCTCCTCCCATCGGAGTACGGGTACGTCGGTGGGCCGCTTGTCGTCGCCGGTTTGCGCGTACTGATCAGCCATCTGCCCAGTCTGCCCCGTACCCGGCGGACAATTGAAGGTGTGCAGCCCATACGGCACCTGGTCAACTCCGAGCCACACCGTGGCACGATGGGCGCCAAGCTGCCGCCGCGACCGCGGACGGGCACCGTGAAGGAGCGACGATGAACGACACTCCGGGCTGGGCCTCGCCCGGATCTGCCCCCTCCGACGGCCAGGACGACCAGCCTGCGCAGGACGGTCAGAACGGTCAGGACGGTAGGAACGGCCGCAGCGGCGACGGCGAGGACGCCGCTCCCGACCCGAAGTGGTCCAAGGAGCAGCCACCGCCCGCGCAGTGGTCCGCCCCGTCCGGCTCCGGCCAGGCCCCGCCCCCTCCGTCGCCACCGTCCCCGCCGTCCCAGGGATGGGGCGGCGGATCCCCCGGCGGCCCCGCGGGCCCGGGCGGCTACGGCGGCGGTTACGGCGGCCCCGGCGGTGGCTACGGCGCCGGATGGGGCTCCTGGCAGGGCAGGCCCCCGGCGGCCAAGCCCGGCGTCATCCCGCTGCGCCCGCTCGGCGTCGGCGAGATCCTCGACGGCGCCGTGTCGACGATGCGCACGCACTGGCGCACCGTCCTCGGGATCTCGCTCTCCGTCGCCGTATTCATCGAGATCGTGGTCGTCCTCCTCCAGGGTCTCGTCCTGAACGGCTCGACGAACACGGACGCTCTCGACGACCCGAGCGCGACGGCGAGCGAACTGACCCGCGCCGTCGGCGACGCCCTGCTCAGCTCGGGCGTCGTCCAGATCGTCTACCTGCTCGGCACCATCGTCGCCACCGCCCTGCTCACGACCGTGACCAGCCGGGCCGTGCTCGGCAAGTCCGTGTCGACGGGAGAGGCCTGGAAGGACGCCAAGCCACAGCTCCTCAAGCTGGCCGGCCTGACACTCCTCCTGCCGCTCATCGCCGCTGCCGTCCTGCTCGTCTGCATGCTGCCGGGCATCCTCGTCGCCGCCATCGGCTCCTCGGACTCCGGCGCCCCGCTCATCGCTTTCGGCGCCCTCGGCGGCGCCGTCCTGGCGATCTGGCTGATGATCCGCTTCTCGCTCGCCTCGCCCGCCCTGATGCTGGAGAAGCAGAGCATCCTGAAGTCGATGAGCCGCTCCGCCAAGCTGGTCCGCGGCTCCTGGTGGCGGGTCTTCGGCATCCAGCTGCTCGCCGGGATCATCGCCGGGCTCGTCTCGTCGATCATCGTCATCCCGTTCACCTTCCTCGCCGCCTCGCTCAGCGGCGAAGGCGTCAGCGGATTCCTCGACGGCGGCACCGGCGACCTCGGCTGGACGTTCCTCATCGTCACCGGCGTCGGCTCGGTGATCGGCTCCATGCTCACGTTCCCGATCACGGCGGGCGTCACCGTGCTCCTCTACATCGACCAGCGCATCCGCCGCGAGGCCCTCGACCTCGAACTCGGCCGCGCGGCAGGCCTCCAGGGCTACAGCAACACCACCGGCACCACCCCGGGGAGCTGATGCCGTGAGCCCGGCGGGGGGAGTGCTCTGGGCTGCCGTGCTGCGCTCACGCACCGGTGGCGACGAACCACCGGTGACGATTTCGCGCGACCCCGCGCGAGAAGCCGCCCGACGCGAGCTGTCCGATCCGGCGTACCACCAGGACGATCCGAGCCTCCTCCAGCGGGGCCTCAACCGCTTCTGGGAATGGCTCGACAAGCTGTTCTCCGCCGCCGCCGGGGCGACCCCCGGCGGCGGCTTCGGCCTGCTCGTCATCGCCCTCGCGGTCATGGCCCTCGCCGTCGCCCTGTGGTGGCGCCTGGGCACCCCGCACCGCTCCCCCCACTCCACCGCCGCCCTCTTCGACGACCGCCCGCGCAGCGCCGCCGAACACCGCGCGGCCGCCGAGGCACAGGCCGCCCAAGGCCACTGGACCCAGGCCGTGCAGGAACGGATGCGCGCCATCGTCCGCTCCCTGGAGGAGCGCGCACTCCTCGACCCGCGCCCCGGCCGCACCGCCGACGAAGCCGCCACCGAAGCCGGCCGCACCCTGCGCGCCCACACGGACCGGCTGCGCACCGCCGCCCGCGACTTCGACGACGTCACATACGGCGGCCGCACCGCCACCCCGCAGACGTACGAGCGCCTCACCGCACTCGACGCCGAACTGGACCGCGCCACCCCCACCTTCACCGGCAGCGCCCCCCGAGGAGCCGCCGAGTGACCACCCAGCACCCGCCGAACCCCGCCGCCCCGCCGCGCCCGCAAGGCCCCGCGACACCGGAGCACTCCGGCGAGCAGCCCCCGGCCACCTCCACGGCCCGCACCCCACGCCAGCTCTGGACCCGCACGCGCGGCCTGCTCATCGCCGCCGTGGTCCTGGCGATCGCCGCCGTCACCATCGCGCTCGTCCGCTCCGGCGCCGCCCACGGCCGCCTCGACCCACGCTCCGCCGACCCCGGCGGCAGCCGCGCCGTCGCCCAACTCCTGGCCGACCGGGGCGTGACCACGCGCGTGGTCACCACCACCGCCGGGGCCCGCGCCGCGGCAGGCCCCGACACCACCCTCCTCATCGCGTCCCCGGACCTGCTCACCGACCGCCAGCAGGCCCAACTGCACGCCGCCACCACCGACTCCGGCGGCCGCACCGTCCTGATCGCCCCCGGCGCCCCCTCGCTCGGCACCCTCGCCCCCGACGTCACCGCGGACCCCGCACCCAGCCTCGACGCGCTCGCGCAACCCGGCTGCTCCCTGCCCGCCGCCCGCCGCGCCGGCGACGCCGAGACCGGCGGCCGCCGCTACGCCACGTACCCCACGGACGCGGACACCTGCTACCGCAGCGAAAGCCTCCCCACCCTGCTGCGCCTGCCGGAGGCCAAAGGCGGCGACACCGTCCTCATCGGCGCCCCCGACATCCTCCTCAACGACCGCCTCGACCAGCAGGGCAACGCCTCGCTCGCCCTTCAACTCCTCGGTTCCCGCCCCCACTTGGTCTGGTACCTCCCCTCCCTCTCCGACGACGCCGCGGCCACCGGCACCGACCGCCGCAGCTTCTTCGACCTGCTCCCCTCGGGCTGGCTCTGGGGCACCCTGCAACTCTTCGTCGCAGCCGTCCTCGCCGCGTTCTGGCGCGGCCGCCGCCTCGGCCGCCTCGTCCCCGAACGCCTCCCCGTCGCGATCCGCGCCTCCGAAGCCGTCGAAGGCCGCGCCCGCCTCTACCGCAAGGTGGGCGCCCGCGACCGCGCCGCCTCTGCTCTGCGCACTGCCACCCGCACCCGCCTCGCCCCCCTCATCGGCGTCCCCCCGTCCCAGGCCCACACGCCCGAGACCCTGCTGCCCGCCCTGACCGCCGCACTCCGCACCCCCGGCCAGGACCCGCGCCCCCTCCTCTTCGGCACGCCGCCGGCCAACGACGCGGCACTGATCGCACTCGCCGACCAACTCGACGCCCTCGAAAGAGAGGTACGCCACTCATGATGGCCCCGACCACTGACAACGCCGGGCCCACCGGAGATCCCCGCAGCTCAAGGGCGTCTCTGGAGGCTCTGCGCGCGGAGATCGCCAAGGCCGTCGTCGGCCAGGACCCCGCGGTCACGGGCCTCGTCGTGGCACTCCTCTGCCGCGGCCACGTCCTCCTCGAAGGCGTCCCCGGAGTCGCCAAGACCCTCCTCGTACGCGCCCTCGCCGCCTCCCTCGAACTCGACACGAAGCGCGTCCAGTTCACCCCGGACCTGATGCCGAGCGACGTCACGGGCTCCCTCGTCTACGACGCCCGCACCGCCGAGTTCTCGTTCCAGCCGGGCCCCGTCTTCACGAACCTCCTCCTCGCGGACGAGATCAACCGCACCCCGCCCAAGACCCAGTCCTCCCTCCTCGAAGCCATGGAGGAACGCCAGGTCACGGTCGACGGCACCCCCCGCCCGCTCCCCGACCCCTTCCTGGTCGCGGCGACGCAGAACCCCGTCGAGTACGAGGGCACGTACCCCCTCCCCGAGGCCCAGCTGGATCGTTTCCTCCTCAAGCTCACGGTCCCCCTCCCCTCCCGTCAGGACGAGATCGATGTCCTGACCCGCCACGCCCAGGGCTTCAACCCGCGCGACCTGCGCTCCGCGGGCGTACGCCCCGTAGCCACCGCCGCCGACCTGGAAACCGCCCGGGCAGCCGTGGCGAAGACCTCGATCTCCCCCGAGATCACGGCCTACGTCGTCGACATCTGCCGCGCCACCCGCGAATCCCCGTCCCTCACCCTGGGCGTCTCCCCGCGCGGCGCGACGGCGCTCCTGTCCACGGCGCGCGCCTGGGCCTGGCTGACCGGCCGCGACTACGTCATCCCCGACGACGTGAAGGCACTCGCCCTGCCCACGCTCCGCCACCGGATCCAGCTCCGCCCCGAGGCCGAGATGGAGGGCGTCACGCCCGACTCGGTCATCAACGCGATCCTGGCCCACGTCCCCGTTCCCCGCTGACGCAAGGCTCAGGACCCATGGCCCTCACCGGACGCACCGCCCTGCTCGCCGCCCTGGGCTCCCTCCCCGTAGGCATCTGGGAGCCCAGCTGGACCGGCATCCTGGCCGTGAACACCCCCCTGGCCCTCGCCTGCGCCTGCGACTTCGCCCTGGCCGCCCCGGTACGCCGCCTGCGCCTGACCCGTTCCGGCGACACCGCGGTACGCCTGGGCGACCCCGCCGACGTCACCCTCACCGTCACCAACCCCTCGCGCCGCCCCCTGCGCGCCCAGATCCGCGACGCCTGGCCACCCAGCAGCTGGCTCCCCGGCACCGAGGTCGAGGCCTCCCGCCACCGCGTGACGATCCCCGCGGGCGAACGCCGCCGCATCACCACGCGCCTGCTCCCCACCCGCAGGGGCGACAGGAAAGCCGACCGGGTCACGATCCGTTCGTTCGGCCCCCTGGGCCTCTTCACCCGCCAGGGCGGCCACGACGTCCCATGGACGGTCCGCGTCCTCCCCCCGTTCCACAGCCGCAAGCACCTGCCTTCGAAACTGGCCCGCCTGCGCGAACTCGACGGCCGCACCAGCGTCCTGACACGCGGCGAGGGCACCGAATTCGACAGCTTGCGCGAGTACGTTCCCGGGGACGACACCCGCTCCATCGACTGGCGCGCCACCGCCCGCCAGTCCACACTCGCGGTCCGCACCTGGCGCCCGGAACGCGACCGCCACATCCTTCTGGTCCTCGACACGGGCCGCACCTCCGCGGGCCGGGTCGGCGACGCACCCCGCCTCGACGCCTCGATGGACGCCGCACTCCTCCTCGGCGCACTGGCGTCCAGGGCCGGCGACCGGGTCGACCTGCTCGCCTACGACCGCCGCACCCGCGCCCTGGTCCAGGGCCGCGCGGCCGGCGAACTCCTGCCCGCCCTGGTCAACGCCATGGCCCCACTGGAGCCGGAACTCGTCGAGACGGACGCCCGCGGCCTGGCCTCGGCGGCCCTGCGCACAGCTCCACGCCGTTCGCTCATCATCCTCCTCACGAGCCTCGACGCGGCTCCGGTGGAGGAGGGCCTCCTCCCGGTCCTCTCCCGCCTCACCAAACGCCACACAGTATTGGTGGCCTCGGTGGCGGACCCGACCATCGCGGAAATGGCCGTCTCCCGAGGAACCACAGACGCGGTCTACGACGCTGCCGCCGCGGCCCAAGCCCAAGCGGATCGCCACCGCACAGCGGAATTGCTCATCCGCCGCGGCGTGACGGTCGTCGACGCCACCCCGAATGACCTCGCACCGGCCCTCGCGGACGCCTACCTCGCTTTGAAGGCAGCGGGCCGGCTCTGAATACAAGAAAAAGGCCGGTCCCTGAAAAGGGACCGGCCGGGAATTCGCGCACAACGCAGAAAACCCCCGTAACAGGATTCTCATCCGTTACGGGGGTTTTCTTCAAAATTAGTTCGGCGGCGTCCTACTCTCCCACAGGGTCCCCCCTGCAGTACCATCGGCGCTGTGAGGCTTAGCTTCCGGGTTCGGAATGTAACCGGGCGT